>NZ_LR733817.1:2034375-2712500 GCF_902506165.1 Bosea sp. 29B
CTCGCTCGGCCTCAAGGGCGACGAGAGCGTGACGATCAAGGGCCTCGCCACCGTCAAGCCGCGCCAGATGCTCGAAGCCGAGATCACCTATGCCGACGGCAAGGTGAAGAAGGTTCCGATCCTCTGCCGCATCGATACGCTGGACGAGCTCGACTACTTCAAGAACGCCGGCATCCTGCATTACGTGCTGCGCGGCATCGCCGCTTAAGGCTCGGCGACGATAATACTGGACGCCCGGCCAAAAGCCGGGCGTCTCTCTTTGGTCGTGACGGTTGTCCTATCCTGCACGCAGGTGTAAGGGGGCGGTCACAGCCATCCTCGGCGGGGGGCTTGGGGCAGGCGCGGGGCGAACGCGCCCGGACGCCATCCGCCATCATCATCCAAGACGGGAGCACCCGCATGTCCGCCACGTTCGAGACGGTCGCCGGCATCATTTCGGAAACTTGCGACATTCCTCGCGAGAAGATCACGCCCCAAAGCCACGCGATCGAAGATCTCGGCATCGACTCCCTCGCCTTCCTCGACATCGCTTTCGCGATCGACAAGGCCTTCGGCATCAAGCTGCCGCTGGAGCAGTGGACCCAGGAGGTCAACGAGGGCAAAGCGCCGGCCGAGCAGTATTTCGTGCTCGAGAACCTGTGCAAGCGCATCGACGACCTCGTCGCCGCCAAGGCCGCCTGAGCGCATCCCGGCCCGCCAGGGCCATCGCTGGACGTTAAGACGCCGCAAGCGGGGCCCGACCCCGATCGCGGCGAGACGGGTTGAAACCGCATGCGCCTCGAATATTTCGACATGATCGACAAGGTCGAGAGTTTCGATCCGGCGGCCAAGCGGATCCTGACCCGCTCGACCGTTCCGGCGACAAGCCCGGTCTTCGAGGGCCATTTCCCCGGCCACCCGCTCGTTCCCGGCGTCCTGCTCACCGAAACCATGGCGCAGGCCTCCGGCTATCTTCTGCTCGGGCTCAACGGCCTGACGCAGATGCCTTTCCTGATGATGGTCGACAAGGCGCGCTTCCGCACTTTCGTCGAACCGAACGCAGTGCTCGACGTCAGCGCCGAACTCGTCCACGAGGGCTCCGGCTACGCAGCCACGAAGGCGAAGATCGCCATTGCCGGCAAGCCGATCTGCGATGCCGAACTGCGCTTCCGCCTGATGCCCTTCCCCGCCGATATGCGCACGCTGATGCAAAGCCGCATCACCGCCATCGGCCTCTCCCCGGAGGCAGCCTGACATGGCCCGCGACGTCGTCATCACCGGCATCGGCCTTGCCTCCAGCCTCGGCGAGGGCATCGAGGCGCATGCGCAGGCGCTCGCCTCCAATGCCGCTCCCGTCGTCGACACCCAGAGCTTCGCGCCCTACCCGCTGCATCCGCTGAAGCCGCTCGAGCTCGACAAGCAGATCCCGAAGAAGTCCGACCAGCGCCAGATGGAGCCCTGGCAGCGCCTCGGCGTCTATGCTGCGGGCCTCGCCCTCGACGATGCCGGGTTGAAGGACGACACCGAGGCCAAGAGCCAGCTCCAGGTCATCGTCGCCGCCGGCGGCGGCGAGCGCGACCATGCCGTCGACGCCGCCGTGCTGGCCGGCCTGCGCAACGCCAACCAGCCCGGCGCCTTCCTCAACGAACGGCTGATGGGTGATCTCAGGCCAACCTTGTTCCTGGCCCAGCTTTCCAACCTGCTCGCCGGCAATATCGGCATCGTCCACGGCATCACCGGCGCCTCGCGCACGCTGATGGGCGAGGAGCAGGCCGGCGTCGACGCGATCCGCACCGCTCAGGCCCGGATCGCGGCCGGCCAGGCCGACATTATCCTCGTCGGCGGCGCCTACAATGCCGAGCGCCGCGACATGCTGCTGCTGTTCGAGCTCGGCGGCTTCCTGCGCTCCACCGATTTCGCACCGGTCTTCGCTCGCAGCGAGGCGCCCGGCATGATCACCGGCAGCGCCGGCGCCTTCCTCGTGCTGGAATCAGCCGAGCGCGCCGCGGCGCGCGGCGCCAGGGCGCATGCGCGCCTCAGCCATGCCGGCGCTCATCGCAGCCGCCGCCAGCCCGGCTCGGTCGCCAAGGCACTAGACGAACTGCTCTCCGGCTTCGGCCCGATCGGCGCCAACGTGCTGGCGATCTCAGCTGCGACCGGCTGCGCCGAAATCACCGACGAAGAAGCCGCTGCCATCGCCAAGGCCGCCCCGAAGGCGCGCCGCATCGCCACCGGCGACCTCGTCGGCCATTCCATCGAAGCCGCCTTCCCGGTCTCGGTCGCGCTCGCCGCGTCCGCGCTCTCGACCGGCGCGGCGAATGAGGCGATCGTCACCGGCGCCGCGCATTGGCGCGGCGAAGGCGCCGCCCGTCTGGTCAAGGCTTAAGGAGAGGCGTCATGGGTGCAAACCATCGCGACAGCCAGGGCCGGCCGATCGTCGCCGTCACCGGCCTCGGCATCGTCACCTCGCTCGGCCAGGGCAAGGACGCCAATTGGGAGGCCCTGACCGCGGGCCGCTCCGGCATCCACCGGATCGAGCGCTTCCCGACGGAAGGCCTGCGCACCACCATCGCCGCGACCGTCGACTTCCTGTTCGATGGCTCCTTTGCCGCCCCCGAGCTCTCCGAGAAGCTCGCCACCCTCGCCGCCGAGGAAGCGGTGGTGCAGAGCGGCCTCGGCGCCGCCGGTGATTTCCCCGGCGAACTCTTCATGGCGGTGCCGCCGGTCGAGATGGAATGGCCGCAGAAGCAGGAACTGGCGCAGGCCGTCGAGGGCGATCCCGATTACGACGCGCTGCTGCGCGTCGCCGCCCGCCACAAGCACCAGGCGATGCACGAGCTCTTCCTGTTCGGCGGCGTCGCCGAGCACATCGCCGAGAAATTCGGCACCAAGGGTTCGCCGATCTCGCTCTCGACCGCCTGCTCCTCGGGCGCGACCGCGATCCAGATGGGCGTCGAGGCGATCCGTCGAGGCGAGACCGAGGCCGCGCTCTGCATCGGCACCGACGGCTCGGTCCATGCCGAGGCGCTGATCCGCTTCTCGCTGCTCTCGGCCCTCTCGACCCAGAACGATCCGCCGGAGGCCTCCGCCAAGCCGTTTTCCAAGAACCGTGACGGCTTCGTCATGGGCGAGGGCGCCGGCGCGCTGGTGCTGGAGGATTACGACCACGCCCTGGCGCGCGGCGCCACCATCCTCGGCATCGTCGCCGGCTGCGGCGAGCGCGGTGACGGCTTCCACCGCACCCGCTCGAGCCCGGACGGCAAACCGGCGATCCTCGCCATGCAGGATGCCCTGGCCGACGCCGGACTCACCCCTGATGATGTCGACTACATCAACGCGCACGGCACCTCGACGCCGGAGAACGACAAGATGGAGGCGATGAGCTGCTCCGCCGTCTTCGGCGAGCGCATGGCGAATCTCCCGATCTCCTCGAACAAGTCGATGCTCGGCCATACGCTGACCGCGGCCGGTGCGGTCGAGGCGGTGATCTCGCTCATGACCATCGCCAATGGCCGGATACCGCCGACGATCAACTACAGCACGCCCGATCCGGCGATCGCGCTCGACGTCATTCCGAACGAGGCCCGCGACGCCAAGGTCCGGACCGTTCTGTCGAACTCCTTCGGCTTCGGCGGCCAGAACACCTGCCTCGTCCTGACGGCGGGACCGGACGCAGCATGACCAGGGTTCTCGTCACCGGCGGCGCCAAGGGCGTCGGCGCCGCGATCGTGCGGGCGCTCGTGGCCGATGGCCACGATGTCGACTTCACCTATCGCTCCTCGGGTGAGCAGGCGCAGGCGCTCGCTGCCGAGATCGCGGAGGCCGCGCCCGGCCGCAGCGTGCGCGCCTTGTCGCTCGATCTCTCCGACAAGGCCGCGCTCGACGCCTTCTGCGAGCAGTGCGAGGGCGAGGCCTGGTTCGGCCTCGTCCACAATGCCGGCCAGCCTTATGACACGCTCGCCGCCATGCTGGTTCAGGACAAGGCCGAGGCGGCGATGCAGGTCAATTTCTGGGCCTTCACACGCCTCGCCAAGAGCCTGATGCGCGGCATGATCCGCGCCAAGGCCGGCCGCATCGTCGCGATCGGCTCTGTCGCGGCGCTGCGCGGCAACCCCGGCAATGCCGCCTATGCCGCGTCCAAGGGGGCGCTGATCTCCTATGCCAAGACGCTCGCGGTCGAGACCGGTAAGCGCGGCGTCACCGTCAACGTGATCGCGCCGGGCTTCGTCGATACCGACATGATGGCGCCCTACGCCGCCTATCGCGACAAGATGGAAAGCCAGATCCCGGCCGGCCGCTTCGCCAGACCGGAGGAGGTCGCGGGCCTCGCCGCCTTCCTGATGAGCCCGCCGGCCGCCTACATCACCGGCACGGTCCTCCCGATCGATGGTGGCCTGACCGCCCATCTCGGCGTGCATCGCTAAGGGCGCGCTCCAACGCTTCACGTGAAACATGGTAAACGCACGGCGCTTGGCGCTGCGCTGCGAACCGCCTATGTTCACTGTGAACCGGAGTGAACCAGCATGACGGCAGCCTTCACCATCCGCCTCGACGACGAGACGCTCGCCAAGCTTGATGCGCTGGCGGCGGACACCGACCGCTCGCGCAACTGGCTCGCCGCCAAGGCGATCGAGAACTATGTCGAGCTCAACGCTTGGCAGATCGAGCAGATCAAGGCCGGTCTGGCGGAAGCCGATCGCGGTGAATTCGTCAGCGAGGCCGACCTCGACGCTATCGAGGCTGAAATCCGGGCGAAGATCGACCGACCATGAAGATCGTCTGGACGCCGCGCGCTCAGCGCAACCTACGCGATGCGGCGCGATACCTGACGCAATTCAATCCGCATGCCGCGCTCGCGATGGTGCAGACCATTCGTGCGGCGCCGCAGCAGCTCTTGCACCATCCTGCGAGTGGCCGGCCGGGACGTATCGACGGTACGCGTGAACTCGTGATCACCGGCACCGCCTATATCCTGCCGTACCGCTTGCATCGAGACGCCATCGAAATCCTCGCCGTCATTCACACCTCCCGGCAATGGCCGGGTCAGCTCTGATAAGGTTCGAATTCCTCATGCTCTCGCTCCAGCTCCATGGCGACCGCGACCTCCGCCTCGAACAGATCGAACCGCCGCCACCGCCTGCTCCCGGCGAGGTCCAGATCCGCGTTCGCGCCGTCGGCCTGAACTATCTCGACCTCTGGGGTTTCCGCGGCATGGCCTTCGCCAAGCGCAAGATGCCGCAGGCGGCCGGCGTCGAGGCGGCCGGCGAGGTCGTCGCGGTCGGCGAGGGCGTCTCGCGCTTCCGCGAGGGCGATACCGTGACGATGTACGGCGCCGAGACCTGCGGCCATTGCAAGGCCTGCCGCGAGGGCCGCGACAATCTCTGCGAGAACGTCGCCGGGATCATGGGCTTCCATATCGACGGCTTTGCCCGCGAGCTGATCAACCGGCCCGAGCGCCTGGTGATCAAGGCACCGAAAGGCGTCTCCTTCGAGGACGCCGCCTGCGCGCCGATCGGCTTCGGCACGGTCCAGCACATGCTGTTCGACAATGCGAAGCTGGAGCCGGGCGAGTCGGTCCTGGTCCATGCCGGCGGCTCCGGCATCGGCACGGCGGCTATCCTGATGGCCAAGGCGATCGGCTGCACCGTCTACACCACCGTCGGCGACGACGAGAAGGGCGCGAAGGCCAAGGCGCTCGGCGCCGATTTCGTCGTCAACTACAAGACCGAGCGCTTCGAGGGCGAGGTCCGCCAGCTGACCAAGCGCAAGGGCGTCGACGTCGTCTTCGAGCATGTCGGCGCCGACACCTGGAACGGCTCGCTGCTCTGCCTGAAGCGCGGTGGCCGCCTCGTCACCTGCGGCGCGACCTCGGGCGCCTCGACGACGATGAACCTGATGCAGCTCTTCCAGCAGCAATACCGCATCACCGGCTCCTTTGGCTGCCGGATCGAGAACATCGCGCAATCGCTGGAGAAGATGGCTGCAGGCATGAAGCCGGTGATCGATTCGGTCTTCCCGCTGGCGCAGTTCGAGCAGGGCCTCGCCCGGATCGAAGGCCGCAAGGTCTTCGGCAAGGTCATCGTCACGCTCTGAGCGACCCTTTGAGCCGGCGCGACTTGACGCGCCGGCCGCAATCCCGCAAGTCGCGCCGCAATGGCGAGGTCCTTCCCGGATGCTGCGCCGACGGACCGGGCTGGGATTTTGAGGCAGCTGAAGCAATTTGCGACGCGCATCGGCGCTGCGCTGATGATCGGGCTTATCCGCACGATCTACGCCTTCCTGCGCGCACTCGGGCCGGAGCGCGCCTCCGATTTCGGCGGCTGGCTCATGCGCAGCGTTAGCCCCCTGATCCCGGTCAACCGCGTCGCCTATGCCAATGTCCGTGCCGCCTTCCCGGGTATCGCCGATGCCGAGGCACGGCGCATCGTCCGCGGTGGCTGGGAGAATCTCGGCCGCACTGTCGCCGAATACGCCCATCTCAAGACGCTGTTCGATTACGACTACCACAACCCCGATCCGAACGGCCGGATCGAGGTCGTCGGCATCGAGCATTTCATCGCGCTGAAGGACGACGACAGGCCAGGCCTGATCTTCTCGACGCATCTCGCCAACTGGGAACTGCCTGCGATCTGCGCGGCGACCTACGATCTCGACACCACCGCCGTCTTCCGTGCGCCGAACGATCCGGCCATCGCCGCGGTTGTCCACGAGATCCGCTCCGGCGCGATGGGTGGGCTCGCCGCCGCCAAGCAGGGCGCCGCCTTCGCCATGCAGGGCGTGCTCGAGAATGGCGGCCATCTCGGCATGCTGATCGACCAGCATTTCACCCGCGGCGTGGTCGTGCCTTTCCTCGGCCGGCCAGCGCTGACCAACCCGATCCTCGGCAAGTTCGCTCGCCGCTTCGAATGCCCGGTCCACGGCGTGCGCGTCATCCGCCTGCCGAACCGGCGCTTCCGCATCGAGTTGACGCCGCCGCTCGACCTGCCGCGCGATGCCAATGGCGAGATCGACGTCACCGGCGCCATGGCGATGATGACCGCCGTGGTCGATGGCTGGGTCCGGGAATATCCTGAGCAGTGGCTCTGGATGCACCGGCGCTGGCGCCCAAACCTGATCAGCGCTGAGGCCCTGGCACGTTTTCGCGATCAGGCGCCGCAGAAGCCTGTTTTCAAGGCAACGTGATTTCCAATTGAGTGGAGAGTAGCGCTTTTGGTAACCGCCTGCTTCTATACAGGCGTCGAGTTCGAATGATGGTCCGCCAGATCAGCAACATCGCTGCTGCCGCTGCTCTCCTGCTCCTCGCAGGTGCCCCGGCGCATGCTCAGCAGCCGGCGGTGCGACCGCAGGCGGTGGTCGAGCTTTTCACCAGCCAGGGCTGCTCGTCCTGCCCCGCGGCGGACGCGCTCTTCACCGAGCTCGCCAAGGACCCCAAGCTGATCACCCTGACCCTGCCGGTGACCTACTGGGACTATCTCGGCTGGAAGGACACGCTCGGCCAGGAGGTCTTCAGCAAGCGCCAGAAGCTTTACGCCAAGGCGCGCGGCGACGGCCAGATCTACACACCCCAGGCCGTGGTCAACGGCGCTGCCCATATCGTCGGCTCCGACAAGGGCGGCATCGACAAGCTCGTCCAGGAGCAGGGCAAGGACGGCTTCCCGGTCAAGGTCGACCTTTCCGAGGCGGATGGCGCACTGCGTGTCGGCTTGGGCCAAGCGCCTTTCACCAGCGAGAAACCGGCCGTGGTCTGGCTGCTGCAGGTCAGCCGAACCGCCAGTGTTCCGATCGAACGCGGCGAGAACAGCGGCAAGACCGTGACCTATGCCAATGTCGTGCGCGGTATCAGCCGGATCGGCGAATGGAATGGGCAGGCTGCGACCTTGAGCGTTCCGCTGGAGACCGTCCGCTCCGCCGCGAAGGCCGATTCTTACGTCGTGCTGGTCCAGGGCGATCTCTACGCCCGGCAGAGTATGATCCTCGGCGCCGCGCGCGGTCCGGCGAAGTAATTCGCTACAGAATCACCACTTTGTTCGGCAGCTCGTCGACATCGTCGGCTGCCGGTGGCGCATGGGCCGCGAGCACGGCGCCGACATCGCGCACCGCTGCGATCAGGCCCTCGCGCAACGCATCTTGCGCCGCGGCCGCCAGCAAGGGCTCTACGATCTTCTGCCAGGCCTCGCCATCGACCTTGGCCGAGATACCGGCATCGGCGACCACCTCGGCATAGCGCTCCTGCACGGCGATATAGAGCAGCACGCCGGTGCGCCCCCGCGTCAGCGTCAGCCCGCGCGCCGTGAACTCGCGCAGCGCCGTCTCATGCGCCTGCCGGCGCTTGACGAAACCGGGCACGAAGCGCCCGCCGCGGCCATACCAGAGCAGCGTCGCGAGCAGCAGCGCCGCGGCGATCAACTGGGTCAGGAAGATGCTCGCCGCGCTCAACGTCGTCAGCAGCAGGAACGGCCAGGGCACGAACAGGGAGAGCGCCAGCGCCAGCACCAGCGGCACCGCGACATAGCTGCCGGCAGCCCGGTCGACGACCACGACGATCTCGCCGGAGGTCTGCCGCTCGGCTTCGCGCACCGCTTCGGCGATGGCGTCGCGATCATCGGAATTCAGCATCTCACCAATCCCCCGAAGCCCCGCCACCGCCGGACGAGCCGCCGCCGCCAGAGAAACCGCCCGAGCTCGAGCCACCTCCCCAACCCGAGCCCCAGCCGCCCGAGGAGGACCCGCCGCTCCAGCCTGAGCCGCCGGAGGGCGGCAGGACGATCCAGCGCCCATCCCGCGTCCGGTGCCGGCGTGCCCCGCCGGAGGAGCGGCCGAGCTCGCGCATGAAGCTCACGATCAGGATGAACACCATGATCATGACGAAAATCACCGCGGCGGTCTCGACCCAGGAGGATTCATCGCTGCGGATCTGGGCCCGCCGCTGCCATTCCTCGGCATCGCCGGCCAGGATCGAGAGGATCGCATCGACGCCGCCCTCGATCCCCCCGGCGAAATCGCCGTTCTTGAACTTGGGCGCGACCGCGGTCGTGATGATCACCTTCGAGAGCGCGTCGGTCAGCGCCCCTTCCAGCCCATAGCCGACCTCGATGCGCACCTTGCGCTCGTTCGGCGCGACGATGAACAGGACGCCATTGTTCTTCGCCTTGTCGCCGAGCTTCCAGGCCCGGAACAGGCCGTTGGCGAACTCCTCGATCGGATAGCCCTGCAGCGAGGGCAGGGTCGCGACCACGACCTGGTCGCTGGTCTTCTCCTCATGCGCCCTGAGCTTCTGCTCGATCCGGCTGAAGGCCTCGGCATTCAGGAGGTTCGAGTTGTCGACGATGCGGCCGGTCAGCGCCGGATAGTTCGGCTCGGCGGCCGCAGCGAGAAGGGGAAAGAGCAGGAAGACGAACAGGATCGCGAGCGGGCGGACGAGCGTCTTGGTCATGACCAGCCTCGGGCCGATTCGCCACTAAACGAAAGCAGGCGAGACATCATCGAGGAACTCTTCTCCCATCCGGGAGAGAGGTTCCCCGCGCCTCTTCGAGATAGAGTGCCTGCACGCTGGAGGTCGCTCAGAACTTCACCGCCGGCGGCCGTTCGGCTCCTGCCGTCGCCGAGAAGCTCTCCATCGGCTTGGCGCCCCAGAACAGACGGGCCCAGATCACTCCGGGGAAGGTCCGGATCTCCGTATTGAAGGCCTGCACCGCCTGGATGTAGTCGCGCCGGGCGACCGCGACGCGGTTCTCGGTGCCTTCGAGCTGCGACTGCAATGCCAGGAAGTTCTGGTTCGACTTCAGCTCGGGATAGCGCTCGACCGTCACCATCAGGCGCCCGAGCGCGCCGCTGAGCTGGTTCTGCGCGTCCTGGTATTCCTTGAACTTGGCGGGGTCGGTGATCGTGGAGGCGTCGACCTTGACCTGCGTCGCCTTGGCGCGCGCCTCGATCACCTGAGTCAGGACCTCGCGCTCCTGCTGGGCATAGCCCTTCACCGTCTCGACCAAATTGGAGATCAGGTCGGCCCGGCGCTGATACTGGTTCTGCACCTCGCCCCAGGACGCCTTGGCCTTCTCCTCGAGCGTCGGCACGTTGTTGTAGCCGCAGCCTGCCAGAACCAGGCCGAACAGCCCGATCAGCAGCATGACGAGGGGACGGCGAATTGCCGGAAACTGCGTGAGCACCATAACGAACCCCTTCGGCTTAGGCAGAGCAAATCTAAGGCCGACCATAGCCGCGCCGCCCGGCAGATCAAACCAGCGCCGCAAGCATGGCGCGCAAACCGGGAAGCACGCTAGTCTGCACGGCAATCGAAGAGGACAGGACCATGCCGCATACATCGTCCGCATTCGGTACCCACTCGATCATCGCTCTCGGCCTCTGGCTCGCCGCTGCAACCGCAGCCCCGGCCCAGACCATGGCGCCTGCGCCCGAAGCCGCCACCGGCCGCACCGCCAAGACGCTCGGCACGGCGCAGCGCTATATGGCCGCAGCGGCCAACCCGCTCGCCGCCGCGGCCGGGCGCGAGATGCTGCGGGCCGGCGGCAGCGCCACCGATGCCGCGATCGCGATCCAGCTCGTGCTCAACCTGGTCGAGCCACAGAGCTCTGGCATCGGCGGCGGCGCCTTCTTCGTCTATTGGGACGAGGCTGGCCGCCAGATGACCACGCTCGATGGCCGCGAGACCGCACCGAAGGCGGCAAGGCCGGAGCGTTTCCTCGGCGCCGACGGCAAGCCGATGAAATTCGTCGACGCCGTGGTCGGTGGCCGCTCGGTCGGCGTGCCCGGCACGGTCCGGCTGCTCGAAGAAGCCCATAAGCGCTGGGGCAAGCTGCCCTGGGCCGAGGTCTTCGCCCCGGCGATCAGGTTGGCCGATGAGGGCTTTGCCATCTCACCGCGCCTCAACGGCCTCCTCGCCCAGGAAATGAACCTCGGCAAGGACGCCCGCGCCGCCGCCTATTTCTACGAGGCCGACGGCAAACCCAAGCCGGTCGGCACCATCCTGAAGAACCCGGCCTTCGCAGCGACGCTCCGCGCCATCGCCGGCCGCGGTGCCGACGCTTTCTACGAAGGCGCGATCGCCGAAGACATCGTCGCGACGGTGACCGGCCACACCAGCAATCCCGGCGATATGACGTTAGACGACCTTGCCGCCTACAAGGTCGAGGAGCGCGCCCCGCTCTGCGGCCGCTATCGCGCCTATACGCTCTGCGGCATGGGCCCGCCGAGCTCGGGTGCCGTCGCCGTGCAGCAGATCCTGGGCATGCTGGAGACCAAGGACATCGCCCGTCTCGGCGCCGGAGCAGAGGCCACGCATATGTTCGCCGAGGCCGGCAAGCTCGCCTTCGCCGACCGGGCGCTCTATCTCGGCGATCCCGCCTTCGTCAGCGTCCCGACCAATGGCCTGATCGACGAGGACTACATCCGCGAGCGGGCCAGGCTGATCAGCCCTGACAAGGCAATGGGCAAGGCCAGCGCCGGCACCCCGCCGAACAAGCGCGCCTTCCTGTTCGCACCATCCGAGGGCGTCGAGAACGGCACCAGCCACATCTCGGTGATCGATGCCGCCGGCAACGCGGTCTCGATGACGACGACGATCGAGGACGGTTTCGGCTCGCGCCTGATGACCAAGGGCGGCTTCCTGCTCAACAACGAATTGACCGATTTCTCCTTCGCGCCGTCGGAGGACGGCAAGCCGGTCGCCAACCGGGTCGAGCCCGGCAAGCGCCCGCGCTCCTCGATGGCGCCTACCATCGTCTTCGACGCCTTCGGCCGGCTCTATGCCGTCACCGGCTCGCCCGGCGGCAGCCAGATCGTCGGCTACGTCGCCAAGACGCTGGTCGCCTTGCTCGACTGGAAGATGGATCCGCAGCGTGCCGTCGACCTCGCCAATTTCGGCAACCGCAACGGCCCGACCGAGCTGGAAAAAGGCAGCGAAGCCGAAGCCTGGAAAACTGCGCTTGAGGCCAAAGGCCATGAGGTCCGCTTGATCGACATGACCTCCGGCATCCAGGCGATCGTCAAGACGCCGGAAGGCTATCTCGGCGGCGCCGACGGGCGGCGTGAGGGTGTGGCGATCGGCGATTGAGCTTCATCAGCCTGTCATAGGACGGGCGCTGGGTGCCGGCCCCACCCCTAGGGATCGCCGCCATGCGCATCACCGCCTCCGCCCTGCTGACCGCAGCGCTTCTTCTCGTCGCCCCGGCCTGGGCCGGCGAGGGCAAGCCCTTCGCTACCGCCGAGACCATCGACCTCCTCACCCTGCTGAAACCACCGCCGGCGAATGACTCCGCCCAGACCAGGGCCGAGCTCGCCGAGGTGCTGACCATCCAGGTCACCCGCACCCAGCAGATGGAAGCGCAGGCGCAAGCCGACGTGGTCGAGGATGTCTGGCGCTTCTCGGAGGTGATGGGTCCGGCCTTCAAGCCGGAGGCGCTGCCGACACTCTCGGCCTTCTTCGACCGCGTCGTCGCGACCGAAGGCGCCGTCGTCGACCCCGCCAAGGACAGCTGGAAGCGCCCGCGCCCGCATCAGTACAGCCCGCTCGTCAAGCCGGTGGTCAAGCTGTCGAATTCGGGTGCCTACCCGTCCGGCCACACCACGGTCGGCACGCTGATGGGTATCGTGCTGTCGAACATGGTGCCGGAGAAGCGGGCGGAGATCATGGCCCGCGCCTGGGCCTATGGCGAGAACCGCATCGTCGGCGGCATCCATTTCCGCGCCGACATCGAGGCCGGCCGCATCGCCGGCAGCGTCATCGCCATCAGGATCATGGAACAGCCGGATTTCCGGGCCGAGTACGCCGCCGCCCGCACCGAGCTGCGCAAGGTGCTCGGGCTCTGAGCTAGCCCCGCCGCGGCAGATCGGGGCGGTTAGCCTTTTCGCCACCCGCCCCGCGCCCGGCGATCAGCCAGTAGACGAAGCCAGTGGCGGCCCCGACCAGGAAGAGCGCCGACACGACCTGCATCTCGCCGGCACTCGGCGTCCTGGTCATGCCCAGCATGGCGAGCGGCAGGATCGCCGCCAAAAGGCCGGTGAGGCCGCTCTGGATCAGCCCGCTGCGGAATCGGAAGAGCTCGGAGCCGATCGCGACCAGCACCACCGGCAGCACCAGGATGGCGAAGCCGAGCCGGCCGAGCAGCGCGAACGCCGCCTCGGCTGTCGGGCCGGGATCGAAGCCGCGCTCGGCCTGATCGAACAGCGCCGACAACAAGCGATCGAAGCCGCCGCCGATCAGCAGGCCAAGATCTGGCGAGGCGACGCCGGCGATCATCAGCGCGACCAGGCCCGAGCCGATCGCAAACAGCAGCGCGAACGGGATCAGCAGCAGCCAGCGCAGCATCAATGCGCCGCCGTCGCAGCGTCGGCTTCGCCTTGCTCCAGCATCAGCCGGGCTCGGGCCGAGAGCTTCTCGGTCTCGCTCTTGAGCTGACCGCAGGCGGCGAGGATGTCGCGCCCGCGCGGCGTGCGCACCGGCGAGGCATAGCCTGCCTTGAACACGATCTCGGAGAAGCGCTCGATCCGCTCCCAGTCCGAGCACTCGTATTTCGTGCCGGGCCAGGGGTTGAACGGGATCAGGTTGATCTTGGCCGGGATGCCCTTGAGCAGGCGCACCAGCTCGCGCGCCTCGGCATCGCTGTCGTTGACGCCCTTGAGCATGACGTACTCGAAGGTGATCCGCTTGGCGTTCGACAGGCCAGGATAGTTCCGGCAGGCGTCGAGCAGGTCCTTGATCGGATACTTCTTGTTGAGCGGCACCAGCTCGTTGCGCAGCTCGTCGCGCACGGCATGGAGTGAGATCGCCAGCATCGTGCCCATCTCGTCGCCGAGCGGGCCAATCTGCGGCACCACGCCCGAAGTCGAGACGGTGATGCGCCGGCGGCCGAGCGACAGGCCCTGATCGTCGGTGATCACGCCGATCGCATCGCGCACGCCATCGAAATTGTAGAGCGGCTCACCCATGCCCATGAAGACGATGTTCGAGACGAAGCGCCCGCCATCATTGGGAACGAAGGCGCCGTCAGGCGCGCTGCGGTTGGGGAAATCGCCGAGCCGGTCGCGTGCGACCATCAACTGCGTGACGATCTCTTCAGTCGTCAGGTTGCGGACGAGCCGCTGCGTGCCGGTATGGCAGAAGGTGCAGGTCAGCGTGCAGCCGACCTGGCTGGAGACGCAGAGCGTACCGCGGTCGACCTCGGGAATGTAGACGCATTCGATCTCGGCGCCGCGGTCGCGCGGGCCGGTTGGCGCCATGCGCAGCAGCCATTTGCGGGTGCCGTCGCTGGAGACCTGCTCGGCAGTGACCTCCGGCAGGTCGAGCGTGAAATGCTCGGCGAGCTGGGCGCGCAGACCCTTGCCGATCGTCGTCATCTCCGCAAAGTCGCGGACGCCAAAATGGTAGATCCAGTTCCAGAGCTGGCCGACGCGCATGCGCCGTTCCTTCTCGGAAATGCCGATCTCGGCCAAGGCCGCATCCAGACCGGCGCGCGTGCGCCCAGCCAATGAAGGCCGCATAACAGGTACGGCCGCCGGAGAGGCGGCTTCAGCAACAGAGAGATTCATCGGAACTCGGCTCGCAACGGGCGATCTCGCCCGGAATTGGCCGCCTCATAGCACGAGAGCGGCCTATCGCGAAATCGGCCTATTTGCAGGCGTCCTCGGCCCGCTTGACGATCTGCGAGATGCCGGCGAGCGAATACTTGTCGCTGGTCGCATTGCCGCGCTTCGAGGTGCCCTTGATCTCGAGGCCCGCCCCTTTGCGCAGCGCATCGAGCATGCGGCCTTCCTCGGCCGGATTCTTCAGCCAGACATTCTGGCCCTTGGCGACCAGCGCGAAGCGCTCGGCGCCGATGATCGCCTGATGCTCGACATCTTCCTTGAGGTCGAAATTCATCACCAGGCTGATTTCGTTGCGCACGCCCTCACCCGGGCGGCTGGAGATGAACAGCAGACCTTCGACGTCCTTGAGATTGGCCGGCGTGCGGGTCTCGGCCTTGGACAAAGCGTAGCAGATCTTCGTGCGGCCTTGCTGCGACGAGAAGGCCTGCCATTTGCCGGCGGTTTCGAGCAGCAGTGCTTGGCCCTGCCCTCCGGCCGCAGCCGTCTTGGCCGGCGCTGGCTTGCTGCCGGCGCGCTGGGCCTGTGCCGGGGCGACCGCAAAGGTCAGGGCCGCCAGGCCGAGCAAGGCAGCGGCCAAGGCCGGGCGGCGGGCGGAAGAGGGAGCCGAAATGCGAATCATGGATCGCCAGTAACCAACAAAAACGTTAACGCCGAATGGAGAATGCGCGGGATCGGCGATCCGGACTATCGCAGCGCGACGGATAGAATGTCACGATCCTGGCGAAAATGCGAACGCCCGCCGCAGGTACACCAGCCGGACGACGCCTTCTCCTTCAATAGTTTAGGGTAAGCCCGCACCCGGTTCCGTTCGGCTTCGAGCTGTGCCAGCCTTGTGCAGATGCGAGAGAAACGGCCGGACGGGATGAAGGATCGATGAAGGCGCTGCTCTGCGAAGCCCTCGGACCGGCCGAGACCCTGGTGATCCGCGATCTGCCTGAACCGGAGCCAGGCCCCGGCGAGATCGCGATCCGGGTCAAGGCCGCGGCGCTCAACTTCTTCGACACTCTGGTGATCCAGGGCCGCTACCAGGTGAAGCCGCCGCTGCCCTTCTCGCCCTCGGCCGAATGCGCCGGCGTGGTCAGCGCCGTCGGCGACGGCGTCACGGATTGGCGGGTCGGCGAGCGCGTCGCCGCCTGGCTCGGCCATGGCGCGGCCCGCGAGATCGTCGTCGTTCCGACTGAGGCCGCGATCCAGATTCCCGACAAGCTGAGCGATCACCAGGCCGCCGGCCTTTTCGTCACCTATGGCACCGCCATGCACGGGTTGATCCAGCGCGGTGAGATCAAGCCGGGCGAGACGCTCGCCATTCTCGGCGCCGCGGGCGGTGCCGGCCTCGCCGCGGTCGAGATCGGCGCCCTGCTCGGTGCCAAGGTGATCGCCTGCGCTTCCTCGCCGGACAAACTCGCCCTCGCCCGCGAGCATGGCGCGCAGGAGGGGCTGGACTATGCCGCCGACGACCTCCGGGCTGGCTTGCGGCGTCTTGTTCCCAATGGTCTCGACGCGCTCTACGACACGGTCGGCGGCGAACTCGCCGAACCGGCGCTAAGGTCGATGGGTTGGGGCGGGCGCTATCTCGTCGTCGGCTTTGCCGGCGGCGAGATCCCGAAGATCCCGCTCAACCTCTTGCTGCTGAAGGGATGCGACCTGCGCGGCGTCTTCTGGGGCGACTTCGTCCGGCGCGATCCGGCCGGCCACCGCGCCAATATGGAGCGCCTGCTCGCCTGGGCCGCCGCCGGCAAGATCCGCGCCCATGTCCATGGCGCCTATCCGCTCGAGCAGGCGGCGGAAGCGCTCGCGCTGATCGCCGAGCGCAAGGTCCAGGGCAAGGTCGTGCTGACGCCGTAAACGTCAGAGATCGGCCAGCATCTCCCTGGCCTTGTCGCGATGTTGCTGCGTGATCGAGCCGGCGACGGCGGCGAGAGCCGCCGCGATCACCGCGGCATCGTCGGTGAAGCCGAGCAGCGGCATCACATCGGGGATCGCATCGAGCGGCAGCACGAAATAGCCGAGCGCCGCCAGCAGCGTCAGCTTGACCCGCCGCGGCGTCGAGGGATCGCGTGTGCACACCCAAGCGGCGAGCAGATCCTCGGCGAAGGGGATGCGCTTTACCACCCGCTTCAGCCGCCCGATGAACTCGGAGCCGAAGCGTGCCTCGTCGCGCAGGCTCTTGCGGATCGACGCCATTTCTTCCGCGGTGAAACGCTGTCCGAAGCCGAAGCTGTCGCTCATTCCTCTCTCCCTTGGCGCGCCAGATCTCTAGCCCGCCGTCGACGCAGAAATGTGGCCCCGCATGAAGGGCTGCACAAGGGACCGACTCAGAATCGCACGTCGAACCCTCTTGGATGCCGAGCATCGCGCCTCTAAACCCCATGCAGCAATGTCAAAAGACGCGAGGGACGCCATGAAGCTCGACTCCTCCATCGCCGCCATCGTCACCGGCGGCGCTTCCGGCCTCGGCGAGGGCACGGCGCGCATGCTCGCCAGCCATGGCGTCAAGGTCGCGCTGTTCGACCTGAATGCCGAGCGCGGCGAGGACGTCGCCAGGGAGATCGGCGGCCTGTTCTGCGCCTGCGACGTCACCAGCGAAGAATCGGTCGACGCCGCCCTGAAGAAGGCGCGCGCCGCCCATGGCGTCGCCCGCATCGTCGTCAACTGCGCCGGCATCGCCCCTGGCCGCCGCGTCGTCTCGAAAAAGCGCGACACCGGCGAGCTCGTCGCCCACGACCTCGCCACTTTCGAGAAGGCGGTCGCGATCAACCTGACCGGCACCTTCCGCCTGATCGCCAAATCGGCGGTGGCGCTCGCCGCGCTCGATCCGATCACCGAGGATGGCAGCCGCGGCGTCTTCGTCTGCACGGCGTCCGTCGCCGCCGAAGACGGCCAGATCGGCCAGGCCGCCTATGCCGCCTCCAAGGCAGGCGTCGTCGGCCTGACCCTGCCGGTCGCGCGCGACCTTGCCGGCGTCGGCATCCGCATCGTTACGATCATGCCCGGCCTGTTCGAGACGCCGATGTTCGCCGGCCTGCCGGACGACGCCCGCGCCTCGCTCGCCGTCTCGGTGCCGCACCCCTCGCGCCTCGGCCGGGCCTCGGAATATGCCGCTTTGGTCAAGAGCATCGTCGAGAACGACATGCTGAACGGCACCGCGATCCGCCTCGACGGCGCGATCCGGCTGGCACCGAAGTAAGGCCCCTCCGCGCTGTCATTCCGAGGCGCCGCGTAGCGGTGAACCCGGAATGACAGCGCGGAAGCACTTTACTCAGCACTTTCCGGCCGCTTGATCTCGTGCTTGAGGATCAATGGCGTCTGGGCGAGCGCGAAGATCATGGTCAGCGGCATCACGCCCCAGACCTTGAACGCGACCCAGAAATCCTGCGTCTGCGTGCGCCAGACCACCTCGTTCAGCGCCGCCAGCACGAAGAAGAACAGGCCCCAGCGCAGGGTGAGCTTGCGCCAGCCTTCCTCGTCGAGCTGCAGCACGCTGTCGAGCACCAGCGCCAGCAGCGAGCGGCCGAAATAGAGCCCGCCGAGCAGGATGCAGCCGAACAACGTGTTCACGATCGTCGGCTTGACCTTGATGAAGAAGGCGTCGTCGAGCGCCAGCGTCAAACCGCCGAAGACCGTCACCACCACGGCATTGACGATCGCCATGCGCGGCAGATGGTTCATCACGATCTTCGACAGCGCCAGCGCGATCAGCGACGCCGCGATGAAGACGCCGGTCGCGACGAAGATGCGCCGGTCCTCGGCGACGCCGAACCAGCGATCGCCATAGGAATTGACGAAGAAGAAAATCGCCAGCGGCCCGAATTCGAGCGCGAGCTTGAGCAGCGGATTGATCGGTTTTGCCGCGCTCGGGCTCGCCGCCGTCCCACTCATGCCGCTTCTCCCAGCCCTGCCACGGCGCGGGCGAAATCACGCGCCGAGAATGGTTCGAGGTCGTCGACACTCTCGCCGACGCCGATGAAATGCACGGGCAGGCCGAACTGCGCCGCCAAGGCCACGAGGATGCCGCCGCGCGCCGTGCCGTCGAGCTTGGTCATCACCAGTCCGGTGACGCCGGCGGTTTCGCGGAAGGCTTCGACCTGGCTGACCGCGTTCTGGCCGACGGTGGCGTCGAGCACGAGCAGCGCCGCATGCGGCGTCTGCGGATCCAGCTTGCGGATCACCCGCACCACCTTGGCCAGCTCGTCCATCAACCCCGTCTTGTTCTGCAGCCTCCCGGCCGTGTCGATCAGCAGCACGTCGGTGCCCTCGGCCTTGGCCTTCTGCAGGGCCTCGAAGGCGAGTCCGGCCGAATCGGCGCCCTGCTGACCGGAAACGACCTGCGCGCCCGTCCGCTCGCCCCAGACCTTGAGCTGTTCGATCGCCGCCGCACGGAAGGTGTCGCCCGCCGCCAGCATCACCGACTTGCCTTCGGCCCGGAACTTGGCCGCGAGCTTGCCGATCGTCGTCGTCTTGCCCGAGCCGTTGACCCCGACCATCAGGATCACGAACGGCTTTTTGGTGGCGTCGATCGCAAGCGGGGTGGCGACCGGGGTCAGAATCGCCTCGACCTCACGCGCCAGGATCGCCTTCACCTCCTCCGGCTCGATCTGCTTGTCATAGCGACCTTCGCCGACCGCCTTGGCGATCCGAGCCGAGGTCGCAAGGCCGAGGTCGGCCTGGATCAGGATGTCTTCCAGGTCCTCAAGCGTCCCGGCGTCGAGCTTGCGCTTGGTGAAGAGGTCGCTGATCCCGGTCGTCAGCGCCGAGGACGTCCGCGACAGGCCGTCGCGCAGGCGGCGCCACCAGCTCCGCTTGGGCTGGACCGGTTCAGGCTGAGGCTGCGGCTCCGGTGGCGTGACCGGCAGCGGCGCGTCCTCGCTGAGCAGGATTTCTGGCGCAGCCGGTGCGGCCGGCTCGGCTTCGGGTACGATCTCGGCCACGGGCCCGGCCGGCGGCTCGGACAGGGGAGCGGGCGCCGGTTCCGGCGGCCGTGACGGCTCCGGTTGGTCCAGCCCGAACAGCTTCGAGAAGAAGCCGCGTTTCTTCGGTTCGGTCTCGCTCATCGCCCGTCCTGCCGCGATGCGCGGCAACGCTTCAGGTTGCATGGCCTCGCGGCCTTGTTTAGCGCAATGCCATGACCACGCCCGAGCGACCAGTCCTTTCGCAGGACGACCTGCCCTTCGCGTTGCTGCATCGCGACGCGATGATGCTCGTCATCGACAAGCCGGCGGGACTTCCGGTGCATCGCGGCCCGGCGGCGAAAGGCCGCATCATCCCGGTGCTGACCGACCATCTCGACGCCCTGCGCTTTGGCCTGCCACGCCGGCCCGAGGCGGCGCACCGGCTCGACAAGGACACTTCCGGCTGCCTCGTGCTCGGTCGGCACCCGCGCGCCATGGCGCAGCTCAACCAGCTCTTCCGCGATGGCCGCATCGAGAAAATCTACTGGGCGGTCGTCGAGGGCGAACCCGCCGAGGATGCGGGGTTGATCGACCTGCCCCTAGGCAAGCGCTCGCCCGAGCGCGGCTGGTGGATGAAACCAGACCCCGAAGGCCTGCCTTCGCAGACACGCTACCGCGTGCTCGGCCGCGGCCATGTCGACGGCACGGCCATCGCCTGGCTGGCGCTTGAGCCGCTGACCGGCCGCACCCACCAATTGCGTGTGCACTGCGCCGCCAGCTTCGGGCCGATCCACGGTGACGAAATCTACGGCACGGCGCCGCGCGATGCCGGTCCGGGCCTGCACCTGCATGCACAAAGCATCTCGATTCCGCTCAATCCGAAGCGCGATCCGGTGACGATCGTCGCCCCGCCGCCACCGCATATGTACGCGGCGCTCGCGGCCTGCGGCTGGCCTGGCGGCGATAAGCTTTCCTAAACCCTAACGCCGCGATGGCTTGCGACAAGACCTCGTCAACCATTCTCTAAGGCGTTCCTGCTATCCCCGGTTGCAGAGACCGCGGGGCTTTTCATGCTGGACAAGGTGGCGAGAGTGGCGGAAGCGCGCGATGCGCTGCTGACCTTCGCGCAGGCGCGGGCCGACATCGCGGCTGATGCCGGGGCGAATGCCGCGCTCGCTACGCTTTTGGGCTGGGTCGAGAGCTATCTGATGCGCGAGCATCCCGATCTCGGCCGCACCGGCGCCGTCTGCCCCTTCACCCGCCAGGCTGCACGCATCAACACGGCGCGGCTCGCCATCTGCACCGCCGGCCCCGACGAGGAGGAGCGCGCCTTCGCTTTGATCCACGGCAGCTTCGGCGCGCTCGACGCCATCCCCTGCAAGCCCGGCATGGTGCATTTCCGCACGGTCATCGTCGGCTTCCCGAACTGCAGCGATGAACGCGGCGTCGCGATGCTGCAGCGCGTCCAGAAGCGGCATAAGGTCTATTCGCTCGCGCGCGGCCGGATGATCGGGCTCATGTACGAGGCTTCCGAAGCGCCGGGCTTGTGGAACCGCGATTTCCGGCCCTTGCGGGCCCCCCTGCCGGTCCTCGCCATCCGTCACATGGTCGAGCACGATGCGCCCTTCGCCGCCCGGCATCCGCTGTTGCTCGCCCCCTATCTCGCGAAGTTCCGCCTGGCGGGGGCCAAGCGCCTGATCGATCACCTCCGCGGCCAGGAATGAGCATGCCCGCCAAGTCCATGCGCCGGGACACGGAAGGATCGCCCTCGCCCGGCGATGCGGTGGCGGCGAGCTTCTCCGTCGAGATCCTGACCGGCCGCGACGCTTTCCTCGCCCTGAAACCCGAATGGGACGCGCTTTTCGCCCGCGCCGGCCTGCCGCAGCAGCTCTTCCAGCGCCATGCCTTCCTGCGGCACTGGTGCGATCACTATCTGCCTGCCGGCGATCGCCTCTGCCTGGTCGTGGGCCGCGAGTCCGACCGCCTGGTCATGCTCTGGCCGCTTGAGCGCCGGCGCCGCCTCGGTCTCGAGCTGGTGCGCCTGATGGGTGCGCCGGTGGCCCAGTTCGGCGATATCCTCGTCGAGCCAGGCCCGCGACGCGAGCACTGGCTGGAGCGCGGCTGGGAAGCACTGCGCCGGCACGGGATCGACCTCGTCGAATTGCGGCTTGTCCGTGCCGACGCGGCACTTGCCCATTGCGGCCGGCTCGCGCTGGTCGCCCCAGTGGTGAGCCAGGAAGCGCCATTCGCCGACCTCGCCTTGCGCGTTGCGCCGGACGGACCGAGCCTCGCCTACCCGGCGCGCGACCGCTCGAATTATCGCCGCCGCCTTCGCCGGCTCGCCGAGCGCGGCGAGATCGTCTTCGCTCATCAGGAGCCCGGTCCCGAGGCGGGAGCGCTGGCCGAGCAGGCGGTGGCGATGAAGCGCGACTCGCTCGCCCAGCATGGCATCGTTGCCCCCGCGGTCTCGAACCTGCGCTTCGGGCGCTTCTTCGCAGCCCTGGCCGCCGAACCGAACGAGGATACGGGGCTGCGTCTCTCGGTCGTCACCTGCGACGATCGCCCGGTCGGAATCGATCTGTCCTTCGATTGCAAGGGCCGCAGCTTCGGCCATGTCATCGCCAGCGACCTCGCCTTCGAGCGCGAAGGTCTCGGGCGGGTGCTGATCCACCACGCTTTCGCCAGCGCCAGGGCGCGCGGCAACGCGATCTTCGATCTCCTGGCGCCCGCCGACCCTTACAAGCGTGAGCACGCTGATGGGGCCGTGCCGGTCCGTGACTTCACGGTGCCCCTGAGCTGGCGCGGGCAGCTCGCCTGCGACCTCGCGCTGCCGCAGCTGCGGCCGACGTTGAAGGCGATCGTCAAGCGCCTGCCGGCAGGCTGGGTGCAACGCTTTGCGGGGTCCGGGAGCTAGAGCATTTTCGAGCGAAGTGGATACCGGTTCGCGTGAAGAAAATGCGATAAAACAAAGGCCTGGAGCAACTCCGCGATTCGGAGAATTACGGAATTGCTCTAGCTCGCCATCGCGTCCATGGCGCGCGCCAGCCTGACGTCGAGCTCAGTCAGGCCACCGGCATCATGGGTCGACAGCGTCACCACGACGGTCTTGTAGACGTTCGACCATTCCGGGTGATGATCGAGCTTCTCGGCGAGCAGCGCCACTCGGCTCATCCAGCCGAAGGCCTCGTTGAAGTCGCGGAAGACGAAGCGCTTGCTCATCGCCTCGCGGCCTTCGACCAGCGTCCAGCCGGTCAGGACCGACAATGCCTCCTTGCGGGCCTCCGGACTCAGGCGCTTCGGGCGGTCATGTCCCAATGTTACCTCCGCTGCGAAAGCGCGCCGAGTGGGCGGTTCGGATAGTGCAGGCCGAGCGGATAGGCCGCCTCCAGCACATAGGGGCCGCCGCCGATCGAATCGCGCGACGACATCAGCGCCAGGCGCCGCGCCATGAAGCTGATCGGTCGCACGATCGGATGCAGAGCGAGGTAATGCGCGACGTCGGCCGGCGAGACGTCCCGCAAGCGCGCCAGCGTCACATGCGGCGTGAACTTGCGTGATTCGGCCGGCAGGCCGAGCCGCCGCATCAATCGCTCCAGCTCTGCCTGCAGCTCATTGAGCTTCGGCGAGGGCTGGACACGAGCGAACACGGCGCGCGGCCGATCGCCACCGAAGCTGCCGAGCTGATCGAGCGTGATCGTCAGCGGCTCGCCGCCGACATCGTTGAGGAAGCTGTCGACGTCATGGGCCATGCGCCGATCGACATCACCCAGGAAGCGCAAGGTGATGTGGTAGTCGGCGGCCTCGATCCAGCGGGCGCCGACCAATCCGCCGCGATGCAGCGTCAGGGTCGAGGCGACCTCGGCGGGAATCTCTAGCGCGGTGAACAGCCTAGGCATGACGAATCAGTGCCAAGCATTTGTGACTCTGGCGAGACGGCAGCCTCGCATCGTCAGCCGCGGTTCACAAGTCGGCTCTGCTTTCCCGTCATGGACAGGGGTTGCCGACCCGCTGATGGATCGCGTCGATCTTCGCTTCCAGCTCCGGTGAGATCGTCACCGAAGCGGAGCCGATCGCCGTCCTGAGCTGCTCCATGCTGGTCGCCCCGATGATGTTCGAGGTGACGAAGCAGCGCGAGGTCACGAAGGCCAGCGCCATCTGGGCCGGGTCGAGCCCGGCCTCGCGCGCGAGCCCGACATAGGCCTTGATCGCCTCTTCTGCGCCGGCGGTCTCGTAGCGCTGGCCACGATCGAACAGTGTCGAGCGCGCCCCGGCGGGCCGGGCGCCATCCAGGTACTTGCCGGTGAGATAGCCCTGGCCGAGCGGCGAATAGGCGAGCAGCCCGACCTCTTCGCGCATGGCGATCTCGGCCAGCGCCGTCTCGAAGGTGCGGTTCAGGAGATTGTAGGCGTTCTGGATCGACTGGACACGGGATCGATCGCCATCCTTCGCCGCGGCGAGGAAGCTCATCGTGCCCCAGGCGCTCTCATTCGAGAGGCCGAGATGGCGGATCTTGCCGGCCTTGACCATGGCGGTGAAGGCGTCGAGCTGCTCGGCGAACGGTGTCTCGTCCTCGGCTTTCGTAAATGCAGCCTGGTTGAAGCGCGTCGGGTTCGAGCCCCATTGCATCGGCCGGTCGGGGAAATGAATCTGGTAGAGGTCGATATAGTCGGTCTGCAGCCGCTTCAGGCTCTTGTCGACGGCTTCCTCGATCTGCCTGCGGTTGACCCGGGTCGGGCCCTTGTCGTCGCGGAACCAGTCATTGCTGGAGCGGCCAACGATCTTGGACGCCAGGATCACCTTGTCGCGATTGCCGCGCGCCTTGAACCAGCTGCCGATGATCGTCTCGGTCGCTCCTTGCGTCTCCGGCTTCGGCGGAATCGAATAGAGTTCGGCCGTGTCGAAAAAATTCACGCCCTGGTCGAGCGCGTAGTCCATCTGCGCATGGCCCTCGGCCTGCGTGTTCTGCTGGCCGAAGGTCATCGTGCCCAGGCAGATCGCCGAGACCTTGAGATCGGTGCGGCCGAGACGGCGGTGGTCCATGGCGAAAGGCTCCGGAGGCGGACGCACCGGAAACGCGCCGCGCATGACGAGGGTGATGGCAGGATGCACCCTGGCTCAGGAGCGCGGGCGCAGGGAGGCGAGGAACCGCTCCACCGTCGGCAGGATGCGCTGCGCGATGACGCGCACGCCTTCAGCCGTCGGATGCAGCATGTCGGGCTGGTTCAATACCCGGTCCCCGGCGATCCCGTCCAGAAAGAAGGGATAGAGGATGAGCCCATGTTTTTCGGCAAGCTTCGGATAGATCGCGTCGAAGCGGGCGACGTAGTCGGGGCCATTGCTGCGCGGCGCATACATGCCGGCGAGGAGGACCGGAATGCCACGCGCCTTCAATCCGGTCACGATCGCGTCAAGTGACTTCTCGGTCAGCGCCGGATCGACCCCGCGCAGGGCGTCATTGGCGCCGAGCTCGAGGATGACGCCATCGGTCCCGTCGGGCACCGACCAGTCGAGCCGCTCCAGCCCGCCCTGCGAGGTGTCGCCGGAGACGCCGGCATTGGCGATCTCGACCGAAATCCCCTTGTCGCGCAGCATCTTCTCCAGCACCGTCGGGAAGGCGGCGCTGCCGGGCAGATTATAGCCGGCGCTCAAACTGTCGCCGAGCGCCACCAGCTTGAGAGGCTTGGTCTGGGCGAAGGTGGAGCTGTTCATCGAAAAAGAACCCAGGCTGGCGAAGACGAGCAGCATCACCGCCCAAATGCGCGGCGGCAGCTGGATTCGTGACAGTAAGCGCCCATATCGGTTGGCGGCGCGACGCATGGCGGTTCGGATCCCTTCGGCTCGGAATGGCGGTCGAAGCGGCGACATCGGATGGGATGAAAGCGGAAACATGGCGGTGAGCGAAGGAACCCCGGCGGTGATCGAACTGCGCGATGTCGAGCTCAGTCTGGGGCGCGGCGCCGCCCGCGTCCATATCCTCAAGGGCGTCTCGCTGGCGATTCCGCAAGGGCAGGCCACCGGCCTCGTCGGCCCGTCTGGCTCCGGCAAGTCGACGCTGCTGATGACCATGGCCGGGCTGGAGCGGCCCGATTCCGGGCTGGTGAAGGTCGCTGGCCAGGATTTCGGCGCGCTCGGTGAGGACTTGCTCGCCCTCTTCCGCGGCCGGCATATCGGCATCGTCTTCCAGTCCTTCCATCTCGTGCCGACGATGACCGCCCGCGAGAACGTCGCCCTGCCGCTGGAGCTCGCCGGCGCGGACGACGCTTTCGAGCGCGCCGCGGCCGAACTGCGCAATGTCGGCCTCGGCGAGCGCATGGATCACTACCCGGCCCAGCTTTCCGGCGGCGAGCAGCAGCGGGTCGCCATCGCCCGCGCCGTTGCGCCCGACCCGGCGATCCTCGTCGCCGACGAGCCGACCGGAAATCTCGACGAGAGCACTGGCCGCTCGATCGTCGACCTGATCTTCGCGCTCCGGCGCGAGCGCGGCGCCACTCTCGTGCTGGTCACCCATGATCTCTCGCTCGCCGGCAGCTGCGACCGCACCGTCCGCCTGCGTGCCGGGCGGATCGAGACCGAGGCCGGCACCGAGGCGCTGGCGATTTAGAGGCTGTTATGGACTCTGGCGTGGATTTGATGAGGTCAAAACGGCGGAGATGGGAGGAGCATTGCGCCGCCGATACATTCGTATCGGCAAGCGATGCGACGCTGCAGCTCCGTCGTTTTCACCTCACCCGCAGGGCGCGGCGCTTTTGCGCGACTGCCGTGTCGTTCTTCGTAGCAAACCGGAAGGTTTGCGTCCTCGAACTCCTTGCATTCGCGCAAAATCGCCAGCGTCAAATCCACGCCAGAGTCCATAACAGCCTCTAAGATGCACGCCCCCGTCAAACCCTCAGCTTCCCCCTCTACTCCAGCGCGCCGCCCGGCCGGCCTGAAGCTCGCCTTGCGCCTCGCCTGGCGCGATCTGCGCGGCGGCCTGCGCGGCTTCGGCGTCTTCATCGCCTGCCTGGCGCTCGGCGTCATGGCGATCGCCGCGGTGTCCTCGGCCTCGCGCGGCCTGAGCGAAGGCCTCGGCCGCGAGGGCCGGCGCATACTCGGCGGCGATGCCGCCTTCAGCCTGATCCACCGCGAGCCGACCGCCGAGGAACACGCCTTCCTCGCCCGCCATGGCCGGGTCTCGACCATCGCGACCCTGCGCAGCATGGCCAATGCCGGCGAGAAGGGCGCGGCCCTGGTCGAGCTCAAGGCTGTCGATGGCTCCTATCCCAGCATCGGCGAACTACGCACCGATCCCGCCCAGCCGGCGGCCGATCTGCTTGCCTTGCGCGACGGCGCCTATGGCGGCATCGCCGATCCCGTCCTGTTCGGCCGGCTCGACCTCAAGCCCGGCGACACCGTGCTGATCGGCTCGGCGCGGGTGCAATTGCGTGCCAGCCTGACCTCCGAGCCCGACAAGATCGCCGCCGGCGTCGGCTTCGGCCCGCGCCTGATCCTCTCGCAGGACGCGCTGCGGGCGTCCGAGCTGCTGCAGCCCGGCAGCCTGGTGCGCTGGACCGCTCGGGCCATCTTGCCCGATGGCGCCAATACCGATGCCGCGCTCGAGACCCTCCTCGCCAGCGCGACGCGCGAACAGCCGAATGCGGGCTGGGAAGTCCGCTCGCGCGCCAACGCCGCCCCGAATTTCCAACGCAATATCGAGCGCTTCACCCAATTCCTGACCCTGGTCGGACTGACCGCGCTCCTGGTCGGCGGTGTCGGCGTCGCCAATGCGGTGCGCCGCTTCGTCGAGGCCAAGCGGCTCGACTTCGCCACGCTGAAGGCGATCGGCGCCACCGGCGGCCGGGTCGTTGCCATCCATCTGACCGAGGTCATGCTCGTCGCCGGCTTCGGCATCGCGATTGGGCTCGCGCTCGGCGCTGCCGCGCCTTTCGCGCTTGGCTATATGCTTGCCGACATCCTGCCGCTGCCATTCGAGCCAACGCTCGCTCCGGTCGAACTCGCCATCGCCGCGCTCTACGGGCTGCTGACGGCGCTGGTGTTCGCCATCATCCCGCTCGGCCGCGCCCATGACGTTCCTGTCTCGGCGCTGTTCCGCGACCAGATCGAACCCGATCGGCGCCAGCCGCGCTGGTTCTATCGGGCGATCTTCCTGGCCGCGCTTGCCGGCCTCGTCGGCGTCGCGCTCGTCTTCGCCTATGATCGGCGCATCGCGCTGATCTATATCGGCGCCGCCGCCGGCATCTTTCTGCTGCTGCGGCTGATCGCCTGGGGCCTGATGGCACTGGCCCGCCGGGCCGGGCGTCCGAAGCGGCCGGCATTGCGCATGGCGCTCGCCAACACCTATCGGCCGGGCGCGCTGACCCAGTCGCTGGTGCTGTCGCTGGGCCTGGGCGTCGCCCTGCTCTCGACGCTCGCCTTCATCGACGTCAGCCTGCGCCGGCAACTGACCCAGTCCATGCCGCAGAAGGCGCCGAGTTTCTTCTTCCTCGACATCCCCAACGCCCAGGCCGCCGCCTTCGATCGCTTCCTCGCCGAGCAGCGCCCCGGCGCCCATGTCGAGCGCGTGCCGATGATGCGCGGCCGCATCGTCAGCGTGAACGACGTCCCGGCCGAGCAGATCAAGGCGAGCGAGCAGATGGCCTGGGTGCTCGAGGGCGACCGCGGCATCACCTATTCGACCGCCATGCCCGAGGCCTCCAGGCTCGCCTCGGGCGAGTGGTGGCCGGAGAACTATCGCGGCGAGCCGCTGGTCTCCTTCGATGCCCGCGCCGTCGAGGGGCTCGGCCTCAAGCTCGGCGACAAGCTGACCGTCAACGTGCTCGGCCGCAACATCAGCGCGCGCATCGCCAATTTCCGCGACATCGAATGGCGCTCGCTCGGCATCAACTTCGTCATGGTGTTCTCGCCGAACACCTTCGCCGGCGCGCCGCACACCAACCTCGCCACCGTCACCGACAAGGGCGCGACGCCCGCGGCCAGCGACGCCGCGCTGATGCGTCAGCTCGCCATCGCCTTCCCGGCGGTGACGGCGGTTCGGGTCAAGGACGCGCTGGAGGCGGTCAACACCATCGTCGGCCAGCTCGCCGGTGCGATTCGCGGCGCCTCCGGCCTCGCCATCAGCGCGAGCTTGCTGGTGCTGGCCGGTGCTCTGGCGGCCGGACAGAGGGCGCGGCTCTATGACGCGATGATCCTGAAGACGCTCGGCGCGACTCGCCGCTTCATACTTTCGTCGTACATCCTCGAATACGCAGGCATCGGTGTCGTGTCCGCCCTCTTCGGGCTTCTGGCAGGTGCCGCCGCGGGCTGGGGGGTCGTCACGCAAGTGATGAAGATAGATTTCGTCCCTGATCCGACAGGCGCTATTATCGCTGCGACTGCAGCCATCGTGGTCACCGTCGTGTTCGGATTGATCGGAACGCTGCAGATACTGTCGAAAGCGCCCGCTTCTCATCTGAGGAATTTATGAGGTCTGACTCAAGTCGGTCGGACATAAACATGAACAGAGCGTAATGTTGCATCGACTGGGCGACGAATTTCTATGCCGAGCGCCCCGCTAACCATGCGGCCCCCTTGTAAGCCTGCACGATCCCCCTCATATTTCGCGATGTCGCCACGTTGGTGCGCGGCGGTGGGTGTCGCAAGGGCGATGTCCGCCAGGCAAAGTTTCAAGGGGAACTCTCTCCATGAGCGATTTCGACCGCAACGCTCAGGTCTGGGGCACCGGCCGCGCCCAGCAGACCAGCGCCGTCGAGATGGACCAGGGCCTGCGCTCGTTCATGCTCGGCGTCTACAACAACATGAGCATCGGCCTGGCCATCACCGGCCTGATGGCGATCGGCATCTCGATGCTGGCGATCGCCGGCTACTCGCCCTCGGGCAAGGTCACCGCGCTGACGCCGCTCGGCCAGGCGCTGTACCTCAGCCCGCTGAAGTGGGTGGTGATGCTGGCGCCGCTGGCCTTCATCTTCTTCTTCTCGTTCAAGGCCGAGAGCATGAGCTCGTCGACCGCGCGCGCCATGTTCTTCGCCTTCGCGGCGGTGATGGGCATCTCGCTGTCGTCGATCTTCGTGGTCTTCACCGGTGAATCGATCGCCAAGGTGTTCTTCATCACCGCGGCCTCCTTCGCTGGCCTCAGCCTGTTCGGCTACACTACGAAGAAGTCGCTGTCGGGCATCGGCTCGTTCCTGATCATGGGCCTAATCGGCCTGGTGATCGCCTCGGTGGTCAACATCTTCCTGGCCTCGAGCGCTCTGTCCTTCGCCATCTCGGTGATCGGCGTGCTGGTCTTCGCCGGCCTGACCGCCTGGGATACGCAGCGCCTGAAGGAAATGTACCTGTACTCGGACATGGACTCCGAGTCGGCCGCGAAGCTCTCGGTGAACGGCGCCCTGTCGCTCTACCTGAACTTCGTCAACATGTTCCAGATGCTGCTCTCGCTCTTCGGCTCGCGCCAGGAGTGATCAGGGCAACAGCCTGAAAACACGAAACCCCGGCCGCAAGGCCGGGGTTTTTCTTTTGGGGCCAAGCCCATGTGTGGCGATCTCAGCTCACCACGCTCAACCGCTTGTCGAGCACCTTGAGCACCCGGCTCAGTTCGGCTCCGCGCTTCAGGATCAGCCCGGTCGCGGTCACCACCGAATAGGTACCCTGCCGCCGCGCCAGCGACGGGTCCTTGACGATCCGGTAGAGTGGGACCTCGGCCGTGCGGCGAAAAACCGAGAACTGTGCCTTGTTGCGCAGGAAATCGATGGCGTAATCGCGCCACTCGCCAGCCGCGACCATGCGGCCATAAAGGTTGAGCAGCTCGTTCAGCTCACGGCGATCGAAGGTCACAGAGGAGGGCGCGGCAGCAGCCGGAAAGGTGACGACAGCGCCCACTCGCTGACCTGGCGGAGTTTCGCTTTCACTCATCGCGCCTCCTGTTCATCGCCGGCCGTTACCCGGCCAGGGATGATGCGCCCGCCCTCCAGCGCTGGCAAGGGCGCCGCAAGACAGATTGATGACTGGCCCGGCATCCTTCTCCGGCTCCAGGGCGATTGCCATGATTTTGCCGCGCTTGCGCCAAGCGAGCGCCCCGTTGCGGGGCTCAACTCCGATTCGTTGCTTCGGCGGCCCGGCCTGTCCGGTTCCGGACACGTCAGCCCCCCAGCCCCTCCGGCGCTGCGGCGGGCCGGGCCAACGAGTCGAAGCCAACTCACGGCTGGCGGTCTCCGCCGGCCGTTTTCTTTTGGCCGGGATCCTTACCGCGACGCGCCGTGATAGTCGGGATTGGGCCGCATATCGACAGCCGAGGCGATTCGGTTCGACATGTTGAAGAAGGCGGCGACCGCCCCGATGTCCCAGATGTCGCGCTCGCCGAAGCCGGCGGCGCGCAGGACCTGCCGATCCTCCTCCTCGATCTTGTGCGGCTCTTCCGTCAGCTTCACCGAGAAGTCGAGCATGGCGCGGTGGCGCCGCGAGAGCTGAGCGGCGCGGTAGTTCATCACCATCATCTCGCCGAGCACGGGGTCGCCCGAGAGCTGGCGCACCGCCTGGCCATGCGCGGTCAGGCAGTAATAGCAGCGGTTCACGCTGGAGACTGCGACCGCGATCATCTCGCGCTCCAGCTTCGATAGGCCGGACGGGGCCAGCATCAGATCATTGTAGAAGCTGGCGAAGGCCTGGAGCTTGGCGTCGTCATGGGAATAGGCGGCCAGGACGTTCGGGATATAGCCGAGCTTTTCCTCGCATTTGGCGAAATAGGCCTGCATCGGCTCGGAAAGCTCGGCTCGCGGCAGAGAGAGCGCCATCACGGCAGGCGGCGCGTCCTGCTTCGCAGGCTGCTCACCCACCATCGCTTTGTCATGCTTCTTCGTCATCTCTGCATTCCTTACGCTGATATCCGCGCGGATCGGGCACAAGCTGCCGTGTCCGCGCCATATTGGTGCAATCTGGCTGCTGGCATCCGACGAAAGTTGCAGCGGCCGGTGAGCTATGTCATCGCTTCGGCAAAATAGCAGGGGGAAGAAGACTATGGCCAAGCGCGAAGCGAATGCTACGGCTGCAGCCGTCACCGCGATCGAGGCAGCTGCCCATGAGCTCGGTTCGGCGATGCCCGCGGACTTCCCCAAGCTGCTCTATGGCCGAACCGTCGCCGAGGATCTCGTCGCGTTGCCGCCGGAGTTCCTGGCTCGCGCCGCCGACGCCGCCTACGCTCACCTGACCGGCAACCGCAAGCCCGGCGAGCCCAATCTGCGCTTCCGCGACGAGGCCGTGAAGGAGGATGGGCGCGAGCGCCAGATCACCATCCTCGAGGTCGTCAACGACAACAAGCCGTTCCTGCTCGATTCGACCCTCGCCGAGCTCGCCGAGCAGGGCTACGAGCCTCGGCTCGTCGCCCATCCCATCCTCGCCGTGGTGCGCAAGGATGACGGCACCTTCCAGTCGCTCGCCGGCGAGGCCTCGGGCCGTGCGGTCGAGGGCACGCGCCGCGAGAGCCTGATCCATATCCATCTCGACCGGATCGACACCGCCGAGGCCCGCGAGCGGCTCGCCGCCGGCCTTGCCCGCGTCTATGTCGATGTCGGCCTCGCCGTCGACGACTGGGCCGCGATGCGCGGGCGAATCACCGAGGTGATCCAGTCCTATCGCGCCAATCCGCCGCCGCTGCCCGAGGACGAGGTCGCCGAGGCCCTGAATTTCCTCGAATGGATCGCCAGCGACAATTTCACCCTGCTCGGCGTGCGCGCCTATCGCTTCGCCGGTGGCGACACCGCCGCCGACCCTGTCGATTCCTCCGGCCTCGGCATCCTGCGCGACCCGGATGTCCGGGTGCTGCGCAAGAATCGCGAGCTGGTGGTGATGACGCCGGAGATCCGCGCCTTCCTGGCCAAGCCCCAGGCGCTGATCATCACCAAGGCCAACGTCAAGAGCCGCGTCCATCGCCGCGTCCATCTCGACTATGTCGGTGTGAAATTATTCACGCCTGACGGTCGGCTCGACGGCGAATTGCGCATCGTCGGCCTGCTCACCTCGAACGCCTATACCGGCAGCGCCCGTGCCATCCCCTATCTGCGCCTCAAGGTCGCGCGCGTGCTCAAGAGCACCGGCTTCGACCCATCGAGCTATTCCGGCCGCGCCCTCTACAACGTGCTCGATGCCTTCCCGCGCGATGAGCTCTTCCAGATCGACGTCGAGACGCTGGAGCGCTTCGCCCTCGACATCATGCAATTGACCGAGCGGCCGCGTATCCGTGCGCTCGCCCGTGCCGACGAGTTCGACCGCTTCGTCTCGGCGCTCGTCTTCATCCCGAAGGACCGCTACGACACCACGGTGCGCCGCCGCGTCGGCGAATTCCTCGCCCGCGTCTACCAGGGCCGCGTCTCGGCCGGCTATCCGGCCTATCCGGAGGGGCCACTCGCCCGCACCCACTACATCATCGGCCGCGACGAGGGCCGCACGCCCAAGATCGACCGCAACACGCTGGAAGCCGGCATCGCCGCAATCGTCCGCACCTGGAGCGACGGCCTCAAGGACGCGCTCGATGCTGAGAAGGCCGGCCCCGCCGCCCGTTCCCTCGCCGAGCGCTATGCCGAGGCCTTCGGCGCCGCCTATCGCGAGCGTTATTCCGCAGAGGACGCGCTGGTCGACATCGACATGCTGCAGAAGCTGTCGGATGAGCGCCCGCGCGCCGTCAATCTCTATCGCCGCGACGGCGACGGGCCAACCAGAGCCAATCTCAAGTTGTTCTCGCGCGGCGCCGCGATCTCGCTCTCCGAGCGCGTGCCGATGCTGGAGAACATGGGCTTCCGCGTCGTCAACGAGCGCACCTTCAACATCACGCCGCAGCAGAACGGCGGGGGCAGCGCCGACAGCCGCGTCTGGCTGCACGACATGACGCTGGAGCGCGCCAGCGGCGGCGAGATCGACATCGAGAACCTCGATCCGACGATCGAGGCGGCGCTGATGGCGCAGTTCCGCGGCCTCACCGAATCCGACCGCTTCGACCAGCTCGTCCTCGCCGCCGGCCTCGCCTGGCGCGAAGCTGCGCTGCTCCGGGCGCTCGGCCGCTATCTGCGCCAGGTCGGCGCACCCTATGCACAGGACTACATCGCCGACGCGCTGACCCGCCATTCCGGCATCGCCACCGGCCTGGTGAAGCTATTCGTCGCCAAGTTCGATCCGCATCTCACCGAGAAGAAGCGCGCCGAGCAGGTGAAGGCCGAGCGCGAGCGCATCGAAGCCGCGCTCGCCGACGTCACCAGCCTCGACGAGGACCGCATCCTGCGCCGCTTCGTCAATCTGATCGACGCGACGCTGCGCACCAATTTCTTCCAGATCGGGCCTGACGGGCACCCGCGCAGCACGATCTCGTTCAAGCTCGCCTCCGGCCAGGTCGACGGCATGCCGTTGCCGCGGCCGCTCTACGAGATCTTCGTCTATTCGCCACGCGTCGAGGGCATTCATATGCGCTTCGGCAAGGTCGCCCGCGGCGGCCTGCGCTGGTCGGACCGGCCGCAGGATTTCCGCACCGAGGTGCTCGGGCTGGTCAAGGCCCAGCAGGTCAAGAACGCCGTCATCGTCCCGGTCGGCGCCAAGGGCGGCTTCGTGCCCAAGCAATTGCCGCCGGCCTCCGACCGCGCTGCCTGGCTCGCCGAAGGCACCGAGAGCTACCGCATCTTCATTCGCACCCTGCTCGAGCTCACCGACAATCTCGACGGCGAGAAGATCCTGCCGCCGCCCGACACCGTCCGCCATGACGGCGACGATCCCTATCTCGTCGTCGCCGCCGACAAGGGCACCGCGACCTTCTCCGACACGGCCAATGCGCTCTCGGCCGAGAAGCATCACTGGCTCGGCGACGCCTTCGCCTCGGGCGGCTCGCAGGGCTACGACCACAAGGGCATGGGCATCACCGCCCGCGGCGCCTGGGAAGCGGTGAAGCGCCATTTCCGCGAGATCGACGTCGACATCCAGACCACCCCCTTCACCGTGGCGGGCGTCGGCGACATGTCCGGCGACGTCTTCGGCAACGGCATGCTGCTCTCGCCGGCGATCAAGCTGATCGCCGCCTTCGACCACCGCGACATTTTCCTCGATCCCGATCCGGATTCGGCCAAGAGCCTGGCCGAGCGCCAGCGCATCTTCGCGCTCCCACGTTCGTCCTGGGCCGATTACGACAAGTCGTTGATCTCCAAGGGCGGCGGCATCTTCTCGCGCCAGGCCAAGAGTATCGCGCTCTCGCCCGAGATCCGGCAGGCCATCGGCTTCGACAAGGCGCAGGTCACGCCAGCCGAATTGATGACCGCGATCCTGAAGGCGCCGGTCGACCTGCTCTGGTTCGGCGGCATCGGCACCTATATCCGCGCCAGCGACGAGAGCGACGCCCAGGTCGGCGACCGCGCCAATGACGCGATCCGCGTCACCGGCTCCGATCTGCGCACCCGCGTGGTCGGCGAAGGCGCCAATCTCGGCGCGACCCAGCGCGGCCGCATCGAGGCAGCCCGCAACGGCGTGCGTCTCAACACCGATGCGATCGACAACTCGGCCGGTGTCAACACCTCCGACGTCGAGGTCAACATCAAGATCGCGCTGGCCGATCCCGTTCGCGACGGCCGCCTGCCCGAGAAGAAGCGCAACGCTTTGCTCGCTGAGATGACCGACGAGGTCGGCCTGCTCGTCCTGCGCAACAACTACCTGCAGACGCTGGCGCTCTCGCTGACCGAGGCGCAGGGCATCCAGGCGAGCCCGCATCTGCGCCGGCTGATGGTTCGGCTGGAGGAAGAGGGCCGGCTCGACCGCGGCGTCGAGTACCTGCCCTCCGACGCGGTGCTGATCGAGCGCGAGAAGCGCGGCGAGGGCCTGACCCGGCCGGAGCTCGCCGTGCTCATCGCCTATGCCAAGCTCGCCCTGCACGACGCTTTGCTCGATTCGGCGATCCCCGACGACCCCTACCTCAAGAGCGAGCTCGTCCGGTACTTCCCGCAGGCGCTGCGCGAGGGCTATGGCAAGGAGATCGCCGGCCACAGGCTGCGCCGCGAGATCGTCGCGACCCAACTCGCCAACGCCATCATCAACCGTGGCGGCCCGGCCATCGTCTCGATGCTGGCCGACCAGACCCGCGCCGAGGCGCCGGCGATCGCGGCGGCCTATGCCGTCGCCCGCGATGCCTTCGACCTGATCACGCTGAACGGCGCCATCGACGCGCTCGACGCCAAGCTGCCGGGCAAGACCCAGACCGGGCTCTATGCAGCCGCGCAGGAGCTGGTCGTCGACCGGATGCGCTGGTTCCTGCGTCGCGGCGTCGCCAAGCCCGGCGCGATCGAGCAGACCGTGGCGCATTATGCCAAGGGCGTCGCGGCACTGGAGGGCGCGCTCGGCGAATTGCTGCCCGAGGCGGCTGCCCAGGCACGCAATGCCCGCATCGCTGCACTGACGGCCGAGGGCGTGCCGGAAGCGCTGGCGACCCGCGTCGCCAGCCTGCCCTGGCTTGCCGAGGCGACGGACATCGTCGACATCGCCAGCCGGACCAAGCGCGACATCGTCGAGGTCGCCCGGATTCATTTCGGGACCGATTCGGTCTTCGGCTTCTCGACGCTGACGTCGGCTGCCGCGGCTGTGCCAGCCACCGACGATTACGAGCGCCTGGCCCGCCAGCGCGCGGTCGAGACCTTGACCGATGGCCATGCCGGGTTGACGCAGGAGATCGCCACCGGCAAGTCCGGTCCGGACGCGCTGAAGGACTGGCTGGCCGAGCGCGGCGCCGATGCCGAACGCACCCGCGCCACCGTCTCGGCCATTGCCATGTCGGGCCTCTCCCTGCCAAAGCTGATGGTGGCGGCCGGCATGCTGGCCGATCTGCCGCGCCGCTGAGGCCGGTTATCAGGACATTGGTCGCCGCCCGTGAAGCGTGCGGCGACCGCAGGAGAATATGTGACGATGAATCCCGAAGAGGACAGCGCAGCCGCGACACGGATCGACCCGAAGCTGCTGGAGATCCTCGTCTGCCCGGTGACCAAGGCGACGCTGGAATACGACGCTGCGCGCCAGGAACTGATCAGCCGCGCCGCCAAGCTCGCTTATCCGATCCGCGACGGCATCCCGATCATGCTGCCGGAAGAGGCGCGCCAGCTGGAGGGGTAGTGCCGGTATTCGGCATCTTACTCGGGCTGACTCAGGTAAGATTCAGGCAGACTCTGGATATTTGCGGCCCAATCCGTCGGGAGCAGCCGGCCTGACTCGGTATGACCGGCTCGCAGTCCGCTTGTGACCGAGTAATGCCTACAGCATCTCGCCCTTGAGTAGTCGCGGCGTCGGCCCGGCCAGTCCGGCCGCCTCGCGGATGAAGAAGCGCTTCAGCCCCGGCATGCGCTCGACCAGGCCGAGGCCGAGGTCGCGCGCCAATCGTAACGGGGTCGAATCGTTCGAGAACAGCCGGTTGAGGCCGTCGGTGACGACACCCATGGCGACCGTGTCGAAGCGCCGGCCCTTCTCATAGGCTTCGAGCACCTCGGAACCACCGGCATCGAGGCCGAGCCGGGCCGCGTCGACGATCGCCTCGGCCAGGGCCGCGACGTCCTTCAGCCCGAGATTGAGACCCTGGCCGGCGATCGGGTGGATGACATGGGCGGCGTCGCCGAGCAGCGCCAGCCTGTCGCCGACGAAACGGCGCGCCACGCCGAAGGAAAGCGGATAGGCGCCCGGGTGGCTCTCCAGCCCGATCTCGCCCAGCTCCAGGCCGAAGCGGCGCTCGACCTCGAGCAGGAAGTCGCTCTCGTCCAGCGCCAGCAAGGCCGGGACATTCTCGCTCCGCTCGGTCCAGACGATCGACGAGCGATGGCCGAGCTTGCCGCCATCGGCCAGAGGCAGGATGGCGAAGGGGCCGGACGGCAGGAAGTGCTCGACCGCCCGCCCGTCATGCGGTCGCTCATGGCCGATCGTCGCGACGATACCCGATTGCGGATAGGACCAGCCGACCCAGCCGATGCCAGCCAGCTCGCGCAGTTTCGAGCGGGCGCCGTCAGCCGCGACCAGCAGCGCGGCATCAAGGGTTTCTCCACCGGTGAAGACGACTCCGATCAGCCCGTCATCGTCCACCGTGCCGGAACGGACGCCCTCGGGCCGCAATTCGACGCCATTGGCGCGCGCGACCTGGAGCAGTGCCGCCATCAGCGCCCCATTCTCGACCATATGGGCGAAGGGCTGGCCGGGTTCGATCTCGCCGTCGAAGGTCAGGAAGACCGGCCGCACCAGATCCGGCGTGCGGCTATCGGTGATGACCATCTCGGTCATCGCTGTCGCGGTGGCTTCCGCCAGACGCCAGATGCCGAGCGCCTCCAGCATGCTGCGCGCCGCCGCCGCGACCGCATAGGCGCGATCGTCGGCGCGCGGCGGGCCCGCCAGTGTCGGATCGGCGACGATCACGTCGAAGCTCTCGCCCAGCGCCTGCTTCAGCGCGACCGCCAGCGTCAGCCCGGCGACGCCGCCGCCGGCGATGACGATGCGTTGGCTCGCATTCTCGGGTCTCTGCACTGTCGTCTTCCTCGCATCGCGCCGCTTGACGCGGCCGAGTCGCTCGTTGCTGATGCTTTCTCGTCTTGCCCATAGCCGGCCGGGGCTGCAAGCCCGGGCCGTGCCGGTTCCTGCCGATGACACCAGCCGCCAACACCCTGCTCTCGATCTTCGATCTCGAACCGCTCGGACACAACCGGTTCCAGGGTCGCAGCCCCGACAATGGCTGGACCCGCGTTTTTGGCGGCCAGGTGATCGGCCAGGCGCTCTATGCCGCCTGCAAGACCGTCGAGGAGCGCCAACCGCATTCGCTGCACGCCTATTTCATGTTGCCGGGCGATCCGGCGATTCCGATCGTCTACGAGGTCGAACGCCTGCGTGATGGCGGCTCCTTCTCGACACGGCGCGTGCTGGCACTGCAGAAGGACGCGGCGATCTTCGCCATGTCGGTCTCCTTCCAGATCGCCGAACCCGGCTATGACCATCAGATGCCGATGCCCGCCGTGCCGATGCCGGAGGAGCTTCCCGGTCGTGACGGCATGGAACGCGACGTGCTGCCTCATATGCCTGAGGCGGTGCGCGCCTATTACCGGCGCGAGCGGCCGATCGAAATCCGCCCCGTCGAGATGAGCCGTTACGCGGCGGATGGGCCGCGGGAGCCGAAATTCAATGTCTGGGTCAGGGCGTCGCAGAAACTGCCCGAGGAACCGGCGCTGCACCAGAGCGTGCTCGCCTATGCCTCGGACCTGATGCTGCTCGATTCCAGCCTGATCGCCCACGGCACCAGCGTCTTCGACCGGCGCGTCCAGAGCGCCAGCCTCGACCATGCCATGTGGTTCCATCGCCCCTTCCGGGCCGATGACTGGCTGCTCTACGCCCAGGACAGCCCTTCGGCCTCGGGTGCGCGCGGCTTCTCGCGCGGGCTGATCTTCGACCGGCAGGGGCATCTGGTCGCCTCGGTCGCGCAGGAAGGCCTGATCCGGCCGCGGCCAGATCGCGCCTGAGCGCGCGATCGCCTGCTTTCGCGGCATCTGCCTAATTATTGATCATCTTCGTGCGCTGAACCCCCGCCCGATCATGGCGGAATCGCGGCATTGCCCGCTCGCGCGCCACATCCCCTGGTTGGCACGGCCTTTGAAGGGCTCACCCCGACGCGCCTGGCTCGAAAGGGCGCGAGAGGCGCAACGACGTCGTTCGGATCGCGGTCCGGCGGCGCACAAGCGGGGGATAACCCAGCCATGAAGATCGTGATGGCCGTCATCAAGCCGTTCAAGCTGGAGGAGGTGCGCGACGCGCTCACCGCCATCGGCGTGCACGGGCTGACCGTGACCGAAGTGAAGGGCTATGGCCGCCAGAAGGGCCATACCGAAATCTATCGCGGCGCCGAATACGCCGTGAGCTTCCTGCCGAAGATCAAGATCGAGGTCGCGGTCACCGACGATCTCGTCGGCAAGGTGATCGAAGCCATCACCGCGGCCGCCCGCACCGGCCAGATCGGCGACGGCAAGATCTTCGTCTCGTCGATCGAGAAGGCCGTGCGCATCCGCACCGGCGAGACCGACGGCGACGCCCTCTGATCCCCGACCATCCCAGGAGCTTTTCGATGAACAACAAGACCCTTAACCGGGCCGGGCTGGTCGGGCTGGCCTTCGCCGCGATGGCCGGCGCCGCGCTGGCGCAAACCCCGGCCGCCCCGCCGGCCCCCGTGCCCAACAAGGGCGACGTCGCCTTCATGATGAGCTCGACGATCCTCGTCCTGCTCATGACCGTGCCCGGCCTGGCCCTGTTCTATGGCGGCCTCGTCCGGTCCAAGAACATGCTCTCGGTGCTGACTCAGGTCTTCGCCATCGTCTGCATCGTCAGCCTGATGTGGATCATCTTCGGCTACTCGCTCGCCTTCACCAATGGCGGCGGCCTCAACGACTTCGTCGGCGGCTTCTCCAAGGCCTTCCTGCGCGGCGTCGACGGCAATTCGACCGCGGCGACCTTCTCCAACGGCGTCGTCATCCCGGAATATGTCTACATCGCCTTCCAGATGACCTTCGCCTGCATCACGCCGGCCCTCATCGTCGGCGCCTTCGCCGAGCGGATGAAGTTCTCTGCGCTGCTGCTCTTCATCGTGCTCTGGGTCAGCTTCATCTATTTCCCGATGGCCCACATGGTCTGGTACTGGGGCGGGCCTGACGCGGTCGGCAATGCCGCCAAGGCGCTGGCCGAGGCCGGCACGGACGGCAAGGCCGCGGCCCAGGCGGCGCTCGACGCGGTCAATGCCGATGCCGGCATGCTGTTCAAATGGGGGGCGCTCGACTTCGCCGGCGGCACCGTGGTGCACATCAATGCCGGTATCGCGGGCCTCGTCGGCTGCATGCTGATCGGCAAGCGCATCGGCTTCGGCCGTGAGCTGATGGCCCCGCACTCCCTGACCATGACGCTGATCGGCGCCGCTCTGCTCTGGGTCGGCTGGTTCGGCTTCAACGCCGGCTCCAACCTCGAAGCCAACGGCACTGCGGCGCTCGCCATGATCAACACCTTCGTCGCCACTGCGGCGGCGGCGGTCGCCTGGCTGTTTGTCGAATGGGCGGTGAAGGGCAAGCCCTCCATGCTCGGCATGGTCTCGGGCGCGGTCGCCGGCCTCGTCGCCGTCACCCCGGCCGCGGGCTTTGCCGGCCCGATGGGCTCGATCCTGCTCGGCCTCGTCGTCAGCCCGGTCTGCTTCATCTTCTGCTCGACGGTGAAGAATGCGCTCGGCTACGACGACTCGCTCGACGTGTTCGGCATCCACTGCATCGGCGGCATCATCGGCGCGCTGGCCACGGGCATCCTGGTCAACCAGGCGCTCGGCGGCGCTGGCATCCCCGACTATTCGACCAAGCCCGGCGAGCTGGTCGCCGCGACCTACGAGTTCGGCACGGCCTTCATGGCCCAGCTCAAGGCGGTGCTGTTCACGCTCGTCTTCAGTGGCGTCGGCTCGGCGATCCTCTACAAGATCGTCGACGTCGTCATCGGCCTGCGCGTCCCGGCCGACCAGGAGCGCGAGGGCCTCGACATCGCCGAACATGGCGAGCGCGCCTATCACGACTGAGCCAGGGGTCTACCTCTCGCGCATCATCGCCCCGGCGGGACACCGCCGGGGTTTTTCATTGGCGCCTCTCAGTCGCGGCTCTCGGCACGGTCGAGCACGATCTCGAGCACCTGCACCGTCTCCGGCAATTCGATCAGAAACTCGGCATCGCGTTCGAGATGATGGATCCTGCGCGGATCGGGCCCGGCGAAGCGGGACATCGCCTCGACGCTCTCCCAATAGGAGATCGTCACGAACTCGCTCTCGGTCTCCCGATCCTCGCGGAACATCTGCGCGCCGAGCGCCTTCTTCGCCAGCGGCCGGACGCCGACCTCAAGCAGGTACACCGCATAGGCATCAGCCTTTTCCGGTACGGTGCGACCGCGCCAGATCCGGGCAATTCTCGCGATCCTGTCGTCGCCATCGGCCATCTCGCCCTCCTTGCGGTTGCTGCTCGGAAAAATGCCTTGGCCAGCCCAATCGTTCCTCGGACTGCTGACAGTCCGCGGCGGCAGTGCAAGGTTAAGCGGGCCTTAACCGGACCTTCCTAACCTGCCGGTTCGACAGGTGGCCTTCGCCGCCTTCCTGATGCCCGCAGACACGGCCCGATGCGCACGATCCGACGCTCCTCATCGCTGATCGACCGCCTGCCCGATCCGGTGCGCGAGTTCCTGTCGCGCCGCGCCGCCGAGATCGGCGGCATGGCGATGCTCGCGCTGATGGTCGCTGTCGCCGTCGCCCTCGCGACCTGGTCGGTCGACGATCCCAGCCTCAACAACGCCACGCGCGGCACCGTGCACAACCTGCTCGGCCGGCCTGGCGCGATGATCGCCGATCTCGCCATGCAGCTGCTCGGCCTCGGCGTCGTCGCGCTGCTGCTGCCGCCGCTGCTCTGGTCGCTCCGGCTGATTCGCTTCCACCTCTTCGATCGCAGCGCCCTCAAGCTCGTGCTCTGGGTCGTCGGCATCGTCTCGAGCGCCGCGGTGGCGAGCGCCCTGCCGGCGACGCCGCGCTGGCCGTTGCCGACCGGCATGGGCGGCGTGATCGGCGACGCGCTGCTGCAAGGCACCCGCAACATCGTCGGCCTCGGCGGCACCGCGCTAGGCGGCCTCGTCGCCTTCGTTTTCGCCGGCATCGCCATCCTCTCCGTCACCGCCGCCGCCGGCTTCGGTTTCGTCACCGACGAGGACCCCGAGCTCGACCAGGACGATGATGCGCCCTTCGCCGATGGCGAGGAGCGTCGCGACGACGAGCCCGGCTTCTCGGTGATCCTGATCGGCTGGGTCGCCCATGGCGCCATGGCACTGAAGGCCGCGATCCTGCGCCGTCTGCCGCGCCCGCCGCAGCCGGCTTCCGCGAGCGCGATGCCCGTGCCGGCCCAGGCCGGCCGGGTCCGCCGCGAGCCGAACTTCACCGGCGATCCGGAGGCCTACCGGTCCCCTGTCGTCGCCCCCGAGCTCGTGCGCCCCGCTGCCGCCAAGGCCGCGCCGAGCGCCCGGCCGGCTTACGACGATGATGACGAGCCCTTCGAGGCGCAGGACGTGCGCGATCTCAATGCGCCGCGCGTCGCCGCGCCGGTGCGGGCACCCAAGCCGGGCAAGCGCCTGTCGCGCGAGGCGCAGCCTTCGCTGCTCGACCGCGAGGGCTTCGAGCTGCCGCCGCTGACCTATCTCGCCGAGCCCAAGAAAGTCCCGGCGAACACCGTCTCCACCGACGCTCTGGAGCAGAACGCCACCTTGCTGGAAGGCGTGCTCGAGGATTTCGGCGTGCGCGGCGAGATCAGCCAGGTTCGCCCCGGCCCTGTTGTGACGCTGTACGAGCTTGAGCCCGCGCCGGGCACGAAGTCGTCGCGGGTGATCTCTCTCGCCGACGACATCGCGCGCTCGATGAGCGCGGTCTCGGCGCGTGTCGCGGTGGTGCAGGGCAAGAACGCGATCGGCATCGAGCTGCCCAACGCCAAGCGCGAGACGGTGTTCCTGCGCGAGCTCCTCGCCTCCCAGGATTTCGAGGGCACCAAGNCGGCTACAACCGCGCCGCCTCGATCATGGAGCGGATGGAGAACGAGGGCATCGTCGGCCCCGCCAACCACGCCGGAAAACGCGAAATCCTCGTCGAGACCGGAAGGGCAAGGGAAGACGAGGAGTGAGAGCCGTTCCAGCAAGAATGCGTAGCGGTCTTGCGTCCGGAATTGCGTGGAAGCAAAGCGGCCGGTGCGGCCAAATGGCGCGAAACCGGTCCTGAAAATGCCATCAGCCCGGTGCAACCTCGTTGCCTGCTGACGCGTTGAACCCTTGCCGGCCAGCCTTGGCGGCACGATATTCCGCCAGAAGGCCGCCAACCGGACATCCGAGCTCCATGACCAGTCTCTCGCCCATGCCAGCCCTCGCAGCCGCCGCCCTGGCGCTCGCGCTGGCGTCGGGTCCGGTCTATGCCCAGCCCCTCGACATCAAGCCCTCGGCTCAGCCGCCGGCGCCGCGCACCGCCCAGCGGGCATTTCCCTTGCCGCCGATCCGGCCGGCAGGCCTCGGGATGCCGCGCAGCGACGCTCCGGCACAGCCCACCGCGACCGCGCCAGCGCCAACCCCGACGCAAGAACCTGTCCTCACTGCGAACAACGAACCTCGCGCGGCATCTCCGGCGAAGTCGTCGAAGCCCAGTACACCCCTGTCCAAAGCTGAAGCTGTCGAGCGGTTGAACACCTACTTCAACAGCTTCTCGACCCTGCAGGGCGACTTCATCCAGTTCGCCGCCGATGGCCGCCGCTTCGAAGGCAAGCTCTATATCCAGCGCCCCGGCAAGATGCGCTTCGAATACCGTCCGCCTGTGACGATGGAAGTCGTAGCCGACGGCACGTCGGTCGCGATCCGCGACCGCAAGCTCGCGACCCAGGATCTCTATTCCATCGGCCAGACGCCGCTGAAATTCCTGCTCAAGGAACAGATGAACCTCGAGAAGGACTCGACCGTCACCGGCGTCAGCACCAAGGGCGACATCCTGTCACTCAAGCTCGAGGACCGCTCGACACTGGGCGGTACCTCGAAGATCACGCTGAACTTCGACCTCGCCGCCAACGCGCTTCGGCAATGGGTGGTGATCGACCCGCAGGGCTACGAGACCTCGGTCTCCGTCTATAATCTCGACACGCAACGCCGGCCCGACCAGAAGAACTTCGTGATCAACTACGAACGCGTGCTCTGAGCTGCACGGCAGCGCTTGCTTTTCCCGAGCTGACGACCCAGTTTCCGGCTTCCCTTTCCGGCCGGATTTCTCCTTTCGTGCAGCTCTCCGTCACCACCTGGAACATTAATTCGGTGCGCCTGCGCATCGGGATGGTCACGCAGTTCCTCAAGGACCACCAGCCCGATATCCTCTGCCTGCAGGAGACCAAGACGCCGGACGAGCAGTTCCCGGCCAAGGCATTCAGCGAGGCTGGCTATGTCCACCAGGCCTTCATCGGCAACAAGGGCTATAACGGCGTTGCCATCGTCTCCAAACTGCCCTTCTCCGAGCAGGAAGCGATGGCAATGTGCGAGCGCAACGACGCCCGCCACATGACCGTCGTGCTCGACGCCGGCGCGGGAGCCGCAGCCGGCATCGCCATCCATAACTTCTATATCCCGGCCGGCGGCGACATCGCCGACCCCGAAGCCAACCCGAAGTTCGCCCACAAGCTGCAATTCCTCGACGCCATCGGCGCCTGGGGCGTCGCCCGCAATCCGGCAGGGCGGCCGAGCATCCTGGTCGGCGATCTCAACATCGCCCCCTACGAACACGATGTCTGGAGCCACAAGCAGCTGCTCGACGTCGTCAGCCACACGCCGATCGAGACCACGACGCTGGAGAAGCTGCGCAGCGAGCTCGGCTGGACCGACGCCGCCCGCACGCTCCGGCCCGAGCCCGAGAAGCTCTACAGCTGGTGGAGCTACCGCGCCGCCGACTGGCAGGCTTCGAATCGCGGCCGTCGCCTCGACCACATCTGGCTCTCGGATGCGCTGAAGCCGACATTGCGCGACCTCACCTTCCTGAGCGAGGCACGCGGCTGGGAGCGGCCTTCGGACCATGTTCCGGTGACGGTGCAGCTGGAGCTGTGAGCGCGCTCAGCGCAGATCGATCGCCCTGAGCGCCGTCCCGACCGCAGCCAGCTCGCTGTTGAACGCATGCAGCCGCTCTGCGACCGCCGCTGCGATCGCCTGCGCCGAATCCGGCGATTCGCCGAGCACCCGGCGCATCACGCTGCGGGCGAGGCGCATCACCTGGGTCGGCTCGCGGGCGATCGCGGTCACAGGCCGCTCCAGAGCCGTGAACAGCGCGAGCTCGCCGATCAGCGCTCCCGGCCCGACGACCTCGTCCGCCGGCCGGCCATCATCCTCGCGCTTCAGCGCCACCGCGCCGGAGATGATGAGGAAGGCCCCGTCCGAGCCCTCGCCGCGCCGAAACAGCACGTCTCCGGCTCGCAGCGACCTAGTCTCGGCCGCAAAAGCGAGCAGGCGCAGGGCATCGCGATCCATCAGGCCCAGCAGCGGCTGACGGGCCAAGAGAGCGATGTCGTCGTTGAGCGACATTCAGGACTACGGATTCAGCCGGTAGCCACCGGCGTCGGTGACGAGCAGGCGCGCATTGGCGGGGTCCGGCTCGATCTTCTGGCGCAGGCGGTAGATATGGGTCTCGAGCGTATGCGTCGTGACCTGCGAGTTATAGCCCCAGACCTCCTGCAGCAGCGTCTCGCGCGCAATAGGCTTGCGGCCGGCGCGATAGAGGAAGCGCAGGATCGCCGTCTCCTTCTCGGTGAGCTTGGTCTTCGAGCCCTTGGCGCTGACCAGCAGCTTGGAACCCGGGTGAAAGGTATACGGCCCGACCTGAAAGATCGCGTCCTCGCTCGCCTCGTACTGGCGCAAATGCGCGCGAATCCGCGCCAGCAGCACGGCGAACTTGAACGGCTTCACCACATAGTCGTTGGCGCCTGCTTCCAGCCCGAGCACGGTGTCGGCATCGGAGCCTTGCCCGGTCAGCATCACCACCGGCCCCTTGAAGCCGTTCTTGCGCATCAACTTCACCGCCTCGCGGCCATCCATGTCGGGCAGGCCGACATCCATGACCACGAGGTCGATCCGTTCGGTCTGTACGGCCTTCAGGCTCGCCGTCGCGTTCGGCGAGGACGAGACCTTGAATTCGTCGTAGAGCGCGAGCTGCTCGGCGAGCGCGTCACGCAGCATCTGGTCGTCGTCGACCAGCAGGATATGATGAGTTGCAGACATGAAGGCGAGTCAGCCCGTTTGCGTTGGCGCGACATTAGAGCATGTTCGGCAGAAGTGGGAGCCACCTTTGCGAAACGCCCGCCCTCCAACATATTGAGTTCAGCGCAGATTCTGACGGCCCCGCTCAAGCCGGTCAAACGGAAAGAGCGCCGGATGGCCGGAAACGGTCGGCAGATCACGCAAGATGGATGAGCTGTGAAAAGACGTGATGATCGCGCTGCGGCAGGCCGGCGGCTGACGAAACTGGTGGTGGTGCGCTCGGTGCATGATCGCCGCAAGGGCTTCCTGATCGCCGGTTCCGCCGCCTTTCCCTGCGCGCTCGGCCGCTCCGGCATCCTCGTCGCCAAGCGCGAGGGCGATGGCGGCACGCCGCGGGCAAAGCTGCCGCTGCGCCGGGTCTTCTACCGCGCCGACCGGCTGCCACGCCCTTCGAGCCTGCTGCCGATCCGTGCCATCACGTCGCGCGACGCCTGGTGCGACGACCAGAACGACCGGCGCTACAACCGCCTGATCGACCGTCCGCCTGGCGAGGCCGAGGAGCGGCTCGCCCGCGCCGACAATCTCTACGACGTCATCGTCGAGCTCGGCTGGAACGACGCGCCGGTGCAGCGCGGCCGCGGCAGCGCGATTTTCTGGCATCTCGCCCGGCCCGGCTTCACCCCGACGGCCGGGTGCGTCGCCGTCACCGGCGATATTTTCGGCAAGGTCCTGCCCAGGCTGGCCCGACGATGCACGATCGTGGTGCGCTAGCCACTTGCAACGGAGCGCAGGCCGGGGATACTGACGCCGAGCACCGTCTCGCCGATCGATATCAGGAGTACCGGACTTCAGCGGGCACCGTCCCGCTCAGTCAGGCCCGCTCCCAGCAAGAGACTGTGCCATGACTGATTTGCCCATGACCGAGATCGGCTTCGGCCGCGTTGCCGCGATGTTTCCCGTCAAGGACATGGAACGCGCCTGTGCCTTCTATGTCGGCGTGCTCGGCTTCACCAAGACCTTCGAGAACGGCCAGCCTGTCGGCTTCATGATCCTCAAGCAGGGCAAGGCCGAGATCCATCTGACCCTGCAGAAGGACCACGAGGCCGCGCCCTTCAACATCGCCCATATGATGGTCGATGACGTCGACGCCTTTCACGAGCTCTGCCGAGGCCACGGGCTGCGCATCGTTAAAGGGCTGCGCGACCAGGACTACGGCCTGCGTGCCTTCGTCTTCGAGGATCCCGACGGCAACCGTATCGATGTCGGCCAGCCGATCTAGGTATCGGGCCACGACGACGCGCATTCGCATTTTGCGATTCACCCGACGCAAACCTTCGCGTTCGACGGTTTTCGCCCGTTAACCGACGGTTCGGTCAAACTGACAATCCTCTCCGGCGGTCTTGCCGGAGAGGATCATGCAAAAGCGCCCGTCACTGGCCGGTCTCGCCGACCGCCTGACGCTGCGGGAGCAGACCGCGGCCATGGCCGGCCTGCTCTGCGTCGTCGTCGTCGCCGTATCGGCCGCCGGCGCTGCCTGGCTGGCGCGGCGGGACGCCGTCAAGGAAGCCAATCTCGAGCTGGTCGCACTCGCCCGAACCATGTCGGACCGGCTCGACCAGAACATGTTCGAGCGCTATCGCGAGATCAGGAACCTCGCCAAGCTGGAGCCGCTACGCGGCCTTTGGCAGGACAATCCCGCCAGGGCGCGGGCCGTGCTCATGCAATTGCAGGAGGGCTTGAGCGACTATGCCTGGCTCGGCCTCGCCGAGCCCAGTGGCAATGTCCGCGCCGCGACCCGCAGCATGCTCGAAGGTGTCTCGGTCGCGCAACGGCCCTGGTTCATCAATGGTCTTGCCGGCCCGACCGTGGAAGACGTCCACGACGCCAAGCTGCTCGACGGCCTGCTTCGCAAGAGCCCGGACGAGGCGCCCTTCCGCTTCGTCGACGTCGCCATGCCGGTCTTCGGGCCGACCGGCGCCAAGGTCGGCGTCCTCGGTGCGCATCTGAGCTGGAACTGGGCCGGCAATCTGCGCGACAACGTCCTGCGCAACCACGACCCCGCGCTCGCCTCCGAACTCTGGGTGGTCGGGCGCGACGGCACGGTGCTGCTCGGCCCCAAGGATGCCAAGCCTTTCGACACCGCGCAGCTCGCGGGCGCGCGCTATGGCGTTTCCTTCATCGATCGCTCTGGCGATCAACCGATGCTGACAGCATTCGCTGCCACCAAGGGACAGGACGATTATCCGGGGCTGGGCTGGATCATTGCAGCACGCCGTCCGGTCGATGTCGCACTCGCGCCCGCCAACCGTCTCACCGCCGTCATCGCCTTGCTCGGCCTGGCTGTGGCCGTCATCGGTGCGGCCTTGGCCTGGTTTCTTGCTGGCACGGTCGCAAGCCCGCTGACGCGTCTTTGCCGCTCGGTCGACCTCATCGGCCGCGATCCCGGTGCCGCCGGCATCCAGCGCCAGCATGGCTCGCGCGACATCCTCCAGCTCTCCGCTGCGCTACGTTCGCTGCTGCGCCGGTTGGGCACCGCTGAGAAGGGCGCCCGCGACGCCGAGGCGACCATCCGCGACGTCCAGGCCAAGGCCGACAAGCAGGCGCGCGACGCCGAGGAGAAGACCCGTCGCCTCGGCTCGGACCTGCATACCCTGCAGATACTTGCCGATACCGACCCGCTCACCAGCCTGCTCAATCGCCGCGCCTTCCTGCCTTTCGCCGAGGACGCGATGAACTATTACAAGCGCTACCAGCGCAATCTCGGCGTGCTGATGTTCGACATCGACCATTTCAAGCGCATCAACGACAGCTTCGGCCACGCCGCCGGCGACGAGGTCATCCGCGCCGTCGCCAAGATCATCGCCGGTCAGATCCGCACGACCGACAAGGTGGCGCGCTTCGGCGGCGAGGAATTCGTCGTGCTGCTGCGCGAAACCGATGCGCAGGGAGCCGAGAACCTCGCCAACCGCATCCGCGAATCGGTCGGCGCGACCGTGGTGACGCAGGGGCTGGCCCAGATCGATCTCACCATCAGCGTCGGCGCCGCGATCGTCCGCGAGCAGGACCGCGACATCGAGGATGTGATCGAGCGGGCCGACAAGGCGCTGTATGCGGCGAAGTCGTCCGGCCGCAACCGGGTCGTCCTGGCAGAAGCCGAGCCGGTTCCTGCACCAAGCTCCACCTGAGCGGTTCCGTCAGCCGCGCGCGCCAAAAATCGCGCTGCCGACCCGGACATGGGTGGCGCCGAGCTGGATCGCCGCCTCGTAATCGGCGCTCATGCCCATCGACAGGATCGCCAGGCCGTTACGCTCGGCGATCTTGCCGAGCAGGGCGAAATGCGGCGAGGGCGGGTCCTCGGCCGGGGGAATGCACATCAGCCCCGCGATCGTCAGGCCATAGCGGGTCCGGCACAGCTCCAGGAAGGCGTCGGCCTCGCCGGGCAGCACGCCGCCCTTCTGCGGCTCGGCGCCGGTGTTGACCTGGGCGATCAGCTGCGGCGCCTTGCCGGCGCGCTCGATCTCGCGCGCCAGCTCCTTGGCGAGGCTCTCGCGGTCGAGCGACTGGATCACGTCGAACAGTGCCACCGCGTCGCGCGCCTTGTTCGACTGCAGCGGGCCGATCATGTGCAGCTTCGCCTGCGGGAAGCGCTCGCGCAGCGCCGGCCACTTCTCCTTGGCCTCCTGGACATAGTTCTCGCCGAAATCGATCTGGCCAGCGCCCAGGACCGGCACGATCATCTCGGCCGGCTTGGTCTTGGAGACCGCGATCAGTGTCACCGCCTCCGGCTTGCGGCCGAAGTCGCGCGCGGCGCGGGCGATCGCATTCCGCGTTTCCTGAAGTCTTGCCACGACATCCGACATTTCGCCCGTCCTCGCCTCGTGCGCGCCCGCCAAGCCGTTCCGAACATTGACCCGGGGGCTACGATGGTGTCCTAGTCCGGCCCAGTCCGCTCACGCAAGAACGACACGATCAGCATGGCCGTCGAACGCTATAATCCGAAGGAAGCCGAGCCGAAATGGCGCAAGGTCTGGGATGAGCGCAAGCTCTTCGAGACCCGCAATGACGATACCCGGCCCCCCTATTACGTCCTTGAGATGTTCCCCTATCCGTCGGGGCGCATCCATATGGGCCATGTCCGCAATTATGCGATGGGCGACGTCGTCGCGCGCTACAAGCGCGCCAAGGGCTTCTCGGTGCTGCACCCGATGGGCTGGGACGCCTTCGGCCTGCCGGCGGAGAACGCCGCCAAGGCCAACAAGGTCCATCCCCGCGACTGGACCTATGCCAATATCGCGACCATGCGCGGCCAGCTGCAGTCGATGGGCCTGTCGCTCGACTGGAGCCGCGAGCTCGCCACCTGTGACGCCAGCTACTACCAGCACCAGCAGAAGCTCTTCCTCGACTTCCTGAAGGCCGGGCTGGTCGACCGCAAGACCGCCAAGGTCAACTGGGACCCCGTCGACGAGACCGTGCTCGCCAATGAGCAGGTCATCGACGGCCGCGGCTGGCGCTCCGGCGCACCTGTCGAGCTCCGCGAGCTGACGCAGTGGTTCTTCAAGATCACCGCCTTCGGCGAGGAGCTGAACGACGCGCTGGAAGGCCTGACCCGCTGGCCTGACAAGGTCCGGCTGATGCAGAAGAACTGGATCGGGCGCTCGGAAGGCCTGCTTGTTCGTTTCGCTCTCGAATCGAATGCGCTGAACCAGAGCGAAGTCGAGGTCTATACGACCCGGCCGGACACGCTGTTCGGCGCCAAGTTCCTGGCGGTTGCGCCCGATCACCCGCTCGCCAAGGCCGCGGCCGAAACGAATCCGGCGCTGCAGGACTTCATCGCCGAGTGCAAGAAGACCGGCACGGCGCAGGAGAACATCGACAAGGCAGAGAAGCAGGGTTTCGACACCGGCCTGCGCGCTGCCCACCCCTTTGATCCCACATGGACTTTGCCGGTCTATGTCGCGAACTTCATCCTGATGGAGTACGGCACCGGCGCGATCTTCGGCTGCCCGGCGCATGACCAGCGCGACCTCGATTTCGTCAACAAATACGGGCTCGGCAACACCCCGGTCGTCTGCCCCGAGGGCACCGATCCCGCGAGCTTTGTGGTCACCGACATCGCCTATGACGGCGAAGGGCGGATGATCAATTCGCGCTTCCTCGACGGGATGACCATTCCGGAAGCGAAAGAAGAAGTCGCCAGACGGTTGGAGGCCGAGACGCTCGGCAACCGCCCGATCGCCCAGCGCAAGGTCAATTTCCGCCTGCGCGACTGGGGTATCTCGCGCCAGCGCTACTGGGGTTGCCCGATCCCGATCGTGCATTGCCAGGATTGCGGCGTCGTTCCGGTGCCGGAGCAGGATCTGCCGGTCAAGCTCCCGGACGATGTCTCCTTCGACAAGCCCGGCAATCCGCTCGACCATCATCCGAGCTGGAAGCATGTCGCCTGCCCGCAATGCGGCAAGGCTGCGCGGCGCGAAACCGACACCATGGACACGTTCGTCGATTCGTCCTGGTACTTCGCCCGCTTCACCGATCCCTGGCGGACGGACAGCCCGACCGACCGCAAGGCTGTCGACCGCTTCTTACCGGTCGACCAGTATATCGGCGGCGTCGAGCACGCGATCCTGCACCTGCTCTATTCGCGCTTCTTCACCCGCGCGATGAAGGCGACCGGCCATACCGGACTGGACGAGCCTTTCGCCGGCATGTTCACGCAAGGCATGGTCGTGCACGAGACCTACCGGGCCGAGGACGGCGCCTGGGTCGAGCCGGGCAATGTCCGGATCGAGACGATCGGCAACGAGCGCCGCGGTTTCGACGTCGAGAGCGGGGCTCCGATCGAGATCGGCTCGATCGAGAAGATGTCGAAGTCGAAGAAGAATGTCGTCGACCCTGACGACATCATCGCCTCCTACGGCGCCGATACCGCCCGCTGGTTCATGCTCTCCGATTCGCCGCCGGATCGCGACGTGATCTGGAGCGATGAAGGCGTCCAGGGCGCGGCCCGCTTCGTGCAGCGGCTCTGGCGCCTGGTCGCCGAGATCGGCGAGCGCGTCGGCGGCCAGCCTGCGCGCCCGGCTTCGTTCTCGGAGCCGGCCCTCGCCTTGCGCAAGGCGAGCCACCGCGCTTTGCACGCTGTCGGCGCCGATATCGAGCGGCTCGCCTTCAACCGTTGCATCGCTCATGTCTACACGCTGACCAATGCCATCGGCAAAGCGCTGGACGCCGCCGCCGAATCGGCTGACGTCCCTGCCGACATGGCTTTCGCGCTGCATGAATCCGCCATGATCGCGACGCAGCTTGTCGCGCCGATGATGCCGCATCTGGCCGAGGAGTGCTGGCAGGCGCTGAAGCTTCCGGGCCTCGCCGGCGAAGCGTCCTGGCCGCAGACCGAAACGGATTTGTTACAGGATGACAGCAAGATCCTGCCGGTGCAGGTCAACGGCAAGAAGCGGGCAGAGGTGACGGTGCCCGCCGATGCCGATACGGTGGCGGTCGAGGCGATCGTACGCGCCTCCGAGGCTGTCGCCAGGGCTCTGGAGAACCGGCCGATCCGCAAGGTGATCGTGGTGCCGGGGAGGATCGTGAATGTCGTCGTCTGAGCCCGGCACCATGACGCGCCGCCGTCCATTGGCGCTAGCAGCTGCTCTCGGCTTCGCCGCGCTCGTCGGCGGCTGCTTCCAGCCGCTCTATGGCGAAGGCACGGTGAGCAAGGTCGGCGGCAATGTCCGCAACGCCATGCTCGGCATCGACGTCCCTGAGATCAAGGGCCTAGTCGGCCACTATCTGCGCAATGAACTCGTTTTCGAATTCGACGGCGGCGGCGCACCCGACCGGCAGAAGATCCTAAAGCTCGAAGCGACGACCAAGGAATCACTCGAGGTGATCACGGTCGACTACGCCAATGGCCGCGCCGATTCAGCAACGCTGATCGCCACGGTCGATTGGCAGCTCCTGCGTGTTGGCTCGAACGAGGTCGTCGCCTCCGGTCAGAGCGTCGTCCGGGCGCCCTATGAGCGCTCGCAGCAACGCTTCGCCTCGCTGCGCGCAGCGCGCGACGCGCAGATTCGCGCCGCCAAGAATCTGGCCCAGCTGATCAAGGCCCGCGTCGCCGCTGCGCTCGTCGCCGGCTGAGCCGATGGCGATGATCAAGGCGCATGAGGCGGATCGGGCGCTGGCGCGTCCCGACCCCGCCTGGCGCCTCTTTCTGTTCTATGGCCCTGACGCCGGCCTGATCTCCGAACGGGCTGCCGCACTTGCACGCAGCAGCGTCGACGACCCGCAGGACGCTTTCCAGCTGATTCGCATGGATGGCGACGACATCGCTTCGGACCCGCTCAAGCTGGTCGACGAGGCCAACACCATCGGCCTGTTCGGTGGGCGTCGCGCCATCCGGGTCTCGCCGACCTCGCGCCCGCTCGTCGCAGCCGTCGAACCCTTGCTGGCAACGCCTTCGCAGGACGCGGTCGTCATCATCGAAGCCGGCGACCTGCAGAAGTCCAACCCACTGCGCACCGCCTGCGAGCGCGCCAGATCCGCGCTTGCCGTGCCCTGCTATGGCGATGCCGCACGCGATCTCGGCACGATCGTCGACGAGATGGCAAAGGCAGCCGGCAAGAGCATCGATCGCAGCACGCGCGACCTTTTGACCAGCCTGCTCGGCGGCGATCGCCAGACCTCGCGCCAGGAGATCGACAAGCTGATCCTCTATGCCGGCGGCGATGCAGCTCTGACGGCCGCCCATGTCGAGGCCGTCGTCGGCGATACCGCCCAGCGCGAGCAGGCGGGCGTGGTCGACGCTGTCTTCGCTGGCCGGCTGCCCAGCCTCGATCTTGCTCTCGCCAAGCTCACCGGCGAGGGGCTCGATCAGGGCGTGCTGCTCGGCGCAGTCCTGCGCCATACGCTGGCTCTCTTGAAGGCGAAACTCGCCATTGAAGGCGGCAAGCCGGCGCGCGAGGCGGTCAGCGCCATGCGCCTGCCCTATCCGCGCATTGCCACGGCGGAAGCCGCGCTCAACGCCTGGCCGACAGCGAAACTGCGCGATGCCGTGACGATCCTGGGAACCGCGATGCTGGCCGTGCGCCGCGACGGCGACATGGCCAAGCCGATCGCCGCCCGGACACTCTGGACGCTCAGCCGGATGGGCGGCAGAGGCCGCTGATCAGGCCTTCAGCCGCCGGCAGAGCGCATCGAGCTGCTCCAGCGTCTTGTAGCTGATCCTCATCTCGCCGCCGCCGCTGGCACGGTGCTGGATCGAGACGCTGAGGCCGAGGGCTTCCTCCAGCGCCTTCTCGACCGCACGCGTATCCGGATCCTTCTCCGGCTTCGGCGCTGCCGCCCTGACGGGCTTGTTCTCGCTACGCGCTTCGTCCTGGCCGAGCCGCTCGATGTCGCGGACCGTAAGTCCTTCCTCGACAATGCGTTTCGCGACCTGTTCCGGTTCCGAAACGGCGAGCAGCGCGCGGGCGTGGCCGGCCGAGACCGAGCCTTCGCCGACCATGCGCTTGACCGGCTCCGGCAGCTTGCTCAGGCGCAGCGTGTTCGCCACATGCGAGCGGCTCTTGCCGATCACCTTGGCGAGGTCGTTCTGCGTATAGTCGAACTCGGCGATCAGCCGCTCATAGCCGGCCGCTTCTTCCATCGCATTGAGATCGGCACGCTGGACGTTCTCGACGATGGCGATTTCGAGCGCCTCGCGATCATTGGCCTCGACCAGGATGACGGGGACGTCATGCAGTTCGGCCCGCTGCGCCGCCCGCCAGCGCCGCTCGCCGGCAATGATCTCATAGGCATCGATCATGCCCGGGATCGAGCGCACGATGATTGGCTGCAGGATGCCGCGCTCGCGTACCGAGGCCGCAAGGTCCTCGAGCTCGGCTTCCGCGAAGGCCTTGCGCGGATTGCGCGCATTCGGGCGCAGAAATTCGACGGGAACCTTGCGCTGTCCGCGCGCCCGTTCGAGCGCGCCGATCTCCTCGCCGACATCGCCGATCAACGCAGCCAAACCCCGGCCAAGACGCGAACGTCCCTGTTCCTCGACCATTGCCATTCCTCTTGAACCTATTCTTATCGATCAGGCGGCGCGCAGCGTGCGCTCGCGCTTGATCACCTCCGAGGCCAGCTTCAGATAGGCCTGCGAACCCGCGCAGCGCAGATCATAGAGCAGCGCCGGCTTGCCATAGGACGGCGCCTCCGAGATCCGCACATTGCGCGGGATCACGGTCTCGTAGACCTTGTCGCCAAGAAAATCGCGGACATCGGCCATGACTTGGCCGGAGAGGTTGTTGCGCGGGTCGTACATGGTCAGCACCACGCCCTGGATGATCAGGCGCGGGTTGAGGCCGGCACGCACCTGCTCGACCGTCTTGAGCAGCTGGCTGAGGCCCTCCAATGCGAAGAATTCGCATTGCAACGGTACCAGTACCGCGTCCGCTGCCGTCATCGCGTTGATGGTGATCAGGCTGAGCGAGGGCGGGCAATCGATCAGGATATAGGTCAGATCGCTGCAGCGCTGATCGTGAACCAGCTCGTCGATCGCTTTCTTCAAACGCAACGCGCGGTCCTTGGCTCCGGCGATCTCGAGCTCGACACCTAGAAGGTCGAGCGTCGACGGCGCCAGGAACAAATTGGGAACAGCAGTCGCCTGCATTGCCATGCCCAAGCCGATATCGCCACAGAGCACGTCATAGGTCGAGGCCTTTCGGCTCTTGCGGTCGACGCCCAGGCCAGTCGAGGCATTGCCCTGCGGATCGAGGTCGATGATCAGCACTTTCTCGCCGATGGCGGCGAGGGCGGTGCCAAGATTGATCGCGGTCGTGGTCTTACCAACCCCGCCCTTCTGATTGGCGAGCGCCAGCACGCGCGGACGCGTGGGAATGGAAATAGGCTGAGAATCGGTCATCAATCGGCCCGTTTCTCGGCGCCGCCTATCACTAGGATAGCAGCCGCCGAATCCGTCAAGGATGGAAACGTTGTGGCCTGAATCTTCCAATATTTAGACGCGGCGGTCAATTCCGCATCTAGATGTTGTCCCTTGGGAAAGACTCCCGTCACCCCGGTTCTCAACAGCTCTTTGCACCAGTCGAGCAGCAGCGGCAGCGGCGCCAGCGCCCGCGCCGTGACGGCCTCGACCTTGCCGACAAAGCCGTCGACGACATCCTCGATCCGGGCATTGTGGACCGTGACGGGCGAGCCGGTCAGGCGCGCCGCATGACGCAGGAAGGCGCATTTGCGGGCATTGCTCTCGACCAGGTCGATATGCCCGCCGAGCTCGGCGAGCCGGATGCCCAGTACGAGACCGGGAAAGCCGCCGCCCGAGCCGAGATCGAGCCAGCGTCGTGCCTGCGGCGCATGGTCGAGCAATTGCAGGGAATCGGCGACGTGCCGGGTCCAGACCTCGTCCAGCGTCGCGCCCGAGACGAGGTTCTTCGCCTGCTGCCAGCGCTTGAGCTCCGCCACCAGAATGGCGAGGCGCTCCTGTGTTTCACGTGAAACAGGCGTCAAGCGGAAAGCGTGCTGCCTATCGGAGTTATCCGCCTTATCAACAGAACTCACAGGGTCATGCCTCGGCAACCGCCATGCGTGCGGCCTGATGCTTACGCGCATGCGCGGCCAGCAAGGTCAAGGCCGCCGGCGTCATGCCCTCGATCCGGCCGGCCTGCGCCAGATTGCTAGGCCAGGCCGCGCGCAGCTTCAGCCGCACCTCGTTCGACAGCCCGGAGATGCCGTCGAGATCGAGATCGGCGGGCAGCGCCAGCGCCTGGTCGCGCTGATAAGATTCGATCTCCGCCGCCTGCCGGTCGAGATAAACCGCATAGGTCGCGTCTGCGGCGACACGCGCCCGCACCGTCTCGGAAAAGTCTGCGAGATCGGGCCAGACCCGGAGCAGGGCCTTGAAATCGACGGTCGGGTAGGACAGGATCTGGAAGGCCGAGCGCCTGATCCCATCGCGATTGAGCTCCAGCCCGGCCGCCGCCGCTTCATTCGGCGAGAGAGACCGTTCGCGTAAGAGTTCGGTAAGCTTAACGATTTCCAGCTGCCGGCTTTCGAAGCCCTCCTGGCGGGCGTGACCGACGACACCGAGCCCGATGCCCAGCGGTGTCAGGCGCTCGTCGGCGTTGTCGACCCGCAGCGACAGCCGGAATTCGGCGCGCGAGGTGAACATTCGGTACGGCTCCGTAACGCCGCGCGTCACCAGGTCGTCGACCATCACGCCGATATAGGATTGCGTCCGATCGAGGCTGACCGGTTCGCCGCCGCCGGCGCGGCGCGCGGCGTTGAGGCCTGCCAGCAGGCCCTGCGCCGCCGCTTCCTCATAGCCGGTGGTCCCATTGATCTGGCCGGCGAGGAACAGCCCGGAGACCGCCCGCGTCTCCAATGTCGGCTTCAGCGCGCGTGGATCGACATAATCGTATTCGATCGCATAGCCCGGCCGCAGCATCACTGCCTGCTCCAGACCAGGAATCGTCTTGAGCAGACCGAGCTGGACGTCCTCCGGCAACGAGGTCGAGATCCCGTTCGGATAGACGGTGGGATCGTCGAGACCTTCGGGCTCCAGGAATATCTGGTGGCCGTCGCGATCGCCGAAGCGGCCGACCTTGTCCTCGATCGACGGGCAATAGCGCGGTCCGCGCCCTTCGATCTGGCCGGAGAACATCGGCGCCCGGTGGAGATTAGCGCGGATCAGCTCATGCGTCGCCAGCGTCGTCCGCGTCACGCCGCAGCTGATCTGCGGCGTGGTGATCGCCTCGGTCATCGCCGAGAACGGCTCCGGCGTTTCATCACCCGGCTGCATCTCCAGGTTGGACCAGTCGATCGTGCGGCCGTCGAGCCGCGGCGGCGTTCCGGTCTTCAGCCGGCCAAGCGGAAAGCCATGGCGCTCCAGCGTGGCCGACAGGCCGAGCGAGGGCGCCTCACCGACACGGCCAGCCGGAATCTTTGTCTCGCCAATATGGATCAGGCCACGCAGGAAGGTGCCGGTCGTCAGCACAACCGTTCCGCAGGCGAATCGACGGCCATCCGCAAGTACAACACCGGCGACCTGCCCAGAGACGATCTCAAGGTCGAATGCCTCGCCCTCGATCAGGGTAAGACCATCCTGGGCGGCCAGAGCCGCCTGCACGGCCTCGCGGTAGAGCTTGCGATCAGCCTGGGCGCGAGGCCCGCGCACCGCCGGCCCCTTGCGCCGGTTGAGCATGCGGAACTGGATGCCGCCCTGATCGGCGCAGCGGGCCATGATCCCGTCGAGCGCATCGATCTCGCGGACGAGGTGGCCCTTGCCGAGCCCGCCGATCGCCGGGTTGCACGACATCACGCCGACGGTCGCGATCTGCTGGGTGATCAGGGCTGTGTGGGCGCCGGCACGCGCGGCCGCAGCCGCAGCTTCCGCCCCGGCATGGCCGCCGCCCACCACGACGACATCGTAGTGCTGGTTCGCCTGTGCATTTGACATAAGCAATTCGCTAGCCAAGCCGAGCCGCGAGGTCAATGAAAACCGCCTATTTGCCGATGCAGAAGCCGGAAAATAGACTGTCTAGCACGTCCTCGACATCGACCTTGCCGATCAGGCGCTCCAGCGCCCGGACAGCGAGGCGCAACTCCTCCGCGATGAGCTCGGGCTGCTCCTGCGGGAGCAGGGCGGCGCGCTCGATCGCAGCTGCGGCATCCGCCACCGCGACACGTTGGCGTTCGCGGGTGACGAGGGCGGGCTCCGCCTGACCGAGCTTCCCCAGGTGAGACGCGATGAGCTCGACCAACTCCGGCAGTCCTGCCCCGGTCGTGGCGGACACGCCGACCTCGCCGGGTCGAGCACTACCGCCAAGATCGAGTTTCGTTGCGACGGCGATCTCGGTAGTGCCACTGCCTTTTCGTTCCGGTTCCGAATCAGGCGACCGTAGCCGCAGCACGAGGTCGGCATTGTCAGCTCTCTGGCGGGCGCGCCGCACGCCTTCGGCCTCGATTTCATCGGAACTCTCGCGCAGGCCGGCGGTATCGACCAGAACGACGGGAATGCCGCCCAGATCCAGCCTGACCTCGATGGCGTCCCGGGTCGTACCGGCGATCGGCGAGACGATCGCGACGTCTCTCCGGGCCATCGCATTGAGCAGGCTCGACTTGCCGGCATTCGGTGGCCCTGCGAGCACCACGACAAAGCCTTCGCGCACCCGCTCTCCGGCCGCGAAACTACCGAGTGCTACCCGCAGACTACCAAGGACGCCTTGCGCCCCAGCGACTGCTTCGGCGATCAATGGCCCAGCGACATCGCCTTCGTCGGAAAAGTCGATCTCGGCCTCGAGCAGCGTCATCGCCTTGATCAAAGCGCTGCGCCATTCGGCGGCCGCCTGGCCGAGCGCGCCTTCCATCTGCCGCAGCGCTTGTCTGCGCTGCCATTCCGTCTCCGAATCGATCAGGTCGGCGAGGCCCTCCACCGCCGCGAGATCGAGCTTGCCGGCCTCGAAGGCGCGGCGGGTGAACTCGCCCGCCTCCGCCAGACGCAAGCCTGGCAGGGCCGCGAGCACCGAGAGCAGCCGCGACAGCACCGCACGCGAGCCGTGGACATGAAGTTCGGCGACGTCTTCGCCGGTAAAGCTTGCGGGCGCCGGAAAGAACAGGACAAGACCGTGATCGATGATCGCGCCATCGCCATCGCGCAGCGGCCGATAGGCGGCCTTGCGCGCTTCAGGGACGGACCCGGCAATCGTTTCGATAACGAATCGGACGTGTTCGCCGGACACCCGGATCACGGCGACGCCGGCGCGCCCGGCACCGGAGGACAGCGCCACAATCGTCGGATAGGCTTTCACGGCTCGACCCTGCCTAGACGCGAGCCCCGTGGACGAACCGCCTGAAGCACGCCGCCAGTCCCTATCTGTTGCAGCACCAGGACAACCCCTTCCACTGGAGGGAGTGGGGCGCGGAGGCCGTCGCGGAAGCGCGCGCCAGCAATCGCCCAATCCTCCTCTCGGTCGGCTAGGCCGCCTGCCATTGGTGCCATGTCATGGCGCATGAGAGCTTCGAGAACCCCGCTACCGCCGCGGTGATGAACGAGGTCTTCGTGAACATCAAGACCGATCGCGAGGAGCGGCCCGACATCGACCATCTCCGTACGAGCGCTCTGCACGCTCTTGGCCGCGTGGAAGTGCATGATGATCTCCGGTCTCGCCCGGGCCGGCGGGATCCTTGGCCGCAAGGACTAGATCGAGGTCGTCGACACCTTTCGTTTCGTTGCCGAATCCATGGCGGATAGCGACGGCCTGGCCCATTCCTACCGCACCGGCAAACAACACTACTTCGGCCTCGCCAGGCGGTGAAGCGCGCATACTGATCGGCACTACCGCCAGGCTGACTCGGGACCGCAGCGGAAGATTCGGGCCGACTCCACCGCGCTGCCGGTCGTACCCAGGCCGACTCATGACGATGCCGTACCCAATGCCAGCGGCCTGCCTGAGGATCGCGAGCGAGCTGACCATTTCCTTGTGGCCATACTCGCTCTGGCAGCGCATGCCCCGAAGGCTCATGGCTCGGTCCTCAACACCTACGACCTCGCCCGCAATGGCGTGGAAATCGTACTCGCCGGTCCGACTCAAGAATCCTTCAGGCAGACCGCCCTGACAGCACAGCATCTGACGGTGGTCCCAGTCGACTGCCCCGATCCGGATGGACTGCCGCCTGAGCACGCGGCCCATGTCTATGCCAAGCAGGTGGGGAGAGGCGCCGCCTTCGTCTGCCTGCACGGATGCTGCCTGCCGCCCGTCACGGATCCGAATCGGTTGGCTGAAGTGGTCGCGAACGCGCGTCGGGCCACAACCGATATCGACAACAAAAAAGGCCCCGGCATTGCGCCGGGGCCCTTCGAGATCGCTGAGGTGATGATCGCCGTCAGGTGTTCATCGAGTCGAAGAATTCGGAGTTCTGCTTGGTCTGGCGCAGCTTGTCCAAAAGGAACTCGATCGCGTCCTGCGGGCCCATCGGATTGAGGATGCGGCGCAGCACATAGGTCTTCTGCAGATCCGAACGCGGCGTGATGAGCTCTTCCTTGCGGGTGCCGGACTTGATGATGTCGATCGCCGGGAAGATGCGCTTGTCGGCCACCTTGCGGTCCAGGATGATTTCCGAGTTACCGGTGCCCTTGAACTCCTCGAAGATCACTTCGTCCATGCGGCTGCCGGTGTCGATCAGCGCGGTCGCGACGATGGTCAGCGAGCCGCCTTCCTCGATATTGCGAGCCGCGCCGAAGAAGCGCTTCGGCCGCTGCAGGGCGTTGGCGTCGACACCGCCGGTCAGCACCTTGCCGGAGGATGGCACCACCGTGTTGTAGGCGCGGCCGAGACGGGTGATCGAGTCGAGCAGGATGACGACGTCGCGGCCATGCTCCACCAGGCGCTTGGCCTTCTCGATCACCATCTCCGCGACCTGGACGTGGCGAGTCGCCGGCTCGTCGAAGGTCGAGGACACGACCTCGCCCTTCACCGAGCGCTGCATGTCCGTGACTTCCTCGGGCCGCTCGTCGATCAGCAGCACGATCAGATAGCACTCGGGGTGATTGGTCGTGATCGACTGCGCGATATTCTGCAGCAGTACGGTCTTGCCGGTGCGCGGCGGCGCCACGATCAAGGCGCGCTGGCCCTTGCCGATCGGCGCGACGATATCGATGACGCGCGGCGAGAAATCCTTCTTGGTCGGATCCTGCACCTCGAGCTTGAGCCGCTCGTCGGGATAGAGCGGCGTCAGGTTGTCGAAGTGGATCTTGTGCTTGATCTTCTCCGGATCCTCGAAGTTGATCGTGTTGACCTTGAGCAGAGCGAAATAGCGCTCGCCATCCTTCGGGCCGCGGATCGGGCCTTCGACGGTGTCGCCGGTGCGCAGGCCGAACTTCCGGATCTGCGAGGGCGAGACGTAGATGTCGTCAGGACCTGGCAGGTAGTTCGAATCGGAGGAGCGCAGGAAGCCGAAGCCATCCTGCAGCACCTCGACGACACCTTCGCCGAGGATTTCGGTTTCCTGAGAGGCGAGCTGCTTCAGGATGGCGAACATGAGCTCCTGCTTGCGCATGGTGCTCGCGTTCTCGACCTCCATACCTTCAGCGAAGGTGAGCAGCTCGGTCGGCGACTTCGCCTTGAGTTCGTGGAGTTTGATTTCCCGCATGGGGTACCCGGAGTAACAGGCCCGCGATCAGGCAGGCCGAACGGCAGTGGAGGGATCGACGGGACGAAAGGCCTGAAGGCCCACTTGTCAGGAAGTCGTGTCGGCCGAGAAAGCAGCCGCGGCACGAGCCGTCGACGATAAGGAAGGACGCGTACGAAAAGCGCAGAGGCTTGATAACCGCTTTCCCTGAATCGCTCAAGCGGGAAACCGCGGCATCTCAGAACGGCTTGACGATCACCAGGATGACGATAGCCGCCATCAGCAGCGCCGGTACCTCGTTGAGGATGCGATAGAAGCGCGCCGGCTTGTCGTTGCGGTCTTCGGCAAAGGCTCTGACCCTGCCGCTGAGATAGCCATGGATGCCCGAGAGGACAAGGACCAGCGCGATCTTGCCGTGCAGCCAGCCGCCCTTGAAGCCGAAGGCGCTCCAGGCAAGGTAGAGCCCGAGCACCCAGGTGATGATCATCGAGGGGTTGATGATCCCCTTGAGCAGCCGGCGCTCCATGATCTTGAAGGTCTCGGACTGGATCGAGCCGACCTGCGCCTCGGCATGATAGACCATCAGCCGGGGCAGATAGAGCATCCCGGCCATCCAGGCGATCACCGCCATGACATGGAAAGCCTTGATCCATTCGTAGGCCATGGCGGTAGTCCTCTAGGCGCGAACCAGTTCGACCAGCCGCTCGACATGAGCGATCGGCGTGTCCGGCAAGATGCCATGCCCCAGATTGAAGACGAAGGGACCTCCGCCGAATGCCGCACGGATCGCTTCGATCTCGTGATCGAGTTCGGGCCCGCCCGCTCGCAACAGCTGCGGATCGAGATGACCCTGCACCGGCGCAAGCGGCTGGATCGCCTCGCGCACGAAACCTCGGTCGATCTCGGTCTCGAGCCCGACCGCGTCGATGCCGGTCTCGCGGACGTAAGCCGGAATGCCAGATCCGGCTCCGCGCGGAAAGCCGATGATCCTCGCCTGGGGGTGCCGGGCTCGAACGAGATCGACGATCCGCCTGGTCGGCGAGATGCACCAGCGCTTGAAATCCTCTGGGCCAAGCGAACCCGCCCAGCTGTCGAAAATCTGCACGGCATCGACACCGGCATCGATCTGCGCGTTGAGATAGGCCGCCGAATTGACGACGAGCCGGTCGATCAGCCGCGCAAAGAGGGCAGGGTCGCGCTGGAACAGGGCCTTGGCCGGCCCCTGATCAGGTGTGCCGCGGCCGGCGACCATATAGGTCGCGACGGTCCAGGGTGCGCCGCAGAAGCCGATCAGCGCAGTTCCCTTGGGAAGCGCTGCCTTCACGCGCCGGACAGTCTCGTAGACCGGTGCCAGTACGTCGGGATCGATCTCCTCGCGGATCTCACCGAAGCGGGTCGCATCGGCGACTGGCTCCAGCCTCGGTCCTTCGCCTTGTGCGAACCAGAGCTTCTGGCCGAGCGCATGGGGGATCACCAGGATATCGGAGAACAGGATCGCCGCATCGAAACCGAAACGCCGGATCGGCTGCAGGGTGACCTCGGCTGCCCATTCCGGATTGTAGCAGAGATCGAGGAAGCCACCGGCTTTGGCGCGAAGCTCGCGATACTCCGGCAGATATCGGCCAGCCTGCCGCATCAGCCAGAGCGGAGGCTTCGGGAGGGTCTCGCCGGAGAGAGCGCGCAGGAAAAGGCTTTGGGTCATGAAGCGCATCGGGCTATCCGCCCATCGTCCTAAAAAGATTCTTTTATAAGAGAGTCTTCTGTTTAGACTCTTGGATGGGGGCACATAGCCCGCCCCAAGATTGTCCACAACCGGTCCACAGGCCGCACGCAAGTCAGTCGGCTGACCGATTCCGGGCTGGCCGGCCCTTAAGACTTTCTTAACGAATTGGATTTTGCTCCGGGGCGCGGCGTGCCGCCGCGTTCAAAAATGATTCACGTGAAACATCCGGATTCCGCCCACAGGCCAATGCCTGTTGAGGCTTTGGCCGGGTTATCCCGAGCCGTCGAGACGGTTTCCTGGAAGCGCCGGGTTATCCCCAGTTGTCCCAGCTATGTGAATCAGCGGTCCGCTGGTGACCGCAGGATCGAAAAGGGATTCCCAGGCCGGCGGAACAGCTCTAGAGCTGAGCCGGAGAAGAGGCCGGCAGGGGCGACGGAAACCGTGGCGCGCAACTATTTTCACCTGCATCTGGTCTCCGATGCGACCGGCGAGACCCTGATCGCGGTCAGCCGCGCTGCTGCGGCACAATACGAAGCGGTCTCCGCGATCGAACATGTCTACCCGCTGGTCCGCTCAGAGAACCAGCTGTCGCGCGTGCTCGCCGAGATCGAAACCTCTCCCGGCGTGGTACTCTATACGCTGGTCGAGCCGGAATGGGCCGAGCGGCTGGAGAGCTTCTGCCGCGACATCGGCTGCCCCTGCCTGTCGGTGCTGCAACCGGTGCTGTCGCTGTTCCAGTCCTATCTCGGCCAGGCTTCCGCCCCCCGGCCGGGCGCGCAGCATATGCTCAATGCCGAGTATTTCCGCCGCATCGATGCGATGAATTACACGCTGATGCATGATGACGGGCAGCTCGGCGGCGATATCGAGAATGCCGATGTCGTCCTCGTCGGCATCAGCCGGACCTCGAAGACGCCGACCAGCATCTATCTCGCCAATCGTGGTATCAAGACCGCCAACATCCCGCTTGTGCCGAACGTGCCGCTCCCGGTCGAGCTCGACGGCTTGAAGAAGCCGCTGATCGTCGGCCTCGTCGCCAGCGCTGAGCGTATCATCCAGATTCGCCAGAACCGCCTGTTGTCGCTGAAGGCCGATGACGAGACGCCGTATGTCGATCCGGATGCGGTCGCGGATGAGATTACCCAGTCGCGCCGGCTTTGCGCCCGCCGGGGCTGGCCCGTGATCGATGTCACGCGCCGCTCGATCGAGGAGACGGCGGCCGCCATCCTGGATCTGCTGCGCGACCACCGCATGAAGTTCATCGCGACGTGACCGGGCAGGCGACATTCTGGCGCGGCATTGCGCCGCTCATCCTCGCGTCCGGGAGCACGACGCGGCGGCAGCTACTCGAAGCGGCAGGGCTTCCGGTTGAGGTGATCAGGCCGGATGTCGACGAACGTGCCATCGAGGCCGATTTCTTCGCCATGGGCGGTCCACCCGCCGACGTGGCCGCCGCGCTGGCGGATGCCAAAGCCCAGTCGGTCTCGCCGCAGGATCCTAGCCGGATCGTCCTCGCCGCCGACCAGATGCTGGTCTGCGATGGCCGTCCGTTCCACAAGCCCGAGGGCACGGCAGCGGCAGAGCGGCAGATCGCCATGCTCGCCGGTCGCAAGCACGAACTCACCTCGGCCTTCGCCCTGGCTCGCGATGGCAAGATCATCGGCCGCGGCGCCAGCAGCGCGGTGCTCGTCATGCGCCCGCTGACCTCCGGCTTCATCAGGGATTACGTCGCACTGGCTGGCGAGGCAGCGACCAGCAGCGTCGGTGGCTATCAGCTCGAAGGCCTCGGCATCCACCTGTTCGAGACGATCGAGGGCGATCATTCGACCATCCTCGGCCTGCCGATGCTGAGTCTGCTCGCCACGCTTCGCGAGCTTGACCTCGTCGCATGATCCTTAGCTCCACGACTGCCATGACCAGACGCTGCTTCATCATCGGCCATCCCGTCGCGCATTCCCGCTCGCCGCTGATCCATGGTCACTGGCTTGCCGAGCATGGCCTTGCCGGCAGCTATGAGCGCGTCGATGTCCCGCCGGCCGAGGTGCAAGGCTTCATCGCCCGGCTGCGCGCCGGCGAATTCGTCGGTGGCAATGTCACCGTGCCGAACAAGGAAGTCGTACTGCCTCTGCTCGACGTGGCCAGCGAGACGGCGCGGGCCATGGGCGCGGCCAACACACTTTGGATGGACGGCGGCAGGCTCCACGGCGACAACACCGACGCCTATGGCTTCTTGGCTCATCTCGACGCCTGCGTGCCCGATTGGGCCGGGCGCAGCGGTACGGCGCTCATTCTCGGCGCCGGCGGCGCGGCGCGCGCCGTGATCCATGGCCTCGTCGAACGCGGCGTCGGTCGCATCCTGCTGGTGAATCGCAGCCCGGAGCGTGCGGTCGAGCTGGCAGCTTCGTTCCCGCGAACGGTCGAAGCCCGGCGCTGGCACGACATCGCCCAGCTCGTCGGCGAGAGCGACCTGATCGTCAACACCACCTCGCTCGGCATGCATGGCCAGCCGCCGCTGGAGATCGACCTCTCCGCCTTGCGCCCTGGCACGATCGTCGACGACATCGTCTATGTCCCGCTGGAGACGCCGCTGCTCGCCGAGGCCCGCCGTCATGGCGGCATCCCGGTCGACGGTCTTGGCATGCTGCTGCACCAGGCGGTCCCGGGCTTCGAGCGCTGGTTCGGTGTCCGCCCGCAGGTGACGGCGGAGCTGCGCGCCAAGCTCGAAGTCGACATTCCCCGCGTGTAAGCGCGCGATGGCGGAGGCGCTGCAATGACCTTTCTGCTCGGCCTCACCGGTTCGATCGGCATGGGCAAGTCGACGACCTCGGCGATGTTCCGCGCCGCCGGCGTACCCGTCCACGACGCCGATCAGGCGGTGCACGATCTCTACGCCGGCGCGGCCGCGCCGGAGATCGAGGCGGCGTTTCCGGGAACGACGGCAAATGGCGTTGTCGATCGGGCCAAGCTCTCCGCCGCCGTGCTCGGCCGGCCCGAAGCGCTGGCAAAACTCGAGGCGATCGTCCATCCGCTGGTGCGGGCGGAGGAGCAGGCCTTCCTGGCACGCGTTCGAAAGAGCAGCGCAACTGTCGCCGTGCTCGATGTGCCGCTGCTGCTGGAAACCGGCGGGGAGGGGCGCTGCGATGCCGTCGTCGTCGTAACCGCTCCGGCCGAGGTCCAGCGCAAGCGGGTCCTCTCCCGCTCCGGCATGAGCGAGGAGAAGCTCGCCGCGATCCTCTCCCGCCAGATGCCGGATGCGGAGAAGCGCCGCCGCGCCCACTTCCTTGTGGACACCTCGCGCGGGCTCGTGGCCGCCGAGCACCAGGTCCGCTCTATCCTGAATGCCGTCGCCGGCCGCTTCGGCCGGACCGAAAGGGCGGGCTGACATGCGCGAGATCGTTCTCGACACGGAAACCACCGGCGTCGAACCGCTGAAAGGCGATCGCATCGTCGAGATTGGCTGCGTCGAGCTGGTCAATCATTGCCCGACCGGCCGCAATTACCATGTCTACATCAACCCCGAGCGCGACATGCCGGATGGCGCCTTCCGGGTACACGGGCTGTCCGCAGCCTTCCTTTCCGACAAACCGGTCTTCGCCACGATCGCCAGCGAGTTCGCCGCCTTCATCGCGGATGCCAAGCTGGTCATCCACAACGCCGCCTTCGATGTCGGCTTCATCAACATGGAGTTCGGCCGGCTCGGCCTGCCGGCCATCGTGCCGGCGCTCGTCGTCGATACGCTCGCCATGGCCCGCCGCAAGCATCCCGGCGCCAGCAACAGCCTGGACGCGCTCTGCTCGCGCTACGGCATCGACAACAGCCGCCGCACCAAGCACGGCGCGCTGCTCGACTCCGAGATCCTGGCCGAGGTCTATATCGAGCTGATCGGCGGCAAGCAGACGAGCCTCGGTTTCGGCGGCGCTGTTGCCGGCAAGGCGGGTGCCGGGCTTGCGGTCGCGACCGAGCGCCCGGTGCGCCAGCGGGCACTCGCGCCGCGGCTGACGCCGGAGGAAAGAGCGGCCCATGAGGCCTTCGTGATGAAGCTCAAGGGGCCGCTCTGGCGCGGTTATCTCGGCGTGCCCGAGGAAGCCTGACACAGAATGTCATTCTCGGGCGAAGCGCAGCGCAGACCCGAGAATCTCCCGACGAGAAGGCTGTTCAGCGCCTTCCCTGCACGAGATGCTCGGGTCAAGCCCGAGCATGACGCTAATCTGGGCTACTCGCCCTGTTTCCGGCTTGCCCGGCGCGACATCATGTTCAGCCCCTCGATCAGGGCCGAGAAGGCCATAGCGGCGTAGATATAGCCCTTGGGGATATGGGCGCCGAAGCCTTCGCCGATCAGCGTGCCGCCGATCATCAGGAGGAAGCCGAGCGCCAGCATCACGATCGTCGGGTTCTTGTCGATGAAGCGCGCCAGCGGGTCGGCGGCGAGCAGCATCACCGCGACGGCGACGACGACGGCGATCACCATGACCGGGATATGCTCGGTCATGCCGACGGCGGTGATGATGCTGTCGATCGAGAAGACGAGGTCGAGCAGCAGGATCTGGAAGATCACGCCGCCAAAGGTCACGGCCGCGGCCGCGCTGCCGTCGAACATGTCGGGGCCGTGATCCGGATCGACCTTGTGATGGATCTCCTTCGTCGCCTTCCAGACCAGGAACAGGCCGCCGGCGATCAGGATGATGTCGCGCCAGGAGAAGGCCTTGCCGAAGACCGAGAACACCGGCGCGGTCAGCTGCACGATGAAGGCGACGGTCGAGAGCAGGCCGAGGCGCAGGATCAGCGCCAGGCCGATGCCGATCCGCCGGCCGCGCGAGCGCTGATGCTCCGGCAGCTTGTTGGTCAGGATCGAGATGAAGATGAGGTTGTCGATACCGAGGACGACCTCCATGGCGATCAGGGCGCCGAGCGCCACCCAGACTGCTGGGTCGGCGGCGAGCGTCATAAGGGAATCCATGGAAGTCGTGTACCTCGCGGGAACGGCGCGCCGGAATGGCCGCCTCTGGCCCGCGGGAGATGGAAACGCCCGGGCGATTTACAACAGCCGGACCAACAAAAAAGAGCCCCTGAGGGCTCTTTTCTGTCGAATTCCTGATTCAGGCCGCAGTTCAGGCGTTCGGCGTGCCCTGCTGCGCCTGCAGCTCTTCGAGGCGCTGGCGGTAGAGCTGGGCGAAATCGATCGGATCGATATAGAGCGGCGGGAAGCCGCCATTGCGGACGGCTTCAGCGACGATCGCCCGGGCGAACGGGAAGAGCAGGCGCGGGCAGTCGATCATCACGACCGCGTGCAGCTGCTCTTGCGGCACGCCAAGGATGCGGAAGACGCCGGCATAGCTGAGCTCGAACGCGAACAGCGTCTCGTCGTTCAGGGTTGCCTTGCCTTCGAGCGTCAGGATCGTCTCGACGTCGTTCTCGCCGAGCGCGTTGGCGTGGACGTTGACCTGAAGGCCGATCTGCGGCCCGCCCTGCTGTTGCTGCTGGGTCAGCGAACGCGGAGCATTGGGGTTCTCGAAGGAGAGATCCTTGATGTACTGGACCAGCGTGTTGAGGCTGGGCCCCTGCTGGTCGGCGGCGGCGCCGTTGCCGTTTTCGTTGGCCATGGGTCCCATCATCATTGTCTAGAAAACCATCGGGAAATTCCGTGCCGTGGCCGGAATTGCCCGGCAAGCGGCGGCGCCGGGCTCGCGTCGGCTATCATGGCGGCGGGGCCGGCACAAGCGACGCGCGCTTTCGCGCCCTTGTCGCCCTCGGGGGTGGATGTTACGAGCCTCCCACACCATATCCGTTCGATGACGGGCGACGAAGTACGCCTGCGCGGGAACGAGTTTTCGAGGTTCGGATCAGCCGGCGATGCAGAATTTCGATATGACGACCCTGGTCTTCCTGGCCCTGGCCGTTTTCGTCGCCTGGAAACTGCGCTCGGTTCTGGGCCAGAAGACCGGGCACGAGAAGCCGCCGGCCGATCCGTTCGCGCGCCGCGAGACACCGCCGCTGCGCCCGGATCAGCCCGGCAATGGCGAGAGACGCGACAATGTCGTCCGCTTGCCGGGCGCCGCCAACGACGCAGCGGCTGTCCCCGTGGTCGACGCCGAGCGCTGGAAGGACATCGCCGAGCCGGGCTCAGCCATCGCTGTCGGCCTCGACGCCATCCTCCGCCAGGAACCGCGCTTCGACGCGCCGGGCTTCCTCATCGGCGCGAAGTCGGCCTATGAGACCATCGTCACCGCCTTCGCCCGCGGCGACCGCAAGGCCTTGAAGGGCCTGCTCGCCAAGGAAGTCTATGACGGCTTCGAGCAGGCGATCGCCGAGCGGGAGAAGCGCGGCGAGAAGGCCGAGTCCAACTTCGTCTCGATCGACAAGGCCGAGATCGTCGCCGTCGACGTCAAGGGCAAGGCCGCCCAGGTCACCATCGCCTTCGTCTCGCAATTGATCAGCGCGGTCCGCGATGCGCAGGGCAACGTCGTCGACGGCAGCGCCGAGGCGGTCTCCGAGGTCAACGACGTCTGGACCTTCGCGCGCCAGCTCGGCAGCCGCGATCCGAACTGGCTGCTGGTCGCCACCGAATCGGCCGCGTGATCCGTGTCGTCGGTCTTGTTCTGGGGCTCCTGGTCGCAGGCCCATCGATGACCGGCGCACACGCTTCTCCCCCATCTCTGCCGCAGGGCGCCCGGGCCGAACCCGTGGCGCCCGCTTCGCTTGCCGGCTGGAGCACCGACGACCAGCTCGCTGTGTTGCGGCTGTTCGCGCAGGGCTGCGAGACTGATCCGCCGCTGCGACAGGGCGCGCCTGCGCCTGCGGCCCTGCCGGCGCTATGCACCAAGGCTGCGGGCCTGCTCGCCGCGGGCGATGTGAACCCGGATGTGGCCCGCAGCTTCTTCGCGGACAATTTCGCCTTCTGGCGCATCCGTCCTGCCGGCGCCGACCGAGGCTTCATGACCGGCTATTTCGAGCCGGAATTCGAGGGCTCGCTGACCCGCTCCGACGCCTTCCCGACGCCGCTCTACGGTCGCCCGGCCGACCTGGTGACCAAGATGCCGGGCGACGACTGGTCCGGGCTCGACCCGGCGCTGACCTCGGCGCGCCGTACCGCCCAAGGGCTGGAGCCCTTCCCGGATCGCGCCGCGATCGATGAGGGAGCGCTTGCCGGCCAGGGTCTCGAGATCCTCTGGATGCGCGATCCCGTCGATCGCTTCGTCCTGCAGGTCCAGGGCTCGGGCCGCATCCGCCTGCCGGACGGCAAGGTGACGCGCCTCATCTATTCCGGACGCAACGGCCACCCCTATACCTCGCTCGGCCGCGAGCTCAGCCGGCGCGAGAACATCCCGCCCGAGCAGATGACGATGGACAAGCTGATCGCCCGGCTGAAGGCCGATGCCGGCTTCGCCCGCGACCTCATCCGGCTCAATCGCTCCTTCGTCTTCTACGCCCGCAATGACGATCTGCCGCCCGGGTCCGGCCCGATCGGGGGAGCCGGCCTGCCGCTGACTCCGCTGCGCAGCGTCGCGGTCGACCGTTCGCTTTGGCCCTACGGCATGCCGGCCTGGATCGAGACCGAAATCCCCGACGGCAAGGGCGGTAGTGAGAAACTCGCCCGGCTGATGCTGGCGCAGGACACCGGCACCGCGATCGTCGGGCCGGCGCGGATCGACTTCTTCGTCGGCTCCGGGGCGGAAGCGGGCCATCGCGCCGGTCTGATCCGGCATCCCGTCGATTTCATCGTGCTCTGGCCGCGCTGAGCCATGCGCCGGCGCGGCAAGCTCCTCTCCGAAGCGGAACTCGCGCTCTGGCGCCAGGTCGCACGTACCGTCAAGCCGCTTGCCGGCCGCTCGCCGGTCGAGCCTGAACCGGAAGCGGAGCAGGCCAAGTCGGCCGCAGTTGCGGAAAGCCTTCTGCCCCCAACAACGCCGACACCGGTCCGGCCCGCTAAGCCCGCACCGCCGCCGCTGGTGCCGCTGGAACGGCGCATGCGCACGCAATTGCGCCGCGGCCAGCAGGGCGTCGAGGCCGTGATCGACCTGCACGGGCTGCGCCAGGACGAGGCGCATTCGGCCTTGCGCGGCTTCCTGCGCCTGCAGCAGCAGCGCGGCGCGAAACTCGTGCTGGTGGTGACCGGCAAGGGCATCGCCGGCGACGTCCCTTATGGCGAGGAGAGGGGCATCCTGCGCCGCAACGTGCCGCATTGGCTGCGCTTGCCGGACCTGCGCCCGCTGGTGCTCGGCTTCGACGAGGCTGAGCAGCGCCATGGCGGCACCGGCGCGCTTTATATCCGCCTGCGCCGCAGCCGGGAGCTCGACCGATGACGCCCTTCGGCCGCCGCGTCCGTGAATTGCGCGCCGCCCGCGGCGTAACACTGGCGCAGATGGCGCAGGCGCTCGGCGTCACCCCGGCCTATCTTTCGGCGCTGGAGCACGGCAAGCGCGGCCAGCCGACCTTCACCCTGATCCAGAGCGCAATCCATCATCTCGGCGTGATCTGGGACGAGGCCGACGAATTGATCCGCCTCGCCGAGCTCTCCCATCCGCGCATCGTGATCGACACCGCCGGCCTCGAACCCGAGGCAACCCTGTTCGCCAATCGCCTTGCCCATGAGGTACAATGGCTCGGCCCGTCGGACCTGGCAGCACTGACCTCGATCCTCGACAGTGCCGCGCGCCGGCGCGGAAGCGCTTGACCTGACCTGCCGGCAATGCAACACGCCGCCATCCTCCCGCCATTACGGATCGTTTCATGACCTCCAAGCGCTATGACGTGCTCGCCTTGGGCAATGCCATCGTCGACGTCTTCGCTTCGGCGGAGGAAGACTTCCTGATGAAGTACGAGCTGGTCAAAGGCTCGATGGCGCTGATCGACGAGCCGCGGGCCGAGCTGCTCTATGGCGCGATGGGTCCGGGCAAGGTGGTCTCGGGTGGCTCGGCCGCCAACACCATCGCCGGCCTCGCCTCCTTCGGCGGCAAGGGCGCCTTCATCGGCAAGGTCAAGGCCGACGAGCTCGGCAAGCTCTACCGTCACGACCTGACCTCGCTCGGCGTCGCCTTCGACACTGCCGCGGCGACCGAGGGCGCGGCGACGGCGCGCTCCTTCATCATCGTCACACCCGATGGCGAGCGCACGATGAACACCTATCTCGGCGCCTGCCAGGGCCTGTCCCCGGCCGATGTCGATCCGGCCACGGTCGAGAACGCCGACATCGTCTATCTCGAAGGCTATCTCTGGGATCCGCCGGCGGCCAAGGACGCCTTCCGCAAGGCCTCGGAGCTCGCCCACAAGGCTGGCGGCCGCGTCGCCATCACTCTGTCGGATTCCTTTTGCGTCGACCGCTATCGTGATGAGTTCCTCGGACTGATCCGCAATGGCCTCGTCGACCTCGTCTTCGCCAACGAGCACGAGCTGAAGAGCCTCTACCAGAGTGCTGACTTCGACACGGCGCTGGCAGGGATGCGGGCGGAGAACATCCTTGCCGTCATCACCCGCTCGGAGAATGGCGCGCTGGCGTTGACGCCGGATGGCGTCGTGGCCGAGCCGGTCTTCCCGGTTGAGCGCGTGGTCGATGCCACCGGCGCCGGCGATCTCTTCGCCGCCGGCTTCCTGCATGGCCTGACCTCCGGCCGCGAAGCCCGTGATTGCCTGCGGCTCGGCGCGCTGGCCGCGGCCGAGGTCATCAGCCATGTCGGCGCACGCCCGGACGTCAGCCTGAAGACGCTCGCCGGCAATAACGGCTTGCTTTGATGAGAATGGGCGGCGTTTACGCCGCCCGCTTCAGCCCCGTGGCGCTCCAGATCTCGCTGAGCGCGCCGACCAGCGCGGCGATATCCTCGTCCGAGTGCAACGGCGTCGGCGTGATCCGCAGGCGCTCGGTGCCGCGCGCCACGGTCGGGTAGTTGATCGGCTGGACGTAGATCGCAAAGCGCTCCAGCAACTCGTCGCTGATTCGCTTGCACAGGGCGGCATCGCCGACCATCACCGGCACGATATGGCTGGGATTGCTGAGATGCGGAATGCCGGCCTGGTCGAGCTGCTGACGTAGCTTGCGCACACGGTCCTGCTGGCCCTCGCGTTCCACCGAGCTGGTCTTGAGGTGCCGGATCGCAGCCAGCGCGCCCGCGGCGAGTGACGGCGGTAGCGAGCTCGAGAAGATGAAGCCCGAGGCGAAGCTCCGAATGAAGTCGCACAACGCCGTCGAGCCGGTGACATAGCCGCCCATCACGCCGAAGGATTTGGCCAGCGTACCCTCGATCAGGTCGAGCCGGTGCGAGAGGCCATCGCGTTCGCTGACGCCGCCGCCGCGCGGGCCGTAGAGCCCGACGGCATGGACCTCGTCGATATAGGTCAACGCGCCGAATTCTTCGGCGAGATCGCAGAACTCCGCGACCGGCGCGATGTCGCCATCCATCGAATAGACCGATTCGAAGGCGATCAGCTTCGGCCGGTTCGGGTCGATGCTCGCGAGCTTGCGACGCAGGTCCTGCGGGTCGTTATGGGCGAAGATCAGTTTCTCGGCCCGCGAATGCCGGATGCCCTCGATCATCGAGGCATGGTTGGCGGCATCGGTCAGCACGACGCAGCCGGGAATGCGTGCGGCCAGCGTCGAGAGCGAGGCCCAGTTCGACATGTAGCCGGAGTTGAACAGCAGCGCCGCCTCCTTGCCGTGCAGGTCGGCGAGCTCGCGCTCCAGCAGGACATGATAGTGGTTGGTCCCGGCGATGTTGCGGGTGCCGCCAGCGCCGGCGCCGCAGGCATCGAGCGCCTCGCGCATCGCGGCGAGCACGGCGGGGTGCTGGCCCATGCCGAGATAGTCGTTCGAGCACCAGACGGTGACCTCGCGCGGCCCGCTCGGGCCATGGAAGGCGGCGCGCGGAAAGCGGCCGGCGCGGCGTTCGAGATCGGCGAAGACACGATAGCGCCCCTCGGCCTTGAGGCCGTCGAGCTCGCTGCGGAAAAAGGCCTCGAAATCCATTGGGGAGCCTCCTGGCGCCACCTTTGAGGGATTCCAGCCACAGGGTAAAGGCGCGCCGATGTCGCGCCGCAGCAGGGCCGCGGCGGATCGATGCCAGGGCCGGCCGCGTCGCATCGTGCAAGGTGCTTTTCGTTTCCGGCAGGGAATGGGCCTTTCCCTTTGGCACGCCGGGCCTTTAGATCGTCGGCAAAGCTGACGAGGAACAGGCCATGGCGGTAACGATCGACGGACGGACCCTGAAGGGCAAGCAAGTGCTGCGCGTGGCCCGGCCCGGCGCCTCCGGCCGCTATGAGAAGGCGACGCTGGCCAAATCGGCCCGCGAGGCGATCGCGGCGACGCGCGCCCATATCGACGCCAATTTCATGAACGACGAAGCCCCGTTCATGTACTCCTTCAACACCGGCGTCGGCCTGTTCAAGGACCAGCGCGTGCTGATGTCGGAGATGACCGAATATCAGCGCAAGAGCGTCTATGCCCACGCCACCGGTGTCGGCGAGCCCTTCGCGGAGGATGTGACGCGCGCCACCATGCTGCTGCGCGCCAACGCCTTCGCCTCGAACTATTCCGGCCCGCAGGTCGCGCTGGTCGAGCGCCTGCTCGCCTGCCTCAATGCCGGCATCCATCCGGTGATCCCGCAGAAGGGCTCGGTCGGCGCCTCCGGCGACCTCGCCCCGCTCGCCCATATGTCGGCGGCAGTCTGCGGCTTCGAGGAGGGTGAAGCCGTCTACAAGGGCAGGCGGATGAAGGCCCGCGACGCCTTGGCGAAGGCGGGGCTGGAGCCGGACTTCAAGCTCGGGGCCAAGGATGCCTCCGCCCTGATCAATGGCTCGACCGTGTCGCTGGCGCTCGGCGTGCTCGCGACCGAGGACGCCAAGCGGCTGATCAAGGCCGCCGATATCGGCCTTGCCCTCTCGCTCGAAGCGATGCGCGGGGAGCTCGCCGCCTTCGATCCGCGCGTCCATGCCGCGCGCCCGCATCCCGGCCAGGCGCTGGTGGCGCGCAACCTTCTGAAGATCACGCAAGGGTCCAAGCGCTGCTCGGCCTCGGCCCGCGAGACGATCTATCCCGACGAGATCGGTCGCACGCCCGGCAAGCCGCCGGCGCCGCGTGTGCAGGACGTCTATTCGCTGCGCTGTGCCCCACAGGTGCATGGTCCGGCCCGCGAGGCGCTCGATTATGTCTCGCGCATCATCGCGACCGAGACCAATTCGGCGACCGACAATCCGCTGATCTTCCCCGAGGATGACGGCTACCGCGTCATATCCGGCGGCCATTTCCACGGCCAGTACGTCGCACAGGCGATGGACCTGCTCGCCATCGCCATGACCGATCTCGGCTCGATCTGCGAGCGCCGCCTCGCCCGACTGGTCGACCCGACCATGAGCTACGGCCTGCCGCGCAACCTGCTCGCCGGCAAGCGCGGCCTCAATACCGGTTTTGCTACCGTGCAGTGCTCGATGTCGGCGCTGGTGATGGAGAACCGCACGCTGTCCTCGCCCGGCTCGGTCGATTCGATTCCCGGCAAGTCCAATGCCGAGGACCATGTCTCGAACTCGACCTGGTGCGGCCGCAAGGCGCGCACAGTCGTCGAGAATGTCGAGATGATCATCGCCGCCGAGATCCTGATGGCCTGTCAGGCGCTCTCGCTGATCGCCGAAACCGCCAAGGCCCATCCGCTCGGCAAGGGCACGCAGGCGGCGCTCGACGCACTGCGCGAGACGATCCCGCCGGCGCTCGACGGTGACCGCTGGTACGCTGCCGAGATGAACCAGGCGACGGCGCTGGTCCGCTCCGGTGCGATCGTCGAGGCGGTCGAGGCGGCGGTGGGGGGACTGGAGTAACCCACACAATGTGGTCATCCCGGACAAGCCGCGAAGCGGCGCTGATCCGGGATCCATTCCGGAACGGTTCAGGCATGGGTCCCGGGTCTGCGCTTCGCTCCGCCTGGGACGACTCGCGCTTAGTTAGTACAACGTCGCCCTGACCCGCTCCGGCAGCGCTTTGTCATAGGCCTCGCCGTCGAAGGCTTCCGCAGCCGCCCGTGCCGAGATGTCGCGCAGGATCGTGCCCGCGCTCGGCAGGGAGCGCTTGTCGACCTGCGCCGCTGGGTTCCAAAGGTCGGCGCGCACCACCGCCCGCGAGCACTGAAAGTAGGTGGCCTCGACGGTGACGACGATCACGCAGGCCGGCAGCTTGCCCGCCATGTCGAAGCGCGCGCACAGCTCGGGATCGGTCGAGAGCACCGCGGTGCCGTTCACACGCAGGGTTTCGCCGTAACCGGGGATCAAAAAGAGCATTCCGATTCGATTGTCAGACAGAAGATTCTTCAATGAATCCAGACGGTTATTGCCTCTTCGGTCCGGAATCAGCAGCGTTTTGGCGTCGCTGACGGTGACAAAGCCCGGCTGATCCCCACGCGGTGAGCAATCCAGGCCATCCGGGCCATTGGTCGCGAGCACGAAAAACGGCGAGGCCGCGATCAGCGCGCCGTAGTTGGCGTCGATGTGATCGATCTCCTTGATCACCGAGGCCGGCGCGATCGGGTTCGGATAGAGCGCGGCGAGCTGTTCGGGCGAGGTTATGCGATGCGCGGTCATGCCAGCCTCCGGAGACAATAAGTCTAGACTATTCTTTCTCGCTGCGTTGCACCAGAGGGACCCCCAAAAGAAAACGCCCCGCACCGTCAGGTGCGGAGCGTCTGATTCACGTGAAACGCTGATCGCGGATCAGTCTTCCGCGCCCTGGCGCTCGCGGGACTTCTCAGCCTCGCGCTCCGCCTTCAGCTTCTCGGTGATGTCCTCACCGGTGGTCTGGTCGACCACCTTCATCGACAGGCGCACCTTGCCGCGCTCGTCCATGCCGAGGAACTTGACCTTGACCTTGTCGCCTTCCTTGACGACGTCCTGCACCTTCTGGACCCGACGCGGGGCCAGCTCCGAGATGTGGACGAGACCGTCCTTGGCGCCGAAGAAGTTCACGAAGGCGCCGAACTCCATAACCTTCACGACGGAGCCGTCATAGATCATGCCCGGCTCGGCCTCGGAGACGATCGACTTGATCCACTTGATCGCCGCTTCGATCGACTTGCCGTCGGCCGAGGCGATCTTGATGGTGCCGTCGTCCTCGATGTTGACCTTGGCGCCGGTCTTCTCGACGATCTCGCGGATGACCTTGCCGCCCGAACCGATGACTTCGCGGATCTTGTCGACCGGGATCTTCATCGTCTCGATGCGCGGCGCATACTCGCCGAGCTGGCCACGCGAGGCCGACAGCGCCTTGTTCATCTCGCCGAGGATGTGATCACGACCGCCCTTGGCCTGGTCGAGGGCGACCTTCATGATCTCCTCGGTGATCCCCGCGATCTTGATGTCCATCTGCAGCGAGGTGATGCCCTCGGCGGTGCCGGCGACCTTGAAGTCCATGTCGCCGAGATGGTCCTCGTCACCGAGGATGTCGGAGAGCACCGCGAAGCGCTCGCCTTCCAGGATCAGGCCCATGGCGATGCCCGCGACCGGCGCCTTCAGCGGCACGCCGGCATCCATCAGCGCCAGCGAGGTGCCGCAGACGGTGGCCATCGAGGAGGAGCCGTTCGACTCGGTGATCTCCGAGACGACACGGATCGTGTAGGGGAACTCCGACTTCGCCGGCAGCATCGGGCGAATGGCGCGCCAGGCGAGCTTGCCATGGCCGATTTCGCGGCGGCCGGGCGAACCCATGCGGCCGGCTTCACCCACCGAATAGGGAGGGAAGTTGTAGTGCAGCAGGAAGGTCTCCTTGTAGGTGCCTTCCAGCGAGTCGATGAACTGCTCGTCATCGCCGGTGCCGAGCGTGGTCACGACCAGCGCCTGGGTCTCGCCGCGGGTGAACAGCGCCGAGCCGTGGGTGCGCGGCAGGATGCCGGCTTCCGAGACGATCTTGCGGACCGTCTTCAGGTCGCGGCCGTCGATGCGGACGCCGTCGTCGAGGATGGTCCAGCGCACGACCTTGGCCTGCGCTTCCTTGAACTGGCCGCCGACCTGCTCCTTGGTGAAGGTGGTCTTGCCGTCCGGCGTCTCGGAGACGAGCGCCTGAACCTTGGCCTTGGCGGCGTCGAGAGCCTTGTAGCGCTCGGCCTTGGTAGTGATCTTGTAGGCAGCGCGGATATCCGCATCGACCAGCTTGAGCACGGCGTCGAGCACGACCGAGTTGTCGGCCGGCACGTAGTCGCGCGGCTCCTTGGCGGCCTTCTCGGCCAGGCGGATGATCGCGTCGATCACCGGCTGGAAGTGCTTGTGGCCGAACATCACGGCGCCGAGCATGATCTCCTCGGAGAGCTGCTTGGCCTCCGACTCGACCATCAGGACGGCGTCGGGCGTGCCGGCGACGACGAGGTCGAGCTGCGATTCCTTGATCTCGTCGACCAGCGGGTTGAGCTTGTAGGCACCGTCGACGTAGCCGACGCGTGCAGCGCCGACCGGGCCCATGAACGGCACGCCGGACAGGGTCAGGGCGGCGGAGGCAGCGACCATGGCGACGATGTCGGGATCGTTCTCGAGGTCATGCTGCAGCACGGTGCAGACGACCTGCGTCTCGTTGCGATAGCCTTCGACGAAGAGCGGGCGGATCGGCCGGTCGATCAGGCGCGAAACCAGCGTCTCCTTCTCGGTCGGGCGTCCCTCGCGCTTGAAATAGCCACCCGGGATGCGGCCGGCGGCGAAGGTCTTTTCCTGGTAGTTCACGGTCAGCGGGAAGAAGTCGATCCCGGCCTTGGGCGATTTGGCGGAGACGACAGTCGCGAGCACGACGGTCTCGCCATAGGTGGCGAGCACGGCGGCATCAGCCTGGCGGGCGATCTTGCCGGTTTCGAGCACGAGCTTGCGCCCGCCCCAGATCAGCTCTTCGGTTTGAACATCGAACATGGATATGTCTTTCGGTCGGATGCGATCCGTCCGGCGTCGATCGTGCCCATGGGCAAGACGGCTAAACGTCCGGGAGGTGCTTGCAGGAAGCGCGCCCGGGCGCTCGGCGATCCTGCCATGAGCGTCGCTGACGCCGGCGGATCATGCGGGAAGCCGCCCCATGCGGTTGCCGCACTGGAATGGGAGCTCGCGTCATTGCGGCGCTCCCGGAGTGAGGCCGATCAATCGGCCCCTAGCAGAACCGCCCGGAGCAGCGAGGCACCGGGCGGAATTTCCGTCTCGATCAGCGGCGGATGCCGAGCTTCTCGATCAGCGTCTTGTAGCGCGCTTCTTCCTTGCCCCTGAGGTAGTCGAGCAGGGAGCGGCGCTGCGAGACCAGCTTGAGCAGGCCGCGACGCGAATGGTTGTCCTTGGTGTGGGACTTGAAGTGGCCGGTCAGGTTGTTGATGCGCTCGGTGAGGATCGCGACCTGGACTTCCGGCGAGCCGGTGTCGTTCGGCTTGGTGGCGTGTTCCTTGATGAGCGCGGTCTTGCGCTCGGCAGTGATCGACATCGTCATGTCCTTTGGTTCGGGTGTTGATCTGGCGGGCCAGGCCGGGATGTCGTCCAGCAAGGTCCGAAGCCCGCATCCGCCTCATCGCGGAAGGGATGCGCAGCCGGCTGGTAGGCCGGTTGCCCGGGCATATACACGAAATCTGGCGAAACGCTAGGGTGCTGCACTGCAGCGCGAGGCAAAGGTCCACCGATTGTTCGATGGCGGAACCAGTCGCCCGGCCCGCAGTTGGAACCCAAACAGTTATCCAGTCCAGGTGCCATCATACGTACCATGCCGAAAGATCGCCTCATCGCCGCGCTCGCCGCCCAGCTCAGAGCCGAGCGTGAGACCCGTGACGCGCTTGCCGACGTGATCGCCAGCGGTCAGTTCGACCGCGAGGTGCTGCTGGCGATCCTGTCCGATCCCGTGCCGGTCGTGACCCGAGACGAGATCGTCCGGGCCGAAGCCTGGCTACGCGGCTTGCCACCTGCCTTCCCCGCTCGGCCCAAGCTGAGGGCGGCCTGATGGCGCCCCGGCCGGCTTGGAAGGGCTATCTCAAGCTCTCGCTGGTGTCCTGCGCCGTCGAATTGACCTCGGCGACCGACCATAGCGAGAAGGTTTCCTTCCGCGTCATCAACCGCAAGACCGGCAATACCGTCCAGCGGCAATACATCGACAGCGTCAGCGGAAAGTCCGTCGATTCCGACGACGAGGTCAAGGGCTATGAGATCGGCGGCGACGAATATCTGCTGATCGAGGAGGACGAGATCGACGCGGTCCAGATCGAGAGTTCGCACACGCTCTCGATCGAGCAGTTCGTCGACCGGGCCGCGATCCCGCAGATCTATTTTGACCAGCCCTATTATCTCAGCCCCTCCGACGAGGTCTCGGAGGAGGCCTTCGCCGTGATCCGCGAGGCGATGGCGAAGCAGAAGAAGGCCGGCATCGCCCGCATCGTGCTCTATCGCCGCGAGCGGCCGGTGATGATCGAGCCCTTTGACAAAGGCCTGCTGCTGACCACGCTGCGCTACGACAAGACTGTGCGCCAGCCGGATGAAGTCTTTGACGGCCTGCGCAAAGGCAAGCTCGACGCGGAGCTGGTCGATCTCGCCACCCACATCATCGACAAGAAAGAGGCGAAGTTCGATCCCAGCGGCTTCGAGGATCGCTACGAGGCGGCGCTGCTCGAGCTGATCGCCGCCAAGCGCAAGGGCAAGAAACCTCCGGTCGCGAAGCCAGCAGAGCGCCCTTCCAATGTAGTCAATCTGTTCGAGGCGTTGAAGAAGAGCCTCGGAGAAGAAAACGATTCACCTTCCAAGTCGTCCGCTCGCGGCAAGAAGCCGTCCGGTACCCGCAAGTCGACGAAAAAAACCGCCGCCGGCAAGGCCAGGAAGAGTGCCTGACGCGCGTCGGAGGACGCCATGGCCAATCTCGATCTCTATCGTTCGAAGCGCGATTTCTCCCGCACCCGCGAGCCGAAAGGTGCTGCCAGTCGGCGGAAAGCTGCCCAGCGTGGCGCCTTCGTGATCCACAAACATGCCGCGCGCCGCCTCCACTACGATCTCAGGCTGGAGCATGACGGGGTGCTCTGGTCCTGGGCGGTGACGCGGGGTCCAAGCCTCGATCCCGGCGAGAAGCGCCTCGCCGTCCATGTCGAGGACCATCCACTGGAGTACGGCTCGTTCGAAGGCACGATTCCGGAGGGCGAATATGGCGCGGGCTCCGTCATCGTCTGGGACGAAGGCAAGTGGATTCCGGAGGGCGACCCCGTTCGCGGCATGGAGAAGGGCCATCTCGCCTTTGCGCTCGAAGGCCACAAGCTCGGTGGCCACTGGCATCTCGTCAGGCTGAAGCCCCGCCGCGGCGAGAAGCGCGACAACTGGCTGCTGATCAAGGTCGACGACGAGTTCGCCCGCGACGACGAAGACATTCTCGAGACCGCGCCGGATTCGGTGAAATCCGGCCGCAGCGTCGAGGAGGTTGGCGAGGACCCTGGCGGCGATATCTGGTCGACTGACGAGAAGCCCGCGAAAGGCCGTAAGCTCAAGGTCGCAAAGTCCAAAGCTGCCAAGGCAAAACCCGCCAAGGCAAAACCTGCGAAGACCACGCTGGCCTCCCACTCGGCGAAAGCCGAGGGCGAGCGGCTGCCGCGCTTCATCGAGCCCTGTCTTGCGACCTTGCTGGACAAGCCGCCTGGCGGCGATGCCTGGCTGCACGAGGTCAAGTTCGACGGCTACCGACTGCAGGCACGAATCTCCGCCGGCAAGGTCAGGCTGCTCACCCGCACCGGACTCGACTGGACCGAGCGCTTCGGTGACAGGATTGCCGATGCCCTCGCAGCAATGTCCTGTGAGACCGCGCTGATCGACGGCGAAGTGGTGGCATTGGGCGAGAACGGCATCTCCTCCTTCTCCGCCCTGCAAGCCGCCTTGTCGGATGGCGAGACTGCGAACCTCGTCTTCTTCGCCTTCGACCTGCTCCATCTCGATGGCGAAGATTTGCGGGCGGAACCGCTGCTTGCCCGCAAGGAGCGATTGGAGGAGTTGCTGAAGGCTGCGGGTCAGGACGCGCCGCTGCGCTATTCCGAGCACTTCGTCGAGCCGGGCCAGACCATGCTGCGCCACGCCTGCCGGATGGGGCTGGAAGGCGTGATCTCCAAACGCGCCGAGGCGCCCTATCGCAGCGGGCGAGGACGCGACTGGATCAAGTCGAAATGCACGCAGCGTCAGGAATTCGTCATCGCCGGCTATGTCCCGTCGAAAGCCTCGCCCAACCAGCTCGGTTCGCTCGTTCTCGGCTACTACGAGGATCGTGAGTTGAAGCCAGCCGGCCGCGTCGGCACCGGTTTCACCCGCAACTTGGCGGCGGCGCTGAAGAAGAAGCTCGACGCCATCGCCGCGAAAGCCTCGCCCTTCAAAGGTGAAGCTGGCCGTGAGCGTGGTATCGTCTGGGTCAGGCCCGAGCTCGTCGCCGAGATCGCCTTCGGCGCCTGGACGGCCTCGAAAACCCTGCGGCATTCGTCATTCCTGGGCCTGCGAGAGGACAAGCCGGCGCAGGAGGTGATCGAGGAGAAGCCCGTCAAGGCTGGAACGAAGGCGCCCCGAGCGGTGAAGTCGGCAGGCAAGCGCGCACCCGTTCGGGGGACCACCGTGACGCTCAGGAATCCCCAAAAACCGCTCTGGCCCGATATCGGCTTCACCAAGCAGGGTCTGCTCGACTATTACGCCAGCATCTGGGAGCGCATGGCGCCCTTCGTTATCGAGCGACCCTTGAGCCTGCTGCGGGCGCCCGATGGTGTCGGCGGGCAGGTCTTCTTCCAGAAGCATGCCGGTGCCGGGCTGCACAAATCCGTCTCGCGGATGAAGGACAAGGATGGCGAGGAGCTGCTCTTCATCCGCGATTTCGACGGGCTCGCCGCATTGGTCCAGCTCGGCACGGTCGAGGTCCATGTCTGGGGCGCGAAGGTCGACGCGGTCGATATGCCCGACCAGGTCATCTTCGATCTCGATCCCGACATGGGCGTGCCAATGGAGCGTGTGCGCGAGGCAGCGCTCGCCGTGCGTCAGCGCCTCGACGAACTCGGCTTCGAGAGCTTCCTCAAGACCTCCGGCGGCAAGGGCTTCCATGTCGTGCTGCCGCTGCAGCCGAAGGCGGATTGGAACGAGGTCAAAGGTTTCGCCCGCGACTTCGCCAAGGCGATGGAACAGGCCGAGCCGAAGCTCTACACAGCGACCCTGTCGAAGAAGGCGCGCAAGGGCCGAATCTTCATCGATTATCTCAGAAATGGCCGCGGCTCGACCGCGATCGCGCCGTTCTCGACGCGGGTCCGTCCCGGCGCTGCGGTCGCCATGCCGGTCGCCTGGGAGCTGCTGGAGAGGGATCTGGCGCCTGACGCCTTCAAGGCGCCGGAGGTTACTAAGAAGGGCCCGCCCGACGATGCCTGGGCCGCCTTCTTCAAGCCGAAGCGGCCCTTGAAGCGTTGATCAGGCGGCGATCTCGCCGCGATCATAGCGCCGCTGCGCCGCCTCGACCTCGCCGATATGAGCCTCCGCCCATTGGGTCAGCGCTGCGACCGTGCCGGCGAGCGTGCGCCCGAGCGGGGTCAGCGAATATTCGACTGTGACCGGCACGGTCGGGAAGGCCCGGCGCGAGATCAGCCCGTCCCGTTCCAGGCTCTTCAACGTTTGCGACAGCATCTTCTGCGAGATGGAGTCGATCCGCCGGCGCAACTCGTTGAAGCGCAAAGTCTCCTGTTCCAGCAGGATCAGCACCAGTACCGCCCATTTGTCGCCGATGCGGTCGAGCACCTGCCGCGTCGGGCAGCGCGCGTTGAAGGCATCGGGGCGGTGGAGCATGGCGGTTTCCAGCAGGTGACCTTGTGGCGTGAAAGTGCCTTCTTGAGAGAAAGTCGCATGGCTGCCATCTGGTGTCTATCGGGATGTAGGTTCCTAACAGATACTAGGGAAGGTCACCATGAAGATTGCTCTCATCGGCGCCACCGGCTTCATCGGCTCGCGCCTGCTCGCCGAGCTGACCAGCCGCGGCCACCAGGTCACCGCCATCGTCCGCAATCCCGAAAAGGTGCCGCAGGGCGCCGGTATCGTGGCGAAGAAGGGCGATGTCTACGACAAGGACGGGCTCGCGGCCCTGCTTGCCGGCCATGACGCGGTGATCAGCGCCGTGCACTATACCGCCAGCGATCCGGCGGTTCTGCTCGCGGCGGTGAAGCAGTCCGGCGTGAAGCGCTATCTCGTCGTCGGCGGCGCCGGTAGTCTCGAGGTCGCGCCGGGCGTGAAGCTGTTCGACACCAAGGAATTCCCGGCGATCTATCTCGACGAGGCCAGGAAGGGCGGCGCCTATCTTGATCAGCTGAAGGGCGAGAGCGACCTCGACTGGACCTTCCTCTCGCCCTCCGCCTTGATCGAGCCGGGCGTGCGCACCGGCCAGTTCCGGCTCGGCAAGGACCGGCTCCTGGTCGACGGCAAGGGGCAGAGCCGGATCTCGGCCGAGGACTATGCCGTTGCCTTGGTCGATGAACTGGAGAAGCCGGCGCATACGCGCCAGCGCTTTACGGTCGGCTACTGAGACGGGACTAGCGTCCCGTCTCAGCATCGCCTGAGATTACCGGTCAGATTGAATCAGTCTGGCCGGGTCCAGCTGCAGGGTCCGGCGGAAGCGCTTCTCGCCGAAAGCGAGCTGGCCGCGGCGCAATTCGCCGCTCCAGACATGGCCGGCGTCGCTCTCGAAATAGAGCTGCGACGCATCCACCTCGTAGCGGCCGCCATGACCCGGCGCCTGATCGCGCTGCTTGCCGAAGCGGCCATTGGGACGAAGATCGAGCCGGATGGCGCCATCCTCGCTGACCCAGCGGCCGAGCACGGCGAGCTCGGCCTTCGTCAGCGGCTCCGGAAGCTCGAGATCGATCTCGAGCGGACGAACCGACGGCTTGGCCGGCACGATGATTGACGCGATCGCGCCGAGCGACTGGAAGACCTGGTTGAAGGGCATGATGATCTCCTTTCGTTCAGGTAGTTGGGCGGTGCAGATAGCGCCGCCTTTGACAGGAATATGTCAGTAGCAACCGGCTCGGGGCGCCAGGGCATTCCGCTCCTGGGTCCGTTGGTCGACGACGCTGCCGGTATGCTGGGACAATGCACCGGTGCGGCCGTAGAGCGGTAGACCGATCCGCCGCGATCATTGCCTGATCCTCCAGCGTTGCAGCCCACCCATGGCAAAGCCCTGCTACTTCCTTATATGGAACTCCAGGCATCCGGGTCGGCTTCCAGCGACCTGCCATGGAGGTCGGTACATGTCCCAGGTCGAGGAACTCGCCAGGCTGATCGCGCGCTTTGCGCCGAGCGACGGCGTCCACCAGACCGCGATCCCGCGCTTGAAGGTCGTCCGTCTCTCGCAACCCAGCGAGCCGATGCATGGCCTGCACGAGCCGGCGCTCTGCATCATCGCCCAGGGCGCCAAGCAGGTGATCCTGGGCGACCAGATCTATCGCTACGACGCCGCCCATTGCCTCGTCGTCTCGCTCGACCTGCCGGTCATCGGCCAGGTGATCGAGGCGACGCCGGAAGAGCCCTATCTCTGCGTCAAGCTCGAGCTCGATCCGGCCGCCATCGGTGCGCTGATGCTGGAAGCGCCGCCGCTGACCGAGCGGGAATTGTCATCCGGTCCGGGCCTGACAGTCGGCCCGATGACGCCGGCCTTGCGCGACGCTGTGATCAGGCTGACCGGCTTGTTGGAGGCTCCCGCAGACATTGCGGTGCTCGCGCCGCTGGTCGAGCGCGAAATCCTCTATCGCCTGCTGACCGGAGAGCAGGCGGCGCGCCTGCGCCAGATCGCGGTGGCGGAGAGCAAGCTGCAGCAGGTCAATCGCGCCATCGCCTGGATCAAGCGCAACTACCGCAGCCCCTTCAGCGTCGAGATCGTCGCGGCGGAAGCGCGGATGAGCCCTTCGGCGCTGCACCAGCATTTCAAGGCGGTGACGGCGATGAGCCCGCTGCAATACCAGAAGCAACTGCGCCTGCAGGAAGCGCGCCGGCTGATCCTGGCCAAGGCGCATGACGCTGCCTCGGCCGGATTCCAGGTCGGCTATGAGAGCCCCTCGCAGTTCAGCCGGGAATATAGCCGCCTGTTCGGTGCCCCGCCGCTGCGCGACGTCGCGCGCCTGCGCGGCGCCTCGGCAGCCGACGCCGCCTAGAACTCCTCCCATCCTGTGTCATTTGCGCGCCCGTTTGCGGCCTTGCGGGGCTGAGTCGGGGCGCGCTGGGGCGCAGCAGCTTTGCTCTGGGCGAAGGCGGCCTCGGCGAGTTGGCGCAGCCGCTCCGGCTCGGGCGCCTGGCCGCTGCTGCGATCGGCCGCGCCGGCAGCATGCGGTGCGGTGCCCGCGGATCGTGCGGGCACGCGCATCGCAGGCATCGCAGCAGATCTGGCAGCCGGGCGCGTCCCGGGGCCGGCGAAGGCCGGCGCGGGCGCCGCCATGGCGCCGTGCGTGGCGTTCCCGGTGCGGAAGCTCGCCACCAGCGTGTTGAGCTCGCCGATCCGGCCCGACAGCGCCCCGGCCGAGGCGGCGCTCTGTTCGGCCAGCGCCGCATTGGCCTGCGTCATCTCGTCGAGATGGGCGATCGCCTGGCTCATCTCGTCGATGCCATGGGCCTGTTCGGCGGAAGCCGCCGAGATTTCCTGGATCGTGCCAGTGACCTTCTGCGAGGCCGCCAGGATCTTTTCGAGCGAGTCACCCGCCCGGCGCACCAGCCGGACGCCCTGCTCGACCTCGGTATTGGAGGACGATATCAGCCCGGAGATGTCCTTGGCGGCTTCCCCCGAGCGCTGGGCGAGCGTGCGCACCTCCGAGGCGACGACGGCGAAGCCTTTGCCAGCGTCGCCGGCCCTGGCCGCCTCGACTGCGGCGTTGAGGGCCAGCAGATTGGTCTGGAAAGCGATGCCGTCGATGACCGAGACGATCTCGGAGATTTTCTTGGAGGCGTCCTCGATCCGCGCCATGGCGCTGACCGCCTCGCCGGCGATGGCGCCGCCATCCTGCGCCGCCTGCATCGCCTCCTCGGCGACCGCCGCCGCCTGGCGCGCGCCCTGGGCCGAAGCTTTCACCGAGGCCGCCAGCTCCTCGGTCGTCGCCGCCGTCTCCTCGAGCGAGGAGGCCTGCTCCTCGGTGCGCTTCGACAGGTCGTCTGCGCCCGTGTTGATCTCGCGCGCCGCAATGCCGACCTCGGAAGCCGTCACCTGGATCGTCGACACCGTGGCGGAGAGCCGATCGACGGCTTCGTTGAAGTCGGCGCGCAACTGCTCGTATTCGGCGGGAAAGGCGTCTTCGAGCCGGCAGGTCAGGTCTGCCTGGGCAAGCCGCTCCAGCCCGGCGGCAAGGGCGCGAACGATCGCTTCCTGTTGCTGTGCATGGTCGCGCTGCTGCTCTGCCGCGCGCTCGCGCTCGGCCTGGTTGCTGCGGCGTTCGGCATCGCTGCGCTCCGATTGCTCCGTCGCTTCAGTCTCCAGTCGCGCTTTTTCGATCGCTGCCTTGCGCAGGACGGCGACCGCATCGGCCATGGCCGAGACCTCGTCGCCGCTGCGCAGCTTCGGTGGTTCGCTGGCGAGATCGCCGGCTGCCAGCTTCAGCATCGAATCCTTGAGCTGGCCGAGCGGTCTCAATGTCCGGCGCGTCAGCCAGAACAGCAGCGCCCCGCCGATCGCGGCGATCACGATACCGGCCAAGACGTTATTGCGGATCATCTCGTCGATGACGGTAAGGAAATCCGACTGCTTGATGCCGACATAGAGGATGCCGATCACCGCATTGTCCGATTTCTGGATGATCGGCTCGTAGATGGTGAAATAGGGGACACCAAGGATATCGGCGGCCCCGGAATAGGTACGGCGTTCCTTGAACACGGCGTCGTTGGCTGCACCTTGCGCCAGCTTGGTTCCGACCGCGCGCCCGCCATCCGGCTTCTGGACGTTGGTCGAGACGCGCGTGTCGCCCATGAACACCGTCGCGGTGCCACCGGAGAGCGCCTTGACCTTGTCCACGGCGGCAAAGTTGCCGTTGACCAGCTCAGATCCGAAATAGAGCTTGTCGCCCTCCAGCCGTGGCTCGCCCTTGGCGGTGAGAATATCCCGCAGCAGGTTGATGTTGACGGTCAGGCTGGCTTGAGCCCGCTCGCGCATGGCGCTGTCGGCCGCGCGGATCGAGACGATCACCGACGCCGCAATCGCGGCAGCGAAGATGGCGAGGCCGACGATCGCGAGCCGATTGGAGATGGGTAGCCAGAGGGAGGCGAGCTTCTTCACGGGCGGCTCCTTGAGGCGGCCGAGGTCGGCCAGCACTCAAGAACCCGTCGAAACTGGTAAATTTCGCTTTAAAAGGGGTCAAAATCGACCAAAACAGCCCTGTTTTGTGCAGAGTTCGTTCCATTCAGTACAAATGGACCGCGACATGCGTGTGCTCTGCAGGGCGTTCTTCTACAGGTTGAAGACGCGATGCGGGACGAACTCGCCCTGCGCAATCGAGCCGGTGGCGATCAGCACGCCGCCGCTCATCGCGTAGACGGCATCGGCTTCCAGCGGCGCGTCGCGGCCGCGCAGGAGCACGCTCTGGCCGCGCTTGAGCCGGAGCGCGGCATCGCGATGCACCACGATCTCCGGGATCAGCTGCAATGCTGCCGAGACCGGCAGCAGTGCCTCCGCGGCGCTATCGCTGTCGCCGTCGCGCAGCGCCTCGACCGTCGCCGCATCCGCCACCGCGAACGGCCCGACGCGGGTGCGGCGCAGATGCGCGACATGGCCGAGACAGCCGAGCGCCAGGCCGAGGTCGCGGGCAATGGCGCGGACATAGGTGCCCTTGCCGCATTCGGCCTCGAAGGTCGTGGTCGGGCCGTCATGGCAGACGATGCGCAGCGCGGTGATCTCGACCGGACGGGCCTCCAGCGTCACCTCCTCGCCGTCGCGGGCGAGGTCGTAGGCGCGCTCGCCCGCGATCTTGATCGCTGAGAACTTTGGCGGCACCTGCTGGATCGTGCCGGTGAAGCGCGGCAGCAAGGCCGCGATCGCCGGCTCGTCGGGCCGGAGTTCGGAGGTCGCGACGACTTTGCCCTCGGTGTCGTCCGTATCGGTCTGCGAGCCCCAGGCGACGGTGAACTCATAGGCCTTGCGCCCGTCCATCACGAAGGGGACGGTCTTGGTCGCTTCGCCCAGCGCAATCGGCAGAAGGCCCGAGGCGAGCGGATCGAGCGTGCCGGCATGGCCGGCCTTCTTGGCGTTATAGGCGCGCTTCACCACGGCGACCGCATGGGTCGAGGTCATCCCGATCGGCTTGTCGAGCACGACCCAGCCATGCACGTCGCGCTTCTTCGGGCGCGGCGGCCGGCCGCCATCCGCCTCTGCCGGGCGGTTCTCGTCAGTCGTCGTCATGGTGCTTGTCTTGCTGGTCCGGTTGGTCCTGGTCGATGCGCAGCGGCTGCTTCAGGATGTCCTGGCGCACCTTGTCCGAATAGAGCAGCGCATCGATGCGCTCGGCCTCGGCGAAGCTCTCATCCTGCAGGAAGCGGACGTTCGGCGCGTATTTCAGGTTCACGCGATGGGCGATCTCGCCGCGGATATAGCGCGTATGGGCGCTCAGCGCCTTCAGAACCGGCGCGACGTCCTGGCCGCCAAGCGGCATGATGTAGCAGGTCGCGAGCTTGAGATCGGGCGAGAGCCGGACCTCGGGCACGGTGATGACGTGCTTCGCCAGCACATCGTCATGGATGTCGCCGCGCGCCAGCATCTCCGCCAGGGCGTGACGGATCAGTTCGCCGACACGCAATTGCCGCTGCGAGGGCCCGGAGCCCTGTGTGTTGGGTTTCTTTGCCATGGCTCTCGTTCTCCGGGATCGGACCGGATGGACGGGTTTGAAACGTCATGGCCGGGCGAAAGCCCGGCCATCTGGAAACATCCGGGAGCAAGCGTGCCTGTCAGAGGCTGCGCTTGATCTCCTCGACGCGGAAGCACTCGATCACGTCGCCTGCGCGCATGTCCTGGTAGCTCTCGAAGGACATGCCGCACTCCTGGCCGGCGACCACTTCCTTGGCGTCGTCCTTGAAGCGCTTGAGCTGGGCGAGCTTGCCCTCGTGAACCACGACGCCGTCGCGGATCAGGCGGACATTGGCGCCACGCTCGATCGTGCCGTCGGTGACGCGGCAACCAGCGATCTTGCCGACCTTCGAGACGTTGAAGATCTCGAGGATCTGCGCGTTGCCGAGCATGGTCTCGCGCAGGGTCGGCGCCAGCAGGCCCGACATCGCGTCCTTCACATCATCCATCAGGTTGTAGATGATGCTGTAGTAACGGATCTCGACCCCGGCCCGTTCGGCCGCTTCGCGCGCTTCCTTGTGGGCGCGGACGTTGAAGCCGATCACCACTGCGCCCGAAGCCTGGGCCAGCGTGACGTCGGATTCTGTGATCGCGCCGACGCCGGACGAAAGCACGCGGGCGCGGACCTCGTCATTGCCGACCTTCTCGAGCGAGCCGACGATGGCTTCGACGGAACCCTGCACGTCGCCCTTGACGACGAGCGGGAACTCCTTGCGACCAGCACCTTCCTTGAGCTCGCGCATCATCTCGGCGAGCGAGCGGCCGGCACCCGAGCCGGCGCCGCGGGCGGCGAGGCGATCGCGCTTCTGACGCTCGCGGTAGTCGGTGATCTCGCGGGCACGGGCCTCCGACTCGACGACCGCGACGCGGTCGCCGGCTTCCGGCGTGCCGTTGAAGCCGAGCACCTCGACCGGAAGCGACGGCGCCGCTTCCTTGATCTGGGCGCCGGTATCGGAGATCAGCGCGCGGACGCGGCCCCATTCGGCGCCAGCGACGACGATGTCACCGGTGCGCAGCGTGCCGCGCTGGACGAGGACGGTCGCGACCGGGCCGCGGCCGCGGTCGAGCTTGGCCTCGATCACCGTGCCTTCTGCGGCGCGCTCGGGGTTGGCCTTGATGTCGAGCACCTCGGCCTGCAGCGCGATCGCTTCGAGCAGCGTGTCGAGCCCCTGGCCGGTCTTGGCCGAGACTTCGATTTCCAGCGTCTCGCCGCCGAGCGACTCGACCTGGATCTCGTATTGCAGCAGCTCGGAACGGACACGGTCCGGGTTGGCGTCGGACTTGTCGATCTTGTTGATCGCCACGATCAGCGGCACCTTCGCCGCCTTGGCGTGGTTGATGGCCTCGACCGTCTGCGGCATCACGCCGTCATCGGCGGCAACCACCAGCACGACCACGTCCGTCACCTTGGCGCCGCGGGCGCGCATCGCCGTGAAGGCGGCGTGGCCGGGCGTGTCGATGAAGGTAACCTTGGCACCGGCCGGCGTCGTCACCTGATAGGCGCCGATATGCTGGGTGATGCCACCGGCCTCGCCGGACACGACATGGGTCTTGCGGATCGCGTCGAGCAGCGAGGTCTTGCCGTGGTCGACATGGCCCATGATGGTCACGACCGCCGGGCGCGAGACCAGGGTCTCGTCCGTGTCCGGCGTGTCGAACAGGCCTTCCTCGACGTCGGATTCGGCGACACGCTTGACGGTGTGGCCCATTTCCTCGGCCACGAGCTGGGCGGTGTCGGCGTCGATCACGTCGGTGATCTTGTGCATCGCGCCCTGCTTCATCAGCAGGCGGATGACGTCGACGCCCCGCTCGGTCATGCGGTTGGCGAGTTCCTGGATGGTGATCGTCTCAGGGATGATCACCTCGCGCATCACGCGTTCCTTCGCGACATCGGAGGCGCGATGGCCGGTCATGCGCTGCACGCGGCGCCGGAACGAGGCGAGCGAGCGGGTTCGCTCGTCGTCCCCGCCCGTGGCGGTCGACAACGTCAGGCGGCCGCGAGGCTTCTCGCCGACCTTCGGAGTCTTCGGTGCCGGAGCCGGGGCGCCGCGGGGTGCGCCAGGCGCTCCGCCGGGACGCCGGAAAGCGGGACGCGCCTCGCCGTCATCGGGACGGCTGCGGGGAGCACCTGCTGAAGAGGGCGCCTGCCGAGCGGGCCGCGCGACGAGCGGCTCGGCCGTCGCATTGGCGTCGGGGCGTGGCGGGCGCGGCGAGTCCGGACGGGGGGGCCGGAAATCCAGGCGCGGCGGGCGGGCGCCGACATCGCGCGCCGGCGGGCGCGGCCCACCGAATTCGCGCGTCTCCCGGGGACCCGACGGAGCAGGGCGCGGCGTCTGGGCGTAGGGCTGGACTGAGGGAGCGGCCGAAGGGGCAGCGTCACGCGGCGGTGCGGGCCGCGGCGGGGCAGCCTCCTCGCTCATGCGCTGGCGGGCCGCGCTCTCGGCCCGGCGCTTGTGCTCATCCTCCTGGCGGCGGCGGTCCTCTTCCTCGCGCTGGCGAGCCTGGGCGGCTTCGCGCTCGGCCCGCTCGCGGGATTCCCGGGCAGCGCGCTGGCGTGCTTCCTCTTCGGCGCGGGCGCGGGCCTCTGCCTCGGTGGCGCGAGCATCGGAGAGGGCGCGCTGACGCGCATCCTTCTCATCGTCCGAGAGCGTGCGCAGCAGCATGCTGCTGGCCGGGCGGCTGGCCTGTGGCGCGGGCTGCGGTGCCTGTGGCCGCGGCGGCGTCGGAGCCTGCTGCTGCGGCTGCGGGGCACGGGCAACCGGCGCGGCCACGGGTTCGTGGCCGCTGACGCGGCGCTTGACCTCGACGACGACCTGCTTCGTGCGCCCATGCGAGAAGCTCTGCCGAACCGTGCTCTGCTCGACAGGACGCTTCAGCGACAACGTCTTGGGAGGCGTTACGCTCAAGGTCTTGTCGCCGGGGGTCTTGGTATCACTCATTCCGCTGTCGGTCCTGCCGGTTCGGTCTTCGTCTGGTCGCGTACGTCGGATTCAGCCGGGTCGATGAACGCCGTCTCGCCAGCATCGTTCATCCGAAAACGGATGAGCCGACGCCAGCGCGCGAGGAAACCCTCAGTCGCCGGACCCGGAGCAAGCGCTGCATGTATCACATGCTCACGCCCCAGCGCCAGTTCCAGTTCAGCCGCGGCGAAAATCGCCACGACCGGTATCTCTTTCGGCCCCGATGCGCGCCGCAGCGCCTGGCCGATCTTACGCTTTCCGTCCTCGGCGCCGTCGCTCGCGGCGATCACCGCGGCAGGGCGCCCTGCTTCAGCCTGGGCCTCGACCTTGGCGAAGCCGGTCGAGACCAGTCCCGCCTTGTTCGCCATCGCCAGCGCCTGGATCGCGTCCCGGACCAGCAGCGCATCGACCTCGGCCGCCAGCTCGGGCGAAACCGTGACTTTCATCTTCAGCGAGCGCTCGAACGCGCGTCGCTTCACCGCTTCGCGGACTGCGGCAGCGCTGAGCGAGACCCAGACGCCGCGTCCCGGCAGCTTGCGCCTGATGTCCGGCACCAGCACTTCGCCGGGGCCGACCACGAAGCGAATCAGATCTTCCGGCGCCCGGCCCTGGCGCGTCACCACGCAGGTCCGCTCCGGGCCCTCGCGTTCGGCGCGCCGCTTCATCTCGCGCTGTCCTGGTTCAGACCTGCGACTCCTCGGCCTCGGTCTCCGCCTCGGCTTCCGGCTCCGGCGCCTCGATCCAGCCCGCCTTGACGCGGGCGGCCATCACGATCGCCTCGGCATCCTGCCGCGACAGGTCGAAGCCGTCGAGATAGCCGGAATGGCGGGTGGTCTCGCCATCCTTGCGCTCGGTCCAGCCGACCAGGTCGTCGGTGGCGCAGCCGGCGAGGTCCTCGACGCTCTTCACGTCGTTCTCGCCGAGCGCGACCATCATCGCGGTGGAAACGCCCTCGACATCGCGCAGCTCGTCCTCGACGCCCAGCGCCTTGCGCTTCTCGTCGAACTCGGCCTCGACCGCGGCCAGGTGTTCCTGGGCGCGGTTCTGGATCTCGGCGGCGGTATCCTCGTCGAAGCCCTCGATCGAGGACAATTCGCTCGGCTCGACGTAGGCGACTTCCTCGACCGAGCGGAAGCCTTCCGAAGCGAGCAGCTGGCCGACGGTCTCGTCGACATTGAGGGCGTTCATGAACAGCTCGGTGCGCTGCACGAACTCCTTCTGGCGGCGCTCGGACTCCTCGGCTTCAGTCAGGATGTCGATGTCCCAGCCGGTGAGCTGCGACGCCAGGCGGACATTCTGGCCGCGGCGGCCGATCGCGAGCGAGAGCTGCTCGTCCGGCACCACGACTTCGATCTTGTCCGCTTCCTCGTCCAGCACCACCTTGGCGACTTCCGCCGGCTGCAGCGCGTTGACGACGAAGGTCGCGACATCGGGCGACCACGGGATGATGTCGATCTTCTCGCCCTGGAGCTCGCCGACCACGGCCTGCACGCGCGAGCCGCGCATGCCGACGCAGGCGCCGACTGGATCGATCGAGGAGTCACGGCTGATCACCGCGATCTTGGCGCGCGAGCCCGGATCGCGGGCGACGGCCTTGACCTCGACGATCCCGTCATAGATCTCCGGCACTTCCTGGCCGAACAGCTTGGCCATGAACTGCGGATGGGTGCGCGACAGGAAGATCTGCGGCCCACGCGGCTCGCGGCGCACATCGTAGACATAGGCGCGGGCGCGGTCGCCGACCTTGAAGGTCTCGCGCGGGATCATCTCGTCGCGGCGGATGATCGCCTCGCCACGGCCGAGATCGACGAAGACATTGCCGTATTCGACGCGCTTGACCGCGCCGTTGACGATCTCGCCGATACGATCCTTGTACTCGTCATACTGCCGGTCGCGCTCGGCCTCGCGCACCTTCTGCACGATGACCTGCTTGGCCGACTGGGCGGCGATGCGGCCGAAATCGAAGGGCGGCAGCGGATCGGCGATCACGTCGCCGACCTGGGCGGCCGGGTTGTGACGCTTGGCCTCGTCGACGGTGATCTCGACGGCGCCGTTCTCGACGAGGTCGACGACCTGGAGATGGCGGGCGAGGCGCAGCTCGCCCGACTTGGTGTTGATCTCGGCATGCACGTCTGTCTCGGCGCCGTAGCGCGAGCGCGCCGCCTTGGCGATCGCGTCCTGCATCGCGTCGATCACGATCTGCCGGTCGATCGACTTCTCGCGGGCGACGGCGTCGGCGATCTGCAACAGCTCGAGCCGGTTGGCGCTGACGGCCATGGCGCTCACTCCTCTTCCTGTGTGTTCTTCACCGGCCCCTTGGCGCCCTTGCCCGGCTTGCGGGCCTTGGGATCACGGGGGCCGAGCGACTTGCCGCGCCCGGGTACGGGCTGGGCGATCTCGTCGGCGGGCGGCATTTCCGGCGCCAGGCCCGATTTGCCGCGCCGGAGCGATTCGGTGACCAGCGCATCGGTCAGCACCAGCCGCGCCTCGGCGATCAGGCGCATCGGGATCGCGACATCGCGCTCCTCGTCGGCCTTGGCGTCGTCGCGGCTCAGCAGGGCGTCGGTTCCGCTGGCGCCCCGCAGGATGCCGCGGAAGCGCTTGCGCCCGGCAAAGGGCTCGCTGGTCTCGATCTTGGTCAGGTGGCCGGCCCAGCGCTCGAAATCGCTCGGCCTGACCAGCGGCCGGTCGATGCCCGGCGACGATACTTCCAGATGATAGGCCGTCTGAACGGGATCGTCGACGTCCAGCGCCGGCGAAACCGCCTGGCTTACGGCCTCGCAGCCTTCGACATTCATCGTGCCGTCGGGCAACTCGGCCATGATCTGGACGGTGCAACCGTTCTGGGCGCTGATGCGCACGCGCACCAGCCGGTAGCCGAGATCCATGATCGCCGGCTCGATGATCGCCGCAACGCGCGCGGCGATGCCGCTCTCCACGACGATCCGCTCTTCCTGATCCTGGCTGTTCTGCTCGACCATCCGTATGGCTCGCCCGTCTCCCGCCGGCTCCAAAAAAACTCATGGGCGGTTCGGCCAATAAAAAAGAGCGGGCCGGTGGGCCCGCTCTTGATCGCCGGCTTACACCGAAACCAGAGCTGTTGGCCGCTATCTAGTCCCGTTTCAGCGATCTTGCAAGCCTGTCCTCGATTTCGACGATGCTGCTAACCCGCTGGTCATTCTTCATTGCTAGGATGGGGGGATGGTTGAGTGGTGAGGTTGCGTGATGAGTCCTGTCGGCGCGTTGCTGCGCGATCTCGAGACGACGATGGCGCGCGGCTCGACCGACGAGCGCGCCGTCATCCTGTCGCGCCTGACCGACCTCTTCCTGGCCACGGCCAACGAGATGGGCGAGGACCAGGTCGGCGTCTTCGACGTGGTGATCGGCCGCCTCGCTCGCGCGATCGAGATGAAGGCGCGCATCGAACTGGCCGAGCGGCTCGCTCCCGTTCCCAATGCGCCGAGCGGCGTCGTGCGCCAGCTCGCGCTCGACGAGATCGCGGTGGCGCGGCCGGTCCTCGTCGCCTCGCCCCGTCTCAGCGACCATGATCTCGTCGCCATCGCCGCTGCCAAGGGCCGCGATCACATGCTCGCCATTACCGAGCGTCCGGATCTCGGCGAGCCGGTCACCGATTTCCTGATCCTGCGCGGCGGGCGCGTCGTGACCCATGCCGTCGCCGCCAATCAGAGCGCCCGCTTCTCCCGCCACGGCATGGGCGTCCTCGTCATGCGCGCCGCCCAGGACGACGCCTTGCAGGTGACGCTCGGCACCCGCGCCGACATCCCAGCCGATCTCGCCGAGCAGCTGCTGGCGGCCGCCAAGAGCTCCGCCCGCCGCCGGCTTGAAGCTTCGTTGGAACCGTCGTTGATGGGTGCCGTCGCCGGCGCTGTCGAGCGCGGTGCCGAAGCCGTCTCGGCCCAGACGACCATCGGTGACGAGCTCGGTCGTTTCGGCAAGGCGCTGGTGGACGTCAAGGCCCTGGACGAAGCCGGCAAGCTCGACGAATCCGTGGTGGCGCAATATGCGACCTCCGGCGCGGTCGAGCATGCGATCTGCGGTGTCGCCGCCCTGGCCCGCCTGACCTTGCCGGCGACCGAACAGATCGTCTTCGGTCCCGATCGCGATGCGGTGCTCCTGGTGGCGCGCGGCATGGGCTGGTCCTGGGAGACGACCAGGGCGCTGATCGGCCTGCGCAAGGGCGACGGCAAGTCCGCCCCGGTGCTGGAGCGGGCCAAGCAGAGCTTCCGCAACCTGACGCCGATGACGGCGCAGCGCGTGCTCGGCTTCCTCAGGATGCGCGACGGTGCGCAGTCAGATAGCTCGGCACCCGTCCGGCCTTGACCGCTTTCGCCTCGTAGCGGGTGCGGACCCAGCCGGGATAGGGCTGGCGCCAATCGTCCGCGCGCTCGTCGATCCAGTCGAAATCAGGCGAGGCGGCGAGCCGCGCCAGCGTCCAGCCGACATAGTCGTCGATGTCGCTGGCGAAGCGGAAGCGACCGCCCGGCCGCAGCACCCTGGCGAGCAGGGAGAGCGTCCGCTCCGAGACGAAGCGGCGCTTGCGCTGGCGGCGTTTCGGCCATGGGTCCGGATAGAGCAGGTCGGCCGCGTCGATGCTTCCTGCGGGCAGTTGCGGCAGGAGCAGCGCGGCATCGCCGTCCCAGAGCCGGATATTACGCAGGCCTTCCTGCTCGATCACGGCCAGGAACTTGGCCATGCCATTGATGAAGGGCTCGACGCCGATGAAGCCGATCTGCGGGCTCTCGCGCATGCGCGCCAGCAGATGCTCGCCGCCGCCGAAGCCGATCTCGAGCCTGACGGCCTCGACGGGAATCGGAAAGAGCGCCTTCAGGTCGGAGATCGGCCCTTCCGGCAGACGAAGCGCCGGCAAGGTCTCGGCGATGCGCTCGGCCTGGCCCTGGCGCAGGCCCTTGCCCTTGCGGCGGCCGAAGAAGGCCCGGTCTGGATCGTGCTGCTCTGTCATGAGCGTTGCTCTATGTCGGTTCGAGCAAAAGAAAAAGGCCGGGGCAGCACCCCGGCCTTCATTCAGACTATGGTGACGTGGATCAGGCGACGGCCTTCTTCAGCGCGTCGACCAGATCGGTCTTCTCCCAGGAGAAGCTGCCGTCGCGGCCGGCCTTGCGGCCGAAATGGCCATAGGCCGCCGACTTGGCGTAAATCGGCTTGTTGAGGCCCAGATGCGTGCGGATGCCGCGCGGTGTCAGGTCCATCACCTCACCGAGCACGCTCTCGAGCTTGGCCTCGTCGACCTTGCCGGTGCCGTGCAGGTCGACATAGATCGACAGCGGCTTGGCGACGCCGATGGCGTAGGCGAGCTGGATCGTGCAGCGGTCGGCCAGCTTGGCGGCGACGACGTTCTTGGCGAGATAGCGTGCCGCATAGGCGGCCGAACGGTCGACCTTGGTCGGGTCCTTGCCCGAGAAGGCGCCGCCGCCATGGGGCGCCGCGCCACCATAGGTGTCGACGATGATCTTGCGGCCGGTCAGGCCGGCGTCGCCATCGGGCCCGCCGATCACGAACTTGCCGGTCGGGTTGACGTGCCAGACGGTGTCCTTCGAGATCCAGCCATCGGGCAGGGTCTCACGGATATAGGGCTCGACGATCTTGCGGACATCGGCCGAGGTCAGCGTCTCATCGAGATGCTGGGTCGAGAGCACGATCTGGGTCACGCCGACCGGCTTGCCGTTCTCGTACTTGACCGTGACCTGGCTCTTGGCGTCGGGGCCGAGCTTGGCGGCCGCACCTTCGCCGGCGTGGCGGGCCTTGGCGAGGACCTCGAGGATCTTGTGGGCGTAGTAGATCGGCGCAGCCATCAGCTCCGGCGTCTCGCGGCAGGCATAGCCGAACATGATGCCCTGGTCGCCGGCGCCGACATCCTTGTTGCTGCCTTCGTCGACGCCCTGGGCGATGTCGGCCGACTGCGGGTGCAGCAGCACGTCGATCTTGGCCTTCTTCCAGTGGAAGCCGTCCTGCTCGTAGCCGATCGCGCGGACCGCCTTGCGCGCCGCCGACTTCACCTTCGACTTGATCTGCTTCTCGTCGAGATGGGTGCGGACCTCGCCGGCGACGACGATGCGGTTGGTGGTCGCCAACGTCTCGGCGGCGACGCGCACCTGCGCCGGGTCATGGCCCGCCTTGATCGCTTCCTTGAAGAACAGATCGACGATCTCGTCCGAGATCCGGTCGCAGACCTTGTCCGGGTGGCCTTCGGAAACGGACTCGCTGGTGAAGAGGTAGTTCTGACGGGACACGGTCGGGATCCTTCCCAAGCTGCGGGGCGGGCGCCGGTGGAGACCTGCGCACGAATGAAAAATGCGCAGCGTCTTTTGCAGCGGAAAGGTTCGCCGTCAAGGCAGGAAATTCTTTTGACAGATATTTTGTTCGTTAAGTCGAACGAATAGGGCGTGGAATCAGGCTGTTTCTCCGGATTCATCCGCCAGGGCCTCGACGAGGTCGATGACGCGTCGGCGTACACGCGGGTTCTTGATGCGCACGAACGCCTTGGAAAGCTGGACGCCCTCGCTGGTGGAGAGGAAGTCGGCGACATAGGTCGCCGCCGACGCGTCGGCGAAGCCGCCGGTGGCCACGTCACCGGCCGGGGCGCCCTCGAAGAAGAAGGCGACGGGTACGCCTAGCATCTTGGCGATCTGCTGCAGGCGGCTGGCACTGATTCTATTTGTGCCCTTCTCGTATTTCTGCACCTGCTGAAAGGTCAGGCCCAACGCCTCGCCCAGCTTTTCCTGGCTGATTCCGGCCAGCATGCGCTGCATGCGTACCCGGCTGCCGACATGACGGTCGATCGGATTCGGAAGTTTCTTCAGCATGGGCCGTTCACCTCGGGGCCCACTCAACCGCACTTCCGGCCGCGCGTCTACCGCCGGCTCTGGAAGGCCATGAGATGGTATGCATTGGTATGCGTTGATTCTTGGCCGTTCTGCGTTGAAGCTGCTAAGGTCGGAAAAGACGGGACATGTCGGGACGACATTTCAACGCGGGACGAGACGCGCTCGACTTCATCGATCGGCTGAGCACCCTCACCGATCCGACGATGGTCGTCGCCGCTTTGCGCGATAAGCTTGCCAGCTATGGCTTCCACGCCTTCCTCATCACAGGGCTGCCGGAAATCGGCGATCGGATCGATCCGCTCGTTCTCCTCAATGGCTGGCCGCCGGGCTGGTTCGAGCTCTATCTGGAGAAGTCGTTCTCGGATTGGGACCCGATCGCGGCCCATTGCAAGACGACGATCGACCCGTTCGCCTGGAACGACGTCTACCAGGAGGGTGCGGCGCTGCCGCGCCAGCGCGAGGTGATGCACCGGGCTCGCGACTTCAACATGATCGAGGGCTTCTGCGTGCCGATCCATGGCGAAGCGGGCTTTCAGGCCGTGGTCACCATGGCCGGAGATCGGCCGGATCTGTCGCGCCAGGCCCGTTCGGCGATTCACCTGATGTCGATCTACGCGCATGGCAAGGCGGCCGACTGCCTGCGGCCGGCGCGCTGCGAGCACGTCCTGACGGTGCGCGAGCGCGAAGTCTTGACCTGGTTCGCGATCGGCAAGACGACCGAAGGCGTGGCGGAGCGCCTCGGCGTTTCCGCCGGCACGGCGGAGGCCCATTTCGAGAACGCTGCCCGCAAGCTCGGGGTCAGGGGCCGCACACGCACGGTGATCGAGGCCTATCGCCGTGGCGAGATCAGCATCTAGGCGTGTTCCGTAGGGGCGGGACTACTTTTGCGATAGGAACAACCGTTCGAATCCGGTCGATTTCGCCCGCATCTTCCGGAATTCCGGAATACCCGTGAAACCTGAATGGAGCCAGCTTGCGTCCCTCTAGGGAGGGAAGCGGCGATGATCCACGTTATCGATGCCGGGAACCGGCACCTCTACGGGGCCGAACTCGAGCAGCACTACCAGATCCGGCACCAGATCTATGTCGGCGAGCGCAAATGGATGGCGCTCGAGCGGTCCGATGGTCGCGAGGTCGACCAGTTCGACAACGCGGATGCGACCTATCTGCTGGCGATCGAGAACGGGCGCGTCATCGGCGGAACACGACTCGTGCCGACGACATGTCCGCATCTGATGGCCGACGTCTTCCCGTTCCTGGCCGATGTGCGCGGGCTCCAGCGCGGCACCGATGTCGTCGAATGGACACGCATCTTCGTCGTGCCGGAGCGGCGCGGCACAGACAGCAAGGTCCTGCATACCGTTCTGGCTGGCATGTTCGAGTACTGCCTTGCCAACGACATCACGGCGATCACGGTGGTGATGGAGACGTGGTGGATGCCGCGTTTCCTGGAACTGGGCTGGGAGGTCCGGCCGCTCGGCCTGCCGACCATGATCGATGGCATGAACTGCGTCGGCACGATCATCACGGTGAGCGAGGACGCCTATCGCCGTACCCTTGCCTTCAAGGATATCGAAGCGCCGGTCATCCTTTCGCGTCGCGACGCGAAGCGGGCCCCGGGCGAGCGGAGGATCTCGCATGGCTAATCAGCATGACACCGGCAGCAGCCGCGATAAGATCGAATATGCCCTCGGCCTGCTCACCACTCTGCTGCGCAACCAGCCGGTGCATCAGGAACTGGTGGATGTCGCCCACCGCATGGACTTGCCGGACGAGCTCTGGCTCGCAGTGCAGATCCTGTCCATGTCGGAGCCGGACCAGGTGAAGCTCAGGGACTTCCTGCTGGTGAATCCCAGCCCGCAACTGCAGCGACTCAATCGGAGCACGCTCGTCCTGACCCAGGATACACCCCCGGCCCTGCACTAGGCGTTTCCGAGCGAGGCGGCCCGCGATCGCGCGGAGAAGATACGATAGAGCAACTGCCCAAGCTCTCTGCGCTCGGCTGGGACCAGCTGAGCGCAGAGAGCCAGCGCAAAATCAGCCGTCCTCGTGGCGCGAGCCGGTCGAATCCGCTCGCGCCGAGGCGGAAGACCTATTGCTCGATGGTCTCGATCGGCGAGTCGCCGAGCGATTCGACGAGATCGACGATACGCCGGCGCACGCGCGGGCTCTTGATCCGCACGAAGGCCTTGGTCAGCTGCACGCCCTCGCTGGTCGCGAGGAAATCGGCGACATAGGTCGTGGCCGATGCATCGGCGAAGCCCTCCCCGATGCTGTCGTCGGCGGGAGCGCCGTCGAAGAAGAAGGCGACAGGCACGCCGAGCATCTTGGAAATCTGCTGCAGCCGGCTGGCGCTGATCCGGTTGGTGCCCTTCTCGTATTTCTGCACCTGCTGGAAGGTCAGGCCCAGTGCTTCGCCGAGCCGCTCCTGGCTAACGCCGGCGAGCATGCGGCGCATCCGGACGCGGCTGCCGACATGGCGGTCGATCGGGTTGGGTACTTTCTTCAACATGGCAGCCGGTCCCCTTTTTTTATCCGTTCAGCCAGTCGGCGGCCCGTTGAAGGCCTGGCCCGGTTGGCCATTCGGCGGCGGTCCCGAAAGAAAGTTCCATATGGGATTACCGTCGCCGCATTATTACTCCAGCGAGCATTAGGCTGGCAACTACACCTGCAAAGAAAAGGTCGCCGAAGCGGGAATAGGGCGTCGCCGGACCAGCGCGGGGCAACGAGGTATCGATGACGCCGGCCTCGCCGAGTGGCAATGCGGCGCGGATGCGCCCGTAATGGTCTGCTACCGCCGAGATGCCGGTGTTGGCGACGCGCACCAGCGGCAGGCCTTCCTCGATGGCGCGTAAGCGGGCTTGCGCGAGATGCTGGTAGGGGCCGCTGGTCTGCCCGAACCAGCCGTCATTGGTCAGGTTGAGGATGAAGCCCGGCCGCGGTCCGCTCGGCATCGCCTCACCGGGGAAGATCACCTCGTAGCAGATCAGGCTAGCCGCCGGCGGCAGGCCGCGGATCGACAGCGGCGTGCGCCGGCTGCCGGAGGCGAAGCCACCGGGAACCGAGACGAATTCGGACAGGCCGACCGCCCGGATCAGCCGTTCGAGGACAGCAGGCAGATACTCGCCGAACGGGACGAGATGAACCTTGTCGTAGCTGCCGGTGATCGTGCCCTCGTCATTGATGACCTGGATCGAATTGTAGATCGGCGGCCGGCTTTCGCCCGGCAGCATCTCGCCGGCGCGGGCCGCGCCGGTGATCAGCGTGGTGCTCGGCGGCAGCAGCGCGGCGATCCGCGCCAGTGCCTGCGGCGTGCGCCCGAGCAGGAAGGGGAAGGCCGACTCCGGCCAGATCAGATGCGTCACGTCCTGCACGCCCGAGGTCGCCGGGCCGGTCGCCCGGTCGCTGAGCGCGAGGTAGTGCGACAGGATCATCTCGCTGTTGCGCGGGCTGAACTTGGCATCCTGCGGCAGGTTCGGCTGCATCAGCCGGAGTTTGACCCCACTCACCGCCGGAACCGGCTCCGCTGGAATCCGCCAGGCGCCAAATCCAGCCATGGCCGCCAGCACGAGCCCCGCCAGGGCCGGAGCGCGCCAGCGCCCCTCGTCCTCTTCGCCTGTACCGAGCACGGCCGGCGCGGCCCCGACCGCGACGGCCAGTGCCGTCAACCCGTAAAGCCCGATCAGGCTGGCGCTCTGGGCGAGCCAGGCCGGTCCGGCCAGCATCATGCCGTAGACGTTCCAGGGAAAGCCGGTGAGGACATGGCCGCGCAGCCACTCGCTCAGCGCCAGCACGGCCGCCAGCACCAGGATGCGGCCGGCACCCGTCGGCCAGAGCGCCCGCGCCAGGGCGAAGCCCGCAGCCGGGAAGATGGCGAGGAAGGCCGGCAGCGCCACGACGCCGAGCGGCATCGCCCAGGCGAACTTGTCGGCCTCGACCAGGAAGGCGGCGCCCAGCCACCACAAACCGGCGAGATGATAGCCAAAGCCCCACCACCAACCGGCGCTCGCAGCCGCCCAGAGGCGCCCGCGCCGGGTTTCCGCGACCGAGCCGTCGATCAGCCAGACCGCGGCGGTCATCGGCACGACCATCAGCGGCCAGAGATCAAGTGGGGCCAGCGCCAGCGCGCCACAGGCGCCGCAAATGAGCGCGATCAACCGGCGCGGCCAGCCCCAGGCGAGGATGACGCGGTCGGCCAGCACTGACAGCTTGATCATGCGGCGTCCGGCGCGGCTGGTGCCTCGGTCGCGATCGCATCGCGGCGATGGATGCGCAGGCGCTTGACCCGGCGCGGGTCGGCGTCAAGCACCTCGAATTCGAGGTCCTCCGGCCCCTTGATCAATTCGCCGCGCACCGGCACGCGGCCGGCCAGGGTCACGATCAGCCCGCCGAGCGTATCGACCTCCTCGGCAACCTCGGCGCTCGACAGGTCGATTCCGGTCGCCTCCTTCAACTCGTCGAGGGTGGCGCGGGCATCGGCGATGAAGCGGTTCTCGCCAGCTGGTGCGATCGCGGGAGCTTCGTCGAGATCGTGCTCGTCCTCGATGTCGCCGACGACGATCTCGACCAGGTCTTCGATCGAGATCAGCCCGTCCGTGCCGCCATATTCGTCGATCACCAGGGCGATATGGGTACGCGTCGCCTGCATTCTGACCAGAAGGTCGACCGCCGGCATCGAGGGCGGCACGTAGAGCACCGGCCGCAGGATCTTGGCCTGGGCCAGCGTCATCGAGAGATCGATGGCGCCGAGACTCGGGCCGGCCGGCGCCTCTGCCTCACCGCGCAGCTTCCGGCCTGGCTTGGCCCGGGCCGCGATGAAGTCGAGGAAGTCGCGGATGTGGATCATTCCCCGGGGGTCGTCGAGCGATTCCCCATAAACAGGCAGGCGCGAATGGCCGGCGGTGCGGAACAGGGCCAGGAGGTCGCCGAGCGTCGCCTCCGAGGAGACTGCGATGACGTCGGCGCGCGGCACCATCACATCGGCAACGCGGCGCTCGCGCAGGCTCAGCACGTTCGAGAGCATCGCCCGCTCTTGCGGCGAGAGGTCGGTCACTCCGCCGCTGTCCTGCGCCAGCGCCTCGGTGATGTCCTCGCGGATCGAGCCGCCCTGGCGCAGGCCGAGCCGGTCGAGGAACTGGCCGAGCCAATGCGACAGGCCGCGGCCTGTTGGTTCTGATGAGGAGGAAGATCGGGTGTCGTCGCTCATGACGCTGGCTGCGGCTTCTTGGTCTTGGATGCTGGGCGGGGCTGCATGGGTTCCGGCTCGGAGCTGGCATAGGGGTCGGCGATGCCGAGTCGGGCAAGCGCTGCGGTCTCCAGCGCTTCCATGCGCTGGGCCTCGGCTTCCGTCTCGTGGTCTTCGCCGAGCAGGTGCAGCAGCCCGTGGATCACGAGATGGCTGAGATGGTCGCCGAAGGATTTCTCCTCGGCGTTCGCCTCCCGGGCGACCGTCTCCAGGGCGATCACGATGTCGCCGATCACCGGGCTCGATGCGATCCGCTCGGGCGGCGCGGCCGGGAAGGAGAGAACATTGGTCGCCTTGTCGAAGCCGCGCCAGTCGCGGTTGACGATGCGGATGCGCTTGTCGTCGGTGAGCAGCAGGCTGAGCTCGGCGCCCGGCAGCGGCTTGACCGGAGCCAGCGCCAGCCCGGCATCGACCGCGGCGAGGATCCGCGGACGCAAATCCCCGATCTCGCGCCATTTGCGAGACTGCATGCGGATATCGAGCGAGAGCCCGCCTGTGGCAGGCTCCGTAGCTTCGGTTCGCGGCGCAGCGCGCCGCGAACGAGGTCGGTCGGTCATCGCGGCCGCTCCCGCGACAGCATCCGCTTCAGCCCGTCGGCATCGCCCTCGGCGGGAGCCTCCGGTGCGGGCAGGGCGGCAAGCCGCGCCTCGCGCTCGTCGCGCTCCTTCCGGGAGGCATCCTCATAGGCCATGACGATCCGGCGCACGAGCGCATGGCGGACGACGTCGCCTTCCTCGAAGCGGGCATGGCCGACGCCCTCGACGCCCGAGAGCAGCCTGACCGCCTCGACCAGGCCGGAACGCTGGCCCGGCGGCAGGTCGACCTGCGAAGGGTCGCCGGTGATGATCATGCGCGAGCCCTCGCCCAGGCGGGTGAGAAACATCTTCATCTGCACGGAGGTCGCGTTCTGCGCCTCGTCGAGCAGCACAACGGCATTGCTCAGCGTGCGCCCGCGCATGAAGGCCAGCGGCGCGATCTCGATCATGCCGGTCTGCAGGGCGCGCTCGACATGGCGTGCCTCCATGAAGTCGTTGAGGGCGTCGTAGATCGGCCGCAGGTACGGATCGACCTTCTCGCGCATGTCGCCGGGCAGGAAGCCGAGGCGCTCGCCGGCCTCGACCGCCGGGCGCGACAGCACCATGCGCTCGACCACGCCCTGCTCGATCAGCGAGACGGCATGGCCGACGGCGAGCCAGGTCTTGCCGGTGCCGGCCGGGCCTTCGGCGAGAACGAGCTCATGGCGCTTGAGTTGGCGCAGATAGGCGTCCTGCGCGGCGTTGCGGGCCCGGACCGGGCCGCGCTTGCGCGTCACAACGGCGTCGAAGGCGGCCTTGCCGGCATTGTCGGAGGGGAAGAGCGAGCGCTGTGCGTTGCTCTCCTCGATCGCGCCGTCGACCTCGCCGAGATTGACGGCGGCGCCGGTTTTGGCGCGGGCATAGAGCGTGCGCAGCACGCGACTCGCCTGCTCGGCAGTCTCGCGCGGGCCCTTGATGGTGACGTGGTTGCCGTTCGGACTGACGACGACACCGAGGCGCCGCTCCAGATGCGCCAGGTTCTGGTCGTAATGCCCGAAGACCAGGCCAGCGGTCTGGTTGTTGTCGAAGGTGAGCTCAACCTCTGCGCCGGGCAGGCCGTCGCGGGTCAGCGCCTCGTCGCGGCGACCGCCGCGCTCGGCTTTCGGGTTGAATTGATCGGCCTGGGCCAATGCCATTGTCTCCAGTGGGAATGAGTCGGACAGGCGCAGTCAAAAACCATCACCGCAACGCCGACGCCATCGCACGCTACGCACTCGAACCGTCTCAGGCAGCCAACCCCGGCTGTTCCACCGCGCGGCCAAACAGCGAGTTCGACCCGGCGCGCTCGATCTGGACCATGACGCGATCGCCGATCCGGTGCGTCGCGCTCTCGATTTGGACCGCCTGCATATAGGGCGTCTTGCCGGCGAGCTGGCCGGGATGCCGCCCGTTGCGCTCGATCAGAATCTCGACGGTGCGCCCGACCATGGTGTGGTTGAACTCCTGCCGATGCTGCTCGACCAAAGCCTGCAGCCGGTAGAGCCGCTCGTCCATCACGGCGGGCGGCACCTGCTCGGAAAGCTCGGCCGCGGGCGTGCCGGGACGCGGCGAGTACTTGAACGAATAGGCCGAGGCGAAGCGCACATCGGCGATCAGCCGCAGCGTCTCCTCGAAATCGGCATCGCTCTCGCCGGGGAAGCCGACGATGAAGTCGGAAGACAGGGCGATATCGGGCCGCGCTGCGCGGATCCGGTCGATCAGCCGGCGGTATTCGTCGCCGGTATGCTTGCGGTTCATCGCTGCAAGAATCCGGTCGGAACCGGCCTGCACCGGCAGGTGCAGGAACGGCATCACCTGCGGCAGGTCGCGATGGAGAGCGATCAGGTTCTCGTCCATGTCGCGCGGATGGCTGGTCGTATAGCGGATGCGGGCGATGCCCGGCACCTCGGCGATGCGCCGCATCAATCGCGCCAGCGTCCAGACCCGGCCGTCGGTGCCATCGCCATGATAGGCGTTGACGTTCTGGCCGAGCAGCGAGACGTCCTGCACGCCGGCTTGCGCCAACCGCTCGACTTCGGCGAGCACCTGGGCGACCGGGCGCGAGAATTCGGCGCCGCGCGTATAGGGCACGACGCAGAAGGCGCAGAACTTGTCGCAGCCCTCCTGCACGGTGACGAAGGCAGAGACGCCGCGGGCGACGATCGCCGCCGGCTTCGGCGCCGGCAGGTGATCGAACTTGTCCTCCGGCGGCAATTCCGTATCGACGACGCGGCCGCTTTTCGCCTGCGCCAGCAATTCGGGCAGGCGGTGATAGGTCTGCGGGCCGATGACGAGGTCGACGGCCGGCTGGCGGCGCTGGATCTCGGCGCCTTCGGCCTGGGCGACGCAGCCGGCGACGACGAGCTGGGTCTCGCGCCCTTGCGCCTTCCGCTCGCGCTTCAGGTCGCGCAGCTTGCCGAGCTCGGTATAGACCTTGTGCGCCGCGCGCTCGCGGATATGGCAGGTATTCAGCAGGATGAGGTCGGCGTCGTCGGGCGTCGCAGTCTCGACATAGCCCTCCTGGCCCAGGACGTCGGCCATGCGCTGGCCGTCATAGACGTTCATCTGGCAGCCATAGGACTTGATGTGGACTTTCTTCATCAACGCTGATCCGGCCTCAACCGCGTCTCCTTATCCCAATCGCCCCGGGCATGGGAATCATATCGCCGTCGCTGGTCGCCACGCAATATCCGGGCCGCAACAGTCTGAGAGCCTCTAACAAAATCTGAGCAAGTCTGGACGTCGGCAATTCGCCCGTTCCGCCAGGAGCGGCGCGAAGCCGATACCGTTAGTATCGGCAAGCGATACAACGCCGCGGGCGGGCGAATTGCCGGCGCCGAAGGTGGGTCTTGGAGGGCCGCCTGCGGCGTCGGACCGACTTGCCGATATCGAAGGATATCGGCTGCGCGCTCCTCCTGGCATTCGGCTCCTCCAAGACCCATCCAGACCTGCTCAGATTTTGTTAGAGGCTCTGAGCCGATGCGAATCTGGCTCAGGCGCGTGACCGGCCGGTGACGGCGTCCTGCCGTGCCCGGCGGATCGCGATCTCGGCGAGGCGCGTCGCCTCCTTGCGCGAGAGCTTGCGGCCCATCCGGATCGGCTCGCCCCAGGCGAGCTCGACGTCGATGGCGCCGGAATTGATCATCGCCCGGAAATGCGGCGCGAGTTCGGTGTCGCCATACCAGGACAGCGCTGAGCGCTCGGCCCGGCCGCCGCGCAGGCCGTGGAAGCCGGTATAGGTGACGCAGAGCGGATAGACCGTGGTCTCGGCCTCGTCCGCCCCGCGCACGGCTTCGTGAGCGGCCCCGAGCAAGGAAGAGCGCAGCGGCAGGACGCGCGTGCCGTCGCCGGTGGTGCCCTCGGCGAACAGTACCACCGACTGTCCGTTTTGCAGGCGCTTGCCCATCTCGCTGGCGACGCCGGCGGTGGCGCCGCGGCGCATCCGGTCGATGAAGACGGTGCGCTGCAGCGTCGAGAGCCAGCCGATCACCGGCCAGGTCGCGACCTCGGCCTTGGCGACGAAGGAGAGCGGCCCGGTCGTGCCGATGACGGGGATGTCGAGCCAGGAGGTGTGGTTGGCGACAATCAGCCCGCCCTGGCCTGCCGGCGGAGGCGCGCCGTGCGTTGTGATGCGCACGCCGAAGCAGCGGCAGCCCAGTTTCTGGAACAGCCGTGTGAAATAGAACGGCCGCCCGAGGCGCATCGCGACAAGCTGCGGCGGAATCAGGACGAGCGTGCCGAAGACGAGCAGCGCGAGCCGCACCATGGCGCCGGGACGGATGCCTTTCATGCTGAGCCGTTCATTCTCTGCGTTGGCGCCCCGCTTCTGCGAGCCCGGCTATAATCGGCCCTCCTACGGCCGTCTATGCCAGCCGAAGCAGAACTCAGGCGAGATCGCGCCGCATCACCAGCGCGGCGGCGCGGTTGCCGTCCGGCTTCGGGTAGTATCCCTCGCGCCGCCCGACGGTCTCGAATCCGAGTCGCCGGTAAAGCCCGATTGCCGGCGCGTTGCCCTCCTCGACCTCGAGGAAGAGCCGTGCTGTGCCGCGCGCCGCCAATTGCGCGAGATGAGCGCAGAGCAGCGTCTGCCCGAGGCCCGACCGGCGCCTCCCGCCGGCGACGACGATGCTGAGGATCTCCGCCTCGTCGGAGGCCAGCCGCGACATCACGAAGCCGCAGGGCTCGCTGGCGCTGCCGATGAACACGCCCTCGGCCACGACCGCCCGGTCGGCGAGCAGGGCAGCGCATTCGCCGGGCTCCCACAGTCGCGCGAAGCCGCCCTGGTGATGCAGGGCCGCGACCTGGCGGGCATGGCGGACGTCGAGCGGGCCGGCGCGGCCCGTCTTCGGCCGGCGCCTGAGCAGGGATTGGAACCAGCCCATCGCGCTAGATCACGATGATTTGGATCGAATCGATCCAAAACCATGAAACGTGATCGATTCTAAGAGTTTGGAGCAGGTTTCCTGCGAAAAACCGGTTCCCACTTCTTCGCATCCTGCTCTAGCGCCGCGGCAGCCGGGCGCGGTCCTGCGGCGTCGTTTCCGGCGCCTTGAGATAGAGCGGGCGCGGCGGGGCGGTTTCCGGGTCGGCGATCGCGCCGAGGCGCGCCACCCAGATCACGTCCGGCGCCTTGGCGTCGTCGACGACGAGCGCGTCGAGGCCGATCGCCCAGGCTTCGTTGGCGACGGCGAGCGCAGCCGAACCGACCAGCGAGACCGGGCCGGCACCGATGGCGCGGGCGGCGTCGCGATGGTTGACCTGGCGCACCGAGACGAGCTGCTTGCCCTGCGCGTTCATCGCCTGGAACCAGACCTGGCCGTGCTTGGCGTCGACCGCGGCCGCGACGACGCGCCCGCCCTCGCGGCCGATGAAAGGTGCTGCGCTGGCGGCCAGCGTCGAGATCCCGATAGCCGGAATGCCGGCGGCAAATGCGATCGCCCTCGCCGCACTGATGCCGACGCGCAGGCCGGTATAGCTGCCGGGGCCGATGGTCACGGCGACGCGGTCGAGTGAGGGGAAGCCGCCCTCGACCTTGGCCATCACGCGCTCGATCATCGGCATCAGCGCCTCGGCATGGCCGCGCTCCATCGCGGTCTGTTCGATCGCGAGGGGGGACGGGTCGCTGGTGTCGAGCACGCAGGCCGAACAGGCGCCGAGCGCGGTATCTATCGCGAGGATGCGCATCAGGGCTTAGGTCCGGTCGGGTGCGATGCGGATGGCGATCAAACCGCCTCGACCTCGCGCACCTGCGGCAGGAAATGCCGCAGCAGGTTCTGGATGCCGTGCTTCAGCGTCGCGGTCGAGGACGGGCAGCCCGAGCAGGAGCCCTTCATGACGAGGTAGACCGTGCCGTCCTTGTAGCCGCGGAAGGTGATGTCGCCGCCATCGCCGGCGACGGCCGGGCGGATGCGGGTCTCGAGCAGCTCCTTGATCGTGTCGACGGTCGCAGCGTCCTCCTCGGCGAAGAACTCGTCCTCGCTTTCGGCGATTTCGTCGATCGGGGCGCCGTCGCTCATCAGCGGCGCGCCGGACATGTAGTGTTCCATGATCGCGCCGAGGATGGCGGGCTTGAGATGCGGCCATTCGCCCTCGGCCTTGGTCACGGTGATGAAGTCCGAGCCAAAGAACACGGCTGAGACGCCCTTGACGCCGAACAGGCGTGTCGCGAGCGGCGAGCGCTCGGCCAAGGCGGGGTCACGCAATTCGATCGGCCCTTGCGGCGAGACGCTGCGGCCGGGCAGGAACTTCAGAGTGGCGGGGTTGGGCGTGGCTTCGGTCTGGATGAACATGGCTTTGTCTCCGGCGCCGGCGGGTCAAGGCCGCCGTTCCTGTTCCCGATATAGGCCGGACGCTGGAATCATTCCAGCAGCAGCGAGCCCTGATCAGGCCAGCGCGTCGATTTCCTCGTCGGCGAGGTGTCCGGGCACGATCGCGACCGGGATCGGGAAGCTGCCGGCGCCCTTGCCGGCGAGCGCGGCGACCAATGGGCCGGGCCCGTCCCGACCAGTGCCCGCGGCGAGCACCAGCAGCGAGATGTCCTCGTCGGCCTCGATCAGCTTGACCATCTCGTCGGCCTTGATGCCGGTGCGCACGACTTTCTCGGGCTCCAGCCCGGCCAGCGAGCGCACGGCCGCGGCGGCCGCGTCGATCAGCTCCTGCGCCTCGGCCTCGGCATCGGCCTGCACCATGTCGCCGACGCCGAGCCAGGTCTCGTCCGGCGGCGGGGTGACCACGCCGAGCAGCACGATCGATGCGCCCAGGCGCGCGCAGCGCCGCGCCGCGAAGCGCACCGCCTTCGAGCATTCCGGGCTGTCGTCGACGACAGCGAGGAATTTCGGGCGATGGCCCGTCTCATAGGACCGCCGTCTCTTGACCATTGCTATCGCCTGCCGCCGATTTCAGGACATGTCATGGTGACAGGCGTCGCAAGGTCAGCGCAAGCCTCCCTCACGGCGCCCACCGGATCAGCGCCGACGCACGAAGCCGGTGATGTCCTTGGTATCCCGCATGATCGGCGCGGCGATCGCGGCGGCGCGGTCGGCGCCGTCGCTGAGGATGGCGTCGATATGGCCGGGATCGGCCAGGAGGCGCCGCATTTCGCCGGCGATCGGCGCGAGCTTGCCGACGGCGAGCTCGACCAGCGCCGCCTTGAAGCCGGAGAACTGGCTGCCGCCGAACTGCCCGAGCACCTGCGCCCTGGTCTCGCCGGAGAGCCCGGCATAGATCCCGACCAGGTTCTCGGCCTCCGGCCGGCCCTCCAGCCCCTTCTCCTCGGAAGGCAGCGCCTCCGGATCGGTCTTCGCCTTGCGGATCTTCTGCGCGATCATGTCGGCATCGTCGGTCAGGTTGATGCGCGAATAATCCGACGGGTCCGACTTCGACATCTTCTTGGTGCCGTCGCGCAGGCTCATCACCCGCGGCGCCGGGCCCTGGATCATCGGCTCGGGCAGCGGGAAATAGCCGAGCTCGCCGGTGCCGAGACCGAGCTCGGCGATGCGCTCGGCGAAGTCGTTGTTGAACTTCTGCGCGATATCGCGGGTCAATTCGAGATGCTGCTTCTGGTCCTCGCCGACCGGGACATGGGTCGCCTTGTAGAGCAGGATGTCGGCCGCCATCAGCACGGGATAGTCGTAGAGCCCGACCGAGGCGTTCTCGCGGTCCTTGCCGGCCTTCTCCTTGAACTGCGTCATGCGGTTGAGCCAGCCGAGGCGCGCGATCGTATTGAACACCCAGGCGAGTTCGGCATGGCCGGAGACCTGGCTCTGGTTGAAGATGATGCTCTGCTTGGGGTCGACGCCGGCGGCGATATAGGCGGCCGCGACCTCGCGCGTGGCGCGGGTCAGCTCGGCCGGTCCTCCCCAGACGTCGAGCCCTTGCGTGATCGCGTGCATGTCGACGACGCAATAGATGCAGTCATGGGTCTTCTGCATCGCGACCCAGTTCACCAGCGCGCCGAGATAATTGCCGAGATGGAGCGTCGAGGTCGGCTGCATGCCGGAGAAGACGCGGGGAGAGAAAGCGGCCATGGGGCGCTCCGTCGTCAGGGCGAAAAAATCTTAGAGCCGGATCCGATCAGGTTGTTCCAACCTGATCGGTGAATCCGTCTCTCACTTCTGGGAAGAGACCGTTTTACCGATCAGCTTGCGGCTGCAAGCCGATCGGAACGGGCTCTTGAGTCGGGGGTCGATCCGCTCAGGAACGCGGCGTTCTGACGGATGCGGCGCGAAGGCGCAAGAGGCGCGGCGGCAAGACCATGTCGAAGGCGCCGAGCAGGAAGCCGGCAACGGCGTAAACGGCAGCGCCCGTGCAGCACAGCGTCGCCAGCGCACCGGCGCGCCACAAGGTCGGCTGGTCCGGGTTCAGCGCCGAGAGGAGCGGCCTGAACGTGGCCTCGAGCGCCGCCATCATGAGTACGGCGGCCATGATGATGGCGAGGATCGTCCTGGCATCGGCCCAGTGCGGCCGCCATAGTCTGCTGCGCAGCAGATGGAGGCCGAGCAGCCCCGCCTGGACGATGAAGGCGAGGCTCGCCGCCAGAGCGCCGATCATCGCCGCATCACGCCAGCCGAGCAGGGCGTAGCCTGCGATCGCCGCGACGGCGACAGCGGCAAAGCCGGCGATCAGCGGCAGGCGCGGCAGCCGGCGCACGAAATAGACCTGCCCGAACACCTTGGCGGCGAGCGCGAAGGGCAGGCCGCATGCGAAGGCGGCGAGCGCCGAAGCGGTGCGCTCGCGGTCGGCGGCGTTGAATTGTCCGTTCTCGAACAGCACCGAGACGATCGGCTCGGCCAGGACGAACAGGGCCGTCGCGGCCGGAATCGCCAGCGCCAGGCCGAGCGCCAGCGCCCGGCCGAGGAGGGCGTCGTGGTCTGCCTGCGACCGTTCGCCGGCCATGGCCGAGAGCACGACCGTGCCCATCGCGACGCCGAAGAAGGAGAGCGGCAGCTGGAAGACGCGGTCGGCATAATATAGCGCCGAAACCGAGCCGGGCTCGGTCGAGGCGACCTGCGTCGAGATCAAGAGAACGAGCTGCGCGGCGGAGGCGGCGAGCAGCGTCGCCCCGCCGGTCCGGACCAGCCGGCTCATGTCCGGTGACCAGAGCAGGCCGGGGCGCGGCAGGCCGATGCCGCGCAGGCGCCACAGGATCATGGCGAGATGGGCGAGGCCGGTGAGGCTGAGGCAGGCGGCGAGCAGCGTCGCGCTGGCATGGCTGTCGCCGCCGCGAAACAGCGCGAACAGCAGGGCGCAGAGCAGGATCGCGTTCATCAGGGCCGGAGCCAGCGCCGCCACGGTGAAGCGACCCTCGGCATTGAGCAGTGCCGCGAGCAGTGCCGCGAGCGTGGTCAGCAGCACGAAGGGCAGCATCAGCCGCGTGTAGTAGGTGGCGAGCGCCAGCGTCTGCGGTTCATCGGCGAAACCGCCGGCCAATCCGAGCACGACCCAGGGCGCGAACAGCTCGGCCAGCACGACGAAGCCGAGCAGCAGCAGGCCGAGCTGACTCGCAACCGCGCCGGCGAAGCGCTTGGCGTCGCCCTCGCCGCGCTCGGCCTTGATCGCGAGATAGAGCGGCACGAAGGGGGCATTCAGTCCCCCTTCGCCGAGTACCCGCCGGACGAGATTGGGCAGGCGCAGGGCCGCCAGGAAGGCGTCCGCCACGGGGCCGGCGCCGAGCAGGCGCGCGATCAGCACGTCACGGGCAAAGCCGAGCAGGCGCGACAGGATCGTCGCGGCGCCGACGATCAGGGAATCGCGGGCGAGGCGTGAGGTTCGCTGTGGCGATGTATCACTCACGATCGCCTTTCCCCGGTCACAGCCCAAGGTCCTCACGAAGGCGGTCGATCTGATGCATGCGCTGATGCAGGATCGTAACGATACCGATGTCGCCATTCGCCAGCCGGCGCCAATAGATGACATGGCGCACATGGCGGACCATGAAGCCGTCGACGCCGAACTCGGCTGGAACCGGACGCGACATCACCGAATGCGTCTCGATTCGGCTGAACGTTTCGAACAGCCCCTCGATATAGCGTTGCGCCTGCTCCTTGCCCCAGCGCTCACGCGTATAGCGGTAGATCTCGTCGAGGCGGTGCGAAGCCGCTTCCTGAATGCGGACCTCGGCCATGGGCCGTCAGGCGTCGTTGCGCGCGATCACTTCGGCCGCAGTGAGCGGCCGATAGGCAGAATCAGGGGCAGCGAAGGCGCGTTGCAACTCAGCCTTCAGCCGATCGAAGGCCACGCGCTCGGCCTGTTCCTTGTCGCGGCGGATCAGGTCGCGGACATATTCGCTGACATTCTCATAGTCGCCGTCCGGGCCGACGTTCTTGGCGACGAAGTCGCTCAAGGGGCCGCTGAGCCGGACAGTCATGGTAGTGGTGGTGCGCGGCATTGGCTCGCTCCTTGTCTTCAATATGAACAAGGATGAAGACAAAAGCCAGCCGCGCCGCTTTGTGTCTTACAAGATGAATCGGCTGAGATCGGCATTCCTGGCGAGGTCGCCGATGCGCGCTTCGACATAGGCGGCATCGATGGTGATGCTCTCCCCGCCGCGATCTGTCGCGGTGAAGGAGATCTCGTCGAGGATGCGCTCGATCACGGTCTGGAGCCGGCGCGCGCCGATGTTCTCGACCGTCGAATTCACCTCGACCGCGATGCGGGCGATCGCCGCGACCGCGTCCGACGTGAAGTCGATCGTCACCTGTTCGGTCGCCAGCATCGCCACCGACTGCTTGATCAGGCTGGCCTCGGTCTCGGTCAGGATGCGCTTGAAGTCCTCGACGTCGAGCGACGAGAGCTCGACCCGGATCGGCAGGCGGCCCTGCAGCTCCGGCAAGAGGTCCGATGGCTTCGAGACGTGGAAGGCACCCGACGCGATGAACAGGATGTGGTCGCTCTTCACCGGCCCGTGCTTGGTCGCGACCGTGGTGCCCTCGATCAGCGGCAGGAGATCGCGCTGCACGCCCTCGCGCGAGACATCGGCGCCGCCGCGGCCTTCGCGGGCGCAGATCTTGTCGATCTCGTCGAGGAAGACGATGCCGTTGTTCTCGACCTCGCGGATCGCCGCCTGGACGATCGCGTCCTGGTCGATCAGCTTGTCGCTCTCCTCGGCGAGCAGCGGTGCATAGGCGTCCTTGACCAGCACGCGCTTGGGCTTGCCGCGTTGCCCGAAGGCCTTGCCGAGCATGTCGGAGAGGTTGATCGCGCCGATCGAGGCGCCGGGCATGCCGGGCACCTCGAACATCGGCGCGCCGGAGGCCGCCGAGGCGATCTCGACTTCGATCTCCTTGTCGTCGAGTTCATTGTTGCGCAGCTTGCGACGGAAGCTGTCGCGCGTCGTCGCGCTCGCGGTCGGTCCGACGAGGGCATCGAGCACGCGCTCCTCGGCCGCGACATGTGCCTTGGCCTCGACATCCTTGCGCCGGCTCTCGCGGACCAGCCCGATCGCGACCTCGACCAGGTCGCGCACGATCGATTCGACGTCGCGGCCGACATAGCCGACCTCGGTGAATTTGGTCGCCTCGACCTTGAGGAAGGGCGCATTCGCCAGCTTGGCGAGGCGGCGGGCGATCTCGGTCTTGCCGCAGCCGGTCGGCCCGATCATCAGGATGTTCTTCGGCGCGACCTCCTCGCGCAGCGGCCCTTCCAACTGCTGCCGGCGCCAGCGATTGCGCAAGGCGATCGCGACGGCGCGCTTGGCATCCTTCTGGCCGACGATGAAGCGGTCGAGCTCGGAGACGATCTCGCGGGGGGAAAACGACGTCATCAAACAGGTTCCTGGATCATGATCAGCGCGGGGCCATCGCCGGTCTCGCGGATGTCTAGGGCCGTGAAGCCCGCCTTCTCATAGGCGCGGATCGCGGCGAGGTTCTCCGGATCGGGGTCGATCACCACCCGCGGCGCGCCCTGCGCCAGCAGATGCCGAGTGAAGGCGCCGATGAAGCGGGTGCCATGGCCCTGGCCGAGCATGTCAGCCTCGCCGATGAACTGGTCGATGCCGCGCGTACCCACGGGCTGGTCCTGCAGCGGGTAGTCGGGCCAGAGCGCGGGATCCCAGCTCTGCTGATGGGCGAAAGGCCGCCCGTCATGGCTGACGATCAGCGCCTCCATGCTGGGATCGCCGAAGATGCGCGCGATCTCGGCGAGCTCCTCGTCGGGATCACCCCACCAGCGCCGGACATGGCCCTGTTCGAGCCAGCGCGCCAGCATCGGGAAATCATCGGGCGTCGCGGGGGCGAAGGCGTAGCCGTCGGCGACGAAATTCATGGGGTCTCCAGGCTCTCGATGATGAGCGAGTGGTTGGTGTAGACGCAGATGTCGCCGGCGATCTTCATCGCCTTGCGCACGATCGTCTCGGCATCGGCCTCGCCGTCGACCAGGGCTCTGGCCGCAGCGAGCGCGTAATTGCCGCCCGACCCGATCGCCATCACCGAGCCATGCTCGGAAGCTTCCGGCTCGAGCACGTCGCCAGTGCCGGAGATCAGCAGCGAGACCTCCTTGTCGGCGACGAGCAGCATCGCCTCCAGCCGGCGCAGATAGCGGTCGGTGCGCCAGTCCTTGGCGAGCTCGACACAGGCGCGCAGCAATTGGGTCGGGAATTGCTCCAGCTTGGCTTCCAGCCGCTCGAACAGGGTGAAGGCGTCGGCAGTCGCGCCGGCGAAGCCCGCGATCACCGCGCCCTTGGCGAGGCGGCGCACCTTCTTGGCATTGCCCTTCATGATCGTCGGGCCGAGTGAGACCTGGCCATCGCCACCGATCACGACCCGGCCGCCCTTGCGCACCATCAGGATGGTGGTCGCGTGCATCACGGGGGCATTGCTAGTCTCTGACATTGCGATTCGGTCTCGGGCAAACGGTCAACGGGAACCGCCAACATGTTCAGGCTGAAGCCCGGTATCAAGAGCGACCCGGTGAAACGCTGGAATCTGTCCGAACGGGTCTTCTTCGCCTGCGGCGCCTGCCACATCCTCGCCTACGCCTTCCTGGAAGCCTATCCGGAGCATGGTTTCCACGCCGTCTGGATCAGGCCGGCCGAGGGCTTCACCGGTAACCACGTCTTCGTTACGAACGGCGAGACGGCCTTCGATTTCCACGGCTATCGCTGTGAAGAAGCCCTCATCGCCCATCATTGGGCCAAGGGCCGGCTCTGGTGGCCGGGCTGGGGCGGGACGTTGGTGCCCTTGCCACAGGACGTGCTGATCAGCGAAGCGAAATCAAAGACCTATGACGGCCTCTGGCTGCGCGAGCCCGGTCAGTTCCTGCACGATGCGATACCGCGGGCGCGGGCGTTTCTGGCGCGCTTCGGGCCTCCGCCGTCAGGCGCCCGCCAGGCTGGCGGCGCATTGCTCGACGAAGCGGGCCTGCGCCGCCAGATAGGGGCCGGGGCCGTAGCTGATGCGTGACACGCCGAGCCCGATCAGGGTCTCGCGGTCGGGCGCGCCGCCCATCATCATCACGTTCACCGGAAGCGTCAGCGCATCGCAGATCGCCGCGATGCCGCTCTCGTCGAGCAGCCCGGGAATGAAGAAGCCGCTGCAGCCGGCCTGCTGATAAGCCTGCGCCCGCACAACCGCCGCATCGACAAGGCCGGGGTGCCGCGTCTTGTCGGCCTCCAGCAGGAAAAGATCGGTCCTGGCGTTGATGAACACGGGGATGCCGAGATTATCCGCCGCGCTCCGGATCGCCTTGATCCGCTGCACCTGGTCGGCGATGGCATAGAGCGCACCGGTCCCGACGACCTGGTCCTCGAAGTTCAGGCCGACCGCGCCGGCCGTGATGATCCGCGCGGCGTTCTTCGCGACGCCATCGGGGTCTTGCGCGTAGCCGCCTTCGAAATCGACGGTCAGCGGCAGCGCGACGGCGGAGGCGATGCGGCCGACGATCGTCTCGATCAGGTCGAGCGGGATCGCCTCGCCGTCGTCGAAGCCATGGGCGGCCGCCATCGACCAGCTTCCAGTGGCGATCGCCTTGCTGCCGGCCTTGGCGGCCGAGCGGGCGCTGCCGGCGTCCCAGATATTGTAAAGGACGAGCGGTCGGCCTTTGACATGGAGTGCGGCGAACTCGGCTGCTTTGTCGGCCTGTGTCATCGACCCTCTCCTGCCTAGCGCGGCGCTGGTAGCGGATCCGGCTGTCGCCTTCTGTCAGCAGGTGCACCCAGCGCTGTGGCGACGCGGCAGGCAGTCGAACCCAGTGTCCGCTCGACGCCATGGCCTTCCGGCCGGTCGCCTGCTAAAGCGGGCACGGTTTTGCGAGGGCACAGAGGTCAGCATGCGTTCGGGCGAAGTGAAGCGCCGCACCAACGAAACCGATATCGCGGTCAAGCTCGTGCTCGACGGCACGGGCAAGGCCGAGATTGCGACCGGGGTCGGCTTCTTCGACCATATGCTCGACCTGTTCGCCCGCCATTCGCTGATCGACACCACCGTCAAGGTGAAGGGCGACACCCATATCGACGACCACCACTCGGTCGAGGATGCCGGCATCGCGCTCGGCGAGGCCCTGAAGCAGGCGCTCGGCGACAAGAAGGGCATCCGCCGCTATGCCGACGTCCATCTGCCGATGGACGAGACGCTGACCCGCGTCGCGGTCGACGTCTCCGGCCGGCCCTTCCTGGTCTTCCGTACCGAGTTCAGGGCGCAGAAGATCGGCACCTTCGATACCGAACTGGTGCGCGAGTTCTTCCAGGCTTTCGCGATGAATGCGGGCATCACCCTGCATGTCGAGACGCTCTATGGCGACAATGCCCACCATATCGCCGAGAGCTGCTTCAAGGGCCTGGCGCGGGCGCTGCGTCAGGCACTCGAGGTCGATCCGCGCGAGGGCGGCCGCGTGCCCTCGACCAAGGGCGCTTTGTAAGGGATCGCTGCCATGGCGTTCTATCAGGCTCTGATCCCGCCGCCGGGCGCTGGCGGGCTGCGCGAGGAGGTCGAGCAGGCCAGGCTCCTGCCCGAGAGCTTCACCTTTTCGGCGCTGGTCTTCGGCGGTCTCTGGCTGCTGTTCAAACGGCTCTGGCTCGCCTTCATCCTCTATGCGCTGGTCTGGGGCGGGCTGGTCTATCTGCAGCGCCAGATCGGCTTCTCCTTTCTCGCGGTGATGCTGTCGCATACCGCCCTTGCGGTCTTCCTCGGCTTCGAGGGCCAGAACCTGATTGCGCGCAAGCTGCTGCGGAAAGGCTGGCGGCTGGTCGACGTGGTCGAGGCGCCGGACCTCTCCAGCGCCGAGCGCCGCTTCTTCGAGCGGGCCCTGCCGGCTGGCGCGTCGCCTCGCATCGTCGAAACGGCGCCGGCTCCCATGCGCTTCGCGCCGAGTTCCGCGCCGGTGATCGGTCTCTTCCCCGAGGCGAACGGACGATGAGCCAGACCGTCACGATCGTCGATTACGGCTCGGGCAATCTGCACTCGGCCGCAAAAGCCTTCGAGCGCGCCGCCAATGAGGCCGGCATTGCCGCGACCATCCGCGTTACCAGCGATCCCGCCGAGGTTCGCGCTGCCGACCGCATCGTGCTCCCCGGCGTCGGGGCCTTCGCCGATTGCCGGCACGGGCTCGACGCCGTCTCCGGCATGGTCGAGGCGCTGGAGGAGACCGTCCGCGGCAAGGGCCGGCCTTTCCTCGGCATCTGCGTCGGCATGCAATTGATGGCGAGCCGCGGCCTCGAATACGTCACCACGAATGGCCTTGGCTGGATCGCTGGCGACGTCGCGCTGATCCGTCCGCAGGACGACGCCCTGAAGATCCCGCATATGGGCTGGAACACGCTGCACCCGCAGGACGAGCACCCGCTGCTCGCCGGCATCGAGACCGGCCCTTCCGGCTGGCACGCCTATTTCGTCCACTCCTATGCGCTGACGGCCGCGAAGCCGCAGGAGGTTCTGGCGCTGACCGATTACGGCGGCCCGGTCACCGCTATCGTCGCGAGGGACAACATCGCCGGCACACAGTTTCACCCCGAGAAGAGCCAGAAGCTCGGCCTCAAGCTGATCGGCAATTTCCTGAGGTGGGCACCGTGATCCTCTTCCCCGCCATCGACCTCAAGGAAGGCCGCTGCGTCCGCCTGAAGCAGGGCGACATGGACCAGGCGACGATCTTCAACGACGATCCCGCCGCCCAGGCCGCGACCTTCGAGGCCCAGGGATTTGAGTGGCTGCATGTCGTCGATCTCGATGGCGCCTTCGCCGGCAAGCCGATGAACGCGGCTGCGGTCGAAGCGATCCTGAAGCGCGTGCGCTTTCCGGTGCAGCTCGGCGGCGGCATCCGCGACATGAAGACGGTCGAGGGCTGGCTCGGAAAGGGCATCGCCCGTGTCATCATCGGCACGGCCGCGGTGCGTGATCCCGGCTTCGTTCGCGAGGCGGCCAAGGCGTTTCCGGGCAAGGTCGCTGTCGGCATCGACGCGCGCGACGGCTTCGTCGCGGTCGAAGGCTGGGCCGAGACCTCGGCGCTTGCTGCCGACGATCTCGGCCGCCGCTTCGAGGACGCCGGCGTCGCTGCGATCGTCTACACCGACATCGCCCGCGACGGCATGCTCCAGGGCATCAACTGGGACGGCACGATCGCGCTCGCCCATGCGCTGACGATCCCGGTGATCGCCTCTGGTGGGCTCGCCTCCATGGCCGATATCGAGCGCCTCTGCGCGCCCGATGCCGCGATCCTCGAAGGCGCGATCACCGGCCGCGCCCTCTATGACGGCCGGATCGACCCGGCGGCGGCGCTGGCGCGGCTGGCGGCGGCCTGAGAAGGCCGCCGACCGGCAGGGTGTTGGGTGCCTAGACCAGCTCGACCTTGCCGGTCGCCAAATCGTAGACACCGCCGACGACGTTGAGCTGCTTCTGCACGAGGCGCTGCGACAGGATCGGCGTCGCCTTCTGCAGCTTGGCGACGTTGAGCCTGACATTGGCGATGGTAGCGGCCTTCAGCAGGTCGGCCGCCCCCTCCTTCTGCGCCGCGAGCACAGCCGGCCTGATCGCATTGGTCAGTGACGGCAGGCGTCCCGGCAGCTTGGTCTTGTTCTTGACCACGTCGATGGTCGCCGAGACGGCACCGCAATTGCTGTGGCCGAGCACCAGGATGAGCTGCGAGCCCAGCACCTGCGCGCCATATTCGAGGCTCGCCAACACGTCGGCATTGACGAAATTGCCGGCGACGCGGGTGACGAAGAGCTGGCCCGGCCCCTGATCGAAGGCGAGTTCCGGCGCGACGCGCGAATCGGCGCAGCTCAGAATCGAGGCGAAGGGCGCCTGCGAATCGGCGCGCGCTACCCGCCCGGCCGAGAAGTCGCGCTCGCTGAGATTCCCCGAAACATAGCGGGCATTGCCGTCCACCAGCCGCTTCAGGGCTTCGTCGGGGCCGACCGCGGCCGATTGCGCCAGCAAAGGCATGGGCAGCGCGCTGGCGAGGGCCAAGCCGGCGCCGGCGGCAAACAGTCTGCGACGCGTAAGCTTGCCGGCGGCCGAAACACAATGATCGCACATCGTCGCAATCCTCGCATGGGTAGGATGCGCTTCGGCACGCTTCGGGATCAGCGCGCGGCGCGTGCTTTGTCAGCGCTGCCGATGCTAGGCTTCCCCGACGGCAACTGACAGCGCAAATCGTGCAATGATCGATCCGGCTGGCACGAGCGTGAACGACGGGTGAACCGGCCGGCTCGCGGTCTTTCGACCACCGGCCAGGATGCTTCCACCCGGAACCGCCGGAACCTCAGCGCAGATACTGCTCGTAATAGCGCTGGTACTCGCCGGTGGCCTTGGCGATGTGCAGCCATTGGTCGACGAAGGCCTTGAAGATCACGTCGCCGCGCGGCAGCAGATAGCCGATCTCGATGAAGGTCAGCGGCTTGTCGGGATTGATCGCGCAGAGGCCCGGTTTCAGCTTCTGCTGCACGGTCGCTTCGATCGCCTCGGTGACGAACACATCGGCGCGCCCGGCCAGGATCTCGTCGAAGATGCCGACATTGTCCTGGTGCAGCGTGATCTTGGCCTGCTTGAAGTTGCTCTTGGCAAAGCGCTCATTGGTACCGCCGGGATTGGCGATCGCGGTGACGCCGGGCTTGTCGATGTCGGCGACGCTCTGGAACTTGTCCTTGTCGGCGCAGCGTGCCAGCGGAATCTTGCCGGTCCGCAGTGCCGGCTCCGAGTAGAACACGCGCTTCTGCCGTTCCAGCGTCACGCCGATGCCGCCCATGGCGACGTCGCATTTGCCACCGGTGAAATCGGCCATCAACTCGGCCCATTTCGTCCGCACGAACTTCGGCTCGACGCCGATCGCCTTGGCGAGCGACTTCGCCATCTCGATGTCGATGCCCTCGAAGCTCTCGCCGACGGCATTGGTGAACGGCTTGTAGTCGCCGGTGGTGCAGATGCGGAGCGTGCCGGCGCTCTGGATCGCATCGAGCGCACTCGCAGGCGCTTGCGCCTGGACGGTGCCGATCGAGGACAAGCCTGCGCAGGCGGTGGCGAACGCACCGCGGATGATCGTCGACAGCATGAAAAGCCCTCGTCCCCTCTTTTGTCGTTGCCGCAAGGAGAGCAGCGTGCAGGGGCAGGTTCAACCGCCATGCAGGCGAGGGCGCCCGTGCCGGGCACGCATCGCTCGCCTAGCAGGCGTTGCATCCCGCTGTGCCGAAACATGCTTCAGGTTGCGCCGCGCCGCGATCTGTCAGCGGAGCGGCGCAGCCAGGCTGAAGGATCAGCGGACGAACTGGTTGTAGATCGTGCCGAACTCGCCGGTCGCCTTGGCGAGGTGCAGCCACTGGTCGACGAAGGCCTTGAAGACGGTGTCGCCGCGCGGCAGCAGATAGCCCATCTCGCCATATTGCAGGGGGGAGTCGGGATTGATGGCGCACAAGCCCGGCCGGATCTTCTCCTGGACCTTGGTCTCGATCGATTCAGCCACCATGATATCGGCCTTGCCGGCGAGGATCTGGTCCCAGATCGTGACATTGTCCGGGAAGATCTCGATCTTGGCCTGCTTGAAGTTGGCGCGCACGAAGCGCTCATTGGTGCCGCCGGGATTCACGATGACGCGCGTCTCCGGCTTGTCGATGTCGGCGACGGTCTGGAACTTCGAGACATCGGCGCAGCGCGCGATCGGCGCCTTGCCGTTGATCAGATAGGGCGCGGAGAAGAAGGCGCGTTTCTGCCGGTCGAGCGTGACCGAGATGCCGCCCATGGCGATGTCGCATTTGCCGCCGGTGAAATCGTTCATCAGGTCGGCCCATTTCGTCTGCACGAACTTGGCCTCGACGCCGATGGCCTTCGCCAGCGATTTCGCGAGCTCGATGTCGATGCCCTCGAAGCTGCCGTCCTTGGCGAGCGTGAACGGCTTGTAGTCGCCGGTCGTGCAGACCTGCAGGGCACCGCGGCTCTGGATCGTCTCGAGCTGGCTGGCCGGAGCCTGTGCCAGCGCGGCGGCGCTCACACCGAGCCCGGCCACGGCGCTCAGCACAGCCAGTTTCAGGCCCTTGAAGGGCGATGTGATCGTCATGAAAATCCCCTCGATTTTGCTTGTGGCGCGCAAGAGAGCAGGGATCGTGGCGGCGATCAATCCGGCCGGTGCGCGCTGCGTTTGCGTGCAGTGCAGCGGCGGCGCTATATGCGCCGACCCGTTTTTGTCGCTCCCGCTCGGGCAGGCCCACCGATGACCCTGAAGACCCGCATCATCCCTTGCCTCGACGTCAAGGACGGCCGTGTCGTCAAGGGCGTCAAGTTCGTCGATCTCGTCGATGCCGGCGATCCCGTCGAGGCGGCCAAAGCCTATGACGCGGCAGGCGCCGACGAGCTCTGCTTCCTCGACATCACCGCGAGCCATGAGGCGCGCGGCACCTTGCTCGACGTCGTCACCCGTACGGCCGAGGCCTGCTTCATGCCCCTGACCGTCGGCGGCGGCGTGCGCAAGGTCGAGGACATCCGCGCACTGCTGCTGGCCGGCGCCGACAAGGTCGCGATCAACACCGCGGCGGTGACCAACCGCCCCTTCGTCAAGGAAGCCGCGGAAAAGTTCGGCGACCAGTGCATCGTCGTCGCCATCGACGCCAAGCAGGTCACGCCCGGTCGCTGGGAGATCTTCACCCATGGTGGGCGCAACGCCACCGGCATCGATGCCATCGCCTTTGCGCGCGAGGTCGTTTCGCTCGGCGCCGGCGAGTTGCTGGTGACCTCGATGGACCGCGACGGCACGAAATCGGGTTACGATATCGGCCTGACCCAGCGCATTGCCGACGCGGTCTCGGTGCCGGTGATCGCTTCGGGCGGCGTCGGCGACCTCGACGACCTCGTTGCCGGCGTGCGCGACGGCCATGCCTCGGCCGTGCTCGCCGCCTCGATCTTCCATTTCGGCACCTACAGCATCCCGCAGGCCAAGGCGCACATGGCCGCCGCCGGGCTGGCGATGCGGCTGGATTGAGCGATGACGACTTTCACCCTCGCCGATCTCGAACGCATCGTTGCCGAGCGCGCGAGCGCCGCGCCGGAGGAATCCTGGACGGCCAAGCTCCTCGCCGCCGGGCCCGAGCGCGCCGCCAAGAAATTCGGCGAGGAGGCGGTCGAGGCCGTCATCGCGGCCGTGAAAGGTGATCGCGACGAACTGATCGCCGAGAGCGCCGATGTGCTTTATCATCTTTTGGTCGTGCTGAAGTCCCGCGATGTTGCATTGCGGGACGTCTTGAGCCAGCTTGAGGCCCGTACCGCGCGCTCCGGCCTGGCCGAAAAGGCGGCGCGGCCCCGTTAGGGCCTGGTCGTGCCCAAGGTTTGAAAGTCGAGGCGGTCGCGTTGAACCTCGAAGCTTGGAATACGGGGGGTATCATGGACCAGCGTCCGCTCGCGGCGCCATCCGCCCCCGATCTGGTCTCGCCCTATCGCAGCTTCTCGCGCGACGAGTGGGCGCATTTGCGGGCCGATGCACCGCTGACGCTCTCGGTCGACGATCTGACCAAATTGCAATCGATCAACGACCCGATCTCGCTCGACGAGATCGTCGCGATCTACCTGCCGCTCTCGCGCCTGCTCTCACTCTACGTCGCCGCAACGCAAGGGCTGTTCAAGGCGACGCAGCGCTTCCTGATGGCCGAGGCCGAGGTCAAGGTCCCCTATGTCATCGGCGTCGCCGGCTCGGTGGCCGTCGGCAAGTCGACCACGGCGCGCGTGCTGAAGGCTTTGCTCTCGCGCTGGCCGAACACGCCCAAGGTCGAGCTCGTCACCACCGACGGCTTCCTTCTGCCCAATGCCGAGCTCGAGCGACGCGGCCTGATGCAGCGCAAGGGCTTCCCGGAAAGCTATGACAGCGCTGCGATCCTGCGTTTCCTCTCGGATGTGAAGGCCGGCAAGCGCGCTGTCAGCGCCCCCGTCTATTCGCACCTGGTCTACGACGTGGTGCCCGGCGAGCAGGTCACAGTCGAGCGGCCGGACATCCTGATCCTCGAGGGGCTCAACGTGCTGCAGGCGAGCCGCCTGCCGAAGGACGGCACGGTCACCCCGATCGTGTCGGACTTCTTCGACTTCTCGGTCTATCTCGACGCCGACGAGAACGACCTGCACCGCTGGTACGTCAACCGCTTCATGACGCTGCGCCAGACCGCCTTCCGCGATCCGCGCTCCTTCTTCCGCAAATACGCCGAGATCGGCGAGGAGGAGGCGCTCTCCATCGCCGAGAAGCTCTGGACCGGCATCAACCTGCCCAATCTGCGCGAGAACATCGTGCCGACCCGCCAGCGCGCCAGCCTGATCCTGACCAAGGGCGCGAGCCACCGCATCCAGCAGGTCGCGCTGCGGCGGCTCTAGGGCGGGCATCGAGCCGCCGGGTCCAGAACACGATGACGATCTATGTCGCCCTGCTGCACTCGATCGTGCTCGGCCCCGGCGGGCGCGTGGTCATGGCGGACCTCAAGGCCATGGCGGCGGAGGCGGGCTTTGGCGACGTGCGCAGCTGGGTCGCCACCGGCAATCTGATCTTCGAGGGCGAGGATGCGCCTCTCGCGGCGGTCGAGGGGCGGCTGGAAGCGGGCTTCCGCGCCCGTTTCGGCAAGCATGTCGACATCATCGCGCGTAAGGCCGGGGACTGGCGGCGGCTCGCCGCCCAAAACCCGTTCCCTGAAGGGAATGGCGCCGATATCGGTATCCGCGTCATGCGAAAGCCGCTCGGCTCTGACGTCCTCTCCATGCTCCGCGGGCTCGCCGCGCCCGGCATTGCGCTGGCCCTCTCCGACGGCGACCTCTGGATCGATTTCGGTGGCAGGCCGAGCGAGACCAGGCTGCTCTCGCATCTGACGACGAAGAAGCTCGGCATCGGAACGCTGCGCAACGCCAACACCGTCAAAGCGCTCGCCACGATGCTGGACTGATGCCGCTCGATTTCGCGTCCCTCGGCCTGATGGCCGGCGCTGCCTTCGTCGCCGCGACGCTGCTGCCGGCGCAGTCCGAGGCTGTCTTCATCGGGCTCCTGGCGGCGAAATCGGTCGATCCGACGCTGCTCTTCATCGTCGCCTCGGTTGCCAACACGGCCGGCTCGGTCGTCAACTGGTGGCTCGGCCGGCTGATCGCGACGGGCGGCGTCGAGCGCCTGCCGGCGCGATTGCGGCCCGATCCCGTGCGCTTCGCCAAGGCGCAGGGTTGGTTCGCCCGCTTCGGCTGGCCTTCGCTGCTCTTCTCCTGGCTGCCGATCGGCGGCGATCCGCTGACCTTCGTTGCGGGCTCGCTCAACTATCCGCTGCTACGTTTCATCCTGCTGGTGTTCATCGGCAAGTCGGCACGCTATGCCTTGCTCTGGGCGGGCTGGGCCGCTGCTGCATAAGCATTTGCGCGGATTCCGGTCTCGGGCTACCAGCGAGGCCCCTTCTGATGGAGACCAGATCATGAGCATCAAGCGCATCGCCCCCGGCCCGCGCATGTCGAAGGCCGTCGTGCATGGCAACACGGTCTATCTTGCCGGTCAGGTCGCCGACAAGGCTGCCGGCAAGAGCGTCGGCGAGCAGACCAAGGACATTCTCTCGATCATCGACGGGCTCCTCGCTGAGGCCGGCACCGACAAGTCGAAGCTGCTGATGGTCAACATCTGGCTCTCCGACATGTCGACCTTCGCCGAGATGAACGCCGTCTGGGACGGCTGGGTGTCGGCCGGCAACACGCCGGGCCGCGCCACCGTCGAGGCCAAGCTCGCCGGACCGCAGTTCACGGTCGAGATCGCGGTCATCGCCGCGATCTGATCGCTGTCGCACTAGAGCAGGATGCGAAAAAGTGGGAACCGGTTTTTCGCTGGAATCCTGCTCTAAATTCTTAGAATCGATCACGTTTTATGAGTTTGGATCGATTCGATCCAAATTCATCGTGATCTAGGGTGGCGGGAAACGTGAATCCGGAGCTCGCTACCATCCTGGCCCGTGTCTCGCAGCGCGAGGGTGTTCCCCCCGCGCTGTTGCTCGGGGTGCTCGCCTCGATGGGCGACGCCTCCGGCAAGCCCGACTTCACTCGGATCGAGAACAACTTGGCGCGCCGCGCCGGAGATTTCCGCAGCCTGCAGACCCGGCTCGCCAGGCCGGCCGGCAACGATCCGGAACGCGACAGATTGCAGGCGCTGGCCATCCAGGCGCTGGCCGAGGGCCGGCTCGCCGAAGCCGACCGCCTGCTCGCCTTGGCCGAGCAGCGCAATCTCGATGGCGCGGCCGCTCCCGATGCGCTCTCCCGCGACCGCCTGCTCGCCGCCGCTGCCGGGCGTGCCGATCGTGGTGCGGTGGCGATGCTGCATCTCAATCCGAAAGCCTATGGCGAAGCCGCCGAGCGCTATGCCGAGGCGGCGCTGATCGCCGATTCCGCTGAAGCTGGCAGCGGGCTCACCTATGCCTGGATGCAGGCCGATGCATTGGCGCGGCGCGGCGCCGACTTCTCCGACAAGTCCGCTTTCGTCGCTTCGATCGGCCAATTGCGTGGCCTGCTCGCCAAGCTCGACAATTTCGACCAGACCGTGCCCTGGGCGGAGACGCAGCTTCGGCTGGCGCGCTCTCTCACCGGCCTGTCGCATTATGAGGGCGGCGGCTCCCTGCTACGGCAGGTGGTCGAAATCTACCGCACGACCCTGGAGGATCTGCAGCGCGCCAAGGCGCCGCGCCTCTGGACCACGCTGCAGACCAGGCTCGGCGAGGCGCTGGCCCGGCTCGGCGAGATCGAGGACGATGCCGGCCTGCTCGACGATGGAGTTGCCGCCTTCCGCGCCGGACTGTCAGGGATGACGCGCGCCGACATGCCGCGTGAATGGGGCCGGCTGCAATGGGAGCTCGGCAAGGCCCATGTCGCGCTCGGCCTTCGTGCCAGCGGCGTCTCGGCCTTCGAAGCGGCGGTGAACTGTTTCAAGCTGGTGCTCGACGACCGGCCGCGCGAGAGCGCCCCGCTTGAATGGGCCGAGGTGCAGGACCGGATCGGGGCCGCGCTGGTCGGCCTCGCCGGCTATTACAACGAGCCAGTCGTGCTGGAGGAAGCGATCGCCGCCTTCGACGCGGCATTGGACGTCAGGCGCCGTGAGATCGTGCCCTCGCTCTGGGCCGAAAGCGCCGCCAACCGGGCCGAGGCGCGGCTGGAGCTGGCTGAGCGCATCCGCGACCGCGTTGAGGCTGAGAAGGCGACCACCGAACTCGTCATGGCGATCGAGACGCTGCGCGGCCTTGGCCTCGCAGCCGAGGCCAAGCGGCGTGAGCCGAAGTTGCGGCGGGCCGCAGTCCTCGTCGAGACCCTTCGGAAAAGCTGATCAGGCCCTGACGCGCAGGGCAGCGAGCCGCTCCAGCGCCTTGTCCAGCGTCGCATCGTGCTTGGCGAAGCAGAAGCGCACGACATTGCGCACCGCCCCTTCCGCGTAGAAGGCGCTGACCGGGATCGCGGCGACGCCGTGCTCGGCGACCAGTCGCTGGCAGAAGGCGACGTCGTCGCTCTCGCCGAGCGGGCTGATGTCGACATTGAGGAAATAGGTGCCGGCGCTCGGCAGCACGCTGAAGCCGAGATCGTTGAGGCCGCCGGCGAAGCGATCGCGCGAGCGCTGGAAATCGGCGCGCATCCCTTCGAAATAGGCGTCGTCCTTGCCGAGGCCATAGGCGACCGCCGCCTGCAGGTTCGGCGGCGTGGTGAAGGTGATGTACTGGTGCGCCTTGGCGAGCACGCGCATCAGCTCGGGCGCCGCCATCACCATCCCGACCTTCCAGCCGGTCAGCGAGAAGATCTTGCCGGCCGAGGAGATCTTGACCGTACGCTCGCGCATGCCGGGCCGGCTCATCAACGGCTGATGGCGGTGGCCGTCGAAGACGACATGCTCCCAGACGTCGTCGCAGATCGCGCACGCATCGTGCCGGACGCAGAACGAGGCCAGGAGGTCGAGATCGGCTTCGCTGAAATTGGTCGCGGTCGGGTTGAGCGGGTTGTTGAACAGCACCACCTTGGTCTTCGGCGAGAAGGCTTTCGCCAGCGCCTCCTCGCTGAGCCCGAAATGCGGCGGCGTCAGCGTCACGAATTTGGGAATGCCGCCGGCACGCCGCACCAGCGGCAGGTAGGCGTCGTACATCGGCTCGAACAGCACGACCTCGTCGCCGGGCGAGATGAGTGCCATCAGCGCCCCGGCGATCGCCTCGGTCGCGCCGGAGGTGATCATCACCTCGGCCTCCGGATCGAGCTCCAAACCCTGCCAATGCCGGAAATGCGTCGCCGTCGCCTGGCGCAGCTCAGGCAGGCCCATCATCGGCGGGTACTGGTTCCAGCCCTCGATCACGGCCTGCGCCGCCTTGCGGCGGACATCCTCGGGGCCGGGATCGTCGGGGAAGCCCTGGCCGAGATTGACGGCCTGGTGCTCGCGCGCGAGCCGCGACATGGTTTCGAAGATCGTCGTCGGAAGGGCGGAGAAGATTGGGTTCATCGCGGCTGGCTTCACTCGGGAAGGCGGGCGTAAAGGCTCGGATGCCGCCATAGCACGCGCAACGCCGGTGTGCATCGTCCCGAAAAAGTGGCAGATTATGCGGAGTGATGAATATTGACATTCGTCAGTAGTCAGTGTTTTCTACCTCTCAGCCGGTTCACGCCAGCACTTCTGCGGTTTCTTCGCCCCTTTGGAGCCGTGGGACGCTGACGTGGATCGGTGAGCTTTTTCTGGGGCAGGAAGCGAGCTAGGCAGGCTCCATGCATCCCTCCCATCGAATCCCTGCCCTGATGTTGCTCGGCACCGGCTCCAATGTCGGCAAGTCGCTGCTCGTCGCCGGCCTCTGCCGCCTCTTCGCCGATCGCGGGCTCAAGGTCCGCCCGTTCAAGCCGCAGAACATGTCGAACAATGCCGCTGCGACCGCACAGGGCGAGATCGGCCGGGCCCAGGCACTGCAGGCGCGCGCCGCCCGGATCGCGCCTGACGTCGACATGAACCCGGTGCTGCTCAAGCCTGAGAGCGACCGCGGCAGTCAGATCATCCTGCAGGGCCGTGTCGCCGGCCATCTCTCCTCGGGGGATTTCAGCCGCCGCGGCGATTTCCTGCCGAAGGTGCTGGAGAGCTTCGAGCGACTGAGCGACGGCGCCGACCTGATCCTGGTCGAGGGCGCTGGTTCGCCGGCCGAGACCAATCTGCGCGCCCGCGACATCGCCAATCTCGGCTTTGCGCGTGCTGCCGGCGTTCCGGCGATCCTCGTCGGCGATATCGACCGCGGCGGGGTCATCGCCAGCCTCGTCGGCAGCCATGCCGTGCTCGATGCCGAGGACCGGGCGATGATCCGCGGCTTCGCCATCAACCGCTTCCGTGGCGATGTCGGCCTGTTCACGCCTGCGCTCGACACGATAACTAGGGCGACCGGCTGGCCGAGCCTCGGCGTCGTGCCCTGGTTCGCCGATGCCGCGCGTCTGCCGGCCGAGGACGGGCTCGACTTGATCCGGGGCGCCCCAGCTCGCGATGGCGCGCTGAAGATCGCCGTGCCGGTCCTGCCCGGCATCGCCAATTTCGACGATCTCGATCCGCTCAAGCTCGAGCCCGGCGTCGAGCTTGTCTTCATTGGCCCCGGCACGCCATTGCCGGGCGACGCCGCCCTGGTGATCCTGCCAGGCTCGAAGACGACCCTGCGCGATCTCGCCAGGCTGCGGGAGGAGGGCTGGGATATCGACATCCTCGCCCATCGCCGCCGCGGCGGCCATGTCCTCGGTCTCTGCGGCGGCTACCAGATGCTCGGCAAGACCGTGCGCGATCCGCTCGGGCTCGAAGGCCCGGCCGGCGCCGCCCCCGGGCTCGGCCTGCTCGATATCGAGACCGAGCTCACGCCGGACAAGACGGTGCGCGAGGTCGCGGTCGCCCATCCGGAGAGCGGCACGGCGGGCCGCGCCTACGAGATCCATCTCGGCGTCAGCGACGGGCCGGACCGCGCGCGGGCACCGTTCCGCGTCGACGGCCGGTCGGAAGGGGCCCGCAGCGCCGACGGAAGGGTGGTCGGGACCTATCTCCATGGCGTCCTGACCTCGGATCCGCTGCGCCGCGCCTGGCTCGAAAATCTGGCGGGAAAGCCGCTGGCGGAGGGTGAAGCCTATGAACCTGCCGTGGAAGCGGCGCTCGACCGCCTGGCCGGGCATCTGGAACGCCATCTCGACATCGACGCCATCCTCGCATTGGCGCGTTCGCGCTCCTGACATCGAACGGGTGTTTTGCGAAAAACTGTCAGGAGAACACAAATAAAGCTTTGCCGTTCAATTTGTTGACGAATGACGAAATTCGTCATAGTCAACGATGGCGTCCGCAGACGGCCTACGGGAACAAGTCAACAGACCGGGAAGTTGCTGTGGCATGAGCACAGTAGAGCGCGATACAAGGCACGACATCATCGATGTCGCCGAGCGGTTCTTCCGCCAGATCGGCTATCAGAAGACCACTGTCGCCGATATCGCCAAGTCGCTGCGCATGAGTCCGGCGAATGTCTATCGTTTCTTCGACTCCAAGAAGGCGATCAACGAGGCCGTTGCCGAGCGCTCGATGAGCGAACTCGAGGCGACCGTCGCAGCGATCGCCGCCGAGAAGCGTCCGGCGAGCGAGCGCCTGCGCGACATCCTCGCCGCGACCTGCCGCATCAATGCGGCCCGCTATCTCGACAACCACCGCCTGCATGAAATGGTCGCCTGCGCCATGGAGGAGAGCTGGGACGTCATCCGCGGCCATATCGAGCGCTATGACGCGATCCTGCGCTCCGTCGTCGCCGACGGCATCGCCAGGGGCGAGTTCACCGCCCGCGATCCGGTTACCGCGACCCATTGTGTACGCATGGCGATGCTGCGCTTCTGTCATCCGCTCCTGCTCGGCCAATGTGCCGAGCTTCCCGGCCCGACCGTCGAGGAGATGATCGATTTCATCCTCGCCGGGCTGGGCGCCGTCCGCTCCGCTGCCTGACCGGCAGCTCCGACCTGCGTTGACAAGGCGCTGGCGGAGCGGGATACCCCGCCGCGCATGCTGAATCTCAACAAACAGAGCGCCAAGAAGCTCGCCGTGGTCGCCCATGACCTGGCGATGACGGCGCTCGCGATCGTCTTCGTCTTCGCCGTGCGCTTCGATGGCTGGCTGTTCGAGGAGCGGATGCGGCAATTGCCGAAGATCCTGCCCTTCTTCGTCGCCTATGCCGGGGCAGTGTACTGGTTCTTCCAGCTCTATCGCTCGAAATGGCGGTTCGCCTCGCTGCCGGATCTCTCGAACATCGTCCGGGCGGTCACGGTCCTGACCCTGACCTTGCTGGTCGTCGACTACGTGCTCGTCGCGCCGAATCTCTACGGCTATTATTTTTTCGGCAAGATCACGATTGTCCTCTATTGGCTGGTGCAGGTTGCGCTGCTGGGTGGCCCGCGCCTGGCCTATCGCTATTTCAAATATTCCCGCTCCAAGCACCAGGCCGCGCGCGGGGCCAGCCTGCCGGCCCTGCTGCTCGGCCGCGCCGTCGACATCGAAATCGTGATCCGGGCGATGGAATCGGGCGCGATGGGCAAGATGCGGCCGGCCGGCGTCCTCTCGCCGAGGCCCGATGATCTCGGGCAGTCCATCCGTGGCGTGCCGGTGCTCGGCTTGCTCTCGCAGATTGACACGATCGCGACCGACGCCAGCGAGCGCGGCGAGCCGTTCCGCCGTATCGTCGCGACGCCGAGCGCGCTCGCGCCCGAGGCCGAGCCGGACAAATGGCTCGCCCACACCCGCAAACTCGCCATCCCGATCTCGCGGCTCGATACGCTCGGCGAGGGCATGCGCGGCAATGAGCTGGCTCCTCTGGAGATCGAGGACCTCCTGGTGCGCCCCTCGGTCAAGATCGATCGGGCGCGGCTCGAAGGCTTCCTCAAGGGCAAGCGCGTCATCGTCACCGGCGGCGGCGGCTCGATCGGCTCGGAGATCTGCCTGCGCTGCGCTGCCTTCGGCGCGGTGGAACTGCTCGTCGTCGAGAATTCCGAGCCGGCGCTGTTCCACGTCACCGAGGCGCTGGCCGCCCAGGATCTCCCGATGCGGGTCACCGGTGCGCTCGCCGATGTCCGCGACGAGGCCCGTCTCGGCCCGTTGTTCAAGGCCTTCGCGCCCGACATCGTCATCCATGCCGCCGCGCTGAAGCATGTGCCCTACCTTGAGGCCGATTGGGGCGAGGGCATCAAGACCAACATCTTCGGCTCGGTTGTCGCGATCGAGGCGGCGATTGCCGCCGGCGCCGGCATCTTCGTGATGATCTCGACCGACAAGGCGATCGAGCCGGTCTCGATGCTGGGCGCGACCAAGCGCTTCGCCGAGATGTACGCCCAGGCGCGCGATGCCGAGTTCGCCAATGGCAATCGCGGCACGCGCCTCGTCGCGGTCCGCTTCGGCAACGTGCTCGGCTCGGTCGGCTCGGTGGTGCCGAAGTTCAAGGCGCAGATCGAGCGCGGCGGGCCGGTCACCGTCACCAGCCCGGAGATGATCCGCTACTTCATGACCATCCGCGAGGCCTGCGACCTCGTGCTGACCTCGGCCTCTCATGCGCCCGAGCACGAGGCGCAGGACGAGCGCGCCGCCGTCTATGTGCTGAAGATGGGTCAGCCGCTCAAGATAATGGATCTTGCCGAGCGCATGATCCGCCTCGCCGGCTATGAGCCGGGCGTCGACATCGAGATCGCCGTGACCGGCGTCCGGCCGGGCGAGCGCCTGAACGAGATCCTCTTCGCCAAGGACGAGCCGATGGCCGAGACCGGGCTCGACGGTGTCATGGCGGCCAAGCCGATCTTCGCCGGCCGCGAACGCATGCAGGGCTGGCTCGACGAGCTCGAGCGGGCGCTGGCAGCGCAGGACAGGCTCGGCGCCGAGGCGGTGCTCGAAGCGGCGATCCCCGATTTCAGCCGGCGTCGGCCCGGCTTGCCGCCAGTTGCGCCAGCGCAGCCTTCGTCTCCGCAGGCGGCCGCCAGCCAGCCTTGATCAGCGCAGCCGGCGAGGCGACGAGCCCGTTCGCCAATCGCTCATAGGCGCCCGCGCGCCCGGCGAGCCGAGCTGCCAGCGCCAGCAGCGCCGACGGGACGGGGATCAGCCCTGGCCCGCGTCCGAGGCCGGCGCGCATCGCGGCGAGCATCTGCGCGACCGAGAGGGGCTCCGGATCGGCGACGATGTAGCTGCGCCTGGCCGGGCAGGCCCCCGTCAGCGCGAAGGCAACCGCATCGGTGAGGTTCTCGATCGCCAGCAGCGAGCGCTTCGCTGAGAGCGCACCAAGCGGCAGCAGCACAGGCAGCTTCGCCAGCTTGAGGAGCGCCGCCATGTTGGCCTTCACCCCCGGCCCGTAGACAAGCACCGGCCGCAGCGCGACCCAGTCGAGATCGAGCCCGGCGAGCCCCTGTTCGGCCGCCAGCTTGGAGCGGCCATAGGCGTCGGTCGGGGCAGGCGTATCGGCCTCGGTCAGTGGCTTGCTACCAATCGGCCCGGCCTGCGCCCGGATCGAGGACAGGAAGACGAAGCGCCGCACGCCTGCCGCCTGCGCTGCCCGCGCCAGCGCCAGCGTCGCCTGCGTGTTGACCTGTTGGTAGCGGTCCTCCGGGATGTCGCCGTCGGCATGGGCCAATCCGGCGCTGTGGACGACGTGGTCGACGCCGTCGAGCAGCGGCTGCCAGTCGATCGGCGCGCCGAGATCGCCGATCGCGACATGCTCGACATCGGGGCTGGCAGGCTTTGCGGCCCGCCCGGCCGTCCGCACGCGATAGCCGCGCGCGGCGAGGTCGCGCAGCAGATGCTGGCCGACGAAGCCGCTCGCGCCGGTGAGCAGGATGCGCTCGCTCATGGCCGCGCCCGCTTGCGCGAGAAGCGGCGCAGCAGGCCGATCGTCAGCGCCAGCGCCATCGACAGGCAGCCGAGCTGTGCCCAGAGTGCCGGCACGGCGATGCTGATCGCTGCGAGTGCGATCAGGGCAAGATTGAGCAGGCCGATCTGCGCGACGATCTCGATGACCCTGAAGCCGTTATCGGTCGCCTGCTGGTAGAAATGCGAACGGTGCGCCTGCCAGACCTTTTCGCCTCGCACCAGGCGGCGCAGCAGCGTGATCGTCGAATCCATCACGTGATAGAGCGGCAGGATCAGCGCTGCGGTCAGCGCGCCGGTGCCGGCGAGGCGGTAGAGCAGATAGGCTCCGAGCAGGCCGAGCGGCAAAGCCCCGACATCGCCGAGGAAGATGCGCGCCACCGGCTTGTTGAGCGGGGAAAAGCCGAGGAGGCCGCCGAGCAGCGCCGCGGCAAGAAGGCCGGTGGCGGGGTCGACGATGCCATGGCCGGCAGCGAGCACGATCGCGGCGGCGAGCGGCACCAGCCCCGCGAGGGTGATCCAGTCGATCCCGTCCATGAAATTGACGAGGTTGACGAACCAGGCACCGGCGATCAGGGCAAGGACGCGCTCGGCCCAGAGCGGCAATGTCTCCGGCAGCAGCCGCACGTCGGGCGCGGCGTAGAAGACGACGATGCCGACGCAGAGGAATTGCAGTGGCAGGCGCAGCGCCGGCGAGAGTGGCCTGATGTCGTCCCAGGCGCCGACCACGGCCAGCAAAGCGGAGGCGGCCATGACCAGGACGAGGCCTTGCCGGGCGCCCACATCCATCGGAATGAAGGCGAGCGCGAGTCCCAACGCCAGGAAAGCACCGGCGAGCACGGCGATGCCGCCGCCCTGCGGCGTCGGCGTGCGGTGGCTGGAACGGGCATTCGGCCGCGCCAGCGCATAGCGCATCATCAGAGGCCGCAGGGCCAGGCACAGCACGAAGGCCAGGCCGGCGGCGAATGCGATCAGCAGGAGGGGCGCGAAACGTTCCAAGGCGGGCGGACCATAGCCATCCGGCTGCTTGCCGCAAGCAGCTCTTGCATCGGCGAGCACAAAAGAAGAACATAACAGATATGGCGCTCTCCGATTCCGCCCTCAATCCGCCGCCTGCGCGGCCGGAGATCACCCGTGCCGTCTGCCGCGGCGCCTCGCGCCATCTGCGCGAGCGCGGCTATGCCATCGTCAAGGAGATGACCTTCGCCAATGGCCGGCGCGGCGACATCGTCGCGCTCTCGCCATCCGGCGAATTGCTGGTGGTCGAGGTCAAGTCGGGGATCGAGGATTACCGCGTCGATGGCAAATGGCCGGATTACCGCGATTATTGCGACGGTTTCCTCTTCGCGGTCGCTCCGGAATTTCCGCTAGAGGTCCTGCCCGAGGATGTCGGCCTGATCGTCGCCGACGCCTTTGGCGGCGAGTTGCTGCGCGAGCCGCCGCGCCATCAGCTGGCACCGGCGCGCCGGAAAATGCTGGCCATCGCCTTCGCCAGGCTGGCGGCCGGGCGGCTGGCGCTTCTGGAGGATCCGGGAACCTAGCTCGCCGCGCGCGCCGGCAGGACGAGCGCCTTCGGGCCGATGTTCAGGCTGATCTGCAGGCTGTCGGCGATGCGATGGGCGCGGTCGATGAACAGGAACCTGGCTGGGCCGGTGCAGAGCTCGGTGACCGTCGATTCGAACAGCGCGAGCCAGCGCTCGAAATGCTGCATCTCGAGCGGAAGCGGCATGTGGACCTGCTGTGGCTTGCCGCGATAGCGCCCGCTCATCAGCGTCACCGACGACCAGAAATCACGCAGCTTGGCGAGATGGGCGTCCCAATCGTCGCCGAGCTTTTCGAGGAAGATCGGGCCGATCAGCGGGTCCAGCCGCACCCGGCCGTAGAAGGTGTCGACCAGCTCGGCGATCAGCTCTTCGCTGATGCGCTCCGGCAGCGCCGTCCCGCTCATCGCGGGGCGCGCTTGGCGAGGATGCGCTGCAGGGTTCGCCGGTGCATGCCGAGCCGGCGCGCCGTCTCCGAGACATTGCGGCTGCACAGTTCATAGACGCGCTGGATGTGCTCCCAACGCACGCGGTCGGCCGACATCGGGTTTTCCGGCGGCACCGGACGCGCATTGGGGCCTGCGGCCAGCGCCGAATGGATCTCGTCGGCATCAGCGGGCTTGGCGAGAAAGTCATAAGCGCCGAGCTTCACCGCGCTGACCGCGGTCGCGATATTGCCGTAGCCGGTCAGGACGACGCCGCGTGCATCCGGGCGCTTCTCCTTGAGACGGGCGATCACGTCGAGCCCGTTGCCGTCGCCGAGGCGCAGGTCGATCACCGCATAGGCCGGTGCCGCCTCCTCGACCGCGGCGAGCCCGGCCTGGACGGACTCTGCGATCCTCACCGAATAGCCGCGGCCTTCCATGGCGCGGGCGAGGCGGTTCAGGAACGGCTTGTCGTCGTCGACGAGCAGAAGAGACATGTCCCTGCCGGCCGTATCGGTGAGCTCGCCTGTCATCGGCGCCGTGTCCATCGCCATCATCTCCTGCCGGGCGGGTAACTGTCCGGCTTAATATCCATTCTACCGATTGCGCGACGCGCTGAAACGCCGCAACGCCTCATTCTGTCGCATATGGGGCCAAAAGCTCCGGGTTTGAAGGTCCGGTGGGTCGATCGTCGCGTTCGAACACGGCCCGCAACCAGGTGATCCGGATGCTGGCGCCGGTCGCCGGCAATGGCAAATTGGAGAATTCCAGCGTCGCGCCGCTGCGTTCCAGCAGCGTCTTGGCGATGAACAGGCCGAGGCCGAGGCCGCCGCCGGCGCGCGATTCCTTGTCATGCGAGCGCGAAAGATAGGGATCGCCTGCGCGCAGCAGCACTTCCGGCGTGAAGCCCGGCCCGTCATCGGCGATGGTCAGGATGACGGCTACGTCGGTCCACTGCGCCGTGATCGTCACCTTGGAGCGGGCGAAGTCGACGGCGTTGTCGACGATGTTGCCGAGCCCGTAGTTCATGCCGGGATTGCGCCGGCAGACCGGCTCTGGCTTCTCGCCGATCAGCGCGATCTCGAACGGCACGCCGAAGGGCCGCTGCGGCCCGGCGGCTTCCTCGATCAACAGGCTGAGCGAGAGCTGGTCGAGCGGGCCGGCATCGTCGTCCTGCAGCGAGGCGAGCTTGCCGAGGATGCCGCGGCAACGCTCGACCTGCTCGCGCAGCAAGGTGATGTCCTCCGCCATCTCGCCTTCGGCCGGGGCGAGTCGCGAGAGCTCGCGGGCGACCAGCGCAATCGTGGCGAGCGGCGTGCCGAGCTCATGCGCGGCGGCGGCGGCGAGGCCGTCGAGCTGCGAGAGGTGCTGCTCGCGTGCCAGCACGAGCTCGGTCGCGGCCAGCGCCTCCGACAGGTCGCGCGCCTCCTTGGCGACGCGCCAAGCATAGATGCCGGTGAAGCCGAGCCCGAGCAAAAGCGCGATCCAGTTGCCGAGCTGGTATTGCGGCGGCAGCACCGGGCGCTCGCTCCCGGCCCAGGGCAGCGGCCAGTGCAAGATGGTGAGCAGTGTCGCGAGCACAGCGGCGAGCAGTCCGAGGGCCAGCGTGTGTCGCGGCGGCAGCGCCGTCGCCGAGATCATCACTGGCGCCAGGAACAGGATCGCGAACGGGTTCTGCAGGCCGCCGGTGAGATAGAGCAGGGCCGCGAGCTGCAGGATGTCGAAGCCGAGCAGCGCCGTCGCCGCGCCCTCCCGCAGCCGGTGGCTGAGCGGGAAGCGGATGCGCAGGGCGATGTTGAGCCAGGCCGAGACGGCGATGGCGAGGAAGCACCAGCCGAAGGGCAGCGAGAAGCCGAGCCCGAAATGCACACCGGCGACGGCGACGCTCTGGCCGGCGATCGCCAGCCAGCGAAGGCGCACCAGCGTGTCGAGCCGCAAATGGCGCGGTGTGCCGCCAGGGGCGGATGGAACGAGGTCGGCGATCGTCACGGCGCGCAATTTTCGCAATGCCGCAAGCGGCCAGGAAGGAGGAAGCTGTGGCTAATCGGCATCACAAGGAAATCTTAGCCCTTTGGACGATTGAATCAGAATAAATTCTACTTAGGCTGCATTCCCTTGCTGCACTGCATCGTGGGATGCGGCGCTGCGAAAGAGCGAAAGGGCCGCCATGTCGTTCGCCTACCACGCCTATGAGGCGGTTCATATGATGGTCAGCCCGGCGCGGGCCATGTCCGACGCCATGCAGCTCGCCTTCAAGAACCCGGCGAACCCGCTGACCTATACCCCGTTCGGCCGCACGATCGCCGCCTCCTGCGAATTGTTCGAGCGCACCACGCGCCGCTACGGCAAGCCGGCCTTCGGGCTCGACACCACCACGATGGGCGGCGTCAAGGTTGAGGTCGAGGAGCGCGTCGTCTGGCAGCGTCCCTTCTGCAACCTGATCTATTTCGACCGCAAGATCGAAGGTCGCCGCAAGCCGCAGCCCAAGGTGCTGCTGGTCGCGCCGATGTCGGGCCATTACGCCACGCTGCTGCGCGGCACCGTCGAGGCCTTCCTGCCCGATCACGAGGTCTACATCACCGACTGGGTCGATGCTCGCCTGGTGCCGCTCGCGGCCGGCCGCTTCGATCTCGACGACTATGTCGATTACGTCATCGCCATGCTGCACAAGCTCGGCCCCGACACCCATGTCATGGCCGTCTGCCAGCCTTCCGTGCCGGTGCTCGCCGCGATCGCCCGCATGGAGGCCGAGGGCGATCCCTCGTCGCCGCGCTCGATGACGCTGATGGGCGGGCCGATCGACACGCGCTGCTCGCCGACCGCGGTCAACCAGCTCGCCATGGAGCGCGGCACCGACTGGTTCCGTCGCAATTGCATCACCCGCGTGCCGTTCCCGCATCTCGGCGCTTTCCGCGAGGTCTATCCCGGCTTCATGCAGCTCTCCGGTTTCATGGCGATGAATTTCGACCGCCATCTCACCGCGCATTACGACATGTACAAGCATCTCATCGCCGGTGACGGCGATTCGGCCGAGAAGCATCGCGACTTCTATGACGAGTACATGGCGGTGATGGACCTGACCGCCGAGTTCTACCTGCAGACCGTCGACACCGTCTTCGTCAAACACGCTCTGCCCAAGGGCGAGATGATGCATCGCGGCAAGCCGGTCGACCTCAAGGCGATCCGCAGCGTCGCACTGATGACGGTCGAAGGCGAGAACGACGACATCTCCGGCGTCGGCCAGACCAGGGCGACGCATGATCTGTGCGTCAACATCCCCGACGACATGCGGGTCGAGTACCTGCAGAAGGGCGTCGGCCATTACGGCGTCTTCAACGGCTCGCGCTTCCGCTCCGAGATCGCCCCGCGCATTGCCGACTTCATGCTGACCCTCGACATGAAGGCGGCCAAGGAGCGCCGCAACGAGACCGCGGAGACGGCGCGCAAGGCGCTGAAGGTCGCGGGCTGAGTTAAGCCCGCCCTCTTCCGCTCCCGCTGCGAATCCCGCACAATTGCCGGGATGCGGTTCTCCCTGTTCAGGCGCCAGCCCGATCCCGACCGGATCGAGGTCGCCCATGCCGGCACGCTCTACCCGGTCGCCGTCAAGCGACGCGCGACGGCGCGCCGGCTGACGCTGCGCGTCTCGCAGGCGACCGGCGAGATCACCCTGACCCTGCCCGAGCGCGTCGACTTCACCACCGGCCGCGTCTTCGCCGAGAAGCATGGCGGCTGGATCGCGGCGCGCATGGCTAAGCGCCCGCAGGGTGTCGCCTTCGAGCCAGGCGCCGTCGTGCCGTTGCGCGGCGTGCCGCACCGGATCGTGCACTGGACCAAGGTGCGCGGATTGACCCGCGCGGCGCTCTCGGCCGAGGGCGAGCCGATCATCGCGGTCTGCGGCGAGGCGGCCCATGTCGCGCGCCGGGTCAGCGATTTCCTGCGCCGCGAGGCCTTGGCCGATCTTGAAAAGGCGGTGCGCACCCATACCGCGGTCCTCGGCATCCCCGCCCGCAAGATCACATTGCGCGATACCACCAGCCGCTGGGGCTCATGCTCCTCGAAGGGCCATCTCAGCTTCTCCTGGCGCCTGATCCTCGCCCCGGCGCTGGTGCTCGACTATCTCGCCGCCCATGAGGTCGCGCATCTCAAGGAGATGAACCATTCGCATCGCTTCTGGGCGCTGACGCACAAGCTCTGCCCGCGCACCGAGGAAGCGGAAGCCTGGCTCAAGCGCCATGGCGCGAGCCTGCACGGCTATGGCTGAGGTCTTGCGGTCGGCACGCCCTCGCGGATCAGCCGTGAGAAATCGGGGCTGTCGAGCGATATCGTCCTCGCCCGCTCGCTGATCCGGCCGCGCCGGACGAGCTCGTCGAGCGGCAGGTCCTGCCTGACCGCGCCGATGTCCTTGAGATAGCCCGGCAGATAGCCGGACAGGATGACACGCGGATCGAGCGGCGGCGTGAAGCTCCACCCGGGTGCCACCGAGCGCACGAGTCGGTAGACGACCGTCGTGCAGTTGGTGGCGATCGTGTTGTACCAGCGCGGTTGGCCAGCCAGCCGGTTCACATCCGCGACATAGGCCAGCAGGATCTCTCGCGCCTGCTCGGGCGAGGTGCGCAGGCGGAACATCCGGACATCCTCGCCGCGCGCATGGGTTCGCAGGCCGACGACGTCGCGCTCGTCGGTCGCGACATAGGCCATCTCGTAGACCCGGAAGAAGCCGGCGAGCGACGACCATTCCTCGCCCTTTTCACGCCGCACCTCGATCGAGAAGGTGAGCGGCGGCGAGTCGCGGAAGGTGAAGCTGACGAGCAGATGGGCGATCGCCTCGCCCGACCAGTAGGACAGGAAGAGGTCGGCGCCCTCGATCTTCGTCAGGTCGTAGCTGCGCGTTTCCCAGCGCTGATCATAGTCGGCCTCGGTGCGCCAGCGGAAATTGCGCAGATTGGCGACGGTCAGCCGGTCGCCCTCGCGTGCGATCTCGGGAAGCCGGGCGAGTTCGGGAATCCAGTCGCGGTCATGCGAGGGCTTGAGGCTGCTCCACCAGCCGAGCAGGCTGACGAACAGCACGGCGAAGGCGAGCGGCAGGCGCGGCGCGCCGCTCCAGATGCCGATCGCGCCGGCGAGCGCGGCGAGGCCGAAGCCGACCGCGGCGGCGATGCCGATCGCACCAGGCAGACGGAAAATCAGGAGCCCGACGCCCCAGACGGCCATGCCGAGGACCACGAGCGTCAGCAGAAGCTGCAGGAGAACGAAAAAGAGGCGGCTCATCGCCGCCTCTCATAGCACGTTGAAATGCGCTCCGCTCAAGCGGCGAGGGAGCTCGTCGGCGCGGCGGCCTTCACGGCGTCGTCGACATGGGCCTCGAACTTCTCGAAATTCTTGGCGAACATGCCGACCAGTTTCTTCGCGGTCTCGGCGAAGGCGGCCTTATCCTGCCAGGTCTTGACGGGATAGAGGATGTGCGGCTCGACGCCGGGCACCGAAGTGGGAACGGCGAAACCGAAATAAGGATCCCGGCGGAAGTCGGCGCGGTTGAGCGAGCCGTCGAGCGCCGCCGTCAGCAGGCGGCGCGTCACGCGGATCGGCATGCGCCGGCCGGTGCCGTAGCCGCCGCCGGTCCAGCCGGTGTTCACCAGCCAGCAGTCGACATGGTGCTTGGCGATGAAATCGCGCAGCAGATTGGCATATTCCGACGGATGGCGCGGCAGGAAGGGCGAGCCAAAGCAGGTCGAGAACTCCGGCTGGACGCCGACGAGCCCGCGCTCGGTGCCGGCGACCTTGGCGGTGTAGCCGGAGAGGAAGTGGTACATCGCCTCGGCCGGGGTCAGCTTGGCGATCGGCGGCATCACGCCGAAGGCGTCGGCGGTCAGCATCACGATGTTCTTCGGCGTGCCGGCGCGGCCCGAGCGCGAGGCGTTCGGGATGAAGTCGAGCGGATAGGCCGAACGGGTGTTCTCGGTCTTCGTCTCGTTGTCGAAATCGACCTCGCGCGAGATCTCGTCCATGACGATGTTCTCGAGCACGGTGCCGAAGCGCTGCGAGGCCGCGAAGATCTGCGGTTCGGCCTCGGCCGAGAGGCGGATCGTCTTGGCGTAGCAGCCGCCCTCGAAATTGAAGATGCCGTCCTTCGACCAGCCATGCTCGTCATCGCCGATCAGGGTGCGGTCGGGATCGGCCGAGAGGGTGGTCTTGCCGGTGCCGGAGAGGCCGAAGAAGATCGCCGGATCGTCCTTGGAGCCGACATTGGCCGAGCAGTGCATGGGAACCACGCCCTTGGCCGGCAGCGTGTAGTTCAGATAGGTGAAGACCGATTTCTTCATCTCGCCGGCATAGGCGGAGCCGCCGATCAGCACGATCTTGCGAGAGAAGTCGATCGCGATGACCGTCTCGCTGCGGCAGCCATGGCGCTTCGGATCAGCCTTGAAGGTCGGCAGGTCGACGATCGTCAGCTCAGGTACGTAACCTCCGATCTCGCCGGCCTCGGGCCGGATCAAGAGGTTGCGGATGAACAGCGAGTGCCAGGCGAGCTCGGTGAAGACCCGCGCCTTGACGCGGTGGGCCGGATCGGCGCCGCCATAGAGGTCCTGCGCGAACAGCTCCTTGCCTTCGGCGTGCTTGATGAAGTCGCCGAGCAGGGTCTCGAACTGCTCCGAGGAGATCGCGCCGTTGTTTTCCCACCACACGCTCTTCTCGGTCAGCGCGTCCTTGACGACGAACTTGTCCTTGGGCGAGCGGCCGGTATGGCTGCCGGTGTCGGCGCAAAGCGCACCGCCGCGGGCGAGCTGGGATTCGCCGCGCCGCAGCGATTCCTCATAGAGGCGCGCTGCCTCGAAGTTCCAGTAGACCGCCTTGAGCCCGCGGAAGCCGAATGAGTCGGCGCCGCTGTTCGGGTTGACGTGACCGATGGTCTCCACTGGCAATTCCTCCTGCCGAGTAGCCGTCGCCAGGCGAAGCCGGCGTCGTGATTGGAGTGGGGCTGAGCCCCACTATGGGCCCGATGGACCGGTGACGTGGAGGGCTCTTTAGGCGGATGACGACGCCGGCTCAAGTCACGAGGCCGGCTCATGGATGACCATAGCAGACCTAAATCGTTTAAAAAATTCAGCTGTGGTGAATCGTCGCGCTCAGGCCGTCGCGCGGGCCTTGCCGGCGAGGGCGACGAGGGTCGTGCGCAGCGCGTCGGGCGTGGTCACCGGCTCGTCGAAGGGCAGGCGCAGCGCCTTGTCGCCGAGCATCAGGTCGGCGCCATCGGGGTCGACGCCGCAGAGGCGCCATGCGCCCTCCTCGCCGCCGAGCAGCCTGGTGGCGTAGAGCCCGATCGCGTCGGCATGGTCCTCGTTCATATGGTCGACCGCGCCCTCCTCCGCCTCGACTAGCGCCCCGGCTTGGGAGCAGTCGCTGAGCACGTCGCCTGCCTCGAGCTCATAGGCCCGGCCGAAGCCGCCATTCAGGCTGGCGCGCTGGAGCCTGAGCGCGAAGAAGGAGAAATCGGGAAAATCGACGTAAAGCGAGGCTTTCGGCTGGCGCGCCAGGAAGCGGCGGCGCACGCGCCGGCCGAAATCGCTGTCACGCTCGATCTTCTCGGCGCTCGTCAGCAGCGTGATCCGGGCATGAGCGAGCGGGTCGCCCTTGCCGCCGGGCGCGATCAGCAATGAGCAGCGTGGATCGGCGATCAGATTGCCGGTATGGCCGGAGAGCGAGGACACCAGGATCAGCGGCGTGCCGTCGATGTCGGTCGCGAGGCTGGTCAGGCTGGCGAAGGGGTGCCCTTCCGGTGTCAGCGTCGCCAGGGAGGCCGAGCGCGCGCTGCGCAGCAGGCCGCGCGCCAATCCGCGCGCGCTGGCATCTGTCGGCCTGATCGGATCGGTCGCCATGGCACTTTTCGCAGTCTTAAGTGTTTTCGAGGGGAGACGTAGCGAAACCGCCTTGGCTTGGCTAGATTGCAGCCATGCTTTGGCCGTTCTCGCGCGAGAGTGGACCCTTTGATTGTAACGCCAGCACACAAAGAGCCGGAAAAGCTTATGCCAACCATTGCGCTGGTCGACGACGACCGCAACATCCTGACCTCGGTTTCGATCGCTTTGGAGGCCGAGGGCTATCGCATCCAGACCTATACGGACGGCGCCTCCGCCCTCGACGGGCTGAAGCAGAATCCGCCCGACCTCGCCATCTTCGACATCAAGATGCCGCGCATGGACGGGATGGAGCTGCTGCGCCGCCTGCGTCAGAAGTCGGACCTGCCGGTGATCTTCCTGACCTCGAAGGACGAGGAGATCGACGAGCTCTTCGGCTTGAAGATGGGCGCCGACGATTTCATCCGCAAACCGTTCTCGCAGCGCCTCCTGGTCGAGCGTGTCAAGGCGATCCTGCGCCGGGCCGGCGCCAAGGATGCGAGCGCGGTTGTTCGCACCGAGGATGCCAAGGCGCTGGAGCGTGGCTTGCTGCGGATGGATCCGGAGCGCCACACCTGCACCTGGAAGGGCGAGCCGGTGACGCTGACCGTCACCGAGTTCCTGATCCTGCAGTCGCTGGCGCAGCGCCCGGGCGTGGTCAAGAGCCGCAACGCCCTGATGGATGCGGCCTATGACGACGAGGTCTATGTCGACGACCGCACCATCGACAGCCACATCAAGCGCCTGCGCAAGAAGTTCAACCAGGTCGATGTCGATTTCGACATGATCGAGACGCTCTACGGCGTCGGCTACCGCTTCAAGGAGACCTGAGAAGCACCCCAGCGTGGCCATGACGACGCTTGCGCGCGCGCCGGGACAGGGTAAGAGCCGCTCATGGCTACGATCGAACAGGAAGGGGCCCGTACTGGCGGGCCGCGGCCGGGGCTGACGCTGCGTCGTCGCGCCGCCCTGTTCGGTCGCCGCATGCTGCGCGCCGTCTCGGGGCGGGCCGCGTCCAGCCTGACCCGGCGCATCGTCGTCCTCAATCTGGCCGGACTCGTCGCGCTGCTCGTCGGCTTCCTCTACCTCAACCAGTTCCGCGAGGGCCTGATCGAGGCGCGGGTGCAGAGCCTCCTGACCCAGGGCGAGATCATTGCCGGCGCCATCGCCGCCTCCGCCACGGTCGAGACCGACACGATCGCGATCGATCCCGACAAGCTCCTGCAGATGCAGGCCGGCGAGAGCGGCGCCATCGCCGAGGACCCGCTCGATTTCTCGATCAATCCGGAAAAGGTCGCTCCGCTGCTGCGCCGGCTGGTGACGCCGACCAAGACGCGCGCCCGCATCTACGACAAGGACGGGATGCTGACGCTGGACTCGCGCAATCTCTATTCGCGCGGCGACATCCTGCGGCTCGACCTGCCGCGCATCGGCGAGAGCGACGAGCCGCCCTTGCTCGAACGGACCTGGAACCTGCTGCGCAACCGACTCGGCCGCGCCGACGTGCCGGCCTATGACGATTTCGCCAATGCCAACGGCAGGTCCTACACCGAGGTCGCACGGGCGCTGGCCGGCTCGCCGGCGAGCGTGGTGCGCGTCAACACCCGCGGCGAGACCATCGTTTCGGTGGCGGTGCCGGTGCAGCGCTTCCGGGCCGTGCGCGGCGCGCTGCTGCTGTCGACCCAAGGCGGCGACATCGACGCCGTCATCGCCTCCGAGCGCTACGCCATCTTCCAGGTCTTCGCGGTTGCGGCCGGCGTGATGATCATCCTCTCGGTGCTGCTCGCCGGCACCATCGCCGAGCCGATCCGCAAGCTCGCCGACGCCGCTCAGCGGGTCCGCCGCGGCGTCAAGTCGCGCGAGGAGATCCCGGACTTCTCCAGCCGCCATGACGAGATCGGCCATCTCTCCGGTTCGTTCCGCGAGATGACCCAGGCGCTCTACAATCGCATGGAGGCGATCGAGCGCTTCGCCGCCGACGTCGCCCATGAACTGAAGAACCCGCTGACCTCGCTGCGCAGCGCCGTCGAGACCTTGCCGCTGGCGAAGAACGAGGATTCCCGCAGCCGCCTGCTCGCGGTGATTCGCCATGACGTGAAGCGGCTTGATCGGCTGATCACCGATATCTCCGATGCTTCGCGCCTCGATGCCGAGCTCGCCCGCGACGATGCGGCTCCACTCGACGTCGCCCAATTGATCGAGGCGGTCGTCTCGGTCCAGAATCAGATTCGCCGCGAGGGCCAGCCGGTCGTCGAGCTTGCGGTTGATCGGCGCGGCCAGCGCCCCGGTGCCGATCCCTTCCGCGTGCTCGGCCATGATTCCCGCCTCGGCCAGGTTTTCGTCAACCTGATCGAGAATGCCCGCTCCTTCTCGCCGGCCGACAAGCCGGTCAGGGTCAAGCTCTCGCGCGTCGCCGGCGACGTGCTGATCACCATCGAGGATGACGGCCCCGGCATTCCGCCGCATGCGTTGGAGCGGATCTTCGAGCGCTTCTACACCGACCGGCCCGAAAGCGGCTTCGGCCAGAATTCCGGCCTCGGCCTGTCGATCTCGCGCCAGATCGTCGAAGCCCATCGCGGCACGGTCCGGGCCGAGAACCGCTACGCCTCCGAGCAGTCGGAAGGCGGGGACAAGCGGCTCGGCGCCCGCTTCATCGTGCGGCTGCCGGCAGCGGCGCAGCCGGCATGAGCGCTACGCCCCCGCTTCGCCTGCATGCCAGCGCCGTCGTCATCGGCGAAGCCGGCATCCTGATCCGCGGCCCCTCCGGGGCCGGCAAATCCAGCCTGGCGCTGGCGCTAATTGGGCTGGCGCAGTCGCAAGGCCGCTTCGCCAGGCTGATCGCCGACGATCGCACTGAAATTGCCGTCAAGGCCGGCCGCCTCCTCGCTGCGCCGGTGCCGCCGATCGAGGGGCTGGTCGAGCGCCGCGGCCTCGGCCTGACGCCGGAGCCGCATCTAGCCGTCGCGGTGCTCCGGCTGGTGATCGATTGCGGCACCGAGCCCGAGCGCATGCCGGAACCGGAGGCGCTGGTCGAGACCATCGCCGGCATCACCTTGCCGCGGCTGTCCGTGCTGCCGAGGGCCGGCGACGAACGTCTGATCCTGACGGCGCTTGCGCTCTTCGCCGGCTCTGATTGAATTGTCTTGGACGAGTTCGAGACAAGCGCCTTGCCTATCTTTCGCACCTGCCGCATAAACCGCGACCTTGTCCGGGCGCCGATGGGCGCTCTTCGGTGGGACTGAATGATCGGACTCGTGCTTGTTACGCATGGGCACCTGGCGACGGAATTCCGCGCCGCGCTCGAACATGTCGTTGGCCCGCAAGCCAACCTGGCAACCATCGCCATCGCGCCCGATGACGATATGGAAGGCCGTCGGCGCGACATCATCGCGGCGGTGGAGCAGGTCGAGACCGGCAAGGGCGTCATCGTCCTCACCGACATGTTCGGCGGCACGCCCTCCAATCTCGCCATCTCCGTGATGGAGCCGGGCCGGATCGATGTCGTTGCCGGCATCAACCTGCCGATGCTGATCAAGCTCGCCAGCGTGCGCGAGGAGAAGACCCTCGACGAGGCCGTCAGCAGCGCGCAGGATGCGGGCCGGAAATACATCACGGTGGCCAGCCGCGTGCTCGCGGGCAAATGAGGTTCGGCGTGCAAGGCATGCGCGAAGACGAGATCCGCGACGAAGATTGCGATTGCACCGAGGTCGAGATTCCGGCCGGCGCCGTTTATGGCGAGTTCCAGATCGTCAACAAGAAGGGCCTGCACGCCCGCGCCACCGCGAAATTCGTGCAATGCGCCGGTCAGTTCGACGCTGACATCACCGTCTCCCGCTGCGGCGAGACGGTCGGCGCCACTTCGATCATGGGTATCCTGACGCTGGGCGCCGGCATCGGCTCGACCATCACCGTGGTCGCCAAGGGCGCCGACGCCAAGGACGCACTGCAGGCGCTGGGCGCGCTCGTCGCCGACAGGTTCGGCGAGGGCGAGTAGGCGGCCCTGCCATGTGGGCGACGATCTCCGCGCTGCTCGCCTCCGTGGATCTCGTCGTGACGCTCGCAGCCCTGGTCGGCTTTGTCCTGATGTTTCTGACCGGCCACCTCTCGATCCGCAGGGGTCGGGAGAAGGGCTGGTGGCTGTGGTGAAGGCTACCGTTCCGCGATGGATATAAAGACATCTTTATATCTTTGATTGCCTTCTCGCAGGCACCCTGCTAGAGAGCCGCCGTCATTCAAAGAACGATCGATTGGAGCCTCCCCGTGTCGAAGCAGGATTACGTCGTCAAGGACATCAGCCTCGCGGATTACGGCCGCAAGGAAATCAACATGGCCCAGGACGAGATGCCGGGCCTGATGGCGATCCGCGCCGAGCACAAGGGCAAGGCCCCGCTCAAGGGCGCCCGCATCGCCGGCTGCCTGCACATGACCATCCAGACCGCCGTGCTGATCGAGACTCTCAAGGATCTCGGCGCGGACGTGCGCTGGTCCTCCTGCAACATCTTTTCGACCCAGGACCACGCTGCGGCCGCGATCGCCGCCACCGGCACCCCGGTCTTCGCCATCAAGGGCGAGACGCTGGAGGAGTACTGGGAGTACGTGCTGCGCACCGCGACCTGGGGCGACGGCGGCACCCCTAACATGATCCTCGACGATGGCGGCGACCTGACCATGCTGATCATCCTCGGCGCCGAGGCCGAGGCCGGCAACGCCGCCTTCCTCGACAAGCCGGGCAATGAGGAAGAGACGATCTTCTTCGCGCTGATCAAGCGCGAGCTGAAGGCCAATCCGGGCTGGTTCACCAAGACCCGCGCCGCGATCAAGGGCGTCTCCGAGGAGACGACCACCGGCGTGCACCGCCTCTATGAACTCGCCAAGGCGGGTCGCCTGCCCTTCCCGGCGATCAACGTCAACGACAGCGTCACCAAGTCGAAGTTCGACAACCTCTATGGCTGCCGCGAGTCGCTGGTCGACGCCATCCGCCGCGGCACCGACGTGATGATGTCGGGCAAGGTCGCGGTCGTCGCCGGCTATGGCGACGTCGGCAAGGGCTCGGCTGCCTCGCTGCGCCAGGCCGGCTGCCGCGTGCTCGTCACCGAGATCGACCCGATCTGCGCCCTGCAGGCGGCGATGGAAGGCTATGAGGTCGTCACGATGGAAGACGCCGCGCCGCGCGCCGACATCTTCTGCACCGCGACCGGCAACCTCGACGTCATCACCGTCGACCACATGCGCGCGATGAAGCACCGCGCCATCGTCTGCAACATCGGCCACTTCGACTCGGAGATTCAGGTCGCCGGCCTGAAGAACTTCAAGTGGGACAACGTCAAGCCGCAGGTCGATGAGATCGAGTTCCCCGACGGCAAGCGCATCATCCTGCTCTCGGAAGGCCGCCTGGTGAACCTCGGCAACGCGACCGGCCACCCGTCCTTCGTGATGTCCTGCTCGTTCTCGAACCAGACGCTTGCCCAGATCGAGCTCTGGAACCACCACAGCAAGTACGAGAACAAGGTCTACACCCTGCCCAAGCACCTCGACGAGAAGGTCGCGGCGCTGCACCTCGCCAAGGTCGGCGCCAAGCTGACCAAGCTCAACGATGCCCAGGCGAAGTATATCGGCGTCGCGCAGGCCGGCCCGTTCAAGCCTGAGCTCTATCGCTACTGACGTCTTCGCCCGGCCGCTGCCGGCCGGGCGGAGCGACATCGCGCCATCGGGAACCGGTTTCCCGGACCCAGCGCCCATTTTTCAGAAGCCCGGCCTTGCGCCGGGCTTTTTCGCATTCAGGGCCAATCATTGCCTTTCATACTACTAATAGATGCACGAGTGCGGCCAGTATCAACGTGTTGATGCCCTTCTGCCTGTCTCGAACCCGGCCGTCGCCATTTGGCCTTTACCGTCGATTAAGCACTTCCTGCCGGAGTCATGCGGTGATTACAGTGGCACTGATTCGGGCTGCCGGCAGGCTTCGCATGTGGCGCCCGGTTTCGTGCAGCGGTGGCTTTGCGGGTTGCGGGTGTGGATCCCTGAAGGGGGCCATGGCCGGTTGTCGCATTGGCGGCGACCCGCCGGCTACGGCCGGAAGATTGGCCTGGAACAGGACGGATGCGAGAATGAGACGGGCAAGGCAGGTCGGGCGGGAGATGAACGGAGTGGTCCGCCTCCTTCTGCCCGGGCTTGCCGGCGCTGCGCCGGTTCCGGCTCTCGCACAGGCCGAGGCGCTGCTGCCCCTGCGGGCGGACTGGTTGAGCACTGGCGGTCTTTCCCTGATTTTCGTCGGCCTCGTCGTCTTCGCCACCACCACCTCGATCCTCTATGTCCGCGAGCGCTCGCGCTGGACCCGCCGGGAAGGCGAGCTCGCCGCCGGGCTGGAAGCGGCGCGCGGCCATCAGGAGCGGCTCAGTGCCTTGCTCGCGACAGACCGGCAGGTCGTGCTGAGCTGGGACGGGCCGAAAGCGAGCCCTATGGTCGAGGGCGATAGCGGCTTCCTTGGCATCGGCGGCCCCGCCCCGGCGCTGGCATACGGAACCTGGGCGCCGCCGGCGGAGGCTAAGCGCCTCGAGCTGGCGACCGAGGCCCTCAAGGAGCGCGGCGAGGCCTTCTCCTTCACCTTCAAGGCCAAGGCGGGGCGTTTCGTCGATGCGGAAGGCCGGCCCGTCGCCGGTCGCGCCGTGATCCGCCTGCGCGAGGTCGGCGGCGAACGGGCGCGGGCGCTGGCGTTGGAGAATGAGCTCGGCAAGCTCGCCACCGACCATGCCGCGCTCACGACCTTGCTCGCCGGTGTGCCTCAGCCGGTCTGGATGCGCGCGACCGATGGCCGCTTGAGCTGGGTCAACGCAGCCTATGCCCGCGCCGTCGAGGCCGCCGACAGCCAGCAGGCGGTCACGGCGGGGCTCGACCTGTTCGATCGCAGCGAGCGCGAGGCGGCGGCCAAGGCCCGCAAGGATGGGCGTGTCTTCCAGCTGCGCGCGCCCGTCGTGATGGCCGGCCAGCGCCGCATCGTCGACGTCCTGGAGACGCCGACGCCCTCCGGCTATGCCGGCATCGCCACCGATATGAGCGAGCTCGAGGCGGTCCGCGCCGACCTGCAGCGCCAGATGGACGCGCATGTGCGCACGCTCGACCGGCTGAAGACCGGCGTCGCCGTCTTCGATGCCTCGCAGCGCCTGGTCTATCGCAACAGCGGCTATGAGGCTCTCTGGTCGCTCGATCCGGGTTTCCTCGATTCAAGCCCAGGCGACGGCGAGATCCTCGACCGCCTGCGTACCGAGCGGCGCCTGCCCGAGCTCGGCGACTACCGCACCTGGAAGGCCCAGGTCCATGCTGCCTACACCGCGACGCGCGCCAGCGAGGATTGGTGGTATCTGCCCGACGGTCGCACCGTCCACGTCGTCGCCAGCCCGAACCCGCAGGGCGGCGTGACCTACCTCTTCGACGACGAGACCGAGCGCTTCACTCTGGAATCGCGCTTCAACGCGCTCTCGCGCACCCAGCGCGAGACGCTGGACTCGCTGCGCGAAGGCGTCGCCGTGTTCGGGTCGGACGGGCGCCTCAAGCTCTCCAACCCCGCCTTCGCCCAGCTCTGGAAGCTCTCGCCGGAGCGCGCCGCTGCGGCGCCGCATATCGACGAGGTCGTGGCCTTGAGCCGGCCGCTCTTCCCGGACGATGCCGTCTGGACCGAGATCCGCAGCGCGGTCGCCGGCGTGCGCGATGCGCGCGAGGATTATCGCTGCCATATGGAGCGCCGTGACGGCACGGTGCTCGACTGCACCGCCGCGCCTTTGCCGGATGGCGCGACGTTGATCACCTTCGCCGACGTCACCGCCGGCGTGAACGTCGAGCGGGCGCTGACCGAGCGCAACGAGGCGCTGGAGCGCGTCTCGCGGCTGCGCGAGGAGTTCGTCCACCACGTCTCCTATGAATTGCGCTCTCCGTTGACCAACATCATCGGCTTCGCGCAATTGCTCGGCGAGGAGACGGTCGGCGCGCTCAACGACAAGCAGCGTGACTATACCGGCCACATCGTCCGCTCCTCCGGGGCGCTGCTCGCCATCATCAACGACATCCTCGACCTCGCCTCGATCGACAATGGTGCGCTCGCGCTCGATCTCGAGGAGGTCGACGTCGCCAAGAGCATCGCCCAGGCCGCGACCGGGCTGCAGGACCGCCTCACCGACAGCAAGCTCAGGCTGCAGGTCGACATCGCCCCGCAGACCGGCCCGTTGCGCGCCGATCCCAAGCGCCTGCGCCAGATCCTGTTCAACCTGCTGTCCAACGCGATTGGCTTCTCGCAGCCCGGCCAGACGATCCGCGTCAGCGCCGGCCGCTTCGGCGGCGAGATCCGCATCACCGTCGCCGACGAGGGCCGCGGCATCCCCGACGAGGTCAAGGAAAAGGTGTTCGACCGCTTCGAGAGCCATTCGCTGGGGTCGCGCCATCGCGGCGTCGGGCTCGGCCTGTCGATGGTCCGTTCGATCGTCGAACTGCATGGCGGGCGCGTCGAGCTCGATTCGGCCCTGGGCCAGGGCACGCGCGTCACCGCCGTCTTTCCGCCTGAAGGCATGCGCATCTCGGACGCCGCTGAATGAGTGACGAAGCCGCGCGGGCGGGTACCCATGTCGTCATCCTGCCGAACGAGGCCGCGACGGTGCGGCTGGCGCAGGACATCGCCGACATCCTGAAGACCGGCGACATCGTCGCGCTCTCCGGCCATCTTGGTGCCGGCAAGTCGCTGCTGGCGCGGGCGATGCTGCGCCGCCTCGCCGATGATGCGGCGCTGGAGGCGCCGAGCCCGACCTTCACCTTGGTGCAGAGCTATGACAGCCCGCGCGGGCTCCTGCTCCATGCCGATCTCTACCGCGTCCGCAGCCCCGACGAGCTCGACGATATCGGCCTGATCGAGGACCTCGACCTCGCGATCACCATCGTCGAATGGCCTGACCGTGCCGGCGCGCGTTTGCCGGCAGGCCGCAGGCTCGACATCGTGCTGGAGGTCGATCCGGAGAACCCCGAGCAGAGCCGGATCGCGACGCTCTCGGGCGGCGTGCTCTGGCGCCAGCGGCTGGCGCTCGCGATCGGCGCGCGCCGCCTGATCGACGAAGCCGGCTGGAGTGAGGCGAAGCGCGAGTTCATGCTCGGCGATGCCTCCAGCCGTGCCTATGAGCGCTTGATCAGGCCGTCCGGCGAGACCGCGATCCTGATGATCTCGCCGCCGCGCCCGGATGGGCCGGCGATCCGCCAGGGCAAGCCCTACAGCGCCATCGCCCATCTCGCCGAGACCGTCGACGCCTTCGTCGCCATGGACAAGGCCCTGCGCTCGCTCGGTCTCTCGGCGCCGGAGGTCCTGGCGCAGGACCTCGTCACCGGCCTCTTGATCATCGAGGACCTCGGCAATGAGCCGGTGGTCGGCGCCGACGGGCCGATCCCCGATCGCTACGAGGCCGCGGCCCGCCTGCTCGCCGAGCTGCACCGGCATGCGCTGCCGACGATCCTGCCGGTCGCGGAGGCGCGCGACCATGTCCTGCCGGACTATGATCGCGAGGCGCTCGCCATCGAGACCGAGCTGGTGCTCGACTGGTATGCCCCGCATATCGCAGGCGTCACCCTGCCGGCAGTGACGCGGTCGGAGTTCAGCCGCATCTGGGAGAAGCTTTTCGACGAGCTCTTCGAGACGCCGGCGACCTGGACCTTGCGCGACTATCACTCGCCGAACCTGCTCTGGCTGGCCGATCGCGTCGGCCATGCCCGGCTCGGCCTGATCGACTTCCAGGACTCGGTGCTCGGCCACCCCGCCTATGACCTCGTCTCGCTCGGCCAGGACGCCCGCGTCGATGTGCCGGCGGCGCTGGAACTGCGCCTGCTCGCGGCCTATGCCGGCGCGCGGCGCGGCACCGATCCGAGCTTCGACGTCCCGCGGTTCGCCCGCGCCTATGCGATCCTCGGCGCCCAGCGCAACACCAAGATCGCCGGCATCTTCGCCCGGCTCGACCGGCGAGACGGCAAGCCGGGCTATCTCAAGCACCTGCCGCGGATCGAGGCTTACCTGCGCCGCAACCTCGAACAGCCAGCGCTCGCCGAGCTCAAGGCCTGGTACGAGACCTATCTGCCCAAGCTCTATGCCGGGCAGGAGAAGGTGGAGGCGAAGGCGGAGGCCGATTCCGCGGAACAGGACCGGCCCGAGCCCGAGCAGAGCGAGGCCTGAGCCGGGCGCTCAGCCCGGTCCGGCGCCCTGCGTGCCCAGATAGACCGCATAGATCGATTGGCTCGCCGCCATGAACAGGCGGTTGCGCTTGGGGCCGCCGAAGCAGATGTTGCCGCAGACCTCCGGCAGGCGGATGCGGCCGATCAGCTTGGCCTCCGGGTTGAAGCAGAGCACGCCGTTGTAGCCGACGGCACGCCCGGCATTGCTGGAGGCCCAGAGATTGCCCTGCACGTCGCAGCGCAGGCCGTCCGGCCCGCATTTCACCCCGTCGACCATGCAGTCCGAGAACAGCTTGCCGTTGGAGAGCTTGTTGTCGGCGCCGACATCGAAGACGTGGATGTCGCCCTTGCCGCCGGGGCCGGTGTCGCCCGGGCCTTTGCCGGTCGAGGCGATGTAGAGCTTCTTGTAGTCCGGCGAGAAGCACAGGCCGTTCGGATCGGGCACCTGCTGCTCGGTGACGACGAGGTCGATCCGGCCGCTCGGATCGATGCGATAGCAGTTCGTCGGCAATTCCCGCTTGAAGAAGCCGATTTCGGGCGGCTGGCCGAGGCGCGGATTGAGCTTGCCGCTGGCATTGCTCGGCCCGCCCGCGGCGTCCGGCGCGCCCTCATAGAGCTGGCCGCCATAGGGTGGGTCGGTGAACCAGTAGCTGCCGTCGGGATGCTGGACGATGTCGTTGGGCGAATTCAGCCGCTTGCCGTCAAACTTGTCGGCGAGGATCGTCACCGAGCCGTCGAGCTCGTAGCGCACGACGCGGCGGTTCAGGTGCTCACAGGAGAGCTGCCTGCCCTGGAAGTCGAAGCTGTTGCCGTTGCTGTTGCCCGACGGCGTGCGGAAGACGCTGACGCGGCCATCGTCCTCCAGCCAGCGCAATTGCCGGTTGTTGGGGATGTCGCTCCAGACCAGATAGCGCCCCTGCGCGTTCCAGGCCGGCCCCTCCGCCCAGAGTGCTCCGGTCCAGAGCCGCTGGATCGCGGCATTGGGTTGGGCCAGCCCCTCGAAGGCGGGATCGACTGCGAGGACGTCAGGGTCCCAGAAATAGGTGGTCGGCGCGCCGTTGCGGCTGAAATCACGTGGCGGCGTGGTGATCGTGCTCGGCGGCCCAGGCCGGGCGGCCGGAGCCTGCGCCAGAGCCGTATCGGCGGCTGCTACGAGTGCTCCTGCCCCCGCGACCTGCAACAGGCGGCGGCGTGACAAGGCGGGACGTGATTCATCGATCATGCGTGGCTGCATCGGTGACCTCCCTGGGTTGAACTTGTGCCGTTCTTACCCCGGCCATCGGGAGCGCCGATTGCGGCGGTGACGTGGCGGAAGGCAGCCGTGCGGTCATGACGAACCCTGCCTCAACAGGGCTTCTCACCGGTCTAAATCGGTTTAATGATATCGAGTCGAGCGCCGCTGCCGCGACCGGCCCTCAGGCGGCGAGATCGGCGACCAGCGCGTCGAGCAGGAGTGCGCCTTCCGGCGTCGCCGCGAGGCGGCCATTGGCCTTGCGAGTGAGGAAGCCCTCGGCGATCAGGCTGCCGATGCGGTTGCCGTTGAGCTTGCGGCCGGCGAGCCCTTCGAACACGTCGAGATCGATGCCTTCGACGAGCCGCAGGCCCATCAGCAGGTATTCGTCGCCCTGTGCTTCGGCCGAGAGCATCTCGTTCTCGACCAGCGCATCGCCGCTGGCCTCGATCCGTTCCAGCCAGGTCTCGGGGCGCTTTTCGGTCGACTGCGCGAAGCGGCCATCCGAGGTCACCAGCCGGCCATGGGCGCCCGGCCCGATGCCGGCATATTCGCCATAGTGCCAGTAGACCAGGTTGTGGCGGCATTCCGCGCCCGGCCGGGCGTGGTTCGAGATCTCGTAGACCGGCAGGCCGTGCTTGGCCGTGATCTCCTGCGTAACCTCGTAGAGCGCCGCGCCCGCATCGGGATCAGGAATGGCGAGCTTGCCGGCCTTGTAGAGCTGCTCGAAGGCGGTGCCGGGTTCGATGGTGAGCTGATAGAGCGAGAGATGCTCCGCGGCATGGCTGATCGCCAGCTCCAGCTCGGCCTGCCACAGCGCCGGCGTCTGATGCGGCGAGCGGGCATAGATCAGGTCGAAGGAGTAGCGTTCGAAATAGCGCCGCGCGATCGCGACCGCATCGAGCGCCTCCTGGGCCGAATGCATCCGCCCGAGCGCCTTGAGGTCGGCATCGTTCAGCGCCTGGACGCCGAGCGAGACGCGGTTGACGCCGGCGGCGCGGAAATCGCGGAAGCGCCCGGCCTCGACGCTGGTCGGATTGGCCTCCAGCGAGACTTCGCAATTGGGGTCGACGGCCCAGTGCTCACCGATCGCATCGAGGATCGCACCGACCGTCGCGCCCTCCATCAGCGAGGGCGTGCCGCCGCCGAAGAAGATCGAGGAGACCGTGCGCCCAGGCGCCAGTTCGGCCCGCTGGGCGATCTCGCGGCGGAAGGCGGCGATATAGCGGGCCTGGTCCGGTGGCTGATGCCGGACATGGGAGTTGAAGTCGCAATAGGGGCATTTGGCCAGGCAGAACGGCCAATGCACATAGACGGCGAAGCCGGCAGCCGCGGTCGGATGCGCCGGTACACCGGGCCGCGCGGCAAAGGCGGCCGGAGGGCTCAAGCGGGCTTCCTCAGGCAGGCGGCGGCCAGCACATGGAAGGCGCGGGCCCGGTGCGACAGGCCGGGCGAGCCGTCCTGCGGGATGCCGTGCTTCTGCTCCGAGGTCATCTCGCCGAAGGTCCTGTCGTGGCCAGCGGGCTGGAAGATCGGGTCGTAGCCGAAGCCGGACAACCCACGCGGTGCGTCGACGATCTCGCCGAAGACGCGGCCCTCGAACAGTTCCTGATGCCCGTCCGGCCAGGCGATCACCAGCGCCGAGACGAAATGTGCCTTGCGCTGTTCGGGCGTGGTCGCGCCGCGCTTGCCGAGCTCCATCTGCACCCTGGCCAGGGCCGGGGCGAAATCCTTGCCCGGCCCGGCCCAGTTTGCCGAGAACAGCCCGGGCGCACCGTCAAGCGCGTCGATGCAGACGCCGGAATCATCCGCCAGCGCCGGCAGGCCGGACGCATTGGCCGCCGCGACCGCCTTGATCGCGGCGTTCTCGGCGAACATGTGGCCATCCTCCACCGGCTCGGGCAGGCCAAGCTCGCCGGCCGAGACCAGCTCGACCCCATAGGGCGCCATCAGCTCGCGCATTTCGCGCAGCTTGCCCTGGTTGTGGGTCGCGATCACGACCTTGCCGGTGAGGAGGCGGTTGGTGGTCATGGCGTCAGGCCACCGCCGCCTTCTGCAGCGTGACCAGCTTGCCGATGCCGCCCTTGGCGAGCTTCAGCAGCGCCATCAGCTCGTCCTCGCTGAAGGGAGCGCCCTCGGCAGTGCCCTGCACCTCGACGAGGCCGCCCGCGCCGGTGATGACGAAATTGGCGTCGGTCTGCGCCCCGGAATCCTCGACATAGTCGAGATCGATCACGGGATTGCCGGCGACGATGCCGCAAGAGACGGCGGCGACATGATCCTTCAGCGGATTGGCGCCTTTCAGCATCCCGCGCCCTTCCATCCACTTCAGCGCATCGTGCAGCGCGACCCAGGCGCCGGTGATCGAGGCGGTGCGGGTGCCGCCATCGGCCTGCAGCACGTCGCAGTCGACGACGATCTGGCGCTCGCCGATCGCGGTCAGGTCGACCACGGCGCGCAAGCTGCGCCCGACCAGGCGCTGGATCTCCTGTGTCCGGCCCGAGGGCTTGCCGGAAGTGACCTCGCGGCGGGTGCGCTCATGGGTGGCGCGCGGCAGCATCGAATATTCGGCGGTGACCCAGCCCTTGCCGGTGCCGCGCAGCCACGGCGGCCCCTTTTCCTCGACGGTGGCGGCGCAGAGCACCTTGGTCTCACCGAAGGTGACCATGCACGAGCCTTCGGCATAGCGCACCACGCCGCGTTCCAGCGTGACCTTCCGCATCTCGTCGGCTGCGCGCTTCGAGGGTCTCATCGTGTCTTCCTGTCTTTTGGAGTCGGCGGCTTGTAGGCGCTTAACCGGAGTGCGGCAAGGCGAACGGGCCTCGGAGCCTCTTGGGACTTGATCCGTCTGCCCGCGAAGGGGACAATGGGCCATGGAATTGAGGTTGTTCGCCACGGAATGAGCGCCCATACGCGCCCTGAGATACCCGGCGGCCTGGTCGAGATCGACCAGCGCTCGCGCGAGATCTTTCGCCAGATCGTCGACGGTTACCTGACCACCGGCGAGCCGGTCGGCTCGCGCAACATCGCCCGGCTGCTGCCGATCGCGCTGTCGCCGGCGACGGTGCGCAATGTCATGACCGATCTGGAGACCGCCGGGCTGATCTACGCTCCGCACACCTCGGCCGGGCGGCTGCCGACCGAGCGCGGTCTGCGCTTCTTCGTCGACGGCATGATGGAGGTCGGCAATCTCACCTCGGACGAGCGCGGTCGCATCGAGGCGCAGATCAGGGCTGCCGCCAGCAACCGCTCGCTCGACCAGACGCTGACCGAGGCCTCGGCCTTACTGTCGGGCCTGTCGCGCGGCGCCGGCGTCGTCGTCACCACCAAGGCCAACGCCCGCCTGCGCCATATCGAGTTCGTCCGGCTCGATGCCGGCCGCGCGCTCGCCGTGCTCGTCGCCGATGACGGCACGGTCGAGAACCGCATCCTGGCGTTGCCGGCGGGCCTGCCGGCGTCGGCGCTGGTCGAGGCCGGCAACTTCCTCAACGCTCGCATCGTCGGCAAAACGCTCGACGAGCTTCGCCGCGAGATCGCCGACAGCCGCACCCTGATGGAGCGTGAGCTCGACGAATTGACCGCCCGGCTGGTCGAGACGGGCATCGCCACGAGTTCCGGCCCCTCCAGCGACCGGCATCTCATCGTGCGCGGCCAGGCCAATCTGCTCGAGGATCTGAAGGCACAGGAGGACCTGGAGCGCATCCGCCTGCTCTTCGCCGATCTGGAGACGCAGACCGAACTGATCGACCTGCTCTCGCGCGCCGAGGCGGGTGACGGCGTGCGCATCTTCATCGGCTCGGAGAACAACCTGTTCTCGATGTCGGGCTCCTCGATCATCGCCGCGCCCTTCCGCGATGGCGGCCAGCGCATCGTCGGCGTCGTCGGCATCATCGGCCCGACCCGGCTGAACTACGCCCGGATCGTGCCGATGGTCGATTACACCGCCAAGGTGGTCGGGCGCCTGCTCGACGGTGGCAGATGAGGCGGTGGCTGCGGGCCGGCGCGATCCTGGCGGGAGTGCTGCTGATGACCGGAGCGAGCGAAGCACAGACTGGCCTGCTCGAAGCCGCCGGCCGTGGCGATCTCGCCGCCGTGAACCGCCTGATCGCCGCCAAGGCGGATCTCGAACAGCGCGATGGCCAGCGTCAGACCCCGCTCCTGCTCGCCGTTGCCGGCAACCATGTCGCCGTCGCCAAGGCGCTGCTGGCGGCAGGTGCGAGCCCCAATGCCCAGGCGGTGAACCAGGACACGCCCTGGCTGCTCGCTGGCGCCAGCGGCCGCACCGAGATCATCGCGGCGATGCTGCCGCTCAAGCCGGACCTCACGATCCGCAACCGCTATGGCGGCAATGCGCTGATCCCGGCCTGCGAGCGCGCCCATGTCGAGACCGCCAAGCTGCTGCTGACATCAGGCATCGACGTGAACCACGTCAACAATCTCGGCTGGACCTGCCTTCTGGAGATCGTGATCCTCGGCGATGGCGGCCCGCGCCATCGAGAGGTGGCCAGGCTCGTGCTCGATGCCGGCGCCAACCCCAATCTTGCCGACAAGGATGGCGTCAGCCCACTCCAGCATGCCCGCAAGCGCGGCCAGAGCGAGGTTGCCACGCTGGTCGCGGCGGCCGGCGGGCGCTGAGCTTTATTCCAGCCAGTCGGTGATGAAGCGCTCGCTGGCGTGGATATCGATCGATTCCAGCGTCTCCGGCCCGAGGCTGCGGAACTTGTGCGGCACGCCGGCCGGCACGACCAGGATTTCGCCCGGTCCGGCCTCGATCTCCCGGTCGCCGATCGTGTAAAGCGCCCGCCCGGCGCGCACGATGAAGGTCTCCGGATAGGGATGGCTGTGCAGCCTTGGCCCCTTGCCGGGCTCGGCCCGAACGAAGATCAGCGAGACCTCGCCGCCGAAACGCTGGACTTCGCCATGCCATTCGTCGGGCGTCTCAGCCCAGTCCTCGCGGGCGATGACGCGCGGCGCGGGCTCGTCGGCCATCTCAGCCGCGCGCCGCAATCGCCGCCGCGGCGCCCGCCATCACACCGCCGGTGACACGGTTGATCCGGCGCATGGTCTTCGGGCTCGACACCAGCCGCCGCGCCCGGTCGGCCAGGAAAGCGTAGCCGAGCAGGGTGGTATTGATGATCAGCGTGGTCAGGGCGACGATCTCGGCGAAGGCCAACGGCGTGATCGCGTTGAGGTCGACGACCAGCGGCAGGATCGAGACGAAGAACACCATCACCTTGGGATTGCCGAGCGTCAGCGCGAGGCCGCCGAAAAACAGGCGCAGGCCTTCGCCACTCATCGGCGGCTGGTCCTCCAGGCTCTTCACCGGGGCGGTCCAGAGCTTCCAGGCGAGATAGATCAGATAGGCGCAGCCGGCATATTTGATGGCCAGGAACAGGCCGTGGAAGCTCTGCATCAGCACGGACAGGCCGAGGACCGAGAAGGTCAGCCAGACCAGGTCGCCGGCAGCGATGCCAAGCACGAAGGGCACCACCCGCCGGAACCCGGTCGAGAGCGAGCGCGCCACGATCGCGGCGATGCCCGGCCCCGGCGAGGCGACGGCCAGGAAGTAGACACCGGCGAAAACCAGAAGCCCGGCGAGATCCATCGAGCGTTGCTCCCTGATATCGGCTTGTAGCGGCCAGATTAGCAGCCTGCGCCGGATGTGTCCCATCGCCTTGCGTGATGGGAGAGATCAGCCGCTCTGGCGGATGCGTCCGCGCTTCTCGGCGCGCGCCTTGCCCATCGCGCCAAGGAAATCCCCGATCGATTGCTCTAGCGCCAGCGATTGCGACGAGGTCGCTCGGACGCGGTCGTCGACCTGCCGGGCGAGCGCAGCCGCTTCGCGCGCGAGGCCCTCGACCAGCGCGGCATGATGCGCGATGGCGTCGACGCCGGAGGACGAGCTTTCGGCGCGCTCGGCGATCGACCGGATATGGCTGGCCTGCCCCGCGACCGACTCGGCGACGACATCGGCACTGTCCTGCAGCGTCTGCATGGTCTGGCCGAGCCCGCGCACGGCCTCGCCGATGGCGCGCCCGGCATCGACGACCTCGCCGACGCCCTGGCGGATGGTTTGCGTTGCGTTGTTGGTGGCCGCGGCGAGCGATTTGACCTCGGCGGCGACCACCGCGAAGCCCTTACCGGCTTCTCCGGCGCGAGCCGCCTCGATGGTCGCGTTGAGCGCCAGCAGGTTGGTCTGGGCGGCGAGACTCCGGATCAGTTCGACCAGGCTGCCGATCCGGTCGCTGGCCTGATTCAGTAGCGCGACGCTGTCGCTGATCGCATGGCATTCGGCGTTCGCCGCTTGGGTCGCGCGGCTCGATCCCGCCGTCTCCTGGGAGATGCGCCCGCTGGCGAGCTCGCATTGCCGCGTCGCCGCGACGATCTCGGCCACGGAGGCGGCGACCTGCTCGGGCCGCTCCTGCGTGCCGGACAAGGCCGACAAGGTCGCGCCGGCCTGGGTCGAGAGCTGGCCAGAGAAGCCGGCGACATCCCCCAGGCTCGCCTCGATCGCCGAGATGCGCTCGCCGATCCCATCGCGAAAGGCCTGTTCGAGCGCGCCGAGACGATCGTTGACGTCGCTTTCGAGCGCGTCGTCGAAGCAGGCGAGCGAAAAGGAGATGTCGGTGAGCATGAGCTTGCAGAACACGCGCAGCGCCTCGTCGACCGGGCCCCAGCGCCGCTTCCAGCGCGCGACCAGGACAGCGAGGAAGTTCGAGAAGTCCTCGAGGAAGAACTGCGGATAGTCGGCGAGCAGGATGTCGCGGTTGTTGGCGCGGCCGACGATGCGCAGTTTCGCCAGCCGATAGCGCTCGTCGAGCTCGAGCCTGAACAGCTTGCGGTATTTCACCTGCTCGTCGGAGGCGACGTCGAGCTGGTCGAGATCGCGCTTGAACGTCTTGGCGTAGAGCTTGCGGGTGGAGGCGTCGAAATGCGGCTCCAGGATCGTCAGCAGGCGGCTGGCGATCACGGTTTCAGCCTGCGTGAAGGACGGCTGCGACGGATGCATCACCCGGAAGTGTCGCGCGAAATGATTAACCGCCTTCATACGTCAGGGAGCTGCCGCTGTGGCCCGCTTTGGCTATAGCACCAGACCGAAAAGTGGAATCCACTTTTTCGGAAAAATCCGATGCGATAACAATGTGATAGATCATCGTAATCGCGTCCGTTCGGACGCGCGATGATCTAGCACGTGGGTCTGACCTCGCCTGGCGTGACCAGGAAGCGCTGGGCTCCGGACGGGAGATCGCTGAACAGGGCTGGGTCGGCGCCGGTCATCCAGACCTGGCAGCCGAGCTCGGCCAGCGTTGCATAGAGCGCCGCCCGCCGGCGCGGGTCGAGATGGGCGGCGACCTCGTCGAGCAGGACGAGCGGCGGCAGCTCGCTCATCGTCGCGACGAGGCGGGCATGGGCGAGCACCAGCCCGATCAGCAGCGCCTTCTGCTCGCCGGTCGATCCCTGTCCGGCGGGGATGTCCTTGGCGGCATGGCGCACGGCGAGATCCGAGGCTTGCGGGCCGGTGAGCGTGCGCCCGGCCGCCTTGTCGCGCGGGCGCATCTCGCGCAGCATCTCGCGATAGCGGTCCTCGGCATCGAGTGCCGGCAGGCTCGCGACCAGCGCGTCGATCTCGCCCTCCAGGGCGATGTCGGCCTGCGGGAAGGGCGAGGCCTCGTCCGCGGTCTGGGCGATGATGGCCGAGAGCCGCGCGACGGTCTCGGCGCGCGCGGCCGCGACGGCGACGCCGAGCTCGGCGATCTCGCGCTCGACCGCGTCGAGCCAGCGTTGCTGGTGCGGGCTTTCGTCGAGGATGCGGTTGCGCGAGCGCAGCGCTTTCTCCAGTGCGTTCGAGCGCGTGCCATGGCCGGGATCGACCGCCAGCACCAGCCGGTCGAGGAAACGGCGGCGATCGCCGGCGGCGCCACGGAACAGCCCGTCGAGATCGGGCGTCAGCCAGACCAGCCTGACATAGTCGCTGAAGGCGAGGGCCGAGCCAGCCGGGGCGCCGTCGATCCGGGCGATCCGTGCTCGCCGACCCTCGGCATCGGGCGGCTCCAGCCCGATGCCGAGCCGCGCCCCATCATCGGCGAGCCCGATCGAGGCGGCGAAGCCGCCATCGCCGGGCTGGCGGACCATGTCGGAGAGGTCGGCGCGCCGGAGGCCGCGGCCGGGCGCGAACAGCGAGAGCGCCTCGAGCAGATTGGTCTTGCCGGCGCCGTTCTCGCCGCACAGCGCAACGAGCCGGCCCTCGATCATGAGATCGAGGGCCGGATAGGAGCGGAAATTCTGCAGCGTGAGGCGGGCGACCGCGGTCAAGACGCTCTGCCGGGATCAGACCCGCATCGGCATCAGCACATAGAGGGCCGAAGCGCCTTCGCGGTCCTGGATCACCGTCGGCGAACCCGGATCGGCGAGCTTGAGCAGCGCGGTGTCGCCGTCGAGCTGGGCAGCGATGTCCATCAGATAGCGCGCGTTGAAGCCGATATCGAGCGGGCCGGCATCATAGTCGACCTCGATCTCCTCGGTCGCCGAGCCGGAATCCGGATTGGTGACCGAGAGCGTCATCCGGCCATCGGCCATGGAAAGCTTCACGGCGCGGCCGCGCTCGGACGAGATCGTCGAGACGCGGTCGACGGACGCCGCGAAATCGCCCCTGTCGACGGTGAGCAGCTTGTCGTTGCCGCTCGGGATGACACGCTGGTAGTCGGGGAAGGTGCCGTCGATCAGCTTGGAGGTGAGCACGACCTCGGCGGTGGCGACGCGGATCTTGGTGGCGGAGAGCTCGATCTGGACCTCGCTCTCGCCGTCCTCCAGCAGCTTCTGGATCTCGGCCACGGCTTTACGTGGCACGATCACGCCGGGCATGCCGAGCGAGCCCTGCGGGGCGGCGGTATCGACGCGGGCGAGGCGATGGCCATCGGTCGCGACGGCGCGCAGCACCGGGCGCCCGTCGACATCGATCGCGTGCAGATAGATGCCGTTGAGATAGTAGCGCGTCTCCTCGGTCGAGATCGCGAACTGGGTCTTGTCGATCAGGCGCTTGAACTCGCCGGCCGGCAGCACGAAGCGATGCGCCATCTCGCCGGCGGTGATGTCCGGGAAGTCGCTTTCCGGCAGTGTCTGCAAAGTGAAGCGCGAGCGGCCCGAGCGCAGCACCATCTGGCCGGTCTCGCCGGTGATCTCCAGCGAGACCTGCGAGCCGTCAGGCAGCTTGCGGACGATGTCGTAGAGGGTGTGGGCGGGAACCGTGGTCGCGCCGGGCTCGACCACGTCGGCCGGCACGGTCTCGACGACCTCGATGTCGAGGTCGGTCGCCTTCAGCTTCAGTCCGTCCTCGCTACCGCGCAGCAGGAGATTCGACAGGATCGGGATCGTGTTGCGCCGCTCGACGACACGATGGACATGCCCGAGCGACTTCAGGAGAGTTGAGCGTTCGACCGTAACCTTCATGGCGTCTTCTGGCATGCTGGCGCCCGCGGCGAGCCGGCAGGCAGAAAGGTGGCCCGCGACATTGCCGGACGGCCGGGCCGCGCGCAAGGGCGCGCGAGCCCGCCTGCACAGTTAACGCAGAAGGGGAGGCTGGCGCCTCACTCCTGCAGCATGCGCTTCAGGAGATCGACCTCGTCGTGGAGGAGACGATCCTCGACGATCGCCTTCTCGATCTTGCGCACCGCATGCAGCACGGTGGTGTGGTCGCGCCCGCCGAAGCGGCGCCCGATCTCGGGCAGCGAGCGCGGCGTCAGCGCCTTGGCGAGATACATCGCGATCTGCCGCGGCTTGACCACGGCCGCAGTCCGGCGCTCCGACAGGATGTCGGCGCGGCTGACATTGTAGCGGGTCGCGACCAGCTTCTGGATGTCCTCGATCTTGACCCGGCGCGGCTCGCGCGTCCGCACGAGATCGCGGATCGCCGCTTCCGCCGTCTCCATCGTCACGCTGGCGCCGGTCAGCGTCGCATGCGCCAGGATGCGGTTGGCGGCGCCGTCGAGATCGCGGCCATTGGTGGCGACGAGCTTGGCGACATAGGCGATCACGTCCGGATTGACGTGGAAGCTCGGATGGGCGGCCTTCAGCCCATCGAGGCGGGTGGTCAGGATCTTGACCCGCAGCGCCTCATCGAGCTCGCCGATCTCGACGACGAGGCCGCCGGCGAGCCGGGAGCGGATGCGCTCGTCGAGCGCCTCCAGATCGGTGGGCAGCCGGTCGGCGGCGACGACGATCTGCTTGCCGGCATCGATCAGCGCGTTGATCGTATGGCCGAACTCCTGCTGGATCGAGCGGCCCTGAATGAACTGGACGTCGTCGACGATCAAAAGGTCGATGCCGCGCAGCTTCTCCTTGAACGCGAGCGCCGTCTGCGACTTCAGCGCGGCGACGAAGCCGTACATGAAGCGGTCCGCGGTGAAATAGGCGACGCGCTTGCCGTGCTGGCGCGCATCCTGGGCGATCGCCTGGATCAGGTGCGTCTTGCCGAGGCCGACGCCGGCATGGAGGTAGAGCGGGTTATAGGGCGTCGAGCCGGCGGGGGCCGCCGAGATCCGCTCGGCCGCGGCGAAGGCGAGCGCATTCGACTTGCCGACGACGAAGCTCTGGAAGGTCATGCGCCGGTCGAGCAGCGTGCCGCAGGCGTCCATGGGGTCGCGATCGCTGGCCGGGGTGGCGGCCGAAGCGGGGGCGACATCCGACATCGGGGTGGCCGGGCGAGCCTGGGCCGGGCGCGCCCGCTGTGCCGAGAGGTCCTGGCAGGGCTCGCTGCTGTCTCGCGCCACCTGGCGCACCGAAAGGGCGATGCCGTTGGGCGCATCGAGCTCGGCCATGCAGTGCGCCCGCAGGCGCTCGGCATAATGGGCTTCGAGCCAGCTCTTCAGGAAGCGGGTCGGCACGGTGAGGTGGGCGACGCCCTCGACGACCGCGCCGATCTCGACGCGCGCGAACCAGCTCGAGAAGACGTCCTCGCCGAGCTCGGCGCGCAGGCGCCGGCGGACCCTGTCCCAACGGTCCTTGGCCCCGGCGACGCTCGCCGGCCCAGTCGGGGCAAGCCTGGTCACCACAGGGGTGGCCGCAGTCTCAACCAGATTGCCAGTCTCCATCCGCTCGAACATTCCAATTGCCCCATTCCATTGTCGTGCATGTTGCCACCACGTTTTCCGAGGTTGGCCATGCAGTGGTTTGTTTATCGAGAAAAACGCTGCCCGCCTTCGGCGGCCCAAGAGCCGCGAAGCGAGGTCTTCCCAACGCTTTTCGAGGTAGAGCCGCACGCTCTAAAAAGATCGGCCGCGGCTATGGTCTATTCAAGGCGTTTAAATCTTTAAGACATAGAAACTCATTCTTCCAACCCCGCCTGGTTGTAAGCCAAAAACATCAACAATTCTTTGGAGAGCCGGTTGGACATCGCTGTCCGCCCGCCGATGAAAAGGACCTTACAGGGCCGCCTCGAACGGGGGCAATATCCCCCTCAGCCGGCTTCGGGGCGAAGGGGCATTCCGACCAGTGTCTGCCCTACCGGAAGGTGTCTCGCAATCAGTTGGGGAAGTTAAGCTTTTCTTTACCGGGCAGGTCTCGCGCCGGCTCCGAATCTTTTTTTTCGAAGCCTGTCCCCCGCCCCATCCGGGGAGCAGTGATTCACCCAGCTGAATTGCTTTGCCCACTAAGATGATGAAAAATATGGAGGAATTTTGTGCGGTCAAAAGTCCCGTACGGGACGATTTTCGACCTCCAAATCGGCATTGAAGTCAAGTCGGTAAAGTCGTGGAAAGATTGCGGAATCGCCGTTGACAGCGGGTGTTGCGCCGCAACATCGGGGCGCCTGTCGCAGGCGGGCAGGCAAACAAAAACCCGGCCTTTCGGCCGGGTCGAAAACTGCTCGCAAATCCGCTCTGATGAACGGCGATCAGGAAGCCAGCGCGCCGATACGATGAGCGAGACGCGAAACCTTGCGTGAAGCGGTGTTCTTGTGAACCACGCCCTTCTGTGCGGCCCGCATCAGCTCCGGCTGGGCAGCCTGCAGGGCAGCGGCAGCGGCGCTCTTGTCGCCGGAGGCGATCGCCTCCTCGACCTTGCGCAGGAAGGTGCGCACGCGGCTGCGGCGCGCCTTGTTTACTTCGGTGCGCCGCACGATCTTGCGCGCGGCCTTCTTGGCCGAAGTCGTGTTGGCCATGGTCTGTCCTCGTCCTCATCGCGGTGAGCGCCTGGCTATCGCCGGCTGGCACGACCACGGACCTTCAGTTGAAAATGCGAGCGACGGTCCTGCCGGAGCAAGACCGCCGCGAGGCCCGACCCTATAGTTCCTACCGCGCTTGGCGTCAACGCCGGAATCGCTGACGCTTTCAACCCGCCTTGCGGCGGACCGCCACGGCCTCGATCTCGACGAGATAGCCATGGTGCAGCTCCGGCACCGGGACGACCGTGCGGGCCGGCCTGTGCGGCCCGAAGACCTCGGCGTAGACCGCATTGAACTCTGGCCAATGCGCAGCGCCGACCAGATAGGCGGTGACCTTCAGCACATCGGCCGGGCCGCAACCGGCGGCGGCGAGCACCGCCAGGAGATTGTCGAGCGCCTGGCGGGCCTGCACCGCGAAGGGCTCGCCGGCGGTATGGCTGCCGTCGGGGCGCGGCGCGAGTTGGCCGGAGACGAAGACCAGATCCTTATACGCGACTGCCTGCGCATAATGCCCTGCCGGCGCCGGCACATCAGGCGACAGGATCGTCTCGATCTCGCTCACGCGCCCTCACCGACGAAACGGGCGAAGCTGGCGAGGTCGACATTGCCGCCGCTCAGGATGACGCCGACGCGCTTGCCCTTGACCGCCACTGCGCCGGTGAAGGCGGCCGCCGCTGCAAGGCAGCCGGTCGGCTCGACCACGAGCTTCATCCGCTCGGCGAAGAAGCGCATCGCCGCGACGAGGGCGGCGTCCGGCACGGTGACGATGTCCTCGACGAGGTCGCGAATGATCGGGAAGGTGTAATTGCCGAGGAAGGCGGTCTGGGCGCCGTCGGCGATGGTCTTGGGTACGTCGATCTTGACGATCTCGCCCTTGCGCAGCGATTGCTGGCCGTCATTGCCGGCCTCGGGCTCGACGCCATAGACCTTGCAGCCGGGATTGAGCGCTCTCGCCGCCAGCAGCGCGCCGGCGAGGAGCCCGCCACCGCCGAGGCAGACCAGCAGCACGTCGAGCTCGCCGGCCTCCTCGATCAGCTCCTTCGTCGCTGTGCCTTGGCCGGCGATGACGTCGGGGTGGTCGTAGGGCGGGATCAGCGTCAGCCCGCGCTCGGCCGCCAGTCGATCACCCAGTTGGAGCCGGTCCTGGGTATAGCGGTCATAGGTGACGACCTCGGCGCCATAGCCCTTGGTCGCCGCGACCTTCGCCGCGGGAGCGTCGAGCGGCATGATGATCGTCGCCGGCGCACCGAGCAGCTTGCTGGCATAGGCGATCGCCTGGGCATGGTTGCCGGAGGAATAGGTCAGGACGCCGGCCTTGCGCTGTTCCGGCGTCAGCGCCGCGATGGCATTGTAGCCGCCGCGGAACTTGAAGGCGCCCATGCGCTGCAGGTTCTCGGCCTTGAAGACGAGATTGGCGCCGGTGCGCTCATTGGCGGTGCGCGAGGTCAGCGCCGGCGTCCGATGCGCGACGCCGGCGATGCGCTGCGCCGCCGCTTCGACATCGGCATAGCTCGGCAGCGCTATGCCGTCGGTGAGGGAGCGGGCTGCGGCGGTCATGGCAAATCCTGCGTGCTCTTAAGAGTGAGCAGCCATGGTCCAGCAGCGCCGCCGGCCTTTCAAGTGAAAGAAATTGGCCCCGGCCATGCGTGGCGCTGATCGGCCGGGGCTTGCCTAGAGCATTTCCGGCGAACACAGATTCACCGGAAATGCTCTATCTCTTTGTTTCCTCGCAATTCCGGACGCAAAACCGCTCCGCACTTTTGCTGGAATTGCTCTAGGTCAGTAGTTCTTGAATTCGGGCTTCCGCTTCTCGATGAAGGCGGCCATGCCTTCCTTCTGGTCGTGCGTGCCGAACAGCGCCGAGAAGACGCGGCGCTCGAAGCGCAGGCCTTCGGCCAGCGTCGTCTCGAAGGCGCGATTGACCGATTCCTTGGCTGACAGCAGCGAGGGCAGCGACTTCGAGGCAATCTGCTCGGCCGCCTTCAGCGTCTCCGTCATCAGCTCGGCGAGCGGGACGATACGGGCGACCAGCCCGGCGCGCTCGGCTTCGTTCACATCCATGAAGCGGCCGGTGAGGCAAAGGTCCATCGCCTTGGCCTTGCCGATCGCATGGGTCAGGCGCTGGGTGCCGCCGGCGCCGGGGATGACGGCGAGGTTGATCTCCGGCTGGCCGAACTTGGCGTTGTCGGCAGCGATGATGAAATCGGCCATCATCGCGAGCTCGCAGCCGCCGCCGAGCGCGAAGCCCGCGACCGCGGCGATGATCGGCTTGCGACGCTGGCCGATCCGGTCCCAGTCGGCGAACTTGTCGTCGAGATAGGTGCCGGGATAGCTGCGCTCCTGCATCTGCTTGATGTCGGCGCCGGCGGCGAAGGCCTTCTCCGAGCCGGTCATGACGATGCAGCCGATATTGTCGTCCCGCTCGAACCCGTCGAGCGCCGCATTGATGTCGGCGATGAGCTGGACGTTCAGCGCATTCAGGGCCTGCGGCCGGTTCAGCGTGATGACGCCGACCTTGCCCTTCACCTCGACGAGAATGGTCTCATAAGCCATGGCGGTCTCCCAATGCGCTGTGTCCTGGCCACGAATAGCGGCCGCCCGGGCCGTGGTCCATGCGCGCGGACGCACGGCGCGATGCGAGCCTCGGCGCAGGTAACTTGATCTCAGGCGAACTGCGCCAGGCCATGGCCGACCGACCAGTTCTCCTTCGCCGCGTCGTGAACAACGATGAAGACGTCCTCGGGGCGAATTCCGGGGCTTTGTCCGAGCAGGTCCGCAATCCGCCGGAACAGCGCCTTCTTCTGTTCGGGGGGCCGCGAGGCGAACAGGGTGATCCGGATGTAGACGAGATTCTCGCTACGGAGCACGCCGAAGGCGGAGCCGTAGCGGAAATTCGCGGCATCATGCTCGCTGATCGTCATGAACTGGTCACCCTCGGGCGCGTCGAGCGCCTCCCGCAGCGCGCGATAGAGGCTGTCGAAGATCGCTTGCCGATAGGCTTCCGATTTTCCGGCGCGCAGCGAGATGTGAAGGAGTGGCATGGCGAACCTCGATCTTGCGTAGAGCGGCAGCAGGCGCGTGAAGGCAGCGGCTAGATCGGCGGGCCATCCTGGGATTCGACATGAAATCCCTTCGAGGTGATCAGCCAGGTGCCGTCGATCCGGTGCCAGGTCAGATGGTCCACGAACACCATCGTGTTGACCCTCACCCGCACTTTCGTCATCGCCTGGGTCGTGGAGGCGAAGTCGATCAGCAGAATCTCGTCCTCGCGCACGGCATCGACCGACTTCGGCGATTGGCGCTTGTCGAGGATGTCGCGGTAGGTCTGTGTCGGCCACGCCATCATCTTGCCATCGCGAAAGCCGTGCAGTTGGACCGTCGGCGCGAATGTCTGCTCGAAGCGGGACGTGTCGCAGTCGTACATGAGGTCGAAGTACTTCTCGATCGCCTCGGTCAATTCCAGCACGGAGGAGTGGTCGACCACTGGCTTGGCCGTTGCTGCCCTCTGGGGACGATCCTGCATTGCGGGCTCCTTGGTCATCGTCGTCATCGCAAACTCCCATTGCCAAGTTCGCGGTCGGCGCAGGGCCGCGCGAGATGCGTTCAGCGCATTCGACGGTAGAGAGCGATCAGTAATTTTGATACGATATCAATGTTCATTTCTATAATAACGAATGAAAATGACACAGTCTCCACTCGATCTCGATTCCGTTCAGGCTTTCGTCCATATCGCCGATCTCGGCAGCTTCACCCGCGCCGCCGAGGCGATGCGAACGACCCAGGCTGCGGTCAGCCTGAAGCTGAAGCGCCTGGAGCAGCGGCTGGATTGCCGGCTCGTCGAGCGTACGCCGCGCCATGTCGAGCTGTCGGCGCGCGGCGCGGCTTTCCTCGATCGTGCCCGCGAGCTCCTCAAGGTGCACGAGCGCGCGCTGTCCGCCTTCGTCCCGGCCAGGGAGCGCCTGACCATCGGCATCAGCGATCACGTCGCGGGGCCCGAGCTGCCGGCGCTGATCGCGCGGATGAACGCGCAGGACCCGCAGCTGGTGATCGAGATCCGGATCGGCACCTCCGGCGAGTTGCTCCAGAGCTTCGACCGGCGCGAGCTCGACACGGTGATCGTGCGCCTGCATGCCGGGCGCAGCGATGGCGAGCAGCTTGCGGACGAGAAATTCGGCTGGTTCGCCGCGCCGGCCTGGCAGCATCGTCCGGGCGAGCCGCTGCCGGTCGCCACCATGGCCGAGCCTTGCGGTGTACGCGTGATGGCCGGGCGACTTCTCGACGAGGCCGGCCTGCCCTGGACGGAAACCTTCGTCGGCGGCGGCGTCACGGCGGTCGTGGCCGCCGTCACCGCCGGGCTCGGCGTCGCGGCGCTGGCGCCGCGCATGCTGCCCTTCGGCGCGGTTGATGTCGGGCAAAGGCTCGGTCTGCCCGATTTGCCGCGCCTGCCGATCCTGCTGCACACGCGGGTCAGGGATGGCCGCCCGCGCGACGCCCTCGCCGCTCTTTCGGCGGCATTCAGGAGCGTGGTGAGAAGCTAGCTGCGCCGTTGGTCCCCAGAGGGCGCCTTGCGCGTTGATCAGGCATGGCCGCCGAATAGGAGGTGCGCATGACCGGCAAAACCCGAACCGATACCGCCTCGCGCCTCGTCAAGGCGTCGCCCGGGGCGGTCTACAATGCCTTCGCCGACCCGGCCGTGCTGTCGCGATGGCTGCCGCCCAAGGGGATGCGGGCGAAGATCGAGCGCTTCGAGCCGCATCCCGGCGGCAGCTACCGCATGGTCCTGACCTATGACGACCCGGCCCGCGCGCGCGGCAAGGCCACGGCAGACAGCGATATCGTCGAAGGCCGCTTCATCGCGCTCGACCCCGGCGAGCGCATCGTCTGGGAGGTCGGCTTCGTCTCGGACGATCCGGCCTTCGCCGGCACGATGACGATGACCTGGCGCTTCAAGGAGGTTCGAGACGGCACCGAGGTGACGATCCTCTGCGAGAACGTCCCGGCCGGCATCGGCAAGGCCGATCACGATGCCGGCTTGCGCTCGACGCTGGAGAACCTTGCCAGGTTCATCGAAAACGCCTGATCAACCGGCCGGCTCCGCCTCGGCGAGCAGGCTCTGGAAGGCCGAGGGCGTGGTGCGCGCATGCCAGGCAGCGATCAGCCTGTCGGCATTGGCCTCGGGCGCGATGGCCGAATCCAGTTCGGCATCGTAGCGGCAATAGCTGTGGATCTGGTGGAAGTCGCGGCGGGCATCGCCGATGCGCCGGTCGCGGCGCGCGATCTCGCGACGCTCCAGCTCGGCGAGGTCGCAATGCAGGCCGACGAAGAAGACGTCCTGCCCTGCGAGCAGGCGCACCAGCCGCAGCAGCCAGGCACGGCTCTCCATGATGTGCTCGACGATCAGATTGTTGCCGCAGCGGACATAGGCCAGCAGCGACTGCTCGAAGCCCTCGAAGAAGGCGTCGCGCATCGCGGACCACTGGAATTCGCCGCTGCGGATGCGCGCCGTCGGCAGCACGCCGGAATCGCGCAGATGGTCGATCGAGATGTGCCAGAACGGTTCCTCGATCCGGGCCTGCACGGCACGCGCCAGCGAGGATTTGCCGCTGCTGGAGGCGCCGTTGAGCAGGATGATCTTGCCGGGCGGGCGAAGAGCGTCGGGCATCGTGGTTGTCACGCCCGCTTCTGGCAGCTCTCGCAATAGAAGGTCGAGCGGCCCGACTGCACCAGCCGCTTGACCAGATGCCCGCAGCCGGGGGTGACGCAAGCGCCGCCCTCGCGGTCATAGACCTTGAAACGATGCTGGAAATAGCCGAGCGAGCCGTCGGCATGGGCGAAGTCGCGCAAGGTCGAGCCGCCGGCGGCGATCGCCTCCTCCAGCACATCGCGGATGATCTGCGCCAGCAGATGCGCCTTCTCGCGCGGCTTGCCGGTCGGCGTCGCCAGCGAGCCGGCTTCGGCCTCCGGATGCAGGCCGGCGCGGAACAGCGCTTCGCAGACATAGATGTTGCCGAGACCGGCGATCAGGCGCTGGTCGAGCAGCGCCGCCTTGAGCGGGGCGATCTTCCCGGAGAACAGCTTGGCCAGCAAGTCGCCGGAGAGCTCGTTGCCCAGCGGCTCGATGCCCATCCCGGCGAAATGTTTGGAGGTTTCCAGTCCGGCGCGCGGAACGAGGTCCATGAAGCCGAAGCGGCGGACGTCGTTATAGGTGACGCGCGCGCCCGAGCCGAGATGGAAGACGACGTGGTCGTGGATCAGGTGCCGGCCGATCTCGTTGTAATAGGCGCCGGGTTCGGTCGGCTTCGTGCCGGGGGCCTCGACGATGAAGCGCCCGCTCATGCCCAGATGCATCACGAGCGCCTGCCCGTCGTCGAGATCGGCGATCAGGTACTTGGCCCGCCGCGACAGCGCCTCGACGCGCCGTCCGGTCAGGCGCTCGGCGAAGCGCTCGGGCAGCGGAAAGCGCAGATCGGGCCGGTTCTGTTCGACGCGCGCGAAGCGCTCGCCGAGCATGGCGGGCTCCAATCCGCGCCGGACGGTTTCGACCTCGGGAAGTTCAGGCATGGCATCGGCTCTTCAGCATGCGTCGAGAGGGCCCGCGACAAGGCCCGATGCTTTCGCTATTCATCGCCTCACCCGAACACAAGAGCGGCCCAACCGTGACAGCAGCCTCCGACACCACCCATTTCGGCTTCGAGAACGTGCCGCTCGGCGAGAAGCAGGCCAAGGTCGACGACGTCTTTCACAAGGTCGCCGGCCGCTACGACCTGATGAACGACCTGATGTCGGCCGGGCTGCACCGCGCCTGGAAGGAGGCGCTGCTGACGGCGCTGAAGCCCCCGCGCGACCGGGCCTTCCACCATCTCGACGTCGCCGGCGGCACCGGCGATGTCGCCTTCAAGGTGCTGGAGGAGGGTGGGCCGCGGACAGACGTCACCGTGCTCGATATCAACGCCGAGATGCTCGCCGTCGGGCGCGAGCGGGCGCAAAAGCGCTTTCCCGACGATGACCGCATCCGCTTCGTCCAGGGCAATGCCGAGGAGCTTGCGCTGCCGGACGCGACTTTCGACGCCTATACGATCGCCTTCGGCATCCGGAACGTGCCGCGCATCGAGAAGGCGCTGGCCGAGGCCTATCGCGTGCTGAAGCGCGGCGGCCGCTTCCTCTGCCTTGAATTTTCCCATGTCGACGTGCCGCTGCTCGACAAGGTCTACGAGGCCTATTCCTTCAACGTCATCCCGCCGATGGGCCGGATGGTGACGGGCGAGGCGGAACCCTATCAGTACCTGGTCGAGTCGATCCGCAAGTTCCCGCGCCCGCAGATCTTCGCCAACATGATCGCGGACGCCGGCTTCCGTCGCGCCAGCTTCACGCCGATGACCGGCGGGGTCGTGGCGCTGCATTCCGGCTGGAAGCTGTGACGGGCGCTGCCGCGGCATGATCTCCGCGCTTGCCCATCTCGCCCGCTCGGCGCGGGTCGGCTTCGTGCTGGCGCGCGAGGGCGCGCTCGCCTTGGTCGATCCGTCCGTGCTGCCGCCGGCGGCGCGGGCGCTGATCGCGCTCGGCCGCCTGATCGAGCGGCGCGGCGCAGGCTCTTCTGCGACGAGGCTTGCCGCGGCGCTGACCCGCCTCGGCCCGTCCTATGTCAAGTTCGGCCAGTTCCTGGCGACGCGGCCTGACGTCGTCGGCATGAAGATCGCCGAGGACCTTTCGGCGCTGCAGGACCGAATGGCGCCATTCCCGATGGCGCAGGCCCGTGCCGCGATCGAAGCCGCGCATGGCGAGTCCGTCGAGGCGATCTTCGCCGAATTCGGCGAGCCAGTCGCGGCCGCCTCGATCGCTCAGGTCCACCGCGCCCGCCGCAAGGACGGCAGCGAGGTCGCGGTCAAGATCCTCAGGCCCGGCATCCGCGACCGTTTCCATCGCGACCTCGCCGCCATGCGCTTTGGCGCCGAGCTTGCCGAGCGCCGCTCGCCCGAGGCACGTCGCCTGCGCTTCGTCGCCATCGTCGAGACGCTGGCACGCTCGGTCGCGATGGAGATGGACCTGCGCCTGGAGGCGGCTGCCCTCTCCGAATTCGCCGAGAATACCAAGGAGGACACAAATTTCCGCGTGCCGGTGCCGGATTGGCAGCTCACCGCCCGCGAGATTCTGATCGACGAATGGATCGATGGCATCCGTCTTTCCGACGTCGAGGCCCTGCGCGCCGCCGGCCACGATCTGCCGGCGCTCGGCCGCAATGTCATCCAGTCCTTCCTGAAGCACGCGATCCGCGACGGCTTCTTCCATGCCGACATGCATCCGGGGAACCTGTTCGTCGATGCGGAGGGGCGGCTCGTCGCGGTCGATGGCGGTATCATGGGCCGGCTCGGCCACAAGGAACGGCGTTTCCTCGCCGAGATCCTGTTCGGCTTCATCACCCGCGACTATCGCCGCGTCGCCGAAGTGCATTTCGAGGCCGGCTATGTGCCGCCGCACCACTCGGTCGACGACTTCGCCCAGGCGATCCGCGCCGTCGGCGAGCCGATCCATGACCGGCGCGCCGACGAGATCTCGATGGCGAAGGTGCTGACGCTGCTGTTCGAGATCACCGGCCTGTTCGACATGGCGACACGCACCGAGCTCGTCATGCTGCAGAAGACCATGGTCGTGGTCGAGGGTGTCGCGCGCACGCTCGATCCCCATCTCGACATGTGGACCACGGCGGAGCCGGTGGTGCGCGACTGGCTGACGCGCAATCTCGGGCCGATCGGGCGCATCGAGGATGCTGGCCGCAGCGTGCGCACCCTTGTCGGGAGCCTCGCCAACCTGCCGGAGACGGTCGGCCGGGCCGAGCGCGTGCTCGGTCAGCTGGAAGATTCGTCGCGCCACGGCTTCTCGCTCGACGAGGCCAGCATCCAGGCGATCGGCCGCGCGGAAGCGGCGCGTAACCGCTGGGGCAACTGGGCGCTCTGGCTGATCGCGGCGCTGCTCGCCTGGATCGCGTTCTTCGACTAGCGGACCGCCTCGCATTGCTGGCGGACGATTGGAAACCATTTGAACGGTTTGCGCTTTACAAGCGCCGGCCCCTCGGGATTCCTTTAGGGCAAGGCCGGGGCTGACTTCGCATGGCGCACGCGCCCGAGCGACAGCGACCAAAGAGCCGTTTTCTTCAGGTTGCGTCGTTCAGGAGTCGCGTCATGTCCCGCCTTCTCGGCATTCTCGCTTTCTTATGCGCCTCGCTCGCCGGTCTCGCCGCGGCTGAGGCCAAGGTCGATGTCCGCGTCGACATCGCCGCCCAGCGTATGAGCGTCGCCACCAGCGATGGTGAAACCTACAACTGGGCGATCTCGTCCGGCCGCAAGGGCTTCCGCTCGCCTAATGGCGTCTATCGCCCGACCCGGCTCGAGCGCAGCTGGTATTCGCGCAAATATGGCGGGGCGATGCCCTATGCCGTGTTTTTCCGCGGCGGCTATGCCATCCATGGCACCGCTGCCGTCGGCGCGCTCGGCCGCCCGGCCTCGCATGGCTGCATCCGCCTGCATCCGGCCAATGCCGCCAAGCTGTTCGCGCTGGTCAAGAAGCATGGCTCCGGCAGCACCCGCATCGCGCTGAACGGCGCCGCGACCGACAATCTCTCGCGCTTCGCCAAGGCTTCGACCGGCTCGAAGCACACCATCGCGAAGGCCAAGATCAAGACGCAGAAGGCCGTGCTGACCGCCAAGCAGCAGCGCCAGGGCCCGGCTTGGGGCGAGGCGCGCGAGCAGATGCTGCTCAGGCCGGCGATCCCGGCCGGCGCGATCGGCTTCCAGCCGATGTCGGGGCCGGGCTGGCGCTAGCATCGAGCCGAAAAGTGGACCCCACTTTTCGGAAAGATCCGATGCCCGAACAAGGGTCAGATCGCCTCGGCGGCGATCCGCACCCAGCCCTCCAGCGTTTCGCCCGGTTGCAGCCGGGCGAGCGGCGAGGCTTCGCGCACGATCTTCTCGCTCGGTGCTCCCGCGGCGTGGCTCTGCGGCTCGGCGCAAAGGAAATCGACGCCGGCCGGCGCCCAGACCACCGGATAGCGCAGGCTCTCGCTCGCGCTCAGCGTGATGGCGAGGCCGGTCGAGGGCGTCTCGATCCGGGCGATGCCGTCCCAGCCGAGGAAGCTCCAGGCGGTCTCGGTGCTGGTGGCGAAGACCGGATTGCCGGCATAGGGGCCGCCGTCAATGAAGGCCTGCGTGCCGGTGGCGCGGAACTGGTCGCCGAAGATCAGCGCGCCGGTCGCGCTCATGGAGAGGCGCGTGTCGGCGGCGCAGGGGAACCAGGGATGCAGGCCGATGCCGAAAGGTAGGGCCTGGTCAGCCTCGTTGGTCAGGGTGAGTGTGACGGTCATACCGGTCTCGTCCAGCTGGATCTCCTGCCTGGCGAGGTAGCGATAGGGATCCGGGCCGGCCATACGGCGGTGGACCAGCGTGGTATGGCCGGTATCCTGCCGCTCGACCTGCCAGGCGGACTGCCAGCCGAAACCATGGATCGTGCCGGCAGGGTTGTTGGACGGCACGCTGAAGCGGGTATGGCCGTCGTCGACCAGGCTGTCGAAGGCGCGGTTGGCGAAAGGCAGCATCGCCCAGGCGCCAAACTTGTTCGGCGTCTCCGTCTGCGGCGCAAGCCCGGCCGGCGCATGCAGCAACGGCAGGACCGTCCCGTCCGGCCTCTGCCAGTCGAGCGCGGCGATCGTGCCGCCGGCGTCCGGGGCGATGCGGGCCGTGTAGCGGCCGGCCGAGAGGGTCAGCATGATCGTGTCCTTCACGACAATCGGAGCGGCGTTCGCTCCCCTCGCCTCGATTGCGCCCACAGGCGATATCGTCAAGGGCCGGCCGGGCTTGACCGGGCCGTGCCGGCCGGGGAGATTCCGCCTCTTCGCTTCGCCTTGGCCGGAACGCCGGACAAGGCACGTAATCCCGCCGGAGCCTGCCATGCCCAAACCCCTGATCGCGCTCGACTGGGGCACGACGCGCGCCCGCGCTTTCCTCATCGGTGAGGATGGCGTCGTGCTGGCGAAACGCATCGCCGATCGCGGCATCCAGTCGGTCCCGGCCGGCGGCTTCCCGGCCGCCTTCGCCGAGATCGCCGGCGAATTCCGGACGGCGCGGCCCGATGCCTCGGTGCTGCTCGCCGGCATGGTCGGCAGCCGCAATGGCTGGGTCGAGGCGCCCTATGTCGCTTGCCCGGCGAGCCCCGAGGAGATCGCCGCCGCCGGCCTTGCCGTCACGCTCGACGACGACACGCGCGCCACGATCCTGCCCGGCCTCTCCTGCGACGAGGGCGCTTTCGACGTGATGCGCGGCGAGGAGACGCTGATCGTCGGCCTCGGGCTGACCGACGGCATCGCCTGCCTGCCTGGGACGCATTCGAAATGGGCCGAGGTCAAGGGCGGACGGATCACCCGCTTCGCCAGCTTCATGACCGGCGAGGTCTACGGCTTGCTGCGAGAACATTCGATCCTGTCTCGCCTCGCCAGTGAGCCGAAAGGCGAGGATGCGGCTGAGGGTGCACGGCGCGGACTTGCCGCGGCGCAGCGGCCGGGCGGCTTGCTCAACGCCGCCTTCCACGCGCGCAGCGAGATTCTGGGCGGGCGCATGGAAGGCGGCGCGGTTGGCCCTTATCTCTCGGCTTTGCTGGTGGCGCAGGAGATCGAAGGCGCCCGTGCCCTGTTCGGCGGCCTCGGCAATCTCCACCTCGTCGCCGACGGCGTGCTGGCTGGCAGCTACGGCCGGGCGCTCGCCGCTGCCGGCCTCGATCATGGCCTGACCACGCCCGAGGACGCTTTTGTCGCCGGCGTCACCCGCCTCGCCCGGGGCCTTCAGGCATGATCACCGTCTTCGGTTCGCTCAATGTCGATCTGGTCACCCCGGTCGAACGCCTGCCCGGCGCCGGCGAGACCGTGCTCGGCCCGGGCTATGCGCTGCATCCCGGCGGCAAGGGCGCCAACCAGGCGTTGGCGGCCCGCCGCGCTGGCGCTGAGGTGATCCTGGTCGGTGCCGTCGGTTGTGACGGCTTCGCCGAGATTGCGCTCGGGCTACTGGCGCAGGATGGCGTCGATCTCGCCCATGTCGCGCGCGTCGAGGCGCCGACGGGTGCGGCCTTCATCGCCGTCGATGCGGCTGGCTCCAACCAGATCGTGGTCGCGGCCGGCGCCAATGCGCTGGCCAGGGCCGAGGCGGTCGAAGCCTTGAAGCCGGGCGAGAGAGATCTGCTGCTGCTCCAGCGCGAGGTGCCCGAAAACGAGTGCCTGCGCGCCGCGCAGGCGATGCGCGCGGGTGGCGGCCGGGTGATCCTCAACCTCGCGCCGGCCGGGGAGCCGGCCCCGGCCTTGCTGGCGCTGACCGACATCCTGATCGTCAACGAGCACGAGGCGTTGATCCTCGCCGGCTCGCTCGGCTGGACGCAGACCGAGCCCGACGCGATCGCCCGGCGTATCGACGGCGAGCGCGGCATCGCCTGCATCGTCACGCTTGGGAGTGCAGGCGCGGTCGGCTGGCATGGCGGCGTCCGGCGCCGGCTCGAGGCGCCGGTCGTCGATGCCGTCGATACGGTCGCGGCCGGCGACAGCTTCGTCGGGGCCTTCGCCGCGGCGCTGCAGGCCGGCTTCGGCTTTTCCGGCGCGCTCCAGCGCGGGCTCGCCGCCGGCTCGCTCGCCTGCACCATTGCCGGCGCCCAGCCGAGCGTGCCGCGGCGGGAGGCAATCGAGGCGCTGGTCGGCAGGAGCTTCCTGTAGGGCGAGCTTTCCGTAGAACGCGATCGATCCGGTTGAGCGCGAATTAAGCCTGGCTGCGCTCCGCAAGGCGCAAACGCGCCAGTTTCGGCGGTTTCGGCGCGCCGATTTACCCTTGGTCAGCACCTTTGCCCCTAGCGTCGCAGGGATGAGGCGGGAAGGGGAAATCGATCATGGCCCAGCGGCCGATTGTCTGGTTCTTGGGCGTTGCCGGGGTCGCCGGCCTTGCGGCCCTGAACGCTGCCGGCAATCTCGACCGGATGGTGAGCCGGGAGCCGGCTCCCGCGCGCGCCGCGCCGAGCGCGCCCGCACCCGCAAAAGCCGAGCGCGTCTTGACGGTGAACGCTGATTATCGCGGCCATTATGTCGTTCATCCCGCGATCGACAATTACCGCGTGAAGATGATGGTCGATACCGGTGCGAGCCTGATCGTGCTGACCGATGCCGATGCCCGCGCGCTCGGGATCAGGCCGGACCGCTCCGCCTATTCGGTGGGTCTCGGCACCGCCAACGGCGTGGTGCGGGGTGCGAAGACGATGCTGCGCGAGGTGCGGCTCGGCGATATCTCGGTGCGCGATGTCGAGGCCGTCGTGCTGCCCGCCGGCGCCCTGTCGGTCAGCCTGCTCGGCACGTCCTTCCTGCGCCGGCTGCGCGGCTACGAGGTCCAGGGCGGCCGCATGGTTCTGCGCGGCTGAGCAGCGCGCTGTCGGTTCCCAACCCCGTGCCGATCGGCTATGCCGCCCTTGCGTTCCCGCCACGTCATGCTCAGGCTGCATTCATGTAGCCTGTGGCCTGTCCGTTCCGCAGCCTCTCGCTGCACGATGTCCTCGAAACTGGATGGCCCGATGTTTCCGAAGCCCCTGCCCGAGCTCTTCCCCAACACCTTCGAGTACGAATCGCTGCCGATGGTGAAGCCGACCGGCTTCCGCGAATACGATGCGCGCTGGTTCTTCGGGAAAGAGCTCAACCTGATGGGCGTGCAGGCCGTCGGCATGGGCCTGGGCACGCTGATCAGGCGCATGGGCGTCAAGCCCGAGATCGTCACAGCGCATGATTTCCGCAGCTATTCCTCGTCGATCAAGATGGCGCTGGTCACCGGCCTGATGGCGGCCGGCTGCAAGGTCCACGATATCGGCCTCGCCATGTCGCCCATGGCCTATTTCGCCCAGTTCGAGCTCGACGTGCCTTGCGTCGCCATGGTCACTGCCTCGCATAACGACAATGGCTGGACCGGCATCAAGATGGGCGCGCAGCGCCCGGTCACCTTCGGCCCCGACGAGATGGGGCAGCTGCGCGACATCGTGCTCGCTGGCGATTTCGACCTGCCGGGCGGCGGCTCTTATCAGTTCGTGCCCGATTTCCCGGCGCGCTACATCGCCGACCTGACCAATCGTCCGAAGATCAAGCGCAAGCTCAAGGTCATCGCCGCCTGCGGCAACGGCACGGCCGGCGCCTTCGCGCCGCAGATCCTTGAAGCGCTCGGCTGCGAGGTCATCCCGATGGATGCCGAGCTCGACCACACCTTCCCGCGTTACAACCCGAACCCCGAAGACATGAAGATGCTGCACGCCATGGCCGATGCCGTGAAGCAGCACGGCGCCGATGTCGCGCTCGGCTTCGACGGCGACGGCGACCGCTGCGGCGTCGTCGACAACCATGGCGAGGAGATCTTCGCCGACAAGATCGGCGTGATGCTGGCGCGCGACCTCGGCAAGCTCAATCCGGGCGCGCAGTTCGTCGTCGACGTCAAGTCGACCGGCCTGTTCTCGACCGATCCGGAATTGCAGAGGCTCGGCGTCAAGACCGATTACTGGAAGACCGGTCACTCCTACATCAAGCGCCGGGTCCGCGACCTCAATGCCCTCGCCGGTTTCGAGAAGTCCGGCCACTTCTTCTTCAACGCGCCGGTCGGCCGCGGCTATGACGACGGTGTCGTCACCGCCATCGCCGTGATCGACATGCTCGATCGCAACCCGGATAAGTCGATGGCCGAGCTCTATGCGGCCGTGCCGAAGACCTGGGGCACGCCGACCATGGCAGCCAAATGCGCCGACGAGATCAAGTACGGCGTCAGCGACAAGATCACCAAGCGGATCGAGGCGATGAAGGCGGCGGGCGACAAGATTGCTGGCCAGGCGATCCGCGACGTCATCACCGTCAACGGCGTGCGTGTCGTCAACGAGGACGGCACCTGGGGCCTGATCCGCGCTTCCTCGAACAAGCCCGAGCTGGTCGTGGTTTGTGAAAGCCCGGTCTCGGAAGCGCGCATGCGCGAGATGTTCAAGGCGATCGACGGCGTTCTCCGCGAGAATCCGGAAGTCGGCGCCTACAACCAGACGATCTGATCGCTCTCGCGCGGGGCGGGGGAGCTACTTCTTCTCCGCGCCCGTCGCCGCGGCATTGCGAGCCCCGCTCTGGCCGCTGGTGCCGTCGAAGAACGCCTTGGAGTCGCCGAGCTGGGCGCTCGGCTGGCAGTTGGGCGTGCAGGAATAGCTCTCGCGCTCGAGGCCGCGCTGCACTGTCAGGATCGAATCGCTGGCTGCGCCGACGCGCACGCTCGATTCCGCCAGCAGGGCGCCGGTCGCGTCGAGCGCGATCAGATTGGTGACGCCGTAGCTCTTGCCGGTCACGATCATCACGCCGTTGCGCTGGACGGTGACGTCAGCGATCGCCGGATTGCCGACGATCACCGTCTGGGCCTTCTCGGGCAGTCGCAGCACCTTGGCGTGATCGACCGTCACCTGGACCGCTTCGGTTCTTGCATCGCCGGTTTCGCCCCGAGATTCAGGGGTCGGTGCAGGGATGAGCCGTGCCTGTGCGCGTACGATATCGGCCGAAAGGCCCGAGCCGGCAGCCGCTACGAGCCCGGCAAGGGCCAGCCTCTGGAAGGATTTGGAGAGCCGCGATCCCGGCATCGCAATGGACCTCGCACGCGCCTCAAGGTTTCGAACGGGACGAGGTAAGCCGAAAATGATGAATGGATTGCTAAGATGGCGATTTCCCGAGCCAATCCGGCTCCCGCTTCGGTCCTGGAAGCCTGATCGCCTGCAATGAAGAACGCATTTTGGTGTCGGCGCGCGCACGCTAACGAAGCGTCATGCGGTGTTTGTCTGATTTGCAGAGCGAGTTTTATTTTAAGTATCGAAGGGTTTATACCTCTCGTTAACTTACGTGCCGCGCTAAAAGCGTATTAACCATCGAGTGAAGACCTGTAAAATTCGGCGAATTATTGGGTCTCTTTAACTGATCGGCAAGATGGGCGCCGTAATGTCACTCCTGTCGCTGACCGAAGCCATCTAGAGCGAAGGCAGCAGTCAAACGTGGTGCAAAGGAGCTACCCCATGAAGAACCTGTTCGCGCGCTTCGCCAAGGATGAGTCGGGCGCCACCGCTATCGAATACGGCCTGATCGCCGCCCTGATCGCCGTGGTCTGCATCAGCACCTGGACCGCGATCGGTCCGGCGCTGAACGCCAAGTTCCAGGCGGTCCTGGCCGGCCTGCAGTAGGATCGTCGGCGTCACCCGCCGATATGAGCGCCCCGGATCGATCCGGGGCGCTTTTTTATGCAGAACGCCATACGCACGTCCGCAGTAAGGCTTTGGTGATGCGCCTGGCCCATCTTCGCACGAGCCCGCCATGTGGATCGTCGTCATGTCATTGCCGTTGATCGTCGTCCTGATCGTCTTTCCCGCTGCGATGGCCTATGCCGCGGCCAGCGATCTCATGACCATGACGATCCCGAACTGGCTTTGCGCGCTCCTGGTTGTCGCTTTCGGAGTGTGCGCGGCGACAATCGGCTTCGGCCTGAGCGCCGCGATCTGGCATCTGGCCGCGGGCCTTCTGGTGCTGGTCGTCTGTTTCGGCATGTTTGCCGCCGGCTGGATCGGCGGGGGCGATGCCAAGCTTGCCGCGGCCACGGCTCTCTGGCTCGGTTTCGAGCAATTGCTGCCATATCTCTTCGTCGCCGCGCTCAGTGGCGGCATGTTGACCGGCGTGATCATGCTCCTGCGGGCCGCGCCGCTGCCGGCGATGGCCAGCAACTGGGCCTGGGCGCAGCGCTTGCACGATGTCAAGCAGGGTGTGCCTTACGGCATCGCTCTCGCCGCCGCAGCACTTGTCGCTCTTCCCGATACGGCGATCTGGCGCGCCGCCACGGGCGTCTGAGAGCTCCAGAGCCGCTCTGGCGACGGGCGAAACAGCGATCTGCACAAAAAGATACCTTCGGTTAACCATAAGTTGACGATTCGAAGGCCACGATCCTGATGAAGGTCGGCGCATGCCGGCCAAGGATCCTGTGCCATGAGTCCCGCCCGCATCATTATTCTTGTCGTAGCGGTCGTCGCCGGACTCGGCGCAGCGCTCCTGATCGGCCGGCCGCCGAAGGTCACGACGCCGTCGGTGACGAAATACGAGCCGGCACCGACCGTCGAGGTGCTGGTGGCCGCGGCGGACGTCCCGCTCGGCAACAAGCTCGCGGCTGGCGATCTGAAATGGCTGGCCTGGCCGCTGGCGAGCCTGCCCACCGAGGTGATCCGCCGCCAGGACCTTCCCGGAGGCGAAGCCGAATTCGTCGGCCAGATCGCCCGCGCGCCGCTCTATGGCTCGGAACCGATCCGCCGCGATAAACTGCTCAAGGCCGATTCCGGCTTCCTTTCGGCGATTCTGCCGTCCGGCAAGCGCGCCGTCGCCATCACCACCGACAATCGCGGCGCCAACACCGCTGGCGGCTTCGTCCTGCCCAATGACCGTGTCGATGTAATCCGCACGAGCCGGGACGACAGCAACTCCAAGGACGCGTCGCCGCCGGTCAGCGAGACCCTGATCGCCAATGTCCGCGTGCTGGCGATCGGCCAGAGCATCCAGGAAAAGAACGGCGAGAAGGTCGTCGTGGGCGAGACCGCGACGCTCGAGCTCGACCCGAAGCAGGTCGAGGCCGTGACGCTGGCACAGAAGACCAGCAGCCTCTCGCTGGCGCTGCGCAGCCTGCAGGATGCCGGCGACAAGAGCACGCCGATCGATGACGGCGGCCTCACGCTCGTGCGCTACGGCGTCGTCACCAAGGCGGTGAAGCCATGATTTCCATGCTGAACTCCAATCCGCTGTCTCGTCGGCCGCAGCGTGCCCTCGCCGTGTCGCTGGCGATCCTGCCGCTGGCCTTGCCGCTTTGTACCGCTCCGGTTCTGGCGCAGGGCAAGGGCGCGGCGCCGGTTCTGAATGTCGGTGCCAGCGAACATGCGGTCTCGCGCCGGCTCGATCTCTCGATCGGCCGCTCGTTGATCGTCGAGCTGCCGCGCGACGCCAAGGAGGTCTTCGTCGCCAATCCCAAGGTAGCGAATGCCGTGGTCCGCTCGGCCCGCAAGCTCTTCGTCATCGGCATGGCCGATGGCTCGACCTCGATGTTCGTGATGGATGCCGAGGGCCGGCAGATCACGGCGCTGGAGATCGAGGTCGGCCGCGATCTCAACGTGCTGCGCACGACGCTGCGCACGGCGATGCCGGGCGCCGACATCCAGGTCAAGCCGGCCGGGAACTCGATCCTGCTGGTCGGCAATGTCGCGAACGCCTCCGAGGCAACGCAGGCCATGGACATCGCCAACGCCTTTGTCGGCATCTCCGGCGAAGGCGCGAACGCGACCAAGGGCGCGGTGATCAACTCGCTGACGATTCGCGGCCGCGACCAGGTCATGGTCAAGGTCACGGTTTCGGAGGTCTCGCGAAAGGCGATCAAGCAACTCGGCATCAACTCGACCGGCGAGTGGAAACTCGGCAAGTTCAGCATCACGCCGTCGATCGACACGCCGTTCTCGCTGCAGCCGCAGCAGCTGGCCGCCACCGCGATCGGCGCCGGCGTCGGCAACTCGACCAATATCACGATGCGAGCGCTTGAGCGCGCCGGCCTGTCCCGCGTGCTGGCCGAGCCCACCGTGACGGCGATCTCCGGCGAAAGCGCCAAGTTCACCGCGGGTGGCGAGATTCCGATCCCGAAAGGCTATTCCTGCGACACGACCAACCGCTGTGTTCTCAACATCGAGTACAAGCCGGTCGGCGTCTCCCTGAACTTCACGCCGATCGTGATGTCCGAGGGCAAGATCTCGATGCGCATCGCCACCGAGGTCACCGAGCTCGATTTCGAGAACCAGCTGCGCCTCAATCCAACCGAATCCACCGCGGTCAATGCGCCCGGCTTCCGCGTCCGCAAGTCCGATACGACGGTCGAGCTGCCGTCCGGCGGAACGCTGGCGACAGCCGGGTTGATCCAGCGCGTCTCGCGTCAGGCGATCAACGGGCTGCCGGCTCTGATGAACATCCCGATCATCGGTGCGATGTTCCGCTCGCGCGACTATCAGCGCGAGGAGACCGAGCTGATGATCGCGGTGACCCCCTTCATCGTGAAGCCGGTCGGCCCCAGCGGGCTGCAGCGCCCGGATGACGGCTTCGTCGAGGCGCATGATGCCCAGACGATCCTGATGGGCCGGTTGAACAAGATCTATGGGTCGACGAGCGGCGGGCCAATTCCGCAGGCCTACAAGGGCCGCGTCGGCTTCATCGCCGATTGATGACGGGGCTGCGACAAGGATGGCGATCGTGACCAGCAAGCCCTCTCGGACATACAAGGCGGCGTTGCCCGTCGCGCTCGGTGCCGCGCTCCTGCTCGGAGCCTGCGCCAAGGGCGATATCTCGACGTCCGGCATCCCCACCGACATCCGCGAGCGTCATCCGATCGTGCTGCGCGATGCGCCGCGTTCGCTCGACGTCTTCGTCGGGCGGGCTGGCGGCGGGCTGGACCCGCGCCAGGCCGACGACGTCGCCCGCTTCGGCGAGGATTATCGCCGCAGCGGCAAGGGCGGGTTGGTCGCCGAGGTCCCGACGGGGACCGGGCGCGATCTTGCAACTCATGACACGCTCGCCGGCATCCGCCGCTCGCTCGGCCGGGCCGGCGTCTCGCCCGGCCAGCTCTCGGTCAGGACCTATCGCATCGCCGATCCCGAGCTCGCATCGCCGATCCGCCTGACCTACGCCTCCTTGCAGGCCGGGCTCCCGCATTCCTGCGGACAATGGCCGGCCGATCTCGGCGTCGCCAGCTACAAGACGGATGCGATGAACGAGCCTTATTGGAATTTCGGCTGCTCCACCCAGGCCAATCTCGCAGCGCAGATCGCCGATCCGCTGGATCTGGTGCGCGCGCGCGGCGAGGGCCGCCTCGATACGCAAAAGCGCATGGAGGCGATCAAGAAGCTGCGCGAGGGCAAGGATCCCTCGACGCAGTATCGCCAGGAGCAGACCAAGATCAGCGACGCCGTCGGAGGCAAATGATGGCGAGCATGCCGGGATTCGAGCCGGAGACTGGCGGCGACGAGATCATCGCGCCATTGCCGCGCGTCACCTTGCAGGCCTTCTGCGAGACGCAGGACGTCGCTGCGGCGATGCAGGCGGTGACCGCCGACCGGCGCATGGACAAGGTCCAGGCGCGCGTCCAGATGGGCGGCCCGGCGGCGGCAGTCGAGGCGTTTCGGGGTGCCCCGACGCCGAATGTGATCGTGCTCGAGACCGTCAGCGAACCGGGCGCGCTGGTCGCCAATCTCGACGCGCTTTCCGAGAGCTGCGACCCCGGCACCAAGGTCGTCGTCATCGGCCACGTCAACGACATCCAGCTTTATCGCGAGCTGATCCGGCGCGGCGTCAGCGACTATCTGGTCGCTCCGTTCGGGGTCCTCGACCTGCTGCGCACCCTGTCCGAACTCTATGCGACGTCGGGTTCGGCGACGCTCGGGCGCACCATCGCCATTGTCGGCGCCAAGGGCGGTGTCGGCTCCTCGACCGTCGCGCACAACGTCGCCTGGGCGATCGCCCGCAATCTCGACGCCTCGACGGTGATCGCCGATCTCGACATCGCCTTCGGCACCGCCGGGCTGGATTTCAACCAGGATCCACCCCAGGGGGTCGCCGACGCCGTGTTCGCGCCGGAGCGACTCGACGCCAACATGCTCGATCGGCTCCTGTCGCGCTGCAGCGAGAATCTCTCCCTGCTCGCAGCTCCGGCGATGCTCGACCGCACCGTCGATCTCGGCGAGGACGCGTTCGAGCACGTGTTCGACCTGCTTCGGGCCAGCGTCCCCTGCATCGTGCTCGACGTGCCGCATCTGTGGACAGGCTGGGCCAAGCGGGCGCTGGTCGGCGCCGACGAGGTCGCGATCGTCGCTGCCCCCGAGCTCGCCTCGCTGCGCAACGCCAAGAATCTGATGGACTTGTTGCGTGCCGCCCGGCCGAACGATTCCATGCCCCGCCTGATCCTCAACCAGGTCGGCTTGCCCAAGCGGCCGGAGATCGAGGCGAGCGAATTCGCCAAGGCGGTCGGGATCGAGGTGATGACGTCGATCCCCTTCGATGCCCAGCTCTTCGGCACCGCGGCCAATAACGGCCAGATGATCGCCGAGGTTCAGCCGGGCAGCAAGGTGGCGGACGCCTTCGTGCAGATCGGGACGATTCTCACCGGCCGCGGCGAGCAGAAGCGCAGCAAGCGCAGCCTGTTCGAGCCACTGGTGGCCAAGTTGATGCGTCGGAAGGCCTAACCCATGTTCGGCAAGCGACAGGCGACAGCCCCGGCTCTGGCAGGCGCGCCGAGCGCCGCGGCGCCAGCGCCGATGCGCGCGGCCGAGCAGCGACCGGCGGCCGTCGAGGCGCGGCGGGCGCCGCCGCCGCCGGTGCCGGCAGAAATGCCGAGGTCTGACGAATATTATCAGATGAAGAGCATGATCTTCGGTGCTCTCATTGAAGCGATCGATCTTTCGCAGCTGGCCAAGCTCGACGGCGAGTCGGCTCGCGAGGAAATCCGCGACATCATCAACGAGATCATCTCGTTGAAGAATGTCGTGCTCTCGATCGCCGAGCAGGAGGAGCTGCTCGACGACATCTGCAACGACGTGCTCGGCTATGGACCGTTGGAGCCGCTGCTGGCGCGCGACGATATCGCCGACATCATGGTCAATGGCGCCGGCCGGACCTTCATCGAGACCGGCGGCAAGATCCAGCTCACCAGCATCCGCTTTCGTGACAACGCGCAGCTGATGAATATCTGCCAGCGTATCGTCAGCCAGGTCGGCCGCCGTGTCGATGAATCCTCGCCGATCTGCGACGCGCGTCTCGCCGACGGCTCGCGCGTCAACGTGATCGCTCCGCCGCTCGCGATCGACGGGCCTGCCCTCACCATCCGCAAGTTCAAGAAAGACAAGCTGACGCTCGACCAGCTCATGCGTTTCGGCGCGATCTCGCCGCCTGGCGCAGAGATCCTGAAGATCATCGGGCGGGTCCGCTGCAACATCGTGATCTCGGGCGGTACCGGCTCGGGCAAGACGACGCTGCTCAATTGCCTGACCAACTATATCGAGCCCGACGAGCGCGTCATCACCTGCGAGGACGCCGCGGAGCTCCAGTTGCAGCAGCCGCATGTGGTGCGTCTCGAGACCCGCCCGCCCAACCTCGAAGGGTCGGGTGCGATCACGATGCGCGATCTCGTCAAGAACTGCCTGCGCATGCGGCCGGAGCGCATCATCGTCGGCGAGGTGCGCGGACCGGAGGCCTTCGACCTGCTCCAGGCGATGAACACCGGCCATGACGGCTCGATGGGCACGCTGCACGCCAATACGCCGCGCGAATGCTTGAGCCGTATCGAATCGATGATCACCATGGGCGGCTTCAGCCTGCCCTCGAAGACCCTGCGCGAGATGATCTGCTCCTCGATCGACGTGATCATCCAGGCGCAGCGCATGCGTGACGGTTCGCGCCGCATCACCCACATCACCGAGGTGATGGGCATGGAAGGCGACGTGATCATCACCCAGGACCTGATGCTCTACGACATCATCGGTGAGGACCCGAACGGCAGGTTGATCGGCCGGCATCGCTCGACCGGCATCGGTCGGCCGCGCCTGTGGGAGCGTGCGCGCTATTTCGGCGACGAGCAGCGGCTCGCCGCGGCGCTTGACCAGCTCGAGGCCGACGGCCGGGTCGACGCCTGAGCAGGAAGAAGGCACGTCATGGACTATGGCCAGATAGCCGCTGCCATCCTCGCCGCCGTCTCGGCGGGCGGTATCGCCTATGCCCTCTTCTATCCGAGGCTCAGCGGCCAGGCGCGCGCCGAGCAGCGTCGTCGTGAGTTCGCCGCCCCGGCCGCGATCCGGGCTGCGGCCGATCGCGAAGCGCAGAGCCAGGCCCGGCGCGGGCAGGTCGCGCAGAGCCTGAAGGACATCGAGAATCGCGAGAAGGCGCGCCACAAGGTCACCATCGAAGGCCGGATCGAACAGGCCGGGCTGTCCTGGTCGCGCAAGCAGTACTGGCTGCTTGGCGTCGTCCTGGGCATCGTCATGGCCGTCGTGCTTCTGGTCACCTCGGGCAACTGGGTCATGATGCTGGTCGGCTTTCTCGTTGGCCTGCTCGGGCTGCCGCGCTGGTATCTGACCCATCTCGGCAAGAAGCGGATGCTGCGCTTCATCAACGAATTCCCGAACGCGCTCGATGTCATCGTGCGCGGCATCAAATCGGGCCTGCCGCTGAACGACTGCCTGCGCATCATCGCCAACGAGGCCCAGGAGCCGGTCAAGTCCGAGTTCCGGCTGATCGTCGAGGCGCAGACGCTCGGCCTGTCGCTGACCGACGCCGCCACCAAGCTGTATGAGCGCATGCCCTGCGCGGAGGCCAATTTCTTCGGCATCGTCCTGGCGATCCAGCAGAAGACCGGCGGCAATCTCGCCGAGACCCTGGCCAACCTGTCGCGCGTGATCCGCGAGCGCCGCAAGATGCGCGACAAAATCAAGGCCGTGTCGATGGAGGCCAAGGCATCCGCCGCGATCATCGGCTCCTTGCCCCCTGCCGTCGCCGGCCTCGTCTATGTGACGAGCCCTGGCTACATGGACGCCCTCTTCTACACGAATGCGGGGCGTATTGCGCTGGTCGGCTGTGGCATCTGGATGCTGATCGGCGTGCTGGTCATGCGCAAGATGATCAACTTCCAGATCTGAGGAGCCTTCGCCATGCTCGCGCTCCTGATCGAGAACATCACCGACCTGAGGATCCTGCTCGCGCTGGTCGGCGGGGTGGCCGTGGCCGTCACGATCATGACCGTGGCGGCGCCCCTGCTCGAAGGCAACGTCCTCGGCAAGCGCATGAAATCCGTCGCCTCCGAACGCGACAAGATCCGCGCCCGGGAGCGCGACCGGCTGGCGCGCCAGGTGGACAAGGTCTCGCTCCGCCAGGAGCCGAAGGCGTTCATGCGAAATATCGTCGAGCGCTTCAAACTCGGCGATTGGCTGGGGACCGAGACCGCCAAGCGGCAGCTCGTCATGGCCGGCTTCCGCGGTCAGCAGGCCGAGGTCGGCTTCCTCTTCTTCAGGCTGGTCACCCCGATCGGCCTCTTCCTGTTCGCGCTGTTCTACCTGTTCGTGCTCAACGATCTCGGCCAGACCGTTATCGTACGGGCAGGGATCGTGATCGGCGCCGCCTATGTCGGCATCAAGGCACCAGAAATCTACCTGTCCAACACGATGGCCAAGCGCCAGTTGTCGATGCGGCAAGCTTTTCCGGATGCGCTCGACCTGATGCTGATCTGCGTGGAATCGGGCATGTCGATCGAGCTCGCCTTCCGCAAGGTCTCGACCGAGATCGGCAGCCAATCGGTGTCGCTGGCCGAGGAGTTCGCGCTCTGCACGGCCGAGCTCTCCTATCTCTCCGAACGTCGGCAGGCCTATGAGAACCTCGCGGTGCGCACAGGTCTGGAATCGGTGAAGTCGGTCTGCACCGCGCTGATCCAGGCCGAGCGCTACGGCACGCCGCTTGGCACCGCCTTGCGCACGCTGGCGCAGGAGAGCCGCGATCAGAGGATGAACGAGGCCGAGAAGAAGGCGGCAGCCCTGCCGCCGAAGCTGACCGTGCCGATGATCATGTTCTTCCTGCCGGTGCTCTTCGTGGTGATCATGACCCCGGCGGTGCTGAAGGCCCTCAGGGCCTTCTGACGGTTCCCCCTCGCCGCGACCGGGCCTGAGGCCTCAGTCCAGCAAGACGAGCTTTAAGGGGGCAAGGCCTGCCCGGAGATGGCGTTTGGCCGATGGCGGCGATGCCATCTCACGCAATCGCAAGTCAATCGTAAGCCAAAGCAAGACCGGCGATCAGCCGGTCGGCTGGGGCGCCTTTTCGGGTGCCGCCGTGCGGGCGGCCGGCTTGGCCTTGCCGCGCAGCATCTCCCAGCTGTTGGGCTGGCTGACCGAGCGGCGCAGATAGGCGATCGTCGCGGAGGCTTCGGCCGGGCCCATGTCCTGGCGGGCGAGCTGTTCGGCTTCCTGGAAGCGCCCTTGCAGGCCGAGCACCAGGACGAGGTTCTGGCGCACCCTGCCGTCAGCGCCCGGCACCGTCGCCGCTTCGCGCAATATGCGCTCGGCGTCGGGCAGGCGCTTCGACAAGGCGAGCGACAGGCCGAGATTGGACATCACCGTCGGCTCGTTCGGCACGAGCTTCAATGCCGCCGAGTAGAGCTGCTGCGCGCGATCGTGCTCGCCGAGCTGGTCGGCGACGGTGCCTTGCGCCGACAGGATGCGCCAATCCGGCTTCTCCGGCGAATGGGCGCGGCCGAGCACGTCGTCCGCCTGCTTCAGGCGGCCATTATCGGCGAGCGAGCGGCCATAGGCGCCGAGCAATTCCTGATCGTCTGCATGGATGATCACGGCGCCTTCCAGGACGGCGAGCGCCTGGGCGTTCTTGTCGAGCGCGCGCAGCGCGCGGGCATAGAAGAAGGCGGCGTTGCGGTCCTTCTGGTTCGCATCGTAGCGCTTGCCCCAATCGGCCTCTTCGCTGCGCCATTGCGCTTCGGTGCGTGGCTGCGTCTGCCGGGTGCCGATCGAGCCGGTGACGTCGCCGGGGCCGCCGCGCATCTGGCAGGCGCCGAGCGCGAGGCAGAGGGCCGAAGCCGCGGCGAGATGGCCGAAACGGAGGGCGCGGATGCGGATGGACATAGGCTCAGAATGCCTCGCCGATACGGGAAAGCTGTTGCCCTCGGTGATAAAACGTTAACCCTAACGGACTGTTAATCATGCGGATCGGGGCCTGCCCTGCATGCTGGCGCCCGGAATTCCGTCATTCGAGGTTCGTCGATCGTGCACCCGTTGCTGCTGCCTGCCGGAACACCCGCCATATCCGTCCATTGCGTCGCCAAGGCCGATTGGCCGGCCCTGCGCGACGGGCTCGCGCCGCTGGCGCGCAGCTTCGCCCAGGCGCAGGGGTTCGAGGCGCGGCCCGGCCAGCATGTCCTGCTGCCGGATGCCGCCGGCGCACTCGCCGCCGTACTGCTCGGTGTCGAGCCCGCCGGGCCGCGCCGGCGCGATCCCTTTGCGCCCGGTCGCCTCGCCGCCACCTTGCCGGCGGGTGACTACGCTCTGATGGGCGATATCGGCGATCCCGGCCTCGCCGCACTCGGCTGGCTGCTCACCGCCTATCGTTTCGAGCGCTACCGCAAGCCCAAGCCGGCCGCGGCACGGCTCGTCCTGCCCGACGGTATCGACGGCGAGGAGCTGAGCAATCTCGCTGAGGCGAGCGCGCTGGCGCGCGATCTCGTCAACACCTCGGCTGCCGATCTCGGCCCGGCCGAGATCGAGGCGGCGGTGCGCGCACTCGGCGAAACCCATGGTGCTGAAGTCGCCAGCATCGTCGGCGACGATCTGCTCACGGCCAATTTTCCGATGATCCACGCGGTTGGACGGGCTTCGCCCCGGGCGCCGCGGCTGGTCGAGCTGCGCTGGGGCCAGGAGGGCGATCCGAAGCTCACTTTGGTCGGCAAGGGCGTCGCCTTCGACACCGGCGGGCTCAACCTCAAGACCGATGCCGGCATGCTCCTGATGAAGAAGGACATGGGCGGCGCGGCGGCGGCGATCGCGGCGGCACGCATGATCATGCAGGCGAAGCTGAAGGTGCGCCTGCGCCTGCTGGTGCCGGCGGTGGAGAATGCGGTGTCCGGCGCCTCCTTCCGCCCCGGCGATGTGCTGCAGAGCCGCAAGGGGCTGACGGTCGAGATCGGCAACACCGATGCCGAGGGGCGGCTGATCCTCGCCGACGCGCTGGCGCTCGCCGACGAGGAGGCGCCGGAACTGCTGATCGACTACGCCACCCTCACCGGCGCCGCCCGCGTCGCGCTCGGGCCCGATCTGCCGCCCTTCTACACCCATGACGACGGGCTCGCCGCCGAGATTGCCCGCCTGAGCGCTGCGGTGAACGATCCGGTTTGGCGCATGCCGCTCTGGCCGCCCTATGACGGCATGCTTGATTCCAAGATCGCCGACCTCAACAATGTCTCCGGCGGCGCCTTCGCCGGCTCGGTGACGGCAGCGCTCTTCCTCAACCGCTTCGTCGAGAAGAGCCGCTCCTACGCCCATTTCGACATCTATGGCTGGAACCCCTCGACCAGGCCGGGGCGGCCGGAAGGCGGCGAATGCCAGGCGGCGCGGCTGACCTACGCGCTGGCGAAGCAGCTCTACGGCGCGCGTTAAGCCTGCTCGGCGATGCCGGTTGCGCGCCGTTCGCGCTGCGATAATGATACGGCCCCGTAACGATCCGGGGACGGCATGGTGCTGGAGATCAAGCCGACGCAGGCGCTCAGGCTCTGGCGCGAGGTGCATCTCGATCTGGTGCGCGACACGCAAGCCGATTTGTCGGTGCGCCAGACCGCGATCCTTCTGACCATCTATCTCGAATTGCCGCCGCACACCGTGCGCGGCCTCGCGGCGCGGCTCGGCGTCACCAAGCCGGTGATTACCCGCGCCCTCGACAGCATGGGCAAGCTCGGCCTCGTCAGCCGCAAGCGCGACGAGCTCGACAAGCGCAACGTGGTCATTCAGCGGACCGTCGCGGGCGCGCTGGCGGTCGAGCACCTCGCCGATCTCGTCACCGCGCGAGCGCGCGAACTGGGGTCAGCCTGAACGCTTCGCCCGTTAACCGGACAGGGTTACAGTGCCGGCATGAGCACGAATCTCGACTGCCGCCTCACCCCCGCCCGCCCGGACCTCGCCGCCCGTCATCTCGACGGCCAGGTCGAGGCGCTCGCCTTCGTCGACCCGATCCCGATGCGGGTGGTGACGCCGTCAGTGCCGCTGCGGCGCGAGCCGCGGCCGGATGCGCCGCTCGACACCGAGGCGCTCGCCGGCGAGGCGGTCAGGGTCTACGAGCAGCATGAAGGCTGGGCCTGGGGCCAGCTCGTCGGCGATTCCTATGTCGGCTACCTGCCGGAGGATTGCCTCGCCGGCGACGCGCCGATGCCGACCCATCGCGTCTGCGCGCTCAGGACCTTCGTCTATCCCGGTCCCTCGATCAAACTGCCGCCGCTGGAGGCGCTCTCGCTCAATGCCGGGGTGGCGGTCACCGGCGAGAGTGGCGACTTCTTCACCACTGCCCATAGCGGCCACATCTTCAAGCAGCATCTGTGCCCGCGCGACCGGCATGAGCCGGATTTCGTCGCCGTCGCCGAGCGTTTCCTGCACGTGCCCTATTTCTGGGGCGGCAAGACCAGCCTCGGCCTCGACTGCTCGGCGCTGGTCCAGCTCTCGCTGGCGGCCGCCGGCGTGGCGGCGCCGCGCGACTCCGACATGCAGGAGCGCGGGCTCGGCGAAGTCTTCGCCTTCGACGACGGCCTGGAGGGCCTGCGCCGCGGCGACCTCGTCTTCTGGAAGGGCCATGTCGGCATCATGACCGACGCCGACACGCTGCTGCACGCCACCGCCTATACGATGAGTGTGATCAGCGAACCCCTGCACCCGGCGCGCGACCGCATCCTTGCTCGCAATGGTGGCCCGATCACCGCAATTCGGCGGTTGAAGGCTCAGTAACCCCGACTTGGATCGACGACGTTCTGCAGCTCGCCGCCGGCCTCCAGCCGCCTGATCTGCGCGGCGATCTGGTCCGCGACGGTCTCGGGCGCCGACATGGCGGAGTTGTGCGGCGTCACCGTCACGGCCGGATGGGTCCAGAGCCGCGAGTCCTGCGGCAGCGGCTCGGTCCCGAACACGTCGAGCACCGCCTCCCGGAGCTCGCCGGCGTCGAGCGCTGCGAGGATGTCCGTCTCGACCTGCAGTTTCCCGCGGCCGGCATTGATCAGCGCCGGCCCGCCGAGCCGGCCGTCGCGCGCCAGCCTGGCGAGCAGTGGGCGGTTCAGGATGCCTTCCGTCTCCGGCGTATGCGGCAGCAGGACGACCAGTATGTCGGTGCGGGCGAGGAAGGCTGTCAGGCCATCCTCGCCGGAGAAGGTGACGAGCCCTTGAATCGTCTTCGGCGAGCGGCTCCAGCCGGCGACGTCGAAGCCGATCACCTGCAGCTTGCGCGCCGCGTCCTGGCCGAGCTCGCCCAGCCCCATGACGCCGACGCGGACCTCGCGTGCCGCCGGCTGGTGGCGGTCGTCGTCCCATGACTTTTCGCGCTGCTGGCGCTCGTAGCGGCGCTGCTGGCGCAGCTGCATCAGGCAGTGCATGACGACATATTCGCTCATCCGCGTCGTCAGGTCGGGATCGATCACCCTGGCGATCGGCGCCTGCGGCAGTCGGCTGTCGGTGAAGAGGTGGTCGACGCCGGCGCCGAGCGAGAAGATCGCGGCGAGATTGGGCAGGCCGGCAAGGCTGCCCTCCGGATGCTTCCAGCTCGCGACATAATGCACGGCGCGCCGGTCGAAGGGCTCGCCGAGCGTGACGATCGGCAGCTCGGGCAGCAGCGCCGCGAAGCGCTCGCGCCAGCTCTCGACATGCCAGCCGGTGATGGCCAGAAGCAGGCTCATGGACGAATGCCTTCCTAAGCAGGAATGATCAGCGGCCCACGCGTAACAGCGGTCTCGCCGCGGCGATAGGCGCTCTTCAGGCGGATGCGGGCGGCGTCGAAGCCGGCCTCGCTGCGGGCATGGATGACGCCGAGCGGCTTGTCCGGCCCGACCCTATCGCCGAGCCCGGCGAGCTCGGTGATCCCCACGGCATGGTCGATCTCGTCCTGCGGCCGGGTGCGGCCTCCGCCGAGTGCGACAACGGCGAGGCCGACGCCGCGCGTGTCGATCGCCTCGACCAGGCCGGGCCGATCGGAGAAGACCGGGCGGACGATCGGCGCCCGCGGAAAGTGTCGCTCGGGATGCTCCAGCAGGTCGGCCGGGCCGCCGAGCGCTGCGATCATATGGATGAAGCGCTCCGCCGCCGCGCCGCTGGCGAAGGCGTCCTCGATCTTCGCGACGGCTTCTTCGCGTGTCGCCGCCAGCCGGCCGAGCAGCAGCATCTCGGCGGAGAGCGCGACCGTGACCTCGTGGAAGCGCGGCTCGCGTCGCCGTCCAGTCAGGTGGTCGAGCGCATAGGCGACCTCGAGCGCATTGCCGGCGGCTGAGGCGAGCGGCTCGCTCATGTCAGTCAGCAGCGCTCGCGTCGGCAGGCCGGCGCCGTTGCCGACATCCGACAGGCTCTGCGCCAGCGCTTGTGCCTTGTCGAAATCGCGCATGAAGGCGCCGGAGCCGAACTTCACGTCCATGGCGAGGCCGGAGAGGCCGGCGGCCAATTTCTTCGACAGGATCGAGGCCGTGATCAGCGGGATCGACTCGACCGTGCCGGTCACGTCCCGGATCGCATAGAGCCGCTTGTCGGCCGGGGCGAGGTCGGCGGTCTGGCCGATGATGGCGCAGCCGACCTCGCGCACGACATGGCGGAAGAGGTCGATGCCCGGCTGGGTCACATAGCCCGGCACGGCGTCGAGCTTGTCGAGCGTGCCGCCGGTGTGGCCGAGGCCGCGGCCCGAGATCATCGGGACATAGCCGCCGCAAGCCGCCACTGCCGCGGCTAGCGGTAGCGAGACCGTGTCCCCGACGCCGCCGGTCGAGTGCTTGTCGAGCGCCGGTCCCGGCAGGTCGCGCCAGTCGAGCACCGTGCCGGAATCGCGCATGGCCAGCGTCAGCGCGACGCGCTCCTCGGCGTCCATGTCGCGGAAGAAGATCGCCATGGCGAAGGCGGCGGCCTGGCCCTCGCTGACCGCGCCGTCGGTCAGGCCAGCGATCATCTGGCGGATGTCGTTGGCACTGATCCGCTCGCCGTCGCGCTTGGCGGCGATGATCTCCTGCGGCAGGCGCATCAATAGGCTCCGTCGGTCCGTTCGGCCGGGGCCGTGCCGGCGATGATGTCGGCGAGCACGCCGTAGAGCCCGCTGGCGCCGAAGCGGAACGTCTTCGCCGTCGCCCAGTTCGAGCCCATGATCTCCTCGGCGAGGTCGAGATAGGTCCTGGCATCGGCGAGCGTGCGCAGGCCGCCGGAAGGCTTCAGGCCGACCGGCTTGCCCGAGGCCTTGATCGCCTCCAGCATGGTGCGGGCGGCCGCCGGCGTGGCGGAAGTCTTGGTCTTGCCGGTCGAGGTCTTGATGAAGTCGGCGCCGGCCGCGATGGCGAGCTCGGACGCCGCGCGCACGGCACCCTGGTCCGGATACTCGCCGGTTTCGAGGATGACCTTGAGCGTCCTGTCGCCGCAGCTGCCGCGTGCTTCGGCGACCATCTCGCGGGCGATCTCGGCATCGCCGGCAAGAAAAGCGCGCCAGGGCAGCACGAGGTCGATCTCGTCGGCGCCATCGGCGATGGCTTCGGTGATGTCGCTGCCGATCAGATTGCAATTGCTGTTTCCTGCCGGGAAGTTGATCACGGTGGCGATCCTGACCGGCGACGCCTTCAGCGTCTGGCGCGCCAGCTTGAGGAGTTGCGGCCAGATGCAGATCGCCGCGACTGGGCCGGGTGCCGCAACGGCGCGGGCGCAGAGCTGCAGCGTGCCGGCCTCGCTTGCCTGGTCGGACAGATCCGTCAGATCGAGCAGACGTAGCGCGCGCAGGGCGAGATCGGCATCCGACATGATCAGAGCTCGCCCAGGAAGGCGCGCAGCACCCGCCGCAGCGCCGTGGTTGCGGTCGCCGCGACGTCGCGCGTCTCGCCATGGCTGGGCGCGCCGCCCAAAATGCCGGCGCCCATATTGGTGACGATCGAGATGCCGGCGACGCGCAGGCCGTAGCGTCGCGCCAGGATCACCTCCGGCACGGTCGACATCCCGACGAGATCAGCGCCCAGCGTCTTGGCCATCTTGATCTCGGCCGGCGTCTCGAAGCTCGGCCCGGAGAACCACATATAGACGCCCTCGCCGAGATTGGCGCCGCTGGCCGCTGCGGCCTTTTTCAGGCGGGTGCGCAGATGCGGGTCGTAGGCGTCGACCATCGGCACGAAGCGGCCGTCGCCGGCGTCGCCGATCAGCGGGTTGGGGCCGTTGAAGTTGATATGGTCGGTGATCAGCGCGAGGCCGCCGGGGCGCAGATCCGGCTTGAGCGAGCCGGCGGCGTTGGTCAGAATCAGGGGCGGCGAGCCGAAGGCGGCGAGCATGCCGAGCGGCACGCGCATGATGGCGGGGTCGCCGGTCTCGTAGAAATGCGCGCGGCCCTCGAAGACCAGCACGCGCTTACCGTGCAGCACGCCGTAGCTCAGCCGCTTGGCATGGCCGGAGACCGAGCCTTTCGGGAAGCCGGGGATCTCCTCGAACGGGACGGAGATCGGCTCGACCATGTCCTCGACGATCCGGCCGAGCCCGGTGCCGAGCACGATGGCGCAGTCGATGCCGCCATCGATGCCACGATCGATCAGTGTCGATGCCGCTTGGTCGAAAAGCGCATCAGCCGCCATGTCGTTGCTCCATTGGCGCGTTGGCCGCGCTCATCGGGGCCTCTCAAGGGGGCCCGCAAATCACTTCGGCAAGTTGGCTGGTCCGAACGAGGCTGGCAACAGCTCGGTCAGCGAAAAACGCGCACGGATGCCCTCGGGTCCGGCGATGAGGATCGGCGTCTCCGGCGCTGCGAATTCGCGGATGCGCTGGCGGCAGGCGCCGCAGGGGGTCACCAGCTCGGCGCCGTCGCCGATGACGAGGATGGCGCGGATCGCATGCGCCCCGCCGGCGATCATCGCCGAGATCGCGCCGGCTTCGGCGCAGGCGCCGACGGGATAGGCGGCGTTCTCGACATTGCAGCCGGGATAGACCGCGCCGTCATCGGCCAGGATGGCGGCGCCGACCTTGAAGCGCGAATAGGGCGCGTAAGCTCGTCGCTGCGCGGCAAGAGCGGCGGCGAAGAGCGCGTCGAGATCGGGTTCTGCGGACACTCAGCGTTCCTTGACATAGGGCAGGCCCGACGCCTTGGGCGGCGTCGCCTTGCCGATGAAGCCGGCGAGCAGCACGACCGTCATCACATAGGGCAGGGCCTGGATCGCCTGAACCGGCACCAAGCCTATGCCGGGCAGGCTGACGCCCTGAAGCCTTATCGCGACCGCGTCGAGCAGGCCGAAGAGCAGGCAGGCGAACAGCGCCGGCCAGGGCCGCCAGTTGGCGAAGATCACGGCAGCGAGCGCGATGAAGCCCTTGCCGGCGGTCATTTGCGGCAGGAAGCCAGCCGATTGCGAGACGGCGAGATAGGTGCCGCCCAGCCCGCAAAGCGCGCCGCAGATGATCACGGCGGCATAGCGCAGGCCGGCAACCGAGACGCCGGCGGTGTCGACCGCGGCGGGATTCTCGCCGACGGCGCGCAGGCGCAGGCCGAAGCGGGTGCGCTTCAGCGTCAGCGCCGTGAGCACGAGGGCGAGCACCGCGAGATAGACCGGCGCGGCATGGCCGGAGATCGCGATGTCGTAGATCGGGCCGAAGACCGGGATACCCTTCAGCGTCTCGACCAAAGGCAGGTCGAGCTCGGGAAAACGCGCCGCGCCTTCGAGATTCGGCGTGCGCCCGCCCTGGCCGTACCAGGCATTGCCGAGGATGGCGGTGAGCCCGACCGCCAGCATGTTGATCGCGACGCCGGAGACGATCTGGTTGCCGCGCCAGGTGATCGCGGCAAAGCCGTGCACCAGCGAGAGCGCGATCGCGGCGAACATGCCGGCCCCGAGCCCCGCCCAGGCCGAGCCGCTGTGATAGGCGGCCACTGCCGAGGCGAAGGCGGCGATCAGCATCTTGCCTTCGAGGCCGATGTCGACGACGCCCGAGCGTTCCGACCAGAGCCCTGCCAGCGCGGCGCAGAGCAGCGGGATCGACAGGCGGATCGTCGAATCCAGGATAACGGCGAGCGTCTGGACGGTCTCCATCGCCTAGCCTCCGCGCCCGAGATTGAGCACGCTGGCCACCAGCCGTCGGAACAGCCCGTCGAGCGCTCCGGCGAACAGGATGACGATGCCGCCGATCACCACGACCATGTCGCGGGTGATCGTTGGCTTGTCGAAGGAGAGCTCTGCCCCGCCCTGATAGAGCACGCCGAAGAGCAGGGCGGCGAGCCCGACGCCGACCGGATGGCCGCGCCCCATCAGCGCGACTGCGATACCGACGAAGCCGTAGCCGGCGGTGAAGTCGAGCACCAGCCGATGCTGCACGCCCATGGCTTCGTTGACCGCGAGCCCGCCGGCAAGCGCGCCCGAGATCGCCATCGCCACCATGATGATCCGCGCCGGCGAGATGCCGGCATAGGCCGCGGCGCGGGGATTGGCGCCGACGGTGCGGATCGCATAGCCGAGCCGCGAGCGATAGATCAGCGCCCAGACTGCGACGAGGGATGCCAACGCCAGCAGGAACGAGGTGTTGAGCGGCGTCGAGGGCAGCTTGAGGCCGAAGGCGCCGAGCAGTTCGTGGATCGGCGTCAGCACCGCCTGCTTGGGGAAGTCCGGGGTTTCCGGCTGCATTGAGCCGGTTTTCCCCATCACTTCGACCAGGAGGTAGACGATCAGCGTCGCGGCGATGAAATTGAACATGATCGTGGTGATCACGACGTGGCTGCCGCGGGTCGCCTGCAGATAGCCGGGGATGAAAGCCCAGAGCGCCCCGCCCGCTGCGGCTGCGAGGATGGCGAGCGGCACCAGCAATATGCCCGGCAGCGGCGCGAGCCAGAGACAGGCGAGCGCGGCGAAGATGCCGGCGATGGTCGCCTGGCCCTCGCCGCCGATATTGAACAAACCGGCGTGGAAGGCGACCGCGACAGCAAGGCCGGTGAAGATGAAATTAGTGGTGTAGTAGAGCGTGAAGCCGAGGCCTTCGAGGCTGCCGAGCGAACCCTTCAGCAGCAGCGCCGTCGCCTCCAGCGGGCTTTCACCGATCGAGAGCACCACGAGCCCGGCGACGACGAGGGCCGCCGCGACCGAGACCAGCGGCACCAGAGCGGTATCGGCCCAGCGGGGGAGGTCGATCGGGGCGGCGCTCATGCCGCCCGCTCGCTGACGCCGGCCATCAGCAGGCCGAGATCCCGCTCGTCTGTCGTGGTCGCCTCGCGCTCCCCGGTGATCTGGCCGCCGCAGAGCGCGAGAATGCGGTCGGACAGCGCCATCACCTCCTCAAGCTCGACCGAGACGAGCAGGATCGCGACTCCGGCGTCGCGCAGGGCGATCAGCCGGCGATGGATGAACTCGATCGCGCCGATATCGACGCCGCGCGTCGGCTGGCCGACCAGCAGCACCTTCGGCGCCCGCTCGATCTCGCGGGCGAGCACGATCTTCTGCTGGTTGCCGCCGGAAAATTTCGCCGTCTTCAGGCTAGGGTCGACTGGCCGGACGTCGTAATCCTGCATGCCGGCACGGGCATGCTGCTCGACCAGAGTCGGCGACAGGAAGGGGCCGGGCCCGAAGGCCGGGTCGTCGTGATAGCCGAGGATGGCGTTCTCGGCCGCGGCGAAGGCGGTGACGAGCCCGGTCCTGAGCCGGTCCTCGGGGATGTGCATCAGGCCGAGCTTGCGCAGATTGGCCGGGTTGCGGTCGGCGGCGTTGAGGATCTGGCCGCCGAGCCGGATCACGCCGCGCGAAGGCTGGGTCAGCCCTGCCAGCACGTCGAGCAGTTCGCTCTGGCCATTGCCGGCGACGCCGGCAATGCCGACGATCTCGCCTTCGTGCAGGGTCAGGCTGGCGTCGCGCAGGGTCTCGCAGCCGCGTTCGTCGATCACGGAGAGGCCGGCGGCATCCAGCACTGGCGCCCCGCGCTGGCGCGGCGCCTTCTCGACGCGCAGCAGCACGCGCCGGCCGACCATCGCCTCGGCGAGCTCGGCCGGCGAGGTCCGTTCGGTCTCGACATGGGCGACCATCTCGCCGCGTCGCATCACCGAGACGCGGTCGGTCACCGCCATGATCTCGCGCAGCTTGTGGGTGATCAGGATCACCGTCTTGCCCTGCGCCTTCAGCGCCCGCAGCAGTTCGAAGAGCTGGTCGGCTTCGGCCGGGGTCAGCACCGCCGTCGGCTCGTCGAGGATCAGCACCTGCGCGCCGCGATAGAGCGCCTTCAGGATCTCGACGCGCTGCTGCAGGCCGACCGAGAGCTCCCCCACGATCGCGTCGGGATCGATGGCGAGGCCATATTCCTGGGAAAGCCGTTCCAGCTCCGCTCGTGCCTTGGCGATGCCGCGCTTGAGCAGCGCCCCGCCTTCGGCGCCGAGCACGATGTTCTCGACGACGCTGAGCGGCTCGACCAGCATGAAGTGCTGGTGGACCATGCCGATCCCCGCGGCGATCGCATCAGAGGAAGAGCGGATGCGCCGCGCTTGCCCGCGCACCCGGATCTCGCCGGAATCGGCCTCGTAGAAGCCGTAGAGGATCGACATCAGCGTCGATTTTCCGGCGCCGTTCTCGCCGACGATGCCGTGGATCGAGCTGGCGGCGACCGAAAGCGAGACGTCCTTGTTGGCCTTGACCGGGCCGAACGCCTTGCTGATACCGACTAGCTCGATAGCGGGATGCGGGCTCGTCACCGGCGGTGCAAGCTCACATCGTGCACTTGGAATCCGACATGTAGTCGTGGACCTTGACGGTGCCGGCGATGATGTCGGCGCGGGCCTTGTCGGCGGCCGCCTTCATCTCGGGCGTGATCAACGCCTTGTTGTTGTCGTCGAGGGCCCAGCCGACGCCGTCCTCCTTCAGCCCGAGCACCGAGACGCCCGGCTTCCAGGTGCCGTCGCGCGCCTCCTTGAACGAGGTGTAGGCGGCGACGTCGACGCGCTTCAGCATCGAGGTCAGCACTTTGCCGGGGTGCAGCATGTTCTGGTTGGAATCGACGCCGATGCCGAGCTTGCCGGCATCCGCCGCAGCGCGCAGCACGCCGATGCCGGTGCCGCCGGCGGCGTGGTAGATCACGTCGGCACCGCGGTCGATCTGCGACTTGGCGAGCTCGCCGCCCTTCACGGGGTCGTTCCAGGCGGCCGGGGTCGAGCCGGTCATGTTCTGGAAGATCTCGGCGTCCTTCTTGCCGGCCTTGACGCCCTGGACGTAGCCGCACGCGAATTTGCGGATCAGCGGGATGTCCATGCCGCCGACGAAGCCGACCTTGTTGGTCTTCGAGGCGAGGCTGGCGAGCAGGCCGACGAGATAGGAGGCCTCATGCTCCTTGAACACCACCGATTGCACGTTCGGCAGCTCGACGACCATGTCGATGATGGTGAACTTCAGGTTCGGGAATTCGGCTGCGACCTTCTGCAGCGCGGTCGCCTGCGAGAAGCCCACCGCGATGATCGGCGAATGGCCGTCGCGGGCGAAGCGGCGCAGCGCCTGCTCGATCTGGGCATCGTTGGTCGGCTCGAAATCGCGGAACTCGACGCCGGTCTCGGCCTTGAATTTTTCGGCCCCGACGAAGACGCCTTCATTGAAGGATTTGTCGAACTTGCCGCCCTTGTCATAGACGATCGCCGGCTTGATCGCGGTCTGGGCGACGGCCGTCATGGCCGAAAGGGCGACGCCCGCCAGAGCGAGGGCGAGAGATTTCAAACGCATCGAGCCGTTCCCCTGTCACACGCGGAATGGTTGCGCCATTCCTGCCTGCGGTCACGATGGCACGGCTTGCGGACGGGGCCAAGCGGGCTTGGAAGCCCGCCTGGCGATATGTGTCACATATGAACAGTCGCCTCAGCCGCGCTGGATCGAGACGCCGCCATCGGCGAGGAAGGCGGTGCCGGTGACGAAGCTCGACGCGTCCGAGGCGAGGAAGAGCGCGGCGCGGGCGATCTCCTCCGGCTGCGCCATGCGCTTCAAGGCATGGATGCCCTCGACGAAGGCGAGCACTTCCGGGCCGGCGCCCGGCGCATTGGTCGTCGCCGCCGGCGTGTCCGTGCCACCCGGTAGCAGGGCGTTGACGCGGATGCGCTTGCCGCCGAGCTCGGCCGCGAGCGCCTTCATCAGGCCGATCTGGCCGGCCTTGCTGGCTGCATAGACCGACATGCCGGCAAGGCCGGCGGTATAGCCGACGAAGCTCGACGTGAAGATCAGCGAGCCGCCGCCGCGCGCCTCCAGCGCCGGGACCTGGTACTTTGCGCCGAGGAAGGCGCTGGTCAGGTTGATCTCGATCACCTCGTGCCAGCTCGCACTCGACATCTGCCCGATCGGGCCGAGCTCGCCGATGATGCCGGCATTGTTGAAGCCGATGTCGAGCCCGCCGAACTGCTCGGTCGCGGTCTCGACCAACAGCTGCGCCAGCGCCTCCTCTCGGATATCGCCGGCAACGGCGATCGCTTCGCCGCCTTCCGCCTTGATCTCGCCGACGAGCATATCGAGTTCGCTCTGCCGCCGCGCAGTAACGACGAGCCTCGCGCCTTCCGCCGCGAACAGCTTCGCCGCCGCCCGGCCGATGCCCGAGCTCGCGCCGGTGACGATCGCGACCTTGTCCTTGAGTGCCGTCATGTCCCGCTCCTTCGTTCAGACGATGCGACGGGTGATCGCAGTCAGGCGGGCCATGCAGACACCCGCTTCCTGCCACCGCATCGCACCCGATTGCTGGCAGGACCGGATCAGCCTAGCTTGCCGCCCATGACGCTGAACGATGCCGAGATCGAGCGCTATGCCCGCCATCTGGTGCTGCCGGAAATCGGCGGCCCCGGCCAGGCGAAGCTCAAGCGCGCCCGGGTTCTGGTGATCGGCGCCGGCGGGCTAGGCGCGCCATTGATCCCCTATCTCGCGGCGGCTGGCGTCGGCACGATCGGCATCGTCGACGACGACCATGTCTCGCTCTCGAACCTGCAGCGGCAGATCATCTTCGGGTCGGAGGATATTGGGGCGCGCAAGGTTGTCGCTGCGGCCAATTTCGTCACGCGGCTCAACCCGCGGGTCGAGATCGAGGAATACGTCACCCGGATCGACCCGCACAATGCCCGCGCGCTCATCGCCTTCTACGATGTCGTCGCCGATGGCTCCGACAATTTCGCGACGCGCTATGCCGTCTCCGATGCCTGCTTCCACGAAAAGAAGCCGCTGGTTACCGCGGCACTTGGCCGCTTCGACGGCTCTTTGACGACGATCCGCGCGCATGAGCAGGGATCGGATGGGAAACCCAATCCGACCTATCGCTGCCTGTTCCCGCATGAGCCGCCGCCCGGCACGGTCGCGCCCTGCGCGGAGGCCGGTGTGCTCGGCGCGCTTGCCGGCGTGATGGGCTCGCTGATGGCGCTGGAAGTGATCCGGGCGATCACCGGCTTCGGCGAGCCCCTCGTCGGCAAGCTCCTGCTCGTCGACGCCATGGCGATGCGCTTCGAGACGATGAAATACGGCTGGGACCCGGACAATCCGCTGAACGGCGCGGCCGGCGTCGCCGCCTGAACTATTTCGCCGCGCGCTTGGCCTCGATCACATCGAAGAGCTGCGCCGCGAGGTCCGGCCCGCCGAGCTTCTTGATGGCGCGCACGCCGGTCGGGGCCGTGACGTTGATCTCGGTCAGCTTGCCGCCGATCACGTCGATGCCGACGAGCAGCAGGCCGCGCTCCCTGAGCGCCGGACCGATGCGCTCGCAGATCTCAAGCTCGCGCTTCGACAGGTCGGTCGGTCTGGCCGCGCCGCCGCGCACCATGTTGGCGCGCAGGTCGCCGACCGCCGGCACACGGTTGACCGCGCCTGCCGCCTTGCCGTCGATCAGGATGATGCGCTTGTCGCCCTCCGAGACCTCCTTGAGGAAGGCCTGGATCACCCAGGGCTCGCGGAAGAGGTTGGCGAACAGGTCGTAGAGCGAGCCGAAATTCGGGTCGCCCTTGCCGGTCTTGAACACGGTCGCGCCGCCATGGCCGTAGAGCGGCTTCATGACGATCTCGCCGAACTCCTCGCGGAAGGCCTCGATCTCGGCGCGGTCGCGCGTGATCAGGGTCGGCGGCATCAGCTCGGGGAAATGCGTGACGAACAGCTTTTCTGGCGCATTGCGGACTTCGCTGGGATCGTTGACCACCAGCGTCTTCGGATGGATGCGCTCGAGCATATGCGTCGAGGAGACATAGGCCATGTCGAAGGGCGGGTCCTGGCGCAGCAGCACCACGTCGAGCGTCGAGAGATCGGTCCGCTCGGGCTGGCCGAGGGTGTAATGGTCGCCCTCGACGTCGCGTACTTCGACCGGGCTGATCACGGCCGTGACCTTGCCGTCGCGCAAGGTGAGCTTGTCGGGCGTGTAGGTGAAGAGCTTGTGCCCGCGGGCCTGCGCTTCCAGCATCAGGGCGAAGCCGGTGTCGCCGGCGATGCGGACCTTCTCGATCGGGTCCATCTGGATGGCGACGTTCAGCGGCATGGCGGAAGCTCCGGTTGCGGCCGTTATATCGGCTGCGCCCCAGCGGCAGCGCAAGAGGGCTAGCCTTGCGTCAGAGCACGAGCTCGAACACGCGGGGAACATGACGGGGCAGGCGCCAGGGCGCGAGGAAGACCGCGTCGGCTCGCAGGTTGCGCTGCATCGCCCAGGGATTGCGCGCCAGCCATTGCCGGATGCGGGCTTCGATCAGGCGGCGCTTGTCCGGCGTGATTGCGATGGCGGCGTCGTCGAGCGCGGCGCGCGCCTTGACCTCAACGAAGACGATATCGTCGCCGCGGGCCATGATCAGGTCGATCTCGCCGCCCTTGCCGCCGAAGCGGCGCTGCAGCAGGCGATAGCCCTTGAGGCTGAGAAAGGCGACAGCGAGCCACTCGCCGCGGCGGCCGGCGAGGCCGGAATGGCGGGCGCGCCGGCTACGCAGCGCCTCGCTCATGGCGTGCGCGTCAGTTCGAGGGCGCGGGCATAGACGACGCGGCGCGGCTGGCCGCTGGCAGCCGCGACCTGCGCCACCGCCTCCTTCAGCGAGACTCTTGCGAGCGCGGCGCGCAAGGCTTCGTCGAGCGTGTCGCCTTGCACGGCCTGGGTGGAGGCATCGGGCGGGCCGATCACCACGACGATCTCGCCGCGCGCCTCCTCGGCCTCGGCATAATGGGTCGCAAGCTCGGGCAGGGTGCCGCGCCGGACGTTCTCGTAATATTTGGTCAGTTCGCGCGCGACCGCCCCCGATCGCGCACCGAGCACCGCAGCGGCGTCGGCCAGCATCTCGGCGAGCCGGCGCGGCGATTCGAAGAAGACGAGCGTGCCGGGAATGGCGGCAAGCTCGGTCAGCCGGGCTTTGCGGCCGGCGCTCTTCGGCGGTAAAAAACCCTCGAAGAAGAAGCGGTCGGTCGGCAGCCCCGCCAGCACAAGCGCTGCCAGCACGGCTGAAGGGCCAGGTATGCCGGTGACCGGCAAACCTTCCGCCACGACCTCGGCAACGAGCTTGTAGCCGGGATCAGAGACCAGAGGCGTGCCCGCATCCGAGATCAGCGCGAGCTTGCCGCCCTGGCGCAGCTTCTCCAGAATCTTCGGGCGCATCTGCGCGGCATTGTGCTCGTGATAGGGCAGGAGCGGCGTCGCGATACCGTAATGCGCCAGCAGCGTCTTCGAGGTCCTGGTGTCCTCGGCCAGCACGGCGTCGGCGGCGGCGAGCGTCGACAGCGCCCGGAACGAGATGTCCTTGAGATTGCCGATCGGCGTTGCGACGATATGCAGGCCCGGTGCGAGCGGCTCGGCCTCGGCCCGGAGCCCGAAGGCCGCATAGCTCGGGGCGCGACCTGGGGCGGGCGGGGCGGATACAGGGCCGGACATGGCGGCGAAACTGCCACAGCGGCCCGGAAGATGCCACTGCCGGCACAGCAACCTAGAGTTAACAACTTGAAAATAGCCTTGCTCACTGGCAGGACTTGTCCACGGTTCGGAACAAGATTCAGCCGGGGTGGGCGCGTTTCGCGCCTCGCCGAGGAGTGGAGACGAAAACCGTGTCGCGTCAGAGCAAGCTCCTCACTCCGCCCAGCCGCCGTCTCATCCTGTTGTCCGGTGTCGGCGCCGCGCTAGCCGCCTGCAGCGGCGGAACCGGCGGCTTCCCCGGTTTCGATAGCCCCACTGCACCTCAGGCCGGTGGCAATGCACCGCCCAGCGGCCCGACCATCGGCACTGGCTCGGTCAAGGTCGGCCTGATTCTGCCGCTGACGGCCGAGGGGTCCGGCGCGACCGTCGGCAACTCGCTCAAGAACGCCGCCGAGATGGCGCTTGCCGAATTCCCCGGCGCCGACCTCACGCTTCTGGTCAAGGATGACCGCGGCACGCCCGATGGCGCGCAGGCGGCAGCGCAGGAAGCCTTGCGCGAAGGCGCCGAATTGATCATCGGCCCACTCTTCGCGCCGTCCGTCCAGGCGGTCGGTCAGGTCGCCCGCAGTGCCGGCAAGCCGGTGATCGCCTTCTCCAGCGACAGCAACGTCGCCACGCGCGGCGTCTACCTGCTCTCCTTTCCGCCGGAGAACGACGTCAACCGCGTCATCGCCTATGCCTCGGCACAGGGGCGCAAATCCTTCGCGGCGCTGGTGCCGGAGACCGCCTATGGCAAGGTCGTCGAGGGCGCCTTCCAGCAGGCGGTCGCCAATCGCGGCGCCCGCGTCGCGGTGATCGAGCGCTTTGGCTCCGATCAGAACAGCATGCGTGCCGCCGCCACGCGGCTGGCGCCGGCGCTGCAGCAGGCGGACGCGCTGTTCGTACCGGCCGACGCCGCGACGATGCCGACGCTCGGCCTGCTCCTGCAGCAGGCCGGCTACGACCCGGCCAAGGTCAAGCCGCTCGGCACCGGCGTCTGGAACGACGCCAATGTCGCGCGCGTTCCGGCGATCCAGGGCGGCTGGTTCGCTTCGCCGGACACCGCCGGCTTCAACGCCTTTGCCGCCCGCTACCAGAAGCGCTTCAACAGCGCCCCGACCCGCACCGCGACGCTGTCCTATGACGCTGTTTCGCTGGCGGCGGCGCTCGCCCGCACCCAGGGCAGCCAGCGCTTCTCGGAAAGCGTGCTGACCAATGCGTCCGGCTTTGCCGGCGCCGACGGCGTCTTCCGCTTCCGTCCCGACGGGCTGAACGAGCGCGGCCTTGCCGTGCTCGAACTGCGCAACGGCCAGATCGTCACTGTCAACGCCGCCCCGCGCGATCTCGGCCCGCGCACGAACTGACGCTTCGGCGTCTTTCCGGGGCGCGGCGGAGCCGCGAGCCCGGAACCCATATCCGCTGAAGCGACAGAAAAGGGCGGCACGATGGCCGCCCTTTTTATATGATTGCCGTGTTCATGGATTCCAGGCTCGGGCCTTCGGCCCGCCCCGGAAAGACATGGTGATTGCTCACCCGCCGATGTTGAACGCCGCGAGCGCCGCCATGTTGACGATGTCGGAATCCTTGGCGCCGAGCGGCACGATCTGCACCGGCTTGTCGAGGCCGACCAGCAGCGGGCCGATCACGGTGGCGCCGCCGAGCTCCTGCAGCATCTTGGTCGAGATCGAGGCCGAGTGGAACGCCGGCATGACCAGCACGTTCGCCGGTCCGGTCAGGCGGCAGAACGGATACTGCGCCATCAGGTCGCGGTTGAGCGCGACATCGGCCGCCATCTCGCCGTCATACTCGAAATCGACGCGCTGGCCGTCGAGGATCGTCACCGCTTCGCGCACTTTCTCCGAGCGCTCGCCGGCCGGATGGCCGAAGGTCGAGAAGGCGAGCATGGCGACCTTCGGCTCATAGCCGAGCCGGCGGGCGACGCCGGCGGCCTCGATGGCGATCTCCGACAGCTCCTGCGCCGTCGGCATCTCGGTGATCGCAGTGTCGGCGATGAGCACGGTCCGCCCGCGCGTGATCGCGATCGAGACGCCGATCAGGCGGTGGCCGGGCCGGTCGTCGATGACGCGGCGGACCTCTTCCAGAGCGATCGAGTAGTTGCGGGTGACGCCGGTGACCATCGAATCGGCATCGCCGAGCGCGACCATCGCGGCAGCGAAATGGTTGCGATCCTGGTTGATCAGGCGCTGGCAGTCGCGGAAGAGATAGCCGTGTCGCTGCAGCCGCTCGTAGAGGTACTGCGCATAGGCCGAGTTGCGGTGCGAGAGCCTGGCGTTCTGGATCTCGATGCCCTTGGCGGCGAGATCGACGCCGAGATGCTCGGCGGTCTCGTTGATGCGCTCCTCACGGCCGACCAGGATCGCCCTGCCGAGCTCCTGGTTGACGAAGGAGACGGCGGCGCGGATGACCTGCTCCTCCTCGCCCTCGGCGAAGACGACGCGCTTGGGATAGCGCCGCACGCGCTCGAAGATGCGATTGAGCGTGCCGGCGACGGGGTCGCGCCTGGCCGAGAGCTGCGCCTTGTAGGCGTTCATGTCGACGATCGGCTTGCCGGCGACGCCGGAATCCATCGCTGCCCTGGCGACTGCGGCCGGCACGACATGGATCAGGCGCGGGTCGAACGGCACCGGGATGATGTAATCCTTGCCATAGCGCGGGCGGGCGCCCTGATAGGCGGCGGCGACCTCGTCCGGCACGTCCTCGCGGGCGAGCTGCGCCAGCGCCTCGGCCGCGGCGATCTTCATCTCCATGTTGATCGTGGTGGCGCGCACGTCGAGCGCGCCGCGGAAGATGTAGGGGAAGCCGAGCACGTTGTTGACCTGGTTCGGATAGTCCGACCGCCCGGTCGCCATGATCGCGTCCTCGCGAATGGCGTGCACCTCCTCCGGCGTGATTTCCGGATCGGGATTGGCCATGGCGAAGATGATCGGGTTCTCCGCCATGGAAGCGACCATCTCCGGCGTCACCGCGCCTTTCTGCGACAGGCCGAAGAAGGCGTCGGCCCCTTCCAGCGCCTGCGCCAGGGTACGCCGGTCGGTGACCGCCGCATGGGCCGACTTCCACTGGTTCATGCCTTCGGTGCGGCCCTGATAGATCACGCCCTTGGTGTCGCAGAGGATGACGTTGTCGGGCTTGAAGCCCATCGCCTTGAGCAGCTCGGTGCAGGCGATCGCGGCGGCGCCGGCGCCGTTGACGACGAGCCGGGTCGTCTGGATGTTGCGGCCGGTCAGGTCGAGCGCATTGATCAGGCCGGCAGCGGCGATGATCGCGGTGCCGTGCTGGTCGTCATGGAAGACCGGGATGTCCATCAATTCGCGCAGGCGCTGCTCGATGATGAAGCATTCCGGCGCCTTGATGTCCTCCAGGTTGATGCCGCCGAAGGACGGGCCGAGATAGCGCACCGCGTCGATGAATTTGTCGGCGTCTTCGGTGTCGACCTCGAGATCGATCGAGTCGACGTCGGCGAAGCGCTTGAACAGCACCGACTTGCCTTCCATCACTGGTTTGGAGGCGAGCGCGCCGAGATTGCCGAGGCCGAGGATGGCGGTGCCGTTGGTGATCACCGCGACCAGGTTCGAGCGGGTGGTGTAGTCATAGGCGCGGCTTGGATCCTCGGCGATCGCCAGCACAGGCACGGCGACGCCCGGCGAATAGGCCAGCGACAGGTCGCGCTGGGTCGCCATCGGCTTGGTCGGGACGATTTCGAGCTTGCCCGGCCGCCCTTGCGAATGGAAGAGCAGCGCCTCCTGGTCGGTGAAGGTCGGGCGGGTGCGCTTGGGCGGGGAGCGATCGTTCATGCGCTTGTTCTTTTTCACAGGCGTTTCCTCAGGGGGAAACGACCATAGGGCAGCGCCGCTTTCCTCGACAAGCGCGATTGCGCGACAGCAGTTTTCCCGCTGCGGCAGGGATCGGCCTGCGCTCGGATCCGGTTCTAGAGCCCGGCGCGCATGCGCGCGACGCTGTCGCCGACATAGCGGTCGAGCTCGACCGCCTGCTCGCTGACCAGGCGCGCCGCGGCGACGACGCGCACGGCGGCTTCGCCGGTGGCGCGGGCTTCGCCTCCGGCGCTGGCGACGTTCTCGGTGACGGTGGCGGCCGAGCCGGCGACGGCCTGGGCGTCCAGGGCGATGCCCGAAGCGATCGCGCCCTGACCGGTGACGACCTGTGCGATCGCGTCCGAGGTTGTCTCGATCGTCCCCATCGTGCCTTCGATCTGCCCGACGGCGTCGGCGACTGCCGCTGCGGCGCCACGGATCTCCTGCAGCGTCGCGGCGATGTCCTGCGTTGCCTGCTGGGTCTGCTCGGCGAGATTCTTGACCTCGCCGGCGACCACCGAGAAGCCGCGCCCGGCGACGCCGGCGCGCGCCGCCTCGATCGTCGCGTTGAGCGCGAGCAGATTGGTGCGCACCGCGATGTCCTCGATGAAGGCGAGCACGGCGCCGACCTTGTCGGCGGCGACCGCGAGCCCGTCGACATCGGTCCTGGTCGAGCGGACATGCCTGGCCGCCTGCCGGGCGGTCTCGGCGGCGAGATCGGTCTGGCGGGTCAGCTCGCGGATCGAGGCGTCAATCCGCTCGGCCGCATGGGCGACGCTGCCGACGCGCTGCGAGGCGAGCTCGGCCTGCTCCGTCGCTTCCCCGGCGCGGGCGGTGGTGCGGTCGGCATTGGCGGCCATGCCCTGGGCGGCTTCGAGCATGCTGCGGGCGGATTCGCCGACCCGGTGCAGCGCCTTGCCCACGGTCACTTCGAGATTGACGGCGAGCTCCTCAAGCGCGGCCTTGCGCAGCGTCTCGATCTCCTGCCGGCCGGTCGCGAGCGACTTTTCGGTCGTCACGTCGAGCAGGATGCCGTCCCAGATCGTGGTGCCATCGGGCAGGCGGCGCCCCGTCGCCTCGCTGCGCAGCCAGACGACGGCGCCGTCGGCTGCACTGTAGCGCAGTTCGGTTCGGCGGTGCCCGAACTCGTTGGTCTGCTCCTCCTCGCTCGTCGACGAGCAGCGCTGCCGGTCCTCCGGCAGGATTCTCGACAGGAGAACCTCGGGATCGCGCTCGATCGCCTCGCGGCCTATGCCGAGCAATTCGTCCAGGCGGTAGCTGACGAAGCGGTAGCGGCGCTCACCGTCCGGCTGGTCGATCCGCTGATAGAGCGTGCCGGGAACATGATCGAGCAGCGTCTTGTAGCGATAGGCCGTCTCGCGCCGCTCGCGGTCATTGCTGAGGACGAGCCCGACCAGCACGGTGCCGAGCGTACCGACGACGATCATGATCGGCACCGCCTCGGTGAGGAAGCGCTCGGCCGCGGCCCAGCTCGGCATGAAGATGTTCGAGGTGATCAGGCAGCTGGCGCTGATCAGGCTGAGCCAGGCGAGATCGCGCAGCATCAGCGAACGCTTCTGTCGGCCGAGCCACGCGGCATAGATCACGCCCGCGACCGCATGCAGGACGATCCCGGCGATCCCGGTCGGCATGCCGACGCCGCCGAGATTGTAGCGCGCCACCCCCAGCGGGACGGCAGTCAGCAGCGCCGCGATCGGCCCGCCGATCGGCCCTGCCAGGATCGCGAAGGTGTTGCGGGAATCGACCACCAGCCCGGACTGAATCACGAAGGGATTGGCCATGCTGCAGAGGGCACCGGCGGCGAACAGAAGACCGACTGCGAGCTGGCGCAGCAGCGGGCGCTGGTCGATCCAGCTGGCAGCTGCCGTCAGGATCAGGGCCGCAAGCAAAAGGAAAGACAGGCTCTGGATCAGGTTTATGAACAGCGACATGGCGGGCCTTGGCCGGGAACAGCCCATCGACCCTGCTTAAATATGTTGAAAGCAGTCCTAACGGATGGCCTTGCCGGTACGATTTGCTAGCGTGCGCGCCCCATGCGCCACACAAAGCCAGACGACATCGCGGAAGCCAAGACCGCAGCTGCGGCCGACGCCGGCCGCGTCACGCCGATGATGGCGCAGTACGTCGAGATCAAGGCCAACAATCCGGACTGCCTGCTGTTCTACCGGATGGGCGATTTCTACGAATTGTTCTTCCGGGACGCCGAGATCGCCTCGCGCACCCTCGGCATCGTGCTGACCAAGCGCGGCAAGCATCTGGGCGAGGACATCGCCATGTGCGGCGTCCCGGTCGAGCGCGCCGACGACTATCTGCAGAAGCTGATCGCCGCCGGCCATCGCGTCGCCGTCTGCGAGCAGACCGAGGACCCGGCCGAGGCCAAGAAGCGCGGCGCCAAATCGGTGGTGAAGCGCGATGTCGTCCGCCTCGTCACCCCCGGCACCATCACCGAGGAGCGCCTGCTCGACCCCGGTCGGGCGAGCCTGCTCGTCGCCGTCGCCAGGCGCAGGCTCTCGGATGAGGTCTATGCCTATGGCATCGCTGCCGTGGACATCTCGACCGGCCGCTTCGCCGTGCTCGAAACCGACCAGCGCGGCCTTGCCGTCGAGCTCGCCCGCCTGGAGCCGCGCGAGATCGTCTGCCCCGACGCGATCCATGACGATCCCGAGCTCAAGGAATTCTGGCGCGATGTCGCCGCTCCCGTGACGCCGCTGGCGCGCGAGGGGCTCGATCCGGCCTCCGGCGAGCGGCGGCTGAAGGAGTTCTTCGGCGTCGCCACGCTCGATGCCTTCGGCGCCTTCAGCCGTGCCGAGATCGCCGCCGCCGCGGCTGCGCTCGCCTATGTCGAGCGCACCCAGCTCGGCGCCCGCCCGCCCTTGTCGCCGCCCGTCCGCGAGGGGATGAGCGCGACCATGCTGATCGACGCGGCGACCCGCGCCAATCTCGAACTCACCCGTACCCTCGCGGGAGAGCGCGCCGGCAGCCTGCTCGCCACCATCGACCGGACGGAAACGCCGGGTGGCAGCCGCCTGCTCGCCGAGCGTTTAGCCGGGCCATTGACCGATTCAGCCGCCATCGGCAGGCGGCACGATGCCGTGACGTTGCTGGTCGAGACGCCCTCGCTGCGGGAGGCGCTGCGGCGCGACCTGTCGCGCGTGCCCGATATCGCCCGCGCTTTGGCACGGCTCTCGCTCGACCGCGGCGGCCCGCGCGATCTCGCGGCGCTCGGCGCCGGGCTGGAGGCTGCACGCGGCGTCGCCGCCGCGTTGCTGCGCCAGGGCGATCTGCCCGACGAGTTGCGCGAGGCGGCGCTGGCGCTGGGCCGCACCGATCCCGATCTGGCGACGCGCCTCTCCACCACGCTCGCGGACGAATTGCCGCTGCTGAAGCGCGACGGCCGCTTCGTGCGTGAAAGCTTCGATCCGGCGCTAGACGAGCTCCGGCTACTCCAGGTCGATTCGCGCAAGGTGATCGCGCAGCTGCAGGCGCGCTATGCCGCCGAGACCGATTGCCGGACGCTGCGCATCAAGCACAATTCCATGCTCGGCTATTTCGTCGAGGTGCCGCAGGCCGTTGGCGAAACCTTCCTGAGGGAGCCCTGGCGCGCGGTCTTCGTGCATCGCCAGACCATGTCGGATGCGATGCGCTTCTCCTCGGTCGAGCTCGGCGAGCTCGAAGCCAAGATCGCCTCCGCCGCCGACCGGGCGCTGAAGCTGGAGCTCTCGATCTTCGCCGCCCTGACCGAGGCGGTTCTCGCCCAGGCCGAGCCGATCAAGGCGGCGGCGCAGGCGCTCGCGGTGATCGATGTCGCGGCCGCCCTGGCCGAACTTGCCATCGATGGTGGCTGGACGAGGCCTCAGGTCGACGACAGCGCCGCCTTCACCGTCAAGGCCGGCCGTCATCCCGTGGTCGAGGCGGCGCTCAAGCGCCAGGGCCAGCCCTTCGTCGCCAATGACAGCGAGCTGTCCGCGTCAGGCAAAAGCCGCGACGGGCGCATCTGCCTGATCACCGGCCCGAACATGGCGGGTAAATCGACCTTCCTGCGCCAGAACGCGCTGATCGCGGTGCTTGCCCAGATGGGTTCTTTCGTGCCGGCGCAGGATGCCCATATCGGCATTGTCGACCGGCTGTTCTCGCGCGTCGGCGCCGCTGACGATCTGGCGCGGGGCCGCTCGACCTTCATGGTCGAGATGGTCGAGACCGCCGCGATCCTCAACCAGGCCGGACCGCGGGCGCTGGTCATCCTCGACGAGATCGGCCGGGGCACCGCGACCTTCGACGGTCTCTCGATCGCCTGGGCCGCGATCGAGCATCTGCACGAGGCCAATCGCTGCCGGGCGTTGTTCGCGACGCACTACCATGAGCTGACCGCGCTGGCCGAGCGGCTCGACCGCGTCGCCAACGCCACCGTCCGCGTCACCGAGTGGAATGGCGAAGTCGTCTTCCTGCACGAGGTCGTGCCGGGCGCGGCCGATCGCTCCTATGGAATCCAGGTCGCCAAGCTTGCCGGCCTGCCGCTGGCCGTGGTCGAGCGCGCCCGCGCCATCCTCTCCGAGCTGGAGAAGAGCGAGCGCGAAAAGCCGGTCGCGGCCTTGGTCGACGATCTCCCGCTCTTCGCGGTGCAGATGCGCAAGCCGGTGCCGGCAGTGACGCCAGACACCGGTCCCGACGAATTGCGCGAGGCGCTCGCCGGGCTCGATCCCGACGAGATGACGCCGCGCGAGGCGCTGGAGGCGCTCTACAAGCTCAAGCGGCTGAACTAAGCCTACGCCCGATCCCCTCTGCCGCCGCCACCCCCGTGGCGAAGCAGGCCTGCAGGAGATAGCCGCCGGTGGGTGCCTCCCAGTCGATCATTTCGCCGGCTATGAATGTGTCGGGCAGGCACTTCAGCATGAAGTGCCGATCGATCTCGCCCGTGCCGACGCCGCCGGCGGTCGAGATCGCGCGGGCGAGCGAGGCCATGCCGGTGAGACGCAATGGCGCCGCCTTGATCAGGCGCGCGAGCGCTTCAGGTTCAGCAGGCAGCGGTCCCGTCTCCGCCTCGCGCAACACAGCCGCCGCCACCGGCGAAAGCCCCGCCGCCTTGCGCAGATGGTTGCTCAGCGTCTCGCCTGGCCGACGCTTGGCCAGCCGGGTTGCAAGGTCAGGCTCGGTCAGGTCGGGGCGCAGATCGATCGTCAGGATCGCTAGGCCATCTCGGGCGATCGCTTCGCGCAACGGACCGGACAGGGCATAGACCGCCCCGCCTTCGATGCCGCGGGCATCGATCATCGCCTCGCCGAGGACGCGCTGGCCGGCAAAGCCCAGAGCAATCCGCTTCAATGGTAAGCCGGCAAATTTATCTCGCATCAATGCCGACCACGCCACGCTGAACCCGGCGTTGGCCGGACGCAGCGGCGCTATGGCAACGCCCTTCGTCGCCAGAAGTTCGACCCAGGAGCCATCCGCACCAAGCCGCGGCCAGCTCGCCCCGCCGAGCGCCAGCAGGGTCGTGCGCGGCTTCACGATCTCCTCGCCGCCGCCGCGGACGGAGAACCGGAGCGCCCCGTTCTTGTCCCAGCCCGTCCACAGCCGCCCAGCATGCAACTGGACGCCGAGCCCATCGAGTCGCGCCAGCCAGGCGCGCAAGAGCGGGGAAGCCTTCATCGCCTTGGGAAAGACGCGCCCACTCGAACCGACGAAGCTCTCCGCGCCGAGCCCGTCGGCCCAGTCGCGCAGCGCCTGCGGCGGGAAGGCCCGGATCGCCGGCTCAAGCCAAGGGCGGGCTTCGCCATAGCGGCCGAGCAGGGCGTCGAGCGGTTCGGAATGCGTCAGGTTGAGCCCGCCGCGCCCAGCCAGCAGGAATTTGCGCGCCGGCGAGGCCATCCGTTCGTAGATCGCGACCGTGTGGCCGGCCCCGGCCAGCTGCTCAGCCGCGATCAGCCCGGCCGGGCCGGCGCCGATGATGGCGACGTCCGGTCCGCTCAATTGCCGAACACGGTGTTCAATTGGCTGCCGACCATGATGAAGGTCGTGCGCTTCGGCATCTCCTTGAGCCGGACGGCGCCGATATAGGTCATCGCCGAACGCACCCCGCCCATGATCTCCTGCATCGTGCCCTCGACCGGGCCACGATAGGGCACCTCGACGGTCTTGCCCTCGGAGGCCCGGTATTTGGCGACGCCGCCGGAATACCGCTTCATCGCCGTGTCCGAGGACATGCCGTAGAACACCATCGCGACCGGCACCTTCTCGCCATTGCGAGTCTCGTAGCGGATTTCGCCCTCGCATTCGTCATGGCCGGCGAGCATCCCGCCCATCATCACGAAATCGGAGCCGCCGCCATAGGCCTTGGCGACGTCGCCCGGCACGGTCAGGCCGCCATCGCCGCAGACCAGGCCCTTCAGGCCATGGGCGGCGTCAGCGCATTCGATGATCGCCGAGAGCTGCGGATAGCCGACGCCGGTCATCTTGCGGGTGGTGCAGACCGAACCCGGGCCGATGCCGACCTTGACGATGTCGGCGCCGGCCAGGATCAGCGCTTCCGTCATGTCGCCGGTGACGACGTTGCCGGCCATGATCGCCGCGTTCGGGAAGGCCTCGCGCGTCGCCTTGACGGTGTCGACGAACTTCTCGGTGTAGCCATTGGCGACGTCGAGGCAGATCTTGTCGATCGGCGCCTTGGCATGCACCGCCTTCAGCTTGTCATGGTCGGAATCGGTCGTGCCCAGCGAATAGAAGGCGTTGGCCGATCCCTCTTCCTTGAAGAAGGTGATCAGCTCGTCGGCGTCGTAATGCTTGTGCAGGGCGACCATGGCGCCGTGCTTCAACAGGGCTCGCGCCATCGCCATGGTGCCGACCACGTCCATATTCGCGGCGATCAGCGGAAAGCCGCTCCATTCGCGGCCGGTATGCGCGAAGCGGAAGCTCCGGTTGACGTCGACCTCGGCGCGGCTGCCGAGCGTCGAGCGCTTCGGACGGATCAGCACGTCGCGGAAGTCGAGTTTCGGATCGTTCTCGATGCGCATGATCAAAGCTCCGGCGGCTGGCGCAGACGGTGAAAAAGCGCACGCGGCGAAAGGGAGCGTGCCGGGATTCATAGCTGCTCGGACCCCCAGGAGCAATGCGTGGAGCGAAGCTGGAATTCCCGGGAAAAGAAACTTTAGCAGTCTCTAAAGTTTCTGCTGGACAGGGCACGTGAGCGGAGATACTTAAGCGCATGCTTCACCAACCAGAGCAGCTCGACCTGATGTTCCAGGCGCTGGCGGACCCGAACCGCCGGCAGATGGTGCAACGGCTCTGCGAGGGGCCGGCGAGCGTCAGCGAGCTTGCCCAGCCCTTGCAGATGACGCTGTCGGCGGTGGTGCAGCATCTCGCCGTTCTGGAAGGAGCGGGGCTGGTGCGTACGCAGAAGATCGGGCGGGTCCGCACCTGCCAGCTCGACACGCAGGCACTGCGAGCGGCGGAGCGCTGGATCAGCGAGCGCCGCGCCCTCTGGGAGCGACGCTTCGATCGGCTCGGCGCCTTCCTTGCCGAGCAGGACCAGGATTTGAAGGACTGAGACGGACAATGACCGAACGGAGCGCCATCCACGCCGATTTCACCATCGAGCGGCGCTATCCGGCGAGCCCGGCCCGCGTCTTTGCCGCCTTTGCCGATCCGGTCGCCAAACGGCGCTGGTCGACCTGCCATGATGAGGGCGGGCTCGGCGAATACAGCCTCGATTTCCGCGAGGGCGGCTTCGAGACGATGCGCGGTGCGCCCGGACCGGGCAGCGTCTATGCGATGCGGGCGATCTATCATGAGATCGTGCCGCGTGAGCGCCTCGTCTACTCCTACGAGATGTTCCGCGACGATCTGCGCATCTCGGTCTCGCTGGTGACGCTGGAGTTCCGCGGCGAAGGCGCCGGCACCCGCCTCGTCTTCACCGAGCAGTCCGTTTTCCTCGACGGCCATGACAGCCCGCAAATGCGCGAGCAGGGCACCGGCATCGGCTTCGACCGGCTCGCGGCGGAATTGGCGCGGGAAACCACGCCCGCCTGACCATTCCGATCAATTCAGACCTTTCAACCCGCGCCGATCCGGCCGCAGGAAGGACCAGTCATGTCTTTGACGCTCTATTTCCATCCACTGTCATGCTACTGCCAGAAGGTGCTGGTGGCGCTCTACGAGAACGGCACGCCGTTCACGCCGAAGCTGGTCAATCTCGGCGATCCCGGCGAGCGCGCCGAGTTTCTCGCACTCTGGCCGATCGGCAAGTTCCCGCTGTTGGCAGACGGTGCGCGGCTGGTGCCCGAGAGCAGCGTGATCATCGAATATCTCGCTCTGCACCATGCCGGCCCGGAGGCGGTGCTGCCGGAGAATCCGGTTGCGGCGCTCGATGTCCGCCGGCTCGACCGCTTCTTCGATCTCTATGTCACCACCCCGATGCAGAAGATCGTGCTCGACCGTATCCGCCCTGCGGACAGCAAGGACCCGCCCGGCGTCGAGGAGGCCAGACAGATGCTGAAGCGCGCCTATGGCGTGCTCGAAGCCGAGTTCGACGGCCGGACCTGGGCGACGGGCGAGAGCTTTAGCATGGCCGACTGCTCGGCCGCGCCGGCCCTGTTTTATGCCGAGCGCTGCGTCTCGTTCCAGGGCGGTTATCCGCGCCTTGCCGCCTATTTCGAGTGCCTGCGGACAAGGCCGTCCTTCGCCCGTGTGCTGGCCGAAGCCGAGCCCTTTTTCCAGTTCTTCCCGCGCAATCCCGGCGATGCCGAGCTTTTCCGCTAGCCCGATCCGCTTCGACCCTCACCACCACCCAAAGGAAACAACAACCATGACCAGCAATCCCGTCGTCCATGCCAGCTTCACCCTCGAGCGCAGCTATGCCGCATCCCCGGCACGCGTCTTCGCTGCCTTCGCCGACCCCGCGCAGAAGCGGCGCTGGTTCGCCGAAGGGGAGGGCTGGGAGATCGAGCAGTTCGACGTCGATTTCCGTGTCGGCGGCCATGAGCGTAGCCGCTTCCGCTTCCAGGGCGGCCCGCCGATCACCAATGACAGCGTCTACCAGGTGATCCAACCGAACGAGCGTATCATCCTCGCCTACACAATGACGATCGACGGCGCACCGATCTCGGGCTCGTTGCTGACCATGGAGTTCGTCCCCGAGGGCAGCGGCACGAAATTCGTCTTCACCGAGCAGGGCGCCTATCTCGACGGCAAGGACGCTCCCGTCCAGCGTGAGGAGGGCTCGCGCGAGCTGCTCGAGGCGCTGGCGAAGCTGCTCGGCGAGCCGGTGAACACGGCGGCGTGAGGCGACGCAGGCTGAATGGAGCGCCGACTCCATTCAGCCACAGTTCATCCCCGGCCCGCTAACCGGCATGCTGGCGGCATCTGAACCGGGAAAACCCGGCGGATGCCGCCTCCGATGTCGCGATCCGGGGGGATCACTCGACTGTGCTGAAGGCCGTCGAACCGAACACCGTGCCTGCCGGCCCGCCATCCGACTGGCAGGTCACAAAAAGCTTCGCCCGTCTCACCGGCGGCTTCTGGCGCGGCGGCACCGCCGGCCGCGCCTGGCTCTGGTCGCTGACGCTGGCGAGCGCGATCATCCTCTCCGTCTTTGCCAACGTCACCGTCAACCGCTGGAACGGCTGGTTCTTCGACGCGCTTGAGAAGAAGGATGGCGAGAGCGCGCTGATCGCCATGGCCGTCTTCCCGGTGCTGGTGCTGATCGCGGCCGGCCTCGGCGTCATCATCCTGATCTCGCGCGAGACCTTCCAGGTCCATTGGCGCGCCTATGTCACCGCCAAGCTGGCCGATGGCTGGATCGGCGAGCGCCGCTTCTATCGCCTTGGCCTCTCTGGCTACGAGCCGGCCAATCCCGAATACCGCATCGCCGACGATGTCCGCTGGGCGACCGAGCCGGTGGTCGACTTCGCCATCGGCCTGCTTTCGGCGGTGATCACCGCGATCACCTTCATCGGCATTCTCTGGTCGATCGGCGGCTCGCTCAGCGTCGAGGCGCATGGCGTTCCCTTCGAGATCCCCGCCTATATGGTGCTGGCGGCGATCATCTACGCCGTACTGGTCTCCGGCCTGATCACCTGGGTCGGCCGGCCGCTGCCACGCCTGATCGCCGCCCGCAACGAGGGCGAGGCGCGGCTGCGATTCTCGCTGATGCGCATCCGGGACCATGGCGAGACGATCGCGCTGTCGCGGGCCGAGACCGGTGAGCGCCGCGCCGTCGCCGCGACCTACGATACTTTGGTGACCCGCTGGCTCGCCATGATCCGCCAGCGCGGCCGGCTGACCTGGATCACCAATGGCAGCGGGGCCTTGGTGCCGGTGGTGCCGCTGCTGCTGGCGGCGCCGAAATACCTCTCGGGCGAAATGTCGCTGGGCGATGTCGTCCAGGTCGCCGCCGCCTTCGTCGCCGTGCAGAACGCCTTCAACTGGGTGCTCGACAACTTCATGCGCATCGCCGAATGGCTGGCTTCAGCGCGGCGCGTCAATGAGCTCGCCGTCGCGCTCGGCGCGATCGAAGCCGGTGCGGCCGAGAGCGACATCGCCGTCCTCGCCAGCGAAGACGGGGGCTTGCGGCTAGACGAGCTGACCCTGACCGATCGCGACGGCCGCACCTTGCTCGCGGATGTCTCGACTACCGTGCCCGCCGGCGCGACGCTGCATGTCGCCGGCGAGCTCGGCCATGGCAAGGCTGCCCTGATCCAGGCGGTGGCGGGCCTCTGGCCCTGGGGGCGCGGCGCCGTGGCTCTGCCGGATGGCGCGCGCATCGCCGTGCTGCCGCAGCATCTGCATCTCTCCGAAGGCAGCCTGCGCGCCGCGCTCGACCCGATCGGCGGGCACAGCGACGACGAGGCCGCCGCCGCATTGCGGCATTACGGCCTCTTCAGCCTGGTGTCGCAGATCGATCTCGCGCACGACTGGGACAAGGCGCTGACCACTGGCGATCGCCAGCGTCTCGCTCTGGCACGCGCCGAATTGGCAAGGCCCGACATCCTCGTGCTCGACGAGGCGACGAGCGGGCTCGAAACCGAGGCGGCGCTCGAACTGCTCTCCCGGCTCAGGCTGGCGCGGCCTGATGCGGTGATGCTGCTGATCGGCCAGAGTCCCGGCTTCGCCGAGGCGGCCGATCATCACCTCACCATGCGCCGCGCCGGCGGCGTCGCCCGCATCGCCTCGTCCGACATGCCGCGCCCGGCCACACGGGCCGAAGCCGGCGGCGGCTGACGCTTGGGCCTGTCCACGCTTTTCCCATCCGCGCCGGCTGGACCGGCCTCTTTCAAAACGGAGCCATCGCATGCTGAACATCTGGGACGTCTATTGGGGCCTGCGGGTCGAGCAGTGCCCCTGCGACGTGCATTTCGTCGAATGGCTGGAGGAGCAGGGCCTGACCGGCAAGCGCATCTACCATTTCGGCACCGGCGGCCATCACTATGTCGGCATCCGCTGCGCCGAGCCCGAGCTGGACTGCACCGTGCTCGGGATCACCGCCTCGCCCAAGGAATACGAGGCCTTCGTCAAGCTCGCGATCGACAATCCGACGATCACCAAGACCTATTCAGCCTATTTCGGCGACATCTACACCAGCAATGCCCGGCTCTTGCCGCGCTTCGACATCGTCACGCTGTTCCACTCCTGCGAGTTCCGCAGCGAGAAGAACGACGCCTATGGCGCGCTGACCGATCTCGAGGTGATGCAGCTCTTCACCGACCAGACCGATGCCGGCGGCTACATCCTGTTCTACACCGGCTCCTTCGCCTATGAGAGTGCCAAGCCGATCATCGCGGACTGGGCGAAGTCGCGGCAGGTCGAGGAGATCGGCGAGTTCAAGACGCTGCGCGTCTTCCGCAAGACTGCCTGATCAGGCGAGAAGGCCCAGCCCGGGGCGCAGCCCGTCGAGCAGCGCCTGCCGGAACAGCGCGATCGGCTGCGCCAGCCGGCCGGCCGGCGGCCGGTGCAGCAGCCAGGACCGCACGCGCGGCCGGAAATCGGGCGCGTCGATGACGTCGACCGCGTCGCGCCACGGGCTGTCCTGGAGAGCCGCCGGCGTGACGATGCCGATGCCGTGGCCGCGCGCGACCAGCGACAGGCGCAGATCGGCGCTGAGTGCCTCGACGCCGACCTGGAAGTGGAGATGCGCGGCCTCGAATTGCTGCCGGATGGAGGCGCGGAAGCCGCAGCCATTGGCATTCATCACCCAGGCATAGCGAGCCAGCATGGCAAGGTCGGCAGGCCGTGGCACCCGCAGCGACGGCGCCGCGACCAGCAGCACCTCCTGCGGGCCGAGATCGTCGCAGGCCAGCTCATCCGGTGGGGCGAGCCCGTCGGCGAGACAGAGCGCGGTCGCATCGAGCTCGTTGCGCAGGGTCTGTTCGAGCAGCTGCGGCGACCAGCCCATGGTGATGCGCAAGGTCAGTTGCGGAAAGGCGGCGCGCAGCCGGTCGAGCGGCACCGCCAGCGCGGCCTCCGACAGATAGGGCATGATCCCGAGCCGGAATTCGCCGCGAAGCTGGCCTTCGGGCGCGACGCCGGCCTTCAGGTCGGCGACCGAGCGCAACACGCGCAGGCCCTGCTCATAGGCCTCGCGCCCGGCACGGGTCGGCCGCAGAGGCTTGGATTGCCGATCGAGCAGCACCGCGCCGAGGCCATCTTCGAGGTTCTGGATTCGGCGGGTGACGCCGGGCTGGGTCAGGTTGAGCCTGGCCGAGGCGCCGATGATCGAGCCGGTCTCGACGACCGCGACATAAGCCTCCAGGTCGCGCAGATTCATAGCAATCCCGCATAATCATTATCGTGACAATCGATTTGTAGCATAATACTGAAGGCGAATAAAGTTCTCCGACGATATGCGAGTCCCTATGTCGGAGCTGTCATCGTGTCTGCCCAAGATCAGGCCCTCTGCCCATCCCTGCCGAAGACGCCAGACGGACATGGGCTTTCGGCGGCGCTGACCTTGCTGTTCGCCATCGCGGTCGGCGTCATCGTCACCAACCTGTTCGCGCCGCAGACGCTGGTCGGAGCGATCGGTGCGAGCTTCGGCCTGCCGGAAGCGGCGAGCGGCCTCGTCGCGATGGCGCCGCTGCTGGGCTACGCCGCCGGCTTGCTCCTGCTGGTGCCGCTCGCCGATCTCGTCGAGAATCGCGCTCTGGTCCTGCGCATGCTGTCATGCGCGATCCTCACCGCGGCGCTGGTGGCCTTCGCGCCGGGTCTGCCGGCGCTGCTCATCCTGATGGCTGCCCTCGGCGCGGCCTGTTCCGCCATCCAGATCCTGGTGCCGATTGCGGCTGGGATGGTGTCTCCCGCCCGGCGCGGCGCTGTGATCGGCGATGTGATGAGCGGTCTGATGGCCGGCATTCTGCTGGCGCGGCCGCTCGCCAGCCTCATCGCCGATGCCTGGGGTTGGCGTGCCTTCTTTGCCGTCAGCGCGGGCGCCATGGCGCTGTTGACGCTCGTCCTTGCGGGCAATCTGCCGCGCCGCCAGCCGCAGGCGCGGACGAGCTATCCGTCTCTCCTCGCTTCGCTCTGGCATCTCCTGCGGCAGGAGCAGGTGCTGCGGCGGCGGGCACTGTCGGCGGCGCTGGTGATGGCGAGCTTCAGCCTGATCTGGACGGTCGTCGCCCTGCGGCTGGTCCAGCCGCCTTTCCTGCTCGGCCAGCGCGGCATCGCCTTGTTCGCCTTGGCCGGCGCCGGCGGCGCGCTGGCGACGCCGTTCTTCGGGCGCTTCGGCGATCGTGGCTGGACCCGGCCAGCGACACTGACGAGCCATCTTCTGATGCTGGCGGCGCTCGCGTTGCTGGGCTGGGCCGGAACGAGCGATCATCTCGCCATGCCGGTGGCCCTTGCCGGGCTCGTGCTCGGCATCATCCTGCTCGATATCGGTGTCGTCGGAGACCAGACACTCGGCCGTCGCGCAGTCAACCTATTGCAACCGGAGGCGCGCGCCCGGCTGAACGGGCTGTTCGTCGGCATCTTCTTCCTCGGCGGCGCTCTCGGCTCGGCGCTGGCCGGCCTGAGCTGGGCCTGGAGCGGCTGGCTCGGCAGCTGCGCGGCTGCGGCCGTCTTCGGGCTGGCGGCGCTGGTCGTTGGCTATCGCGAATAGGAGCGCTGGCTTGTACATCCCGGCGATTGGCGCTAGCTCTCGCCAATCGATCCACTCGAAACCAAGGAGGGCTGCGTGATCACGTTCTTTCGTCACCATCGTCAGCGCGGCCCCGTTCAGGCCCTGCAAGCCGGCTTGCAGGGCTGACCGTACAGGCGATCCTTTTTAGGTCTCTTCCAGGTCTGCCCTTCGTGAGGGCGTAGCGTTTCCGCTGCGCCTCATCCCCTCATCGAGCCAGGCGCTCCGCATTCGTGACGCTCCGGGGCAAGGACCCCGGCCGAATGGCGACGCGCGGCTCGGGCAGTTCCGAGACCGACCATGACCCTGATCACCTTGCGCAATCTCGGCGTCACGCTGGGCGCGCCCCTGTTCTCCGACCTCTCTTTTTCCCTTGTAGCCGGCGACCGCCTCGGCCTCGTCGCCGCCAATGGCCGCGGCAAGTCGACCTTGCTGCGCTGCCTCGCCGGTTCGCTCGAATCGTCCGCCGGTGAGATCACCCGCTCGCGCGGCCTGCGCATCGGCCATGTCGAGCAGGACACGCCGCCGAAGTTGCTGGAGCAGCCCGTCGATCGGCTGCTGCTCGATCAACTGCCGGCGGAGCAGCGCGAGAGCGAGCATTGGCGCGTCGAGGTCGCGCTCGACACGCTGTCCGTGCCGCCCGAACTGCGCCGGCGCCCGCTCGGGCAGCTGAGCGGCGGCTGGCAAAGGCTCGTCCTGCTCGCGCGCGCCGGCATCGCCGAGCCGGACCTGCTGCTGCTCGACGAGCCGACCAACCATCTAGACCTCGCGCGCATCGGCCTGCTGGAAAGCTGGCTCGCCGCCCTGCCGCGCGACATGGCGGTGATCCTGTCGAGCCATGACCGCGCCTTTCTGGACACGGCGACCAATCGGACGCTGTTTCTGCGCCAGGAGCGCTCGCAACTGTTCGCGCTGCCCTATTCGCCGGCGCGTGCTGCGCTTGAGGAGACCGATGCGGCGCAGGCGCGCCAGCACGAACGCGACCTCAAGGCCGTCCAGCAGATGCGGCGGCAGGCGGCGAAGCTGAACAATCTCGGCATCAATTCCGGCAGCGACCTGCTACTGAGCAAGACCAAGCAGCTCAAGCGCCGGGCCGACGAGCTCGAAGCGACGGCGCGTCCGGCTGATCGCGAGCGCTCTGCCGGCGCGATCAGGCTCGCCAGCAGCGCGACCCATGCGCGGGCGCTGGTCGAGCTCGACGACGTCACGGTCGAGACGCCAGACGGGCGGCTGCTGTTCAGGAGCGGCAAGCGCTGGATCAGCCCGGGTGATCGTGTCGTGCTGCTCGGCCTCAACGGCGCTGGCAAGTCGCTGTTCATCGCCATGCTCCACGCTGCCATTCATGGCGAGGAGCGGTCTGGTATGAGGACGACGCCCTCTCTGGTGCTCGGTTATGCCAGCCAGAGCCTGGCGGAATTGCCCGACGCCGACACGCCGCACGACCTGATCAGCCGGCGCTTCGATGTCGGCGACCAGCCGGCCCGCGGCCTGCTCGCCGGTGCCGGCATCGCCATCGATCGCCAGACCGGGCCGATCGGCGCGCTCTCCGGTGGGCAGCGGGCGCGACTCGCCATGCTGGCGCTGCGTCTCGCCAGGCCGAATTTCTACCTGCTGGACGAGCCGACCAACCATCTCGACATCGAGGGGCAGGAAGCCCTGGAGGCCGAACTCACCGCCGGCGAGACCAGTTGCCTGCTGGTCTCGCATGATCGCAGCTTCGTCCGGGCCATCGGCAACCGCTTCTGGCGGATCGACAAGCGTCGGCTGGTCGAGGTCGACGATCCCGAGGCCTTCTTCCAGGAGGCGATGGAAGCGGAGGGCTGATCATCTACCATAGTCGCCATGAGGCCGGCGCGTCCTGCGCCGGCCTCATGGCGCGCATTCGTCGCGCTGTCTTGTCTTGTGCATCGCGGCGAAGGCGCTATTTCTCGGGTCCGGCCGCCAGGCCAGCCGCCAGCAACCCGCCTTGCTCGCCGCGTTCTGCGTGCGTGCGCAACCCGACAAGAGCACTGATGTCGTTCGGCCCGCACGAGCCAGGAATGCCGTTGCGCAAGCGCAGCCGCTGGTGGTGGCTCGGTCCGCTCGCCTCTTCGGTGATCTTCGCCGCCTCGCTGGTGGTGCTCTATTACATCGTCCGCGAGATCGAGCCCGGCGAGCTCGCCCGTGCTTTCGCCAATGCCAGCCAGCGCCAGCTTCTGCTGGCGCTCGGCTTCACCGCGCTGAGCTATCTGCTGCTCACCGGCTATGACGCGCTGGCGCTGCGCCGGCTCGGCCTGTCGATCCCCTATCGGACGACGGCGCTCGCCTCCTTCACCAGCTATTCCGTCGCCTTCACGCTGGGCTTCCCGATCGTGACCGGCGGGACCGTGCGCTACTGGGTCTATTCGTCCAAGGGCGTGCGCGCCTCGGAAGTCGCCAGCCTCACCGTGATCGCCGGCCTGACCTTCTGGCTCGGGCTCGGCATGATCCTCTGCGCCAGCCTGTTCTATGCGACGGAGTCGGTCGCCGTGCTGGCGCGGACCTCGCCGCTGGTGATCCAGGCGGTCGGCACCGCCGTTGCGATCGGCACGGCGGGCTATCTCTTCTGGGTCGCGACCGGCGAGCGCACCTTGCGGGTCAGCGGCTGGAACCTGCCGCTGCCGGGGCTGGGCGTGACCCTGGCGCAGATGCTGCTGGGCGCTGCCGAGGTCTGCGCTGCCGCTGCCGTGCTCTACGTGCTGCTGCCGGGCGGACACAACCTGCCCTATGAGAGCTTCCTGGCGGCCTACATCTTCGCCTGCCTGATCGGCATCGCCAGCCATGCGCCGGGCGGGCTCGGCGTCTTCGAGGCGACAATGCTGATCGCGCTCAGCCGCTTGCCTTTCGAGCAGGTGCTCGGCGCGCTGCTGCTTTTCCGCATCATCTACTACATCCTGCCCTTCATCCTGGCGCTGGTGCTGCTGGCGCTGAACGAGATGATCCGGCGCATCCGGCGGCACGAGATCTGACGCCGCCTCAATTGTGCTGATTGGGCAAGCTCGTCCTTGACGCGGCTGCTGGTCGACGCCACCTCGATTCTGCCGGGCCTGTGTCGAGGAAGCCGCCGGCTCGGGGTAAGTGGTGGACGCGACGAACCTCATCGACGAGATCTACGAGGCCGCCGTCGTGCCGGAACGATGGGCTGATGTGCTCGACCGGCTGGCGGCGAGAGCCGGCGGCGTCGGCACGATCCTGTTCGCGGCGTCTCCGAGCCGGTTCCAGTGGACCTCCTCGCAGGCCATCCACGCCGTCGCGGCCGAATGGGTCGCTTCGCCCTTCGTCGCGGACAATCTGCGAGGCAAGCGCCTGGTCCCGCTCTACGAACCGCGTTTCCTGACCGATCTCGACGCGATTGCGCCCGAGGAGCTGGAGCAGGATCCGTTCTATCGCGATTTTCTCAGGCCGCGCGGCTGGGGCTGGTGCGTCGGCACCTCGATCCACTCGACCAGCGGCGACAGTATCGTCTTCTCGATCGAGCGCCTCTACGCCGACGGCCCTGTTCCGCGCGAGACGGCCGCCGCGCTCGACCAGTTCCGGCCGCATCTGGCGCGGGCTTCGATCATCGCGGCGCGTCTTGGCCTCGAGCGGGCGCGTGCCAGCGTCGCGGCACTGGAGCTGATCGGCCTGCCGGCAGCCATCATCACGGGCCGCCATAGCGTGCTTGCTGCCAATGAGCTGATCACCACCTGCGGCGCGTTCGAGATCGGCGCCTTCGACCGCGTGCGTCTCTCCGATCCCGCGGCGAACGAGCGCCTGCAGCTGCATCTCGACGTGGCAGGGGACGCCGGGCTGTCGTTCCCGATCCGGGCGACCGGCGAGCGGCCCGCCTTCGTCGCGCATCTGGTTCCGCTCAGGCGGGCCGGGCTCGACGTTTTCTCCGGCGCTGCTCAGCTGTTCTACCTCACCGAAGTCGGACGTGGCGCGGCGCCGTCCGCGGCCATCCTCGAAGCGCTGTTCGATCTCAGCCCGGCGGAGGCGAAGGTCACGCGGTTGCTCCTGTCGGGCGGCACGGTCGCCGGCATCGCCAGCAGCCACGGCATCCGGCCCGAAACCGTGCGGGGCCAGCTCAAATCCGTCTTCGCCAAGACGGGGGTGCGCCGCCAGGCCGAGCTGATCCAGCTCCTCGGTGGCATTCAGTCTCCCGGTGGCCCGGGTTTCGGCTTGTCGGCCCCCATCGCCGGCGAATAGCGCTTCGTTCTGCGCGGGGGGAATTGCGCTGCACCACCGCTCCGGCCTATGACGCCTCGCCGCAGGCCACGCATCGGAAGGCAGGAACCGCATGCACGCTTTGGTCGACCCGAAGGCGCCGGTCACGGCGGCGCTGATCGAGGCCATCGGCGTTCCCGCCGTATTGCTCGACCCGCAGGGCGTGATCCAGGCGCTGAGCCCGACGGCGCCGGCGCTGGTCACGGCGCTCGCCAAGGGCAAGCCGCTCGCTCTGGTGATGCGCGATCCCGACCTGATCGATGCGATCGAGCAGGTCTCGCGTCATGGCGGCCGCCGTGCGGTCGAATTGATCGAGCGCGTTCCGGTCGAGCGCACCTTCCGCATCCATATCGCCGCGCTTGCCGGCAGCGGCTGGCGCCGGGCCGTGCTCCTCACTTTCGAAGATCTCAGCGAGCAGCGCATGACCGAGCGCATGCGCGTCGATTTCGTCGCCAATGCCAGCCATGAACTGCGCACGCCGCTCGCCTCCGTGCTCGGCTTCGTCGAGACCCTGCAGGGCCCGGCCCGCAACGATGCCGTGGCGCGCGACCGCTTCCTGACGATCATGCGCGAGCAGGGCCTGCGCATGGCCCGTCTCGTCGACGACCTGCTCTCGCTGTCGCGCATCGAATTGCGCGCCCATCTCGCGCCGGAGACGCCGGTCGACTTCTCCAGCATCGCCCGCGAGATCCTCGACTCGCTCGTGCTGATGGCGCGTGAGCGCGATGTGACGCTGAAGCTCGACGTTCCGCAGCAGCCCGTCACCGTCGCCGGCGACCGCGACGAATTGCTGCGGCTGATGGAGAACCTGGTCGAGAACGCGATCAAATACGGCCAGCGTGGCGGCGAGGTCGGCATCACCGTCGCGATCTCCGGCGATGAGGCCAGCCTCAGCGTGCGCGACGACGGTCCCGGCATCGCGCCGGAGCACCTGCCGCGCCTGACCGAGCGCTTCTACCGCGTCGACACCGCCGCGAGCCGCGAGGCCGGCGGCACCGGCCTTGGCCTCGCCATCGTCAAGCACATCGTCCTGCGCCATCGCGGCCGCCTGACGATCGAGAGCGTGGTCGGCCAAGGCGCGACCTTCCGGGCGATCCTGCCGCGCCTGCCCGATGCAGTCCGTTAACGATTTGTGACGACGGCCGGCTCACTTTCATGACGATGTGTCATCCAGCTGTCATACAGCCGGTGTTCTAGCAGGGCCGCTGCACTTGCGACCTTTAGAGGACACCTCATGCGCAAACTTCTCATTCTCGCGGCCGCCGCCGTCGGCCTGTCGGGCTTCGCCCAGGCTGCCGACATCACCGGCGCCGGCGCGACCTTCCCCTTCCCGATCTACTCCAAATGGGCCGAGGCCTATAAGAAGGAGAGCGGCATCGGCCTGAACTATCAGTCGATCGGCTCGGGCGGTGGCATCCGCCAGATCAAGGCGAAGACCGTCGCCTTCGGCGCCACCGACGCCCCGCTCAAGGGCGAGGACCTGACCAAGGACGGCCTGATCCAGTTCCCGACCGTGATGGGCGGCGTCGTCCCCGCGATCAACATCGCCGGCGTCGAGCCGGGCAAGCTCAAGCTCTCGGGCGAGCTGATCGCCGAGATCTATCTCGGCAACATCAAGAAGTGGAACGACCCGAAGATCGTCGCGCTGAACGGCGACCTGAAGCTGCCCGACGCCAACATCAACCCGGTCTACCGTTCGGACGGCTCGGGCACGACTTTCGTCTTCACCGATTACCTCTCCAAGGTCTCGGCCGACTGGAAGACGAAGATCGGCACCAACACGGCCGTGCAGTGGCCGGTCGGCATCGGCGGCAAGGGCAATGAGGGCGTCTCGGCCTCGGTCAAGCAGGTCGCCAACTCGATCGGCTACGTCGAATACGCTTATGCCAAGCAGAACAAGCTGGCCCACGCCCTCGTCAAGAACGCCGACGGCAACTTCCCGGCGCCGGACGACAAGGCCTTCCAGGCCGCCGCCGCCAATGCCAACTGGAACGAGGCTCCCGGCTTCGGCATCTCGCTGAACAACCAGAAGGGCGCCCAGGCCTGGCCGATCACCTCCGCCACCTTCCTGCTCGTGCACGCCAAGCCCGAGAAGCCGGAAGAGGTGCAGGCCGCGCTGAAGTTCGTCGACTGGGCCTATAAGAGCGGCGACCAGCTCGCCCTCGACCTCGACTACGTGCCGCTGCCGGCCAACGTCAAGGACCAGGTCCGCAACGCCTGGAAGGGCGTGACCGACCCGGCGGGCAAGCCGATCTTCTGATCGCTTCCGCGTGACGATACGGGGGCGGGGGCCGGACAAGGGCCCCCGCTTCCACGACGACCAGAGCCTCGTTTCGATCCGATAGTCGCCTTTCGAGACCGGAGTAACCACGGATGTCTGCCGTGACCGACCAGTACGCCGCGCCGAGCGCGCCGGTGCGCAAGACCCCGATGGGGACCTTCGATCTCATCTTCCGCAATGCCAGCCTGCTGGCGGCGCTGTTCGTGCTGGTGCTGCTCGCCGGCATCATGCTCTCGATGGTCATCGGCGGCTGGCCTGCCTTCCGCGAATTCGGTTTCGGCTTCATCACCTCCAGCGTCTGGGACACCCAGAACGACCAATATGGTGCCTGGCCCGCCATCGTCGGCACCCTCTCGACCGCGTTGATCGCGCTCGTCGTCGGCGTCCCGCTCTCGCTGGGGATCGCCGTCTTCCTGACCCAGCTGGCGCCGCCCTGGTTCAAGCAGCCGGTCTCGACCGCGATCGAGTTGCTCGCCGCCGTGCCCTCGATCATCTACGGCATGTGGGGGCTGTTCGTCTTCGCGCCGCTGTTCGCGGCCTATGTCCAGATCCCGCTCTCGAACATCGTCGAGGGCATGCCGATCATCGGCACCGTTCTGTATTCGCGCTCGCCCTCGGGCCTGGGCATCCTGACCGCCGGGATCATCCTGGCCTTCATGATCATCCCCTTCATCGCCTCGATCACCCGCGACATGCTCGACCAGATCCCGTCGGTGCTGCGCGAGAGCGCCTACGGCATCGGCGCGACGACCTGGGAGGTCGTCCGCCACGTCCTGGTGCCGCAGGCCGGCGTTTCGATCATCGGCGCCGTCATGCTCGGCCTCGGCCGCGCGCTCGGCGAGACCATGGCGGTGACCTTCGTCGTCGGCAACGCCAACCGGCTCTCGCCCTCGATCCTGGATCCCGGCTCGACCATCGCCTCGCGCATCGCCAACGAGTTCAACGAGGCGCTCGGCCTGCAGCTCAACTCGCTGATCGCGCTCGGTTGCATCCTGTTCTTCGTCACCTTCGTCGTCCTCGTCATCGCGCGCCTCCTGGTCGCGCGGGTGAAGCGCTACTGAGCGGAGCTGGACCCATGACCATGGCGACATCCACCAAGACCATGACCGCGCCGCATGTCGAATGGGGCCGCGTGCGCCCCGCGCGCCGCACCGCAGACCGGATGATGAAGATCATCGCGACGAGCTTCACCCTGATCGCGATCGTCGTGCTGTTCTGGATCCTCGGCATGCTGATCGTGAAAGGATTGGGCGGGCTCTCCGCCTCGACCTTCACCCAGATCACGCCGGGGCCGGGCACGGAGGGTGGCGGCCTCGCCAACGCCATCGTCGGCTCGATCGTGCTGACCTTCCTCGGTATTGCCGTGGCGACGCCGATCGGCGTGCTCGCCGGCACCTACCTGGCCGAATACGGCAAGGCCTCCAAGCTTGCCGAGCTCATCCGCTTCATCAACGACATCCTGCTCTCGGCGCCTTCGATCCTGATCGGCCTGTTCGTCTACGTGATCATGGTCGAGCCGTTCCGCGGTTATTCCGGCTGGGCTGGCGGCGTTGCTCTCGGCATAATCGCGATCCCGGTGATCGTGCGGACCACCGAGGACATGCTGCGCCTTGTTCCCGGCTCCCTGCGCGAGGCGGGCGCTGCGCTCGGCGCCCCGCCCTCCGTCGTCATCACCTCGGTGACCTGGCGGGCGGCGAAGTCGGGCATGGTCACCGGCATCTTGCTGGCCCTCGCCCGCATCGCCGGCGAGACTGCGCCGCTGATCTTCACGGCGCTCAACAATAATTTCTGGTTCTCGCCGAACCTCGTCGGCGGCGTCTCCAACCTGCCGGTGACGATCTATCAGTTCGCCTCCGCCCCTTACGAGAACTGGCAGCAGCTCGCCTGGGCGGGATCGCTGATCATCACCGTCTCAATCCTCGTGCTTTCCATCATCGCCCGGCGCATCGTGCGCGGCGGCAAGTGATAAGCGTCCGATCGGAAGGACCATGCAGATGCTTTCGACCCTTGAACTGAGCCCGCAGACGCTGGACGCCGAAGCTCCCGTTCGCATCGCCGTCAAGAACCTCGATTTCTACTACGGCGAGCACAAGGCGCTGAAGAACATCAACCTCGACTTCCGTGACCGGCACGTCACCGCGCTGATCGGCCCGTCGGGCTGCGGCAAGTCGACCCTGCTGCGCATCTTCAACCGCATCTACTCGCTCTATCCCGAGCAGAAGGCGACCGGCGAGATCCTGCTCGACGGCCGCAACATCATCTCCAACAATGTCGACGTGAACGAATTGCGCTCGCGCATCGGCATGGTCTTCCAGAAGCCGACGCCGTTCCCGATGTCGATCTACGACAACGTCGCCTTCGGCATCCGCCTCTACGAGAAGCCGCCGAAGTCGGAGCTCGACGACCGCGTCGAGGGCGCGCTGCGCCGTGCCGCCCTCTGGGACGAGGTCAAGGACAAGCTGAAGAGCTCCGGCATGGGCCTCTCCGGCGGCCAGCAGCAGCGCCTGTGCATCGCGCGCACCATCGCGCAGAAGCCCGAGGTCATCCTGTTCGACGAGCCGACCTCGGCGCTCGACCCGATCTCGACCGGCAAGATCGAGGACCTGCTCGAGCAGCTGAAGAGCGACTTCACCATCGTCATCGTCACCCACAACATGCAGCAGGCGGCGCGCATCTCGCAGTACACCGCCTTCATGTACCTTGGCGAGGTGATCGAGTTCGACGCCACCAACAACATCTTCATGAACCCGCATAAGAAGCAGACGCAGGACTACGTCACCGGCCGTTTCGGTTGACATTCCGAAGCGTCGGCAAGCCCCAAGGATACGCCCCATGTCCGACCATATCGTCCGCTCCTACGACGCCGATCTCGAAGGGCTGCGCCGCAGCCTCGCCGAGATGGGCGGCATGTCCGAGCGCATGCTCGGCGACTCCACCGTGGCGCTGGTGCGCCGCGACACCGCGCTCGCCCAGAAGATCATCAGCGCCGACCAGCGCCTCGACAATCTCCAGCGCGAGGTCGAGGAAAAGGCGGTGCTGACCATCGCCCGCCGCCAGCCGCTGGCGAACGACCTGCGCGAGCTGATCTCGGCGATCCGCATCGCCGCCGACATCGAGCGTGTCGGCGACCTCGCCAAGAACATCGCCAAGCGCGCCGTCGCGATCTCCGGCCAGTTCTCGCCGCCGCATCGCGCCGTGGTCGGCCTCGAGCATATGAGCCGCCTGGTTCAGGCCCAGCTCAAGGACGTGCTCGACGCTTATGCCGCTAGCAACGAGCAGAAGGCGATGGATGTCTGGCGCCGCGACGACGAGATCGACGCGCTCTACACCTCGCTGTTCCGCGAGCTCCTGACCTATATGATGGAAGATCCGCGCAACATCACCTTCTGCACGCACCTCCTGTTCTGCGCCAAGAATGTCGAGCGCATCGGCGATCACACCACCAACATCGCCGAGACCATCCACTACCTCGTCACCGGCCAGTCCATGGACGAAACCCGGCCGAAGCTCGACACCACCAACATCCTCGTCGACCTGCCGGCAGCCAATGGCTGAACTGGCGGGGCTTGAACGGACCCTGACATGCCCGCACGCATCCTGATCGTCGAGGACGAGGAGCCGCTCACCCTGCTGCTGCGCTACAATCTTGAGGCCGAGGGCTTCGAGGTCGACAGCGTGGCGCGCGGTGACGACGCCGAATTGCATCTGCGCGACCATACGCCCGATCTCGTCCTGCTCGACTGGATGCTGCCCGGCCTCTCCGGCATTGAGCTCTGCCGGCGCCTGCGCACGCGCCGCGACACCGAGCGCGTGCCGATCATCATGCTGACGGCCCGCGGCGAGGAGACCGAGCGCGTGCGCGGCCTTGCCACCGGCGCCGACGACTATGTCGTCAAGCCCTTCTCGCTGCCCGAGCTGATCGCCCGCATCCAGGCGCTGCTGCGCCGTGCCAAGCCCGGCCACGTTGCCGGCTTACTTGCTGCCGGCGATCTCGAACTCGACCGCACCACCCGCCGTGTCCGCCGTGCCGGGGCCGAGCTGCATCTCGGACCGACCGAGTTCCGCCTGCTCGAGTTCCTGATGCAGGCGCCGGGCCGGGTCTATTCCCGGGCGCAATTGCTCGACGCCGTCTGGGGCCGCGACGTCTATATCGACGAGCGCACCGTCGACGTTCATGTCGGGCGCCTGCGCAAGGCGATCACGCCCGCCAATGCCAAGGACCCGCTGCGCACGGTGCGCGGCGCCGGCTATGCCTTCGACGAGACTTTTGCGCGAAGTTGAGCGCTTCTGTCAGCGCGGCGCGGCGACGATCACCGCCGCGCCGGCGAGGCAGAGCGCGGCGCCGGCCAGGTCGTAGTGGTCGGGCGCGATCTTCTCGACCAGCGCCATCCAGGCCAGCGACGCCACAATATAGACGCCGCCATAGGCGGCGAAGGCGCGCCCGGCGGCTGGATTGTCGAGCAGGGTCAGCAGCCAGGCGAAAGCCGCGAGCGATCCCAGGCCCGGCAGCAGCCACCAGACCGGCTTGCCGAGCTTGAGCCAGGCCCAGAAGGCGTAGCAGCCGGCGATCTCCGCCAGCGCCGCGCCTGCGTAGGTCGCGAATGTCGCCATGCTGATGCCTACGCTTCCGGCCCGAAAGCCGCGGCCAGCCGGGCGAAGACCGGGCGATAGGCCTCCGATGCCAGCGGGGTCAGCGATCGGACCTGATCGAAGGTGAACCAGCGGATCTCGTTATGCTCGTCATTGCTGATCCTGGGCTCGCCGCCGGTCCATTCGATGACCGCGAACAGATGCCAGAGTGCGGGCGTGACGCCATCCGTCTCGGTCGTCTCGATCGTCTCGAAACGGCGGAAGACCGTCGTCGTGACGCCGAGCTCTTCCTGCAGCTCGCGGACGAGGGCGGCCTCGACGGCCTCGCTTGGCTCGACATGGCCGCCGATCGTATCCCAGCAGGAGGGGCGGTTCCGGCGGTGCGGAGCCCGCAAGCCCAACAGGAGCTGCCCATCCCGGATCGGCAGCGCGCAGGCATATTCGACAGGACCCATGCTCTCTCCTTGCCGTTTGGCGTTCGGTTGCATCGGCTGGACGACGATGCGCGGTTCCCGCAGATTGCCTTCATGCGCTTCACCAAATGGGACTATATCGCCTTTCCCTTTCTCGCCGCGCTGTTGATCGGCGTCGGCTATGGCGCGCTCCGCCTGGTCGGCTTCTTCGGTCTCGGCATACTCGGCCTGGTCATCGCGTTCATCACGGTGCGGATGGATCTGGAAGGGGATGGCGGTCCCGAGCAGTTCAAGGCCAGGGACCACATGTCGCGGGCCGAGAAGGCCGCTGATCAAGCCGAGAAGGCCTCGCGCCTGCAGCCGCTCTTCGTGGCGCAGGTCGTCGCGGCGGGCTTCGTCATCCTGGGCTTCGGATTTCACTTCCTGCTTTGACACAGGAACTGCCTCGACAACGAAAAGCCGGCCTTTCGGCCGGCTTTCATGGTCGTGCCACTCAGTTCCGAGCGCTCAGGCGCGGATGGGCTTGCGGTCGCGGCGCCGGTCGGCTGCCGGCTGGTAGGCGATCCGGGCGTGATAGGTGCAATAGGGCATGCCGGTCGCGCTGCGGCCGCCGCAGAAGCGGAACTCCGGCGTGGTCGGGTCGCCCATCGGCCAGCGGCACATATATTCGCGCAGATCCATGATCGTGACCCGCTCGGAGAACGGCACGACCACGTCCTCGGCCGGCGCCGGAGCGCGTTCGACCTGTGCTTCGGCCGCGATCTCGGGCGCGAACTGCGGGGCCAGCGCGGTGTTGCCGCGAGTCAGCCCAGAGCCACCGTTCTGATGGCCGGCCGGGTGGCTCGGTGGGCGGGCCGCTGGCTTGCGCGGGCGCGGCGTGGCCGAGCCGGGGCTCTTGGCCCGGCCGGACAAGCCGAGACGGTGAACCTTCCCGATGACGGCGTTGCGCGTGACGCTGCCGAGCTCGGCAGCGATCTGGCTTGCGCTCAGGCCGTCATTCCAGAGCTTCTTGAGCAGTTCGACGCGTTCGTCGGTCCAGGCTCCGGCTTCGGTCATGGGGTTGCACCTGTCTTCGTCATGCTTCGCCAGCGGGCCGGCGAGGCATAGGGAGAGATCATGGCGGAATCCGATACCGGCAGCGTCCGTTACAAAACGGAAGCCGTTACGCCCGGAACTGACGATACAGGAGACGCCGCACGAGATGTCGTATCTGACGAAGAGGACCATACAAGATGGCCTGACTCGGCCACAAGAGTCGCCGAATCGTAATTCGGCTTTTCCCCAGCCAATCGCCGCAGACGGCCGGACAGTGAGTCTATTCGGCAACGCTGCCGCGAGGTCAGCCGGAATTGACAGGGCCGGGCCGGTTTTGCATAGTCACCCGACGCAGCCGCCCCCAAGGGCGGCGCTTATGTTTTTGAGCGATCGGGATTTTCCTTTGATGCGGCTTGACGCGCGACGAGACGGCGGGAGCGGCCAGCGACGATAATGTCGCCGGCGGGTCGCATCGTGCCGGCATCATGCCGCCTTGCGTCCCACCCTGCCGTTCCCGGCCCGAGATTCCGCGCTACCTTCCTGTCTCGCCGCAAGGATTTTGCTCCATGAGCACCGTTTCCGCTTCTTCCGTTCTCCTGCCGACCTATGCCCGCGCCCCGATCGCGCTCGAGCGTGGCGAGGGCGCCTGGGCGATCACCGCCGATGGCACCCGCTATCTCGATTTCGGCGCCGGCATCGCCGTCAATTCGCTCGGCCACGCCCATCCGCATCTGGTCGAGGCGCTGACCCAGCAGGCGCAGCGCATCTGGCACACCTCCAACCTCTACACGATGCCCGAGGGCGAGAAGCTCGCCCGCCGGCTCTGCGAGGCGACCTTCGCTGAACGCGTTTTCTTCACCAATTCGGGCGCCGAGGCGAACGAGTGCGCGATCAAGATGGCGCGCAAGTACCACGCCGCGAAGGGCCATCCCGAGCGCTTCCGGGTCGTCACCTTCGAGGGCGCCTTCCATGGCCGCACGCTCGCGACCATCGCCGCCGGTGGCCAGCAGAAATACATCGACGGCTTCGGCCCAAAGGTCGACGGCTTCGACCAGGTGCCGTTCGACGACGAGGCGGCGCTGAAGGCCGCGATCGGGCCGGAGACCGCCGCGCTGATGATCGAGCCGATCCAGGGCGAGGGCGGCCTGCGCTCGGTGCCGATGCGTGTCCTCAAGCAGCTCCGCGAGCTCTGTGACGAGCACGGGCTGATGCTGATCTTCGACGAGATCCAGACCGGCGTCGGCCGCACCGGCAAGTTCTTCGCCTATGAGCATTACGGTGTCGCCCCCGACATCATGTCGATCGCCAAGGGCATTGGCGGCGGCTTCCCGATGGGCGCGTGCCTCGCCACCGAGGAGGCGGCGTCGGGCATGACGCTGGGCACGCATGGCACCACCTTCGGCGGCAATCCGCTCGCCATGGCGGTCGGCAATGCCGTGCTCGACGTCATCCTGGCTGATGGTTTCCTCGACCATGTCCAGAAGACGGCCTTGCGCCTGCGCCAGTCGCTGGCCCAGCTCAAGGATCAGCATCCTCAGGTGATCGAGGAGATCCGCGGCGAGGGGCTGATGCTCGGCCTCAAGCTCAAGACCCCGAACACCGATTTCGTCGCGCAGGCGCGGGCCGCCGGCCTGCTCGTGGTCGCCGCCGGCGACAATGTCGTGCGCCTGCTGCCGCCCTTGATCATCGGCGAGAGCGAAGTGGCCGCGGCGGTGGCGCGGCTCGACAAGGCGGCTGGCGCGGTCGAGGCGGAGTTCGCCCGGCCGGCGGCGGAGTGAGCATGATGTCTGCGACGCGTCACTTTCTCGATCTCTCTGATTTTTCGGCCGGAGAACTCCGCGCCATCCTCAAGGCCGGCGAGGACATCAAGGCCCGCCGGCGCACGCCCGCCGCCGCCGGCGACCGCCTGCTCGAAGGCAAGGTCATTGCCATGATCTTCGAGCAGCCTTCGCTGCGGACGCGCGTCTCCTTCGACGTCGGCATCCGCGAGCTCGGCGGCTCGCCAATGATGGTGACCGGCCAGGAGATCGAGCTTGGCGAGCGCGAGACCATCGCCGACACCGCCCGCGTGCTGTCGCGCTATGTCGACGCGATCATGATCCGCATGCTCGACCACGACGCCGTGGTCGAGATGGCGCAATACGCCACCGTGCCGGTGATCAACGGCCTGACCAAGCGCCAGCATCCCTGCCAGGTCATGGCCGATGTCATGACCTTCGAGGAGCGCAAGGGCTCGATCAAGGGCAAGCGCATCGCCTGGACCGGCGACACCAACAATGTGCTGACCTCCTGGGTCCATGCGGCCGGGCGGCTCGATTTCGAGCTCGCCATCGCGACGCCCGAAGAGCTCGCACCCCCGCCGGCGCTGCTCGACTGGGCCCGCGACCAGGGCGCCAGGCTGCAACTGACCAGCCGACCCGAAGCTGCGGTCGAGGGCGCCGACTGCGTCATCACCGATTGCTGGGTCTCGATGGGCGACCAGGAAGGCACGCGCCACAACCTGCTGCGGCCCTACCAGGTCGATGAGCGCCTGCTCGGCCGTGCCGAGAAGGATGCGATCTTCATGCACTGCCTGCCGGCTTCGCGCGGCGAGGAAGTGACCGACCAGGTCATGGACGGCCCGCAATCGGCTGTCTTCGACGAGGCCGAGAACCGGCTGCATGCCCAGAAGGGCATCCTGGCCTGGTGCTTCGGCGGAGTGGCGGCCTGATGGCGGAAGGTTCGCCCGCGGGCGCGCCCGACGATCGGGTGTTGCCCTTCGCCGTGCCTGATCTCGACGTGCGCGGCCGGGTCGTCAGGCTCGGACCCTCGCTCGACCGGATCCTCGCGCGGCATCATTATCCCGAGCCCGTTGCGCGCGTCCTCGCCGAGGCCGCGGCGCTCGCCGTCATGCTCGGCACCACGCTGAAGGGCGAAGGCCGCTTTCAACTGCAGACCAAGAGCGATGGGCCGGTGTCGATGCTGGTCGTCGACTTCAACGCACCCGACTGCTACCGCGCCATGGCCCGCTACGATGCCGATCAGCTGGCGGCCGCGATCGACTCAAACGCGATCTCGACCGGCGACCTGCTTGGCAAGGGCCACCTCGCCATGACCGTCGACCAGGGCAGCGAGGCGACGCGCTATCAGGGTGTCGTTGCGCTCGACGGGCAGAGCCTGGAAGAAGCTGGCCACCAGTATTTCCGCCAGTCCGAGCAGATCCCGAGCCGTATCCGCCTCGGCGTCGGCTCGGTCCTGACCGGCGCCGGCCTCGCCTGGCGCGCCGGCGGGCTGATCGTGCAGTTCATGCCGAACTCGCCCGAGCGCATGCGCGCCGCCGACCTCCACCCTGGCGATGCGCCCGAGGGCCATGAGATTCTCGCCGCCGGCGACGATGACGGCGTTAGCGACGACGCCTGGACCGAGGCGCGCTCGCTGGTCGAGACAATCGAGCATCACGAACTGCTCGATCCGCTGCTGGAAAGCGAGCAGTTGCTCTACCGACTCTTCCATGAGCGCGGCGCCCATGTCTTCGAGACCGTTGCGGTGCACGAGGCCTGCCGCTGCTCGCGCGAGCGCGTGCTCGGCATGCTCAAGGGTTTTTCGGCCGACGACCGCAAGGCGATGATCGCCGATGACGGGACGCTAGGCGTCACCTGCGAGTTCTGCTCGCGCCGCTACAATTTCGACCCGGCCGAGGTCGAGGCGGAGATCTCGGCGGGGGAGTGAATCTCGCACGTCATGCTCGGGCTTGACCCGAGCATCTCAGGATCCGAGCATCTCAGGCCGGAGAAGGCGCAGGTCGGTGCCTTCTCGTCAGGAGATTCTCGGGTCTGCGCTTCGCTTCGCCCGAGAATGACGGCGTTGTTTACGCCCTGCACTCCGCCAGCAGCCGGCGCATGAAGGCCTCGCCGGCGGAGAACTGCTCCAGCGTGATGTACTCGTCCGGCTGGTGCGCTTGGTCGATCGAGCCGGGGCCGCAGACGATGGTCGGCAGGCCCGCGCGCTGGAAATGCCCGGCCTCGGTGGCATAGGCGACGGCGATGGTACGGTTGCGGCCTGCGAGGCGCATCACCAGCGTCTCGGCCTCAGAGCCCGGATCGGGCGCAAGACCCGGCACGTCCGAGCTCATCACCGTCTCGATCGTCGCCGATGGCGCGGTCTTGCGCATGCGCGCCAGCACCTCATCCGACAGCAGGGCGAAGCGAGCTGGCACCTCTTCGGGATCGGAGCCCGGAAGCGTGCGCACCTCCCAGGCGAGATCGGCGCGGTCGGCCAGGATGTTGCGGGCGATGCCGCCATGGAACTTGCCGATATGGACGGTGTCATAGGGCGGATCGAAGCGGCCGCTCTCGTCGATCCGGCCTTCGCGCTCATCGGCCATGGCGACGAGGCCGGCGGCGAGGCGCGTGCCGGCATGGACGGCGCTGGCGCCGAGATGCGGCTTCGAGGAATGCGCGGCAAAGCCGGTGATCGCGGTGAAGAAGGTGCGGATGCCCTTATGCGCGTCGGCGAGTTCCAGCGAAGTCGGCTCACCGACGATGACGGCGCGTGGGCGCGGCAGGCTCTTGCCCATCGCGGCGATGCCGTCGACGACGCCGAGGCAGGTGACCTCCTCGTCATAGGAGAAGAACAGGTGGATCGGCGTCTTCAGGTTCGCGGCGAGGAAATCCGGCACCAGCGAAAGCGCCAGCGCGACGAAGCCCTTCATGTCGACCGAGCCGCGGCCATAGGCCTTGCCGTCTTCGACATGCAGGGTGAACGGGTCGCGCGACCAGGCCTGGCCCTCGACCGGCACCACGTCGGTATGGCCGGAGAGCACGACGCCGCCCTTGTCCTGTGGGCCGATCGTGGCGAACAGCGCCGCCTTGTCGCCGGTCGCGTTCGGGAAGCGCACGGAGGCTACGCCCCAGCCGGTGAGGTAATCCTCGACGAAGGCGATCAGGTCGAGATTGGATTTGTGGCTCACCGTGTCGAAGGCGACGAGGCGGGCGAGCATGTCGAGCGGCTGGTAGCGCTGCCCGGTCGGTGTTGCGGTAGTCAATGCAGGACCTTCTTCACATAGGGCGAGTCGAGCGGAAACAGCGGCACTTCGACATCGAAACGCGCGCCGTCCTCGCCGAGCATGGCATAGACGCCGCGCATGCTGCCATCGGGCGTCATCAGCGGGCAGCCGGAGGTATAGCTGAAGCGCTCGCCCGGCTGCAGCACCGGCTGCTGGCCGATCACGCCGTCACCACGGACCTCATGCACCTCGCCGCGTCCGTCGGTGATGACCCAGTGCCGCGTCATCAACTGCATGGCGCGGGGCGACAGGTTCTCGATCTCGATCGTATAGGCCCAGAAATAGCGGCTCTGGTCCGGCGTGGATTCAGAGTCCATGAACTTGGGCGAGGCGGTGACGCGCACGCCATGCGTTTCGGCCTGGTACATCATCGCGGCTCCGTGCCGCCTCCATGCGGCTCTCGCCGGGGCGGCGGGAAGGCCTTGTTATGCCTTGCGGCGGCGCAGCGTCAATGCTGTCAACCGGCTGTAGATCCGATGAGCCGCAGTGGCGCCGGCATGTGGACAACGCCACGCCGGACTCGCCAGCGGCTCCCCGGTGCGGCAGGAAGAACGATCAATCTCGCGGCGGGCTGGCTTTGCGCCGCGCTTCACAAGGTGGTCTGATAGCGCCATGGCGACATCGCCCGACATGCTGGCCGAGATCGCGACCGGGCCGGCTTCGCTCGCCGGCTCCTCCGGCGTGCTGCCGCGCCAGGACATCCGCAAGCTCGTCCATCGTGGCATGGTGCGCTCGACCTCCGGTGCCTTCGCCGAGAGCCAGTACCAGCCTGCGAGCCTCGACCTGCGTCTCGGTCACAAGGCCTATCGCGTCCGTGCCAGCTTCCTGCCTGGGCCGAACAAAAGCGTCGCCCAGATGCTCGCCGACCTGACCCAGGACGAAGTCTCGCTCGAGGAGGGTGCGATCCTCGAGAAGAACTGCGTCTATGTCGTCGAGCTGATGGAGTCGCTGCACGAACTGCCGGCGACGATCTCGGCCTTCGCCAATCCGAAGAGTTCGACAGGCCGGCTCGATGTCTTCACCCGCCTGATCGCCGACCGCAGCGAAGCCTTCGACAGCGTCGCAGGCGGCTATTCCGGCAAGCTCTATGCCGAGATCTCGCCGTCGAGCTTCTCGATCAAGGTGCGCAAGGGCAGCCGTCTCAACCAGTTGCGCTTCCGCCGCCGGAGCTCTGGCCAGGAGGAGGCGGAGGGCTTTCGCGTCTCCGACCGCGAGCTGCGCGAGGTCCATCGCCACACCGCTCTGGTCGACGGCCCCGCGACGATCCGCAACGGTCTCCTGTTCAGCATCCATCTCGGCGACGCCGAGGGCGAGATCGTCGGCTACCAGGCCCAGCGCTTCACCGACGTCATCGATGTCGACCGGGTCGGCGGCTACGAGATCGACGATTTCTGGACGCCGATCCCGGCCAAGCGCAAGCGGCTCATCCTCGACCCCCATCAGTTCTACATTCTCGCCTCGAAGGAACGGATCTACATTCCGCCGGCCTTTGCCGCCGAGATGGCGCCGATCGACCCGGCCATGGGCGAGTTCCGCGTCCACTATGCCGGCTTCTTCGATCCCGGCTTCGGCGTCGGCACCGGCGGCGTTCCCGGCAGCCGCGGCGTCCTCGAGGTCCGCAGCCATGAAGTGCCCTTCCTGCTCGAGGACGGGCAGGTGGTCGGCCGGTTGGCGTTCGAGCGCATGGCGGCCGAGCCCGACGCCCTCTATGGCACGATCGGTACCTCCAACTACCAGGGCCAGGCGCTGAAGCTCTCCAAGCATTTCCGCTCGGCTTGAGCGACGAATTGGCGGCCGATTCAACCTTTCCTTAGCTGCGAATCCGCAACGCAGGCAGGAAGATTGCCCGGGCGGCAAGCTACGGGGCGACAAAATGGCGATTCCGTGTCAGATGGCAGCAAGCGCCGATGGCGTTGCCGGCCATTGGCCTGCGGCGTGTTCATGCTTGTGTCACCGGCGGCAGGCTTCGACCGCCTTCCGCTTCATGGCTTTCGTAGCCAAACGTCTACAGGGAAAGGATTTCTCATGCGCGCCCTCATCATCGCCGGCGTTCTCGCCGCCGCTCTCGGCGGCTGCCAGAGCGTCGAGCAGTCGGCGGCCGAGTCGGACCAGGTCTGCCTCGATGCCGGCCACCGCCCCGGCACCCGTGCCTTCGAGCGCTGCCGCAGCGAGGTGTTTCAGAGCTTCCGCCGCTCCAACGCGCAGGCCAGCAACGCGGTCGCGGCCGGCGTCGTCGCCGGTGCGGTCGGCGGCGCGGTCATCGCCGCCTCGTCGCGCCGCCACTACGGCTATTATGGCTGCGGCTACTACGGCTGCTACTGAGACGCACCGCGTCTGAACCAACCGCGCCGGGCGACAGGGGTCCGGCGCGGTTTTTCGCATCTACGGGGAATTCTCGTGGCGACCGGCTTGCCGGCGGCAGCCCGGCCCGGCTATAGGGGCAGGAGCGCGGGCGTAGTTCAGTGGTAGAACGTCAGCTTCCCAAGCTGAATGTCGTCGGTTCGATCCCGATCGCCCGCTCCAAAAACCTCTTTGAACGTCAGCAGGTTATGACGGCCTACCGTTGAACTCGCGTTCCCCACGTTCCCTATCGCGTTCCCCATAAGCTGTTCAGGCCCCGTTCTCACCGTTGCGATGAGCGATTCGCTTGATCGCTACCGCTCGGCTTTTCCCGATCGCGCCGCGGCTGTCGCGGGCGGTCGTGGAAACTTGCGTGTGACCAACTGATTGACGTTGCCCCCTGTTTGCCCTCGGTTTGAATTGGGCTCCGTCGGAAGGAGACGGAGATGAAAAAGAGCCGGTTCAGCGAAGAGCAGATCATTGCGGTGCTGAAGGAGCATCAGGCCGGGATTGCGGTGGCGGACATCTGCCGCAAGTACGGGATCAGCGACGCGACCTTCTCTAACTGGCGCAATCGCTATGGCGGCATGAAAGTGTCCGACGCCCGTCGGCTGAAGGCGTTGGACGACGAGAACCGCAAGCTCAAGAAGCTTCTGGCGGAATCGATGCTGGACGTCGCGACGCTGCGCGAGGCGCTCGGGAAAAACTTCTGAAGCCCGGATCGCGGAGAGCGTTCGTGAACTGGGCGATCGCGAAGAAGAGCTATTCGCAGCGTCGGGCCTGCGGTCTGATCGGGCTTGCCCCGAAGACCTATCGCTATGCCTCGCGGCGCTCAGACGATGTGGAGATCCGGGAGCGGCTGAAGACCCTTGCGGGTCAGCGATGGCGGTTCGGCTATCGGCGCCTGCACATCCTCCTGCGGCAGGACGGCATCGCGCTGAACCACAAGAAGCTGTTCCGGCTCTATCGGGAGGAACGGCTGACGGTGCGCCGGCGTGGCGGGCGCAAGCGCGCGCTCGGCACACGGGCGTCGATGACCATGCTACAGAGGCCGAACCAGCGCTGGAGCCTCGACTTTGTCGCGGACGAACTCGTCGACGGCCGCCGCTTCCGCGTGCTGGTCATCGTCGACGACTTTACGCGAGAGTGCCTGGCGCTCGTGGTCGACACCTCGCTCTCCGGCCAGCGCGTCGGCCGGGAGCTCGATGCACTCATCGCCTTTCGCGGCCCGCCGCTCATGGTGGACAGCGACAACGGCACCGAACTGACCTCGCGGGTAATCCTGCAATGGCAGGAGGACAGCCGGGTCGAGTGGCACTGCATCGCACCGGGCAAGTCGATGCAGAACGGCTTCGTCGAGAGCCTGAACGGCCGCTTCCGCGACGAATGCCTGAACGAGCACATGTTCCGGAACCTGCCGAATGCCCGCCGGCTGATCGAAGAATGGAGGACGGACTACAACGCTCACCGGCCGCATACGAGCCTTGGCGGCCTCACCCCCAACGAGTTTGCAACCCGGCCCAGAACGAACCAAAGCGAGAGCAGAGTCCAGTTATGAACGAGGGCAAACAGGGGGCAACGTCAGACGACTAGCGTCGCCCCCGGTCTTCACCGCGCAGCGGAGCCTTTCAGCTCATGTGAGCGATTTGCCTTCGCTTGCGTCGGCGCAACCAGTGCGCGATTGTCGTAGCGTAACTGGAGCGATTCGATATCGTAGACGATGGTGGGCCGGCGTTTCCGCGGCAGCAGAGTGAGGGACCACTCCGCAGCAGTTCGGTTGTCTTGGGGTCTACTGGCATGTAATTGTGCGACTGGTTCGCTGGCCATGGGCTAGCGGGTGACTTTTCAGAACACGCGACGTTCCCCGCGGATCGAACCGTCGCGATGTACGTCAAGCTCGACCTTCTCCCCGCGCGAGTTGGTCGGCGAGACGACCATGTGTTTCTTCTCGGGACGCATCTGGCTGGAATAGGAGAAGCCGGCCTCCTCGATCAGGGCCTTGACCATCGCGTCGCCGGTCTAGCTGTCATTCGGGCCGGGGTTGCTCCGCTTCGCCACTAGCAAGCGGAATTTCTGAATCGCGATTGTCGGCCTCTTGTGGCCTGAACATCAGTTGGTCGTGCTCCCGTGACAATCCATGCTATAGGCAGCCGCGCGCAGTTGGCGCATCGGCTCGGTCGAAGCAGGGCGTATGGCTTTATATCACTACAATCTTGGCACGCTGTTCGCTGAGCGCGCGACGGCTGCGGGCGACAAGCCCGCACTGCGTTATGAGGCGGGGGCGATCAGCTATAGGCGCTTGGCCGCTCAAGTCGATCAGCTCTCAGCTATGCTGCTCCGAAATGGTTATGTGCGAGGCGAGGTCATTGCCATTGCGCACAACAAGGCGGCCTTGTCCTACGCGTTGATGTTGGCCGCCCTGCGCCTTGGCATCGCATATGTAAATATTGATACCGCCTCGCCGCAGGTTCGAAATGGGCATATCGTAAAAACCTGCGCTGTGCGGACGATCTTCGTCGACAATGAAGAACATCTGTTGGCGATGCGCGCGTTGGCTGCCTCCGTCGGCACCAAGGCGGTACTGTTGTCCGAAACCGATCTTGAGCCTTTAACTGAGCATGATCGCCTCCAACAGGCCGTAGCCATGGAGCAAGTCGACGGTGCCTGTATAGCCTACGTCATGTTCACATCGGGTTCGACAGGTCTGCCGAAGGGAGTGGCGGTCACACATCAGAATCTGATGCATTTCATTCACTGGGGGATTGAGCGCTTCGAGATTAGCCACGATGATAATTTCGCAAATCTCAGCCCCATGTATTTCGACAATTCAGTTTTCGATTTTTATGTTGCCCTGTTCTCCGGCGCGTCTTTGACGCCCATTCACCGCAAGCTGCTCAATGCGCCTGCGGCCCTGGTCGCCTATATCGAGAGCATGGCCTGCACGATCTGGTTTTCTGTCCCGTCATTGCTGATTTATGTCATCGCGATGAAGGCATTGACGGCGAGCTCACTCTCGACGATCCGATACATAGTTTTCGGCGGCGAAGGATATCCAAAAATCGAGCTGATCAAGCTCAATCGAATGGTCAAAGGAAGGGCTAAGCTGGTCAATGTCTACGGCCCGACCGAATGCACCTGTATCTGCAGTGCCTATGACCTGTCCGACGATGACTTCGTGGAACTGACGGGCCTGCCTGCCTTGGGGCGGCTGAACCCGAATTTCGACCATCTCATCCTTGACGATGACGGCCTCGCTGCTGATCTGGGAGAGCTTTGCCTGATCGGCCCCAATGTTGCTTCGGGTTATTTCAACGATCCCGATCGTAGCGCGGCCTCATTCATTACTTTGACCGAGCCAGAGCGCTTCATGAAGCGCATGTACCGAACCGGCGACCTCGTCCGACGGGATGCGGGGAACCTCTTTTTTATCGGGCGCAAAGATAATCAGATCAAACATTTGGGATACAGGATTGAACTCGAAGAGGTTGAGCATGGCCTCGCCAAGCTGCACGGCGTGATCCAGGCTGCAGTCATCTATCAGCGGACCGGAACTGCCTATGGCAAGCTCATAGGATTTGTGTCGGCCAGCGAGGCGTTGGATGAAGCCGTGCTGCGGCGGCAACTGGCAGATCACGTGCCGGACTACATGGTGCCGAGCCGCATCATTGTCACTGATAATCTGCCCAAAAGCGCGAACGGCAAGATTGACCGTCAAAATCTTGCCGCGCTCCTGGTGGGCATGTGAATGGACCGCTTGCAGATGCGCAACCCACCTGTCGGCGGATTGACCGGAGCGTTCATCGGTATCATTGGCTTTTTGGATCTGAGCGGCTCCCAGATTCTCTGTGCTAAGCCAAACTTGTGGTGATATGACGATGGTCGAGGCAAGCGATATCAATACGAATTATGAGGCGTTCTACTCTGCGCGCTCCGGGCAAAAAGTTTATCCGACAGAGTTCGTGGTGCGGATATTTCTCGCGCAGTATCCCAATCTTGATCTCTCCAAACCGAAACCGGGCGCAAAAATCCTGGATGTTGCATTTGGTGATGGCCGCAACACTGCATTTTTGTGCGAACAGGGTTTTGATGTTAGCGGAATAGAGATCACGCAAGGAATTGTTGATCAAACGCATGCGCGGATGGCATCTCTAGGCCATAAGACGGACCTCCGCGTTGGGAGGAATAGTAATATTCCGTTCGATGATGGCGAGTTCGATTTAATATTGGCATGCTCTTGCTGCTATTATTGCGATGAGGGCGATTCTATGTACGATAATTTAAATGAGTATGCTAGAGTTTTAAAAAAAGGCGGGATTCTGATAGCTTCTGTTGCAGATAGCTCATCGTTTATTTTTGATTCGGCGGAGCAATTGGAGGATGGATCTTTCAGGATCGCGCGTGATCACTATAACAATCGTGTCGGGTATAGGTTACACGGATTTTCAAATAGAGAAGAGTTGGAGCGCTACTTCTCAGTCAATTTTGAAAATTTTTCCGTCGGCCAATCGAGCAGTAACTACTTTGGGATTCATGAAAAGCTCTTTTGGGTCGTTTGCCAGAAACTATAGAGGTCCATACCTGTGCCTTCAAATAAGATTATTCCCTTTCGGTGCCCGCACCCCGAATGCGGCAACTTGCAAGAGACCGCAGATCGGACGGGTCTGGTTTGCGACAGGGGGCATGTCTATTCCTACGCGCCCGGCACGAAGATTCCTGTTTTTGCCGATGCCCCCGCGGGGAGCAGTGAATACTCGATCGTTGACGCGGCGGAGGTTCACGACAACGCTCTTCGGTGGTTGTTCGCGACCTTCTGTACGGATGAGGACACGCTACGAGAGAACCTAATCTCGCGTCTCGGCCTCGTCTCGGGACAGTCGCTGCTCGTAACAGGTGCGGGCGCGGGAAACGACCTCCCCTACATCGCCAAAAAGATGGAGGGTCGCGGGACGATTCACGCCCAAGATATCGCCAGTCAGATGCTGCTCGCCGGCGCGTCGCGCCATAGTGATGCTTTGTCCGCCATCGGCATCGACATCCGCTTCTCGGTCTGCGACGCGACTCAGCTTCCGTACGGAGATCGAGTTTTCGATGCTGCTTATCACTATGGCGGCATCAATTTGTTCTCGAGCATCGGGCAAGGAATTGCCGAGATGAATCGGGTTGTGAAGCCCGGCGGCAAGATCGTAATATCGGACGAAGGCTTAGCGCCCTGGTTGCTGAACAGCGAGATCGGCAAGCAGCTTGTCGCCAATAACCAGCTTTACGCCTGTCAGGCGCCGATCGCGTTGTTGCCGGAAACAGCCCGCGATGTGAAGCTGTCCTTCGAGCTCCACAACTGCTTTTACGTCATCGAGTTCAGCGTCGGTGATGGGCCGTTGCCGATCAACATCGACGTGCCTCATGTCGGGCGCAGGGGCGGCAGCATTCGAAAGAGATATGCGGGTCGGCTAGAAGGAATCGATCCCGCATTGAAGGAGGCCGTGTACGCCGAGGCGGAGCGGGTCGGCGAAAGCCGAGTTGATTTCCTGGAAAAGGCCCTGCGAGCCGCCCTGAGGACATAGAAATGCATCCATTACTGAAGCCTATTGAAACCGGGCGCCCGTACAGGTGGCGGAAGACTGGTCGCATCTTCGAACCCAATCTTGCAGGATTCAGCCACGGCTCGCTTCCGTGCGCCGTGCATTACGACGGCGATCGTTTCGTCATTTTCTTCACCTGTCGCGATGCCGAGCAACGCTCCCAGGGGTTCATGTCCTATGCCACTCTCGCAAACGGGCAGATGGAGCTGATCGGTGCACCGAAACTCGTTATGACCCATGGGGCTCCCGCGAGATTCGATTGCGACGGCGCCATCGGCGTTTGTATCGTCACACACGGCGGACGGCACTATCTCTACTATGTAGGCTGGCAGAATCTCCCTGATGGCTTGTGGAAATGCGATACGGGCCGCGCAATACTGGATTTGGACCATCTGACTTGTGAGAAGGAGTTCGTGGGTCCGGTGCTGGGCCGCGATAAGGTCAATCCGCTTTTCGCCGCCGCCACCGCCATGTATGTAGAGGGTAACCACTGGCGCACTTGGTACAATTCGGGCATCAGCTGGACCAAGACAGATAACGGGTGGCTGCATCACTACGGCATTCACCACGCGCATTCCGCTAATGGCGTGGATTGGACATGCGATCCTGGCCTCGTACTTCCTTTCAAGGATGAATATGAGTACGCCTTCGGGCGCCCCACGGTGATGCGCCAAGGTGGGGTCTATTCGATGTGGTTCGCTCACAGAGCCTCTAAGGATATTGCGACGTATCGCATCGGTTTCGCCTATTCGCATGATGGCTTCGCCTGGAATCGGCGCGACGATCTCTCCGGGATCGACGTTGCGGACGAGGGATGGGATAGCGAGATGATTTGCTACCCCTACGTTTTCGAGCACAAGGGCGAGTATTATATGCTTTACAATGGTAACGGCTATGGCAAGACCGGCTTCGGCCTTGCTGTTCTAGATGCTGCGTAAGTTATCGGAGGCACATCGGCGCCATGAGACGCATCGTTCTAGCAGGCAATGCCGTAACCGCTGAGATACTCTACTCCTACTTGGCGAATGACGCGCGATACAGCGTTGCAGGATTTACCGTCGACGACGACTATGTCGACAAGGGCTCTTCATTTCCCTTAGCGACTGTCGGCCTTTCCGAACTGTCCGGGCGCTTCGCGCCGGGCGAGCATCGCATCGTTATGGCTATGGGCTATAGTGGCGTGAATGCACATCGGCGCTCGATGTTCGAGCGTCTGAAAGGCATGGGATACGCGATCGAGACCTACATCCATCCGAGCGCCATGATCCACACCTCTCATCCGATTGGCGAGGGAAGTGTTGTGCTGCCGGGCGTACTCGTCGAACCGGAGGTCCGCGTCGGCATCGACACCATATTATGGGGTAATGTGACGCTCGCCCATCATGCGACGGTAGGCGACCATGCTTGGATCGCTTCTGGGGCCGTTGTTTCAGGAAAGGCCCGAATTGGGGACCAGTGCTTCATTGGCGTGAACGCGACCATCGTCAACGCTGTGACGCTGGGCGATAATGTGATCGTAGGCGGCGGTGCATTGATCACCAAGGACGTCAAGCCATCTACCGTTCATCTGGCTCGCTCGGCCGAGCAGATCCGTTTCAACGCACAAGACTACGCCAAGCATTTCGGGGTTTGAGATGAATAAGCGACTGCGGCAGGTGTTGTCGGAGGTGCTCGGGCTGCGCGCCAGCGAGCTCTCATTCGAGATGTCTAAGGCTGACATAGCAAGTTGGGACTCACTCAAGCAGATGGACCTCATCATGTCGCTCGAGCGAGAATATGACATCGAGCTGGAGTTGGACGATATTGTTCGTATGAGCTCGCTCAAGAATATCGCGGCGGTCCTGACCGAGAAGGGGATCGACGTTGCAGATTGAAGGCAAGGTCGCATTGGTCACCGGCGGCGCCAAAGGACTGGGGCTTGCCATTGCCTCCCATTTGCTGACGCGGGGTGCGGTGGTAATTGCTGCCGATGTCGACCAGGAAGCCTTGACGACCCTCCCGGAAGGTATTGAGCCTGCTGAAGTCAACATTACTGATTCTAGAGCAGTAAATGCGCTGGTAGATCGGATTGTTACTCGGCACGGTCGGATCGATGTATTGGTCAACAATGCAGGAGCGATTCATTCCGAGCCCATGATCAATATCATGCGCCCTGATCAGATGATGCACGATCTTGGCCGGTTTCGCCGCTGTATTTCTGCCAATCTTGAGTCCGTTTTCATCGTGACCGCTGCCGTCGTTGAACATATGGCGCGTCGGCGCCTGCGTGGTTCGATCGTAAATATCAGTTCCATCAGCGCCCGCGGTAACGAAGGGCAGACGGCGTATTCAGCTGCGAAAGCGGGCGTCAACGCGATGACGGTGACCTGGTCCAAAGAGTTCGGGCGTTTCGGTATCCGGTGTAACGCCGTGGCGCCAGGCTTCATCGACACACCTTCGACCCGGGCCGCCCTGTCCGCAACGAACATCAAACACATCGAGTCCAATACGCCGCTGCGCCGGCTGGGCACGGCGGAGGATGTGGCTCGGGCGGTCGCGAGCCTGATCGACAACGATTTTGTCAATGGCACCATCTTGGACGTCAACGGCGGCTTGGTGATATGAGAATGATACGTTTGGAGGCCGATAAATTTGATCGAGTATTGCCACAATACCTGAGCGAGACAGCTTTCTTTCCGTTGATCGCGGCTGTCCTTAATCGTAGCCAGGACGGTGCAGTTTGGGTGGATGAACCAGCGAAGCCGCGGCAAGTTTATGTCGAACATTCCTTTGGCTTCGCACAGATATTCGGCGAGCCGGTGTCGACGTTTGAGTCTGGCCTCGAGTCCTATTTGTCCGAGCGCCGAGATTTCACTGTCGAGAAGGTGCGTTTGTATGGACCGCAGGCGCCGGCTTTCCTCCGGACGCCAGCGTTCTCAGCTTACTGCTCAGAACGCCAGAGATTTACGCTGGCACGAGATGCGCCACGCGGTGTCCTGCCGTTGGAAATGTTGAAATCGTCACCCGCCGTTGCCGCAGATGTCGATGAAATCCAGGCACGCTTTGGAGTCGTTGCGCGGTTCTGGCGCTCCGCTGATGACTTCGTGCGCTTTTCGCAGGCCTGCGTCATCCGCGAGGCAGGAGCAATTGCTGCAGTTTGTTATGCAGCTGCGATTGGCGGCGAGAAGGCCGAGATCGACGTCGTGACGGATCCTCATTTTCGACGGCGAGGGTTGGCGCACCAGGCCGTCGCCGGTTTCGCAGCATCATGCTTCGCGTCGAGGCTTGAGCCGGTGTGGGACTGTTTTACCAACAACATTCCTTCTGTGAGAACTGCGCTTTCCCTCGGCTTCAGCCCGAAAAATGCGCCCTATGCCTTCTTCACCATCCCCAGAGCTTGACTACCGGATCCTGGCCGTTCTGCTCTCGCGCCCATCCGCAACGAAGCTGATTGTCCGGTGATTTCACGGCAGGCTTACGATAGGTCCTGGTGCTAGATTGCCGAGTATTTTACTGATCTGGCTGCCTTCCTGTAGACGAGACTATAAATGCCCCAGCCACTAGAGGCCGATATTCTGACGCTGACCAGCCTCGGAGGCGACGCGGTCCGTGACCGCTATGAGGAATTCGCAAGCTGCCTTGTCCGAATTTTGGAAGTCAATCCAGTCAGCATTAATGATATAGATAAGTATAAGGCCGCCATTAGTCACGGTTTTTCCTATTATTATTGGAAGTGGGATCCGCGGTCGGTAAGTCTCTACAAAGTAACAACGGCTGCGATCGCTCGTTGGGAAGCGGACGCTGGGCCGAGCATCGACGTAATGTGTGAGCTGGTCGATTTCGTCTTCTTTCTTGTCTGGTGCTCCGAAGAGTCCAATATCAGGCAAAGTGAACGCCTGCTTGAGCCTCTACGCGTCGCGTCAACAAAATTCGCCAAGAGTGCCCCGCGACGTAATCTACCGCGGCCGGCGCGCAAAGGGCCATACCGCGTTGCGTGGCTCGGCATGTATGTCCAGAGCGACAATCCGATGAGCACGGCACTGCATCAGATTGCGCCTGCGCTGCTCGCCTCCGGTCATCAACTCGATGTCTACGCGTGGCGCTTCTGTGATGACGCATTCCGCTCCAATCTGGAGGCAATGGGCGCTCGCGTTCACGAGCTCGCTCAATCCACCCCGTTGGAAACGATTTTGGCGATTGAGGCGCGGTCGCTGCAGGATCAACCCGATATCGCTATTTCCGACATGAACAATGGCATACCGACGGCCCTGTTTTCCCGCAGGCTCGCACCGGTCCAGATATTCCTTCAGGCTGGCATGCCGGCTTGGCCGGTGCAGCACCTCGATGCCGTGTTCAACAGTTTCGGCTTTGATCCGCAGAAGGCTGGTTGGGGTGATGCCCAAATGCTGCGGACAAACGCTCCGTGGGACGGTGCGGCACTTGATCCGGCGGTGGCCGAAACCGAAATTGCAGCAGAGCGTGCCCTTTTGCCATGCGGTACGAGGCTCATCGGTAGCTATGGCCGTTTCTCCAAGATCACGTTACCTTATCTGGAGGCGGCCGAGAAAATTCTCCTGCGCTGCCCGGATGTTGGTTTCGTCCTGGGCGGAACGGGTGACGCCGCCCACATCAGGTCGTTTATCACCAACAGCGCTGCCGGTTCGCGAATTACGGTGGAGGAGCGTTATGTCTCCGGTCATGTCTGGGGGCATATTCTCGAGCTTATGCTTGACACCTGGCCTGTGACCGCCGGCATTGCCGCCCGCGAAATGTTGGCGAAGTCCAAGCCGGTTGTAACGCTCCACAGCGAGGAAATGCCTGCTATGGACCTGCAGCGTGACCCTGCTTTGGTCGCTAGGACGTGGGAGGGCTTTGTGGACATGGCGGTACACCTGCTGCAGAACAATGAGGCCTATGGCAAAGCATCCGTGCGGGCTGGGGCACTTGTCCGGCGCTTGAGCGAGATCCGCACGTTTGAGCACGAGCTGGATGAGGACATAGAGCGCACCGTCCAGTGCGTACGCTCAAAGCGTTCCTTTATCGGAAGGCTGAATTCGATGGTTAACGGCGTGGCGAGCTACAAGAGAAAGTAAATGGTTGGCGAGATGGCATCCATTGATCGCCGCATGCTCTTTGACGCGGGACTCATTCCTGGAATGCGGGAACGCTTGGCGGACGGCTACGCCCGGTTTCGGACAGCGCAGGCGCACGCTATCGCAGTGGCGGCACCGCCGGAGGTTGGCGGCCAACTAGGCGATTATCGTGTGCGTGACTGTCCTTGCTGCGGCGCGACCGCGCCCGAGGAAGCAGTGTTGCGCAACCACGGAATCGATATCGTGACATGCCGCGTATGCGATTTGACCTATTCTAAGCAAGTTATGGATGAACGCGCAGACGCGGCGCGCTATCAGGCCTCCGACCTCGATATAGAGTCCATGCGGCTGCGTTGTTCGGGTCCCTATCTCGAGCTGGAAAGCGCGCGCGCCCAGTATTACCTGGATTGCCTGGAGCAATGGTCGCCGAGCATCGGTACACTCCTCGATATTGGCTGCGGGACAGGGACCACTCTGGTCGAAGCAAAGGCGCGGGGATGGAAAGTGCTGGGCTTGGAACCGGGCAACGCTCCTGTCGAGGTGGCGCGTGAACGGTTGGGCGAGGGTTCTGGTCACTCTGTTATTCAGGGCTATTTTCCCAAAGATCTGCCTGCGGACCGGCCGTTATTCGATGCCATTTCGATTCTGGATGTGCTTGAGCACTTCGTCGATCCGATCGCCTTCTTGCAATTGATCAGGCGCCATCTCTTGCCGAGTGGACGGTTATTCGTGCAAGTGCCGAACTGGGACAGTCTGCTTGTTCAACTTGAAGGCACAGCCAGTTCGGTGATCTGCACGGGACACTGGAGCTATTTTAACCCGATGACATTGCCAGACTTGCTGGCCCGGGCCGGGTTCGACACCCTTCATGTCGAAACTGTGGTCAGTGAGATCGATCGGATCGCTGCGTTTTCGGACGAAGCCAAGAGCTCAGCGGTTGGAAGGCTGAGGCCGGCCGAAGGCAAGATCGCGTGGCCGGATGACAATGGCCCCCAAAGCGCAGCGCTGCTACATCGACTGGGTCTGGGCTACAAGCTGATAGGCGTTTTTGCACCGTCGACGCAGCGCGGGTAGCTGTGACGTTGTCCCCAGTTTTTATCCAGCGCGGAGTTCGCTCGGGCAGTAAGTTGTGGCCTGTTGGCCGGGGTGGATGACGGGATCTGGTGCGGAGCCGTTGGTATAGCGCAGCGGCAGATCTTGTCGTGGGTGGAAGGTGGCGGCGAAGGCAGACGGTGTCTGCCAGCCAAGCCCGGAGTGAGGCCGGGATCCGTTATAGTCGGACCTCCATGCGCTCAGGGCGGCTCTGGCCTGGCCGAGCGTCGAGAACAGCGTCTCATTGAGAAGTTCATCGCGGAGGCGCCCATTGAAGCTCTCGATGAAGGCATTCTGCATCGGCTTGCCCGGCGCGATGTAGTGCCATGCGACCCGAGCCGCATCAGCCCAGGTGAGGATGGCATTCGAGGTGAACTCGCTGCCGTTATCGCTGACGATCATCTGAGGCCGGCCCCGCTCAGCCATGAGGCGATCCGGCTCTCGCGCGACCCGCAAGCCGGAGAGCGAGGTGTCGGCCAGCAGAGCGAGGCATTCGCGGGTGCAGTCGTCCACGACGGTGAGGATGCGGAAGCGCCGCTCGTCGGTGAACTGATTGATCCGAGCCCATTTTCTGGATCGTCGGAGGCTGGAGTTTCCGGCCTTTGATCACGGCGGCGGGCTGGGTGTCCCGCCGGGATTTTGCAGCAGGATCGGTGGCTTGTTGCCGATGACCCCGTGCGGCCGATCCTCGTTGTAGTAGCTGAGCCAAGCCTCCATCAGGATGAACGCCTTCTGGGCGTCCGAGAACTTCGAATCCTTCATCGTCTTCCGCTCCTCCCAGCCCAAGGGAAACGACACGGAAAACTCTAGCCCAAAGCGATCCAGTTTTAAGGGCTCAGATCAACGCTGGCCGCCGATTCCGCGGGCCTTGCGTTCGCGCGCGCCGCTATATCGATGCCCTACGCATCGGCGACGTCAGAAGCGTCGCGCGTCCGCTGGACGACGTCGAGGAAGGCCTTGATGATCCGGCTGGTCTGCCGCTGCTTCAGCACGACCACATGCGCATAGGTGTAGACCTCCGCCCCCTCGATCGGGATCAGCCGCAGCGTCTCGTCCGGAACGAACTCGGCCTCCGAGACATAGCTGATGCCGAGCCCGCGGATCACCGCCTCGCGGATCGCTTCGCGGCTGCCGATCTCCATGACCAGGCGCGGCTTCGTGCCAGTCTTTGCCAGTGCGCTCTCGAAAGCGCGCCGTGTCGTCGAGCCCTGTTCGCGCGCGATCATCGGCTCCCCCGCCAGCTCCGGCAGCCGGATGCTGCGCTGGTCCGCCAGGCGATGATCGCGCCGCACGAAGACTGCGACAGGGTGGCGGCGATAGGGGATGGTCAGCAGCCTGTCGTCCTCGTCGATATAGGCGAGCACCGCGACGTCGCAGCGATAGCTTTCGAGATCGCCAAGCACCTCGGCGGAGTTGCCGATCTTCACCGCCAGCTCGATCCCCGGATAGGCCTGGTTGAAGGCGGCGAGCATTTCGGTGACGTGGAACGGCCCGACGGCTCCGATCGAGAGCCGGCCTGTCCGGAGCTCGCGCGATTCCGTCAGGAAGGCGAGCGCCTCGGCCTCCTCGGCGAAGAGCCGGGTGGTGATGCCAAGCAGTTGGCGCCCGCTCTCGCTCAGTTCACGCCGCCGGCCGCGCTTGACGAAAAGCTCGACACCGAACTCCTCCTCCAGCGCCCCGACCTGCGCCGTCAGCGTCGGCTGGCTGATGTTGAAGGCCTCGGCCGCCGCGTTGAAGCCGCCGGCGTTCGCAACGTTGTGGAAGGACCGGAGCTGAGTATAACGCATAGAGAATTTCTATTCATTCGGATCAAAAAATCAATTTGTTATAAGAATGGAGCTCTGTGAGCATCCTTCCCAACGCGCCGGCAAGGCGCATTGCGAGGGATGGACCGCATGAACTGGGCGTACTGGAACCCCGTGAAGATCCGGTTCGGCAGCGGCCTCCTCGATGAGGTCGCCGGGCAGATCGGCGGGCGGCGCTGGGCCCTCGTCACCTATGATCAGCCGCTCTTCCGCGAATTCTCCGCCAGGTTGACCGCAGTGGTCGGCGCGCCGGTCGTCTCGATCACCAATATCGAGACCAATCCGGACTGCGCCGATCTCGCCGAGTCCTGCCGCCAGTTCGGCGCGGCCGAGCCGGCCGAGGTCATCGTCGCGCTCGGTGGTGGCTCGATGATCGACGCCGCCAAGGTGCTGGCGGCCAGCGACGGCGATTTCGAGACCGTCCGCCGTCACCTGACCGAGAAGACGCCGCTCATTGAGGCCGCGATCATCCCGATCATCGCCGTGCCGACCACGGCCGGCACCGGCTCCGAGGTCACCTCCTGGGCGACGGTCTGGGACTCTGCCAATGGCAGCAAGTACTCGCTCGCCCATCCCCGGCTCTACCCTGAGACCGCTGTGCTTGACCCCTCTCTGACGGTCGGCGCGCCGCGCGGTCTCACCTTGGCGACCGGGCTCGATGCCCTCTCCCATGCGCTGGAGAGCATCTGGAACGTCAACGGCAATCCGGTCTCGGCCAATTACGCGGTCGAGGCTGCCAGGGAGATCATCGACACGCTGCCGCGCCTGCTGGAGCGCCTCGACGATGCGGAGCTCAGGGCCCGGCAGATGCGCGCCAGCCTGCTGGCGGGCCTTGCCTTCTCCAACACCAGGACGGCGCTCGCCCACAACATCTCCTACGACATCACGTTGAAGAGCGGCACGATCCACGGCATTGCCTGCTCCTTCTCGCTGCCGCTGGTGATGCGCTGGGCGATGGGCGCGCAGCCGCAATGCGACGCGGCGTTGCGCCGGGTCTTCGGCCCCGATCTCGACGCGGGAGCCGAGCGGCTCGATGCCTTCCTCCGGGATCTCGGCGTCGCGACCGACCCTGCCGCCTACGGCGTCTCGGCGGGTGAATGGAACCGCCTGGTCGGCAAGGCGCTCGAAGGCGAGCGTGGCCGCAATTTCATCGGACGGCAGGCGGCCATGGCCGCCTGAGAGCACGCACCGGGCAACGACGCCCGCAACGGTTCACCGGCAGATCAAAAGATCGCCGGATCATCTTGGGAGGATGACATGACCACCACGCGTCGCATGATATTGAAGGGGTCGCTCGCTGCGGGAACTCTGCTGGCGGCGCCGGCCCTGGTCCGGGCCCAGACCAAGCTGGTCCGCGTCGGGCTGATCCCGTCCGAGGACTCGCGGGCGATGCTGGAATCGAGCGCCCAGCTTCTCGCCGCGCTCCAGAAGAATCTCGGCATCCCCGTCCAGGGCTTCGTCGCCTCCGACTATAACGGCGTGATCGAGGCGATGCGCTCGAACCATGTCGACGTCGCCTATCTCGGCCCGTTCTCCTATGTGCTCGGTACCACGGTCGCGGCGATCGAGGCCTTCGCCACGGCGGAGACGGCCAAATCGAGCCGCAGCTACTATCGCAGCCAGATCATCGCGCGGAAGGACAGCGGCATCAGCGACTGGAAGGGCCTGAAAGGGCGCACCTTCGCCTTCGTCGATCCGTCCTCGACCTCGGGCCACCTCTTCCCCAAGGCCGGACTGATGAAGCTCGGCTTCGATCCCGAGAAGGATTTCGGCCGGGTCCTCTTCACCGGCTCGCACGACGCCAATGCGCTCGCCGTCGCCAACAAGCGGGTCGATGCGGCGACGATCGCCGACCGTATCCTCGATGCGGCCGTGCAGAAGAAGCTGGTCGATCGCGCCGACATCCACGTCGTCTGGGAGTCGGACCCGATCCCGGAATCGCCGACCTGCTGGCGCAAGAACCTGCCGGAGGATCTGAAGGCGAACATCAAATCGGCCTTCCTGAACATCCGCGACATCACCTGGGCCGACCAGGGCAAGCTCAACCGCTTCGTCGAGACCAATGACCAAGCCTACGACATCATTCGCGAGACCGCGAAGGTGCTGAAGCTCGATCTCACCAAGATGAAGTAGTCGCGGAACGCGACCGGCGGAGGAAGCGGCATGATCAAGATCGAAGGGCTGAAGAAGTCCTATGCGGGCCACCCGGTCCTGCAGGGCATCGACCTCAGCGTCAAAGCCGGCGAGTTCCTCGTCGTGCTCGGCCCCAGCGGCGCCGGCAAGTCGACGCTGCTGCGCTGCATCAACGGGCTCGCCCAGCCCGATGCGGGCCGGACCGTCATCGATGGCAAGGTGCTCGACCTCAGGCGCGGCACGGCCGGCAAGCGGCCGGTGGCGATGATCTTCCAGCACCACAACCTGGTGAAGCGCCTGTCGGTGCTGAAAAACGTGCTAGTCGGCCGCATGGCGGGCCTGTCGTCCTTCCTCTCGATGCTGCAGCTCTTCCCGAGAGAGGACGTCGCGATCGCGATGGACTGCCTCGCCCGGGTCGAGCTCGCCCAGAAGGCGAATTCGCGTGGCGACCAACTCTCCGGCGGCGAGCAGCAGCGCGTCGGCATCGCCCGGGCGCTGGCACAGCAGCCGGCGGTGATCCTCTGCGACGAGCCGGTAGCGAGCCTCGACCCCAAGACCTCGCGCATCGTGCTCGGCTACCTCAAGGCGATCTGCAAGGAAGAGGGTATCGCGGTGATCTGCAACCTCCACCAGGTCGACTACGCCGTCGAGTTCGGCGAGCGCATCGTCGGGCTCAGTGGCGGCCGGGTGGTTTTCGACGACACGCCGGACCAACTGACCTCCGAGATCGTCCACCAGATCTATCCCGGTCTGGAGGACCCCGGCATCAGCCGCGTGCTCAAGCCTCGCCCGGCCAGCCAGCCCGTGCTGGCGCCGATGATCGCCACCGCAACCGCCTGACGGGGAGGCAAGCCATGTCGTTCGGAACGCTGCAACTCGTCCTTCGTCCCCCGCAAGGCCGCTTCGGCTGGTGGGGTGTCGGCTCCATCACGCTCGCCGCGCTGGTCTTCCTGTGGTGGGCCGCGCTCGGCTCCCAGATCAACGCCAGCAACCTCTGGAACGGCCTCCCCTATATGGTGGACTTCCTCGTCCGGATGATGCCGCCCAATCCGGAATTCCTCGAGCGGCTCTGGCAACCGGCTCTGGAAAGCCTGCAGGTCGCGGTCTGGGGCACGCTGCTCGGCGTCGTCATCGCTTTGCCGGTCTGCTTCTTCGCGGCACGCAATCTGAGCCCGAGCCCGGTCGTCTTCCATGCGACACGGCAATTGCTCAACTGCATGCGCGGCATCAACGAGATCATCCTGGCGCTGATCTTCGTCGCCGCCATCGGGCTCGGCCCCTTCGCCGGCGTGCTGGCGCTTGCGATCCATGGCGCCGGCATGCTCGGCAAGTTCTTCGCCGAGGCGATGGAGGATATCGACGAGGGGCCGCTGGAGGCCTTCCGCTCGGCCGGGGTCGGCCCGTTCAAGACCTTCTTCTTCGGCGTGCTGCCGCAGGTCCTGCCGGCCTGGCTCGGGACGATCTTCTATCGCCTCGAGACCAATGTCCGCCAATCGACCGTGCTCGGCATGGTCGGCGCCGGCGGCATCGGCTTCGAGCTCGTCTCCTCGATGAAGCTGTTCAAGTACCAGGACACCGCGACCTGCATCCTCGTCATCCTCGCCATGGTCCTGATCGCCGACCTCGTCTCATCCCGCGTCAGGGCACTGATCCGCTGATCGTATCGTCGAAGCCATGACGTCCGGGGCCTTGGCGCGAGGCCCGGGACACGTCATCACAAGGTTGGCTGGCGCAAGACCGGCTGCAGATTCGGGATTTGCGACATGCGGCTAGGTGTCATCGCAGACGTGCACGGCAACCTGCCGGCGCTTGAAGCCGTGCTCGCCAGGCTTGCCGAACTCTCCGTCGATCGCATCGTCAATCTCGGCGACTGCGCCTCGGGCCCGCTCTGGCCGGCGGAGACCGTGCGGCTCCTGCGTGCCACCCCGATGAGCCATGTCCGCGGCAACCACGACAGGGCGCTTGGCGCGGCCTCGCCGGACGGCCTCGGCGCCTCCGACAGCTTCGCCTGGCGCAATCTCGATGCCGATGCCCGCAACTGGCTGGCCGGCCTGCCCTTCGAGCTCGAAATCGGCGGTGCGCGCTGCGTCCATGCCAGCCCGAAGGACGACGACACTTATCTCCTCGATGCGATCGAAGGCGGACGCCTGGTTGCGGCCAGTCCAGGCGCCGTCGAAGACTTGCTCGGGCCGATCCGTCCCGCCGTGGTGCTGTGCGGACACAGCCATCAGCCGCGCCTGCTGCGGCTCGATGACGGCACCGTCGTGGCCAACCCCGGCAGCGTCGGCAATCCCGCCTACAACGCCGACGAGCCCCGCATCCATGTCTCGGAGAGCGGCGCGCCGCATGCCCGCTTCGCCGTGGTGATGATGGCGGATTCGGTCGAGATCGAGCACTACGCCGTCGCCTATGACTGGGAGCATGCGGCAAGGCGGGCGCGGGACAATGGCCGAGCCGACTGGTCCCATGCCTTGCGGACCGGTCGGGTCCTGCCGACGCAATAGCGGCCTTCACCGCCGATCACTGCTCCAGCTGACTGCTGGAGCGCTCATAGACCGTTGCGCCGGTCTGCGCGTCGATGCCTTGCAGGCTGACCTCGTAGCCCCAGAGCCGGTGGACATGGCGCAGGGTCGCGTCGCAGCTGCCGCCATCCAGCACGATGCCGTCGCGGACCTTGTGCTGCAGGCGCAAATGCCGCTGGCCGAGCAGGTCGACATCGACGACCTGGATGTCCGTATTGTTCGCCCCGATGTCGTATCTCTGGGCCAAAGCGGTGCGGATCTGCTGATAGCCGCGCTCGTTGTGGATCGAGGCCACGCTGTAGAACGACTCGTTCGCCGCATCGGAGAGCAGGAACAGCCGCCATTTCCGGATCAGGGCCGGGCTGAGATATTGGCGGATGAAGGATTCGTCGCGGTGGTTGGCCCAGGCGTCGAGCAGGATCGTGCGCCAGTCGCCGCTTCCCGCGATCTCGGGAAACCAGTCGCGATCCTCCGCGGTCGGCTCGGTCGCGATGCGCTTGATGTCCTGCATCATGTCGAGGCCGAGCGCATAGGGATTGATGCCGGAGAAGCGGGGATCGTCGAAACCGGGCTGGAAGACGACGTTCGAATGGTTGCGCAGGATCTCCAGCATGGCGCCTTCGCCGATCCGGCCGCGATCGAACAGCGCATTCATCACCGTGTAATGCACGAAGGTGGCGCAGCCTTCGTTCATCACCTGCGTCTGCCGCTGCGGATAGAAATACTGCGCGATCACCCGGACGATCCTGAGGATCTCGCGCTGCCAGGGCTCGAGGATCAGGCTGGTCTTCTCCAGGAAATAGAGCAGGTTCTCCTCGGGCAGGTTGAGCGCCTTCTTCCGCTCGGCGATCAGGTCCGCATTGTCCGCTGCCGCCGCCTTGCTGCCATCCGCCTGGCGCGGGAGCGTCCGCCAGAGGTCGTTATAGGAGCGTTCCTCATATTCCAGCCGTTCGCGTAAGCCCTCGCGCTGCTTCTCGGAGGAGAGTCTGGGCGGGCGGCGATAGCGGAACACGCCCTGGTCCATCAGCGCGTGGGCGGCGTCGAGAATGGCCTCCACGGCCGCGACGCCGTGCTTCTCCTCGCAGCGGGTGATGTAGCTCTTGGCGAAATCGAGATAGCCCAGGATCGCGTCGGCGTCGGTCCACTGCCGGAACAGATAGTTGTTCTTGAAGAAATGATTGTGCCCGAGGGCCGCATGCGCCGTCACCAGCGCCTGCAGGGCCATGGTGTTCTCTTCCATCAGATAGACGATGCAGGGGTCGGAATTGATGACGATCTCATAGGCGAGGCCGCGGCCGCCCTTGCGGTAGTGCAGTTCGTGATGGACGAAGTGCTTGCCGAACGACCAGTGGCGATACATCAGCGGCATGCCGATCGAGGAATAGGCATCGAGCATCTGTTCGGAGGAGATCACCTCCATCTGCACGGGGTAGATGTCGAGCCGCAGCTCCTCCTTCGCCACCGCCTCGATGACGTCGTAGGCATGCGACAAGGTTCCGAAATTCCAGTCCGAGCCGGTGAATAGCAGATCGGATCGGTGCGCGTGCCTGGGCATCGGCGCTCCCTTCAGTTGCGCGGCCGCGCCGGCTGCCGGGTGAAGAGCTGGCGGAAAACCGGGTAGATGTCGGCAGCCTTGGCGATGCGGGTCGTGTCGAAATTCGGCCAGCGCTCCTTGACCGTGCGATAGGCGCGCCAGAGCGAGGTGCCGTTGTCGGTCGAGCCGAAGATCTCGCTCTCGCGTTCGTCGATGATCTCGACATAGGCGAAGTACTGGCACAGGCGCATGATCTCGCCATCGAGCAGGCGCAGGCAGCGCTCGGAATCACTGGCGAAATTGTCGCCGTCCGAAGCCTGCGCGACATAGATGTTCCAGTTCTTGCTGGGGTAGCGCTGCGCGATGACGCGCTGCATCTCCTCCAGCGCGGTCGAGACGACAGTGCCGCCGCTCTGCGTGCTCAGGAAGAAGGTGTCCTCGTCGACCTCCTGCGCCGTATGGGTGTGGCGGATGAAGACGATCTCGGTGCGGTCATAGCGCCGCTTCAGGAACAGGTGCAGCAGCACGAAGAAGCGCTTGGCCAGGTCCTTCTCGCGCTCGCCCATCGAGCCGGAGACATCCATCAGGCAGAACATCACCGCGTTCGCATTCGGCTGGGGCTGCGCCTCGAAGCGGTTGAAGCGGATGTCGACGGGGTCGACGAAGGCGATCACCCGGCGCCGGCGCTCCAGCCGGTCGAGCTCGGCGCGCAGGGCCGCGACCTTGGCGCGGGCCGTATCCGTTCCCTCGGCCTCGATCCTCGCCAGCTCGGCGAGGATGGCCTCGACCTCCGCGCGCTTGGGCCGCTGCAGGGCGATGCGGCGGCCATAGCTGTTGCGCATGGTGCGCGAGACATTGATGTTGGTCGGCGAGCCGCCCGTCGAGAACCCGGCCCGTCGCGGCTTGGAGGCGAGGATCTCCTTCAAGGCGAGCTTGACCATGTCGGGCAGCTCGAGGTCCTCGAAGAACAGGTCGAGCACCTCCTCGCGCGACAGCACGAAGCGGAAATCATCCTCGGAATCCTGCAGTCCGGGGGACGATCCCGCTCCGCTGCCCTCGCCCGGCTTCGGCATCTTGTCTCCCGGCGAGAACTGCTTGTTCCCCGGCAGGACATGCTGGCGTCGGCCGCTGTTCCTGGCGTCGCGGAAGCTTGGCTCGCTCGTGCCCTTCGCCGGGATCGAGACGGCATGCTCCCCGTCCGCATCGGCGATCTTGCCGGAGCGGATCTGCTCCTGGACGCTGCGCTTCAGCTCTGCCCGCACGCGGTGCAGAAAGCGCTGGCGGTTGCCCAGGCTTTTGTCCTTCGGGTTCAGGCGGCGGTCGATGAAGATCGGCATGGCAGGCTCCCGCCGAGGTCAGCCCGCCTTGTTGACGCGCATGTACCAGTCGACCAGGCGCCGGACCTGGCGCTCGGTATAACCACGCTCGACCATGCGCTGCACGAAGCCGTGATGGCGCTTCTCGGTCACGCTGTCCTGCTTGGAGCCGAAGCTGATCACCGGCAGCAGATCCTCGACCTGGCCGAACATCCGCTTCTCGATCACCTCGCGCAGTTTCTCGTAGCTGGTCCAGGACGGATTGCGGCCGTTGTTCCTGGCCCTGGCGCGCAAGGTGAACTTCACCACCTCGTTGCGGAAATCCTTGGGATTGGCGATGCCGGCTGGCTTCTCGATCTGCGACAGCTCGTTGTCGAGGACCTGGCGGTTGAGGATCTGGCCGGTATCGGGATCCTTGTAGTCCTGGTCCTCGACCCAGGCGTCGGCATAGGCGATGTAGCGGTCGAACAGGTTCTGGCCGTATTCGCCATAGGATTCCAGATAGGCCTTCTGGATCTCGTGCCCGATGAACTCGGCATAGCGCGTCGCCAGCTCCGACTTGATGAAGTCGAGATAGGCCGCCTCCGTCTCCTTCGGGAACTGCTCGCGCTTGATCGCCCCTTCGAGGATGTACATCAGGTGTACCGGGTCGGCGGCGAGCTCCTCGGTGTCGTAGTTGAAGGTTTGCGACAGGATCTTGAAGGCGAAGCGCGTACTGACGCCGGTCATGCCCTCGTCGACGCCGGCGGCATCGCGATACTCCTGGATCGCCTTGGCCTTGGGCTCCAGCTCCTTCAGGTTCTCGCCGTCATAGACGCGCATCTTGGTGTGGAGCGGCGAATTCTCGAACTCGCTGAGCCGGGTCGAGACCGAGAAGCGGCTGAGCAGGTCGAGCACCTCCGGTGCGCACGGGCTGCCGGCGAGCTCGCTCTCGCGCAGCAGCTTTTCGTAGATCTGCCGCTCCTCGGTGATGCGCAGGCAATAGGGCACCTTGACCACCAGGATGCGGTCGAGGAAGGCCTCGTTGTTCTTGTTGTTCTTGAACTGGAGCCATTCCGACTCGTTGGAATGGGCCAGGACGATGCCCTGGTACGGAAAGCCGCCGAAGTTCTCGGTGCCGTTGTAGCTGCCCTCCTGCGTTGCAGTGAGCAGCGGGTGCAGCACCTTGATCGGCGCCTTGAACATCTCGACGAATTCGAGCAGGCCCTGCGTCGTCCGGTTCAGTCCGCCGCTGTAGGAATAGGCGTCCGGGTCCGACTGGCTGAAGTTCTCGAGCTGGCGGATGTCGACCTTGCCGACGAGGGTCGAGACGTCCTGGTTGTTCTCGTCGCCAGGCTCGGTCTTGGCGATGCCGATCTGGCGCAGGCGCGAAGGCATCAGCTTGACGACGCGGAACTTGGCGATGTCGCCCGAGAGCTCGTCGAGCCGCTTTGACGCCCAGGGCGAGATCAGGCCGGTCAGGCGCCGCCGGGCGATGCCGTATTTGTCCTCGAAGAGATCGCCCATGCGCTCCGGGCGGAACAGGCCCAAAGGCGATTCGAACACCGGGCTGATCCGGTCGCCGATCTTGAGCGTGTAGAAGGGACGCTCCTCCATCAGCTTCTTCAGCCGCTCGGCCAGCGAGGATTTGCCGCCGCCGACGGGGCCGAGCAAATAGAGGATCTGCTTGCGTTCCTCCAACCCCTGCGAGGCATAGCGGAAATAGCCGGCGATCCGCTCGATCGTATCCTCCATGCCGAAAAAATCGGCGAAGGAGGGGTAAATCTTGATCGTCCGGTTGGAGAAGATCCGGCCGAGGCGCTCGTCCTGGCTGGTGTCGAACAGTTTCGGCTTGCCGATCGCGTCGAGCATGCGCTCGGCGGCGGAAGCGTACATCGATTTGTCTTCGCGACAGGCCAGCAGGTATTCCTGCAGGCTCATCTCCTCCTGCGAATAGCTTCGATAATCCTCAGAAAATAAGCGAAAGATCTCGCCGTCTCGTTCCATCGTGGTAGCCCTCCAGCGCAAGCCGGCTTTGCCGACAGTGCCCCTGAACAATCAACCGCAGACAGACTTGCAAGTTCCTGGCCGATAAGGGGGCGCTTTGATGACTGCCGGGCATCTGGGCCCTGCCCCCCGACGCAAACGCGAACTGTCCTCAACTCATCTCTTCGCGTCCACGCCAGAGATGGGCGCCAGCCTGTGCGCCTATGATGTCATGTGGGGTGGCCGAGCGGGATCGCCAAGTGGGGTCGCGAAGATGCGAAGTCGGAGTATCCCTGCGGCATGAACGCAGCTTCCGGTTGGTGGCCCGCGGCGCTAAATAGTACCGATGAGCGTAGCTCCGCAGACCGATACTCAGGATGCCGCCGCGGCGCATCGGCCTGGCCTCTGGCTTGTCGCCGGTGGCTTCGGGCTCCTGCTGGCGGCCGGCCTGCTGCTCTGGTGGCGCGAGGGCGATCGGCTGTTCACCGACGGGCTGATCGCCGCGCTCCTCGCCTGCTTCTGAGCGGCGTTCCACTCGCCTTCGAGGGTCTTCCCGTGAACCGCCGCCTGCTCCTGCCTCTGCTGGTCTTCCTGCTCGGTGCCGCCGCGCTCGCCGCCGCCGCCTTCATCACCTTCTCGCCGTCCTCCCGCCAGGGCGGGCAGAGCCTGGCTTCCAGTGTCGGCGGGCCGTTCACTCTCACCACCGCCGAGGGCAAGGCCCTGACCGACAAGGACCTGCGCGGCGCGCCCTTCCTGGTCTTCTTCGGCTTCACCCATTGCCCCGACATCTGCCCAACCAAGCTGTTCGAGATCTCGGAGGTTCTGCGCGCGGCGGGGACGAAGGGCGAGAAGCTCAAGGCGCTCTTCGTGACGGTCGATCCCGAGCGCGACACCGCGGAGACGATGAAGAGCTATCTCGGCTCATTCGACCCGCGCATCGTCGGGCTGACCGGCGAGCGCGCCGCGATTGACGCCACGGTCAAGGCCTATCGCGCCTATGCCCGCAAGGTGCCGCTCAAGGACGGCGACTACACCATGGACCACACCGCTTTGGTCTACCTGATGGACAAGAACGGCGGCTTCGTCGGCGCCTTCAATATCGAGCGCCCGCCGGCAGAGGCGGCGCAGGAGTGGCTGCGTCATCTGTGAGTGCCGTAGGCTGCGCCCGGTCGCGATAGCGCGACGAGCGGGCAAGTCCGTGCACCGTCTTGTTCCAGCCGAAGCGGTCGTCGAGATATTCGTACAGGGCGAGCCACGCTGCCAGCGAGGCCAGCAGATGATAGACGGGCAGTAGCGGCAGCCAGCGCCAGAGCCCGGGTGCGCCGCGTCGCCAGGCGCCGAGCGCCGGCACCAGGAAGACCACGCAGATCCCGCTGACGCTCAGCACCAGCGCCAATGACGAAAAGAGCAGCTCTAGGAGGCCATTCGGCGACAGCAACGAGCCGCTTAGCATGGCTGTCCCGGTTGCCGCGACGAACACGGGATAGAAGAAGCTCCCCAGCACGGTTCCCAGCGCCAACACCAGAAAGGTCAGCGTGCTGAAGAGGCCGGCTTCTTTCAGCAGCCGGCCGGGCTGCAGCAGGTGGCTGACCAGCGTCTGCAGGTAGCCCTTGTGCCAGCGCGTGCGCTGCTTGAGCCAGGCGCGCAGCGTGACGGGTGCTTCCTCGAGGGTGTGGCTCGGCAGGTCGGCGATGTAGCCGCCTGCGCGCACGAGCCGGAAGCCGATATCGGCATCCTCCGTGACGTTCCAGGGATCCCAGCCGCCGATGGCGCGCAGCGCCTGCGTCCGGAAATGGTTCGAGGTGCCGCCGAGCATGATCGGCAGGCCCGATTGCAGCAGGCCGGGGTTGAGCACGTCGAACAGCCCAGCATATTCGAGCGCGAAGCAGCGGGAAAGCCAGCTGTCCTCGGTGTTGTCGATGACGAGATGCGCCTGCAGGCAGACGAGTTCCTCATCCGAGCGCATGAAGCGGGCGGCGGCGAGGCGCAACTGGCGCGGCTCGGGAATGTCCTCGGCATCGAAGATGGTGAACAGGGCCCCACGCGCTTCTGCGAGCGCGACGTTGAGCGCACGCGGCTTGGTTTGCGGAGTGCCGCGCGGCACGACCACGACCTGCATGAAGGGTGGCAGTTCATAGGCCGAAAGGGCGCGGCGCAGCCGCCAGTCGACCTCCTCGACGAGGATGCGGATGTCGAGCTTGGCAGGCGGATAGTCGATGGCGGCGAGCGCGCCGATCAATTGGTCGAGCACCGCCTCTTCGCCGAAGATCGGGACAGCGACGGTGTAGACGGGAAGACGGCTATCGTCGATCTGCCAGCGGTGCTCTCGCCAGAGATCGATGGTTGGCGTCTCCATCAGGGCTGCGAGGCGCAGGATCACCGCACCGAAGAAGACCGGTCCCAGCGTTAGCATCACGCCGATCAAGGTCAGCGTTGGCATGAGCGTGCCGGCCACGGAAAGAATGGCGACCAGGATGAAGGCCAGCGTCTTCTGCAGCCAGTTTGTGCCGGTTCGGGCGCTGAAGCGCTGCCGGCCTGCCTCGTCCAGCCAAGCCGCTGCGCGCGTGATTGGTCCGGCGTTTGTCCGCCGCAGCTCGGCCGCCAGCGCAGTGGGAGGCAGCACCAGGATATCCTCGCGAGCTCGGGCGCCGGCCGAGAGGAAGCGTCGCAAGGCCGGGCCCGGCGGTGGCGCGGCTGCGAAGCGCAGGGGACTCTCGGGGTGGACACGCGTCGCGGCCAGGCCTTCGCGCAGGATCGCCGCGACGTCGCCGCCCGGCTGCAAGGGAGGCGCGCGCGGCTGGAAGCGCAGGTCGAGCTCCACAGCCAGCGCCCGGTAGAACTGCTCTTCGGTGACGAGGCCGGAGGCGATGACCTGACGGCTCGGCGACACGCCGATCCGCTCCGCGAGCCGGGTGGCCTCCCGCAACTCTGCGGGCGGCACACCATGGTCGGCCAGGAAGGCGATCTCGGCGGGCAGGCCGAGCATACGCACCTCGCCGGCGCCGGCGCGCGGCCAAGCTAAAGCCTCCATCCCCATCCCCCCGGGGTTGCAGCTGAGCGCTCCCGCAGCCGGCAGCAACTTATGGTTGCTTAACGACACGTCAGAGTCGAGTCGGGCAAGAGAGACCGGCGTGTTATCCCTTCGACAAGGCGGCGCCGTCAGCGCTGGGGAGGGGCGAAATAGTCACTCCAGATCATTTGCATACAAATGAGGCGAGCCTGCCGTTTCCCGCAGCAGTGACCGACCGACCGACGATGTCGCGAGTCGGGAGCGGCCTGGCCTGTGCTCGATGCCAAGCTGCGATCGAGCCTGTGGTCGACCCAACTCCTTCAATTCTCGTCGAATCTGCGCGGCGCGACAGAGATCGAGTGCCATTTCACTTCGCAGTTGCGAACGAGATCACGCGCGATAGTCTCGCTCCCGGCTGCCGCAGGCAGTTTGCAAGTGGTCGATCTCAAATCGCTTGACAAGCTTGAAATCCGTTGAGATCGTTGTTTGCATACAAATGAAATTTGGACGTGAAAGTCCGGCCTGCTGCAACGATAACGATCGGCGGCCTGCCACAATGGGAGAGTGACATGACCGCTTGGCTTGGCCTGACTTCGTTCAATCGTCTCGCGGCCATCGCCGCTGCGGCTGTCCTCTCCCTGCAGGCGCCTGCACGCGCCGAGGAGATCTCGGTCACCCAATGGGGTGCGAGCCTCTATGGCGCGCCCTATGCGGTGGCGATGGAGAAGGGCCTGTTCAAGCAGGCCGGCATCGACATCACCGGCATCATCGGCTCCGGCGGCGGCGGCACCACGGTGCGCAACATCCTTGCCAGCGCGACGCCATATGGCGAGGTCGCGGTCTCGGCCGCGCTCGCTGCCAAGGCGCAGGGGCTCGACCTGATCATCGTCAACACCGGCACGCGCAGTGTCGCCGAGGCCTCGATGGTCGTCATGCCGAACTCCGACCTCAAGGGCGTCGAGGACCTCGCCGGCAAGAAGGTCGCGATCACCTCGCCCAAGTCCGTCTCGGAAATGCTGCTGCTGATGGTGCTGCGCGAGAAGGGCGTCGACCAGACGAAGGTCCAGCGCGTCGCCGCCGGCGGCTATGTCCCGGCGCTGACCATGCTCGAGCAGAACGCCGTGGTCGGCTCGGTGCTGATCGAGCCGCTCTCGATCATCCGCAAGGACAAGTACCGCACGCTCTACAAGGCCGGCGACGTCCTGAAGCCGATGACGACCTCGGTCGGCATCACCACGCGCAAATTCGCGCAGGAGAATCCCGAGAAGCTCAAGGCGATCATCGCCGGCCGCCGCGCCGGCGTGCAGGCGATCTACAAGGACCCGGCCGAGACCGCCAAGATCATCGAGAAGCTCTACAAGCTCGACGCGCCGATCGCCAAGGAAGCCGTCGACAACATGATCCCGCCGAAGATGTGGAGCGAGGGCGAGTTCAACGTCGAGGAGCTCAACCGCATGGTCGAGGGCCTGAAGCTGATCGGCGAGGTCAAGAGCGACGTCGACTGGTCGGCCGTGCTCGACAAGTCCTACCTGCCCGCCGACCTCCAGGCGAAGCAATGAGCGCGGCATCGGGGGCCAAGATCGTGCCGCTCGCGCCGCAGGCTGCCGCCGCCCCGGCCCATGCCAGGCTGCGCGGCGTCACCCGGGTCTTCGACCTCCCGAAATCGACCCTGCATGCGCTTGGCCCGGTCGATCTCGATCTGGCCAAGGGCGAGTTCTTCTCGGTGGTCGGCCCGTCCGGCTGCGGCAAGTCGACCTTGCTCGACATCCTCGCGGGCCTCAGCGCCCCGCAGGCCGGCACGGCCGAGTTCGAAGGCAAGCCCATTCAGGGCGTGCCCGACGGCGTCGGCGTCGTCTTCCAGGAGGACGCCTCCTTCCCCTGGCTCAATGTCCGCGACAATGTCGCCTTCGGCCTGCGCCGGGCCGGGGTCGATCCGGCCGAGATCAACAGACGCGTCGATTACGCCGTCGGCTTCATGGGGCTGAAGGACTTTGCCGCCTCCTATCCGGCCCAGCTTTCCGGAGGCATGCGCCAGCGTGTCTGCATCGCCCGCACTTTGGTGATGCAACCGCGCCTGATCCTGCTCGACGAGCCCTTCGGCGCGCTCGACCAGCAGACCCGCCTGCTGATGGGCGACGAATTGCTGCGCCTCTGGCGCGAGACCTCTGCCACCGTGCTCCTGATCACTCACGCGCTGGACGAGGCGGCGATGCTGTCGGATCGCGTCGGGGTGATGTCGACCCGGCCCGGTACCTTCATCGATTTCGTCGAAACCGGCTGGGAGCGGGACCGCGACAGTCGCGTCGTCTCGACCCCGCATTTCGGCGACATCACCGCCCGCCTCTGGGAAAAGCTCCGGATCGAGGCCTTGAAGATCATGTCGGCCGGAAAGGCCTGAGCCATGTCCGAGAAATGGCTGCGCGTTGCAGTCGTCACCGCGATGATCCTGCTGGTCGAGGCGCTCTGCCGCGTCGGCATCATCCCGCGCATGGTGATGATCGCTCCATCCGACATGGTGGTCGAGCTCGGCAAGATCCTCGCCTCCGGGCAGTTCTCGGCCGATATCGCGATCACCTTCACCAATATCGCGATCTCGACCGTGCTCTCTGTCCTGCTCGGCTTCGCAGCCGGCGTGATCATCTACTCGCTGCCGGGCCTGCGCGACGCGATCGAGCCGCTGCTGGCGAGCTACTATGCCGTCCCGACCTTCGTCTTCTATCCGATCTTCATCACCCTGTTCGGCGTCGGCTCGGCCTCGATCATCGCGATCGCGGTGCTGCTCGCCATCGTCTCGATGGTGACCGCAACGCTGAACGGGCTCGACCGCATCCCGCGCGTGCTGCGCAAGACCGGCCAGATCTACCGGATGTCGCGGGTCAAGACTGCGCTGCTGATCGAATTGCCGGCGGCGACGCCCTACCTCTTCACCGGGGTCAAGCTCTCGGTCGCCTATTCCTTCATCGGCGTGATCGCCTCGGAGTTCATCCTGTCAGGCGCCGGCGTCGGCTATGCCATCGCCTATGCCTACAACCTGTTCGAGAACGGGCACATGTACGCGCTGATGCTGCTCGTCCTCATCGTCGTCACCGTCGTCAACACCTTCCTCAATGTGATCGACCGGCGCCTCCAGGCGCGCAGGCAGCGGTGACGCCATGACTGCTCTCATGCCACGATCCGCCGGCACGTTCCTCGTGCTCCTCGCTCTTCTCGTGCTCTGGCAGGGCCTGCATCTCCTGGTCGGCGCCTCTTCGCTGGCCTCGCCGGCGGCGACGGTCACGAAGCTCGCTTCCCTGCTTGCGACCGGCGAGTTCTGGCTCAACGTCTCCGAGACGATGCGGGCCTTCGTCGCCGCCTTCGCGATCTCGCTCTTCGGGGGCATCGCGCTCGGCATCGTGCTCGGCGTGCGCAAGCTCGCCGGCAATGTCGCCGAGCCGATCCTGACGACGCTCTACTCGATCCCCAAGGTCGTGCTGTACCCGCTGGTGCTGCTCTGCTTCGGCCTCGGTATTTCCGCCAAGATCGCTTTCGGCGTGATGCATGGGCTGATCCCGATCACGCTGTTCTCGATGAACGCGATCCGCCAGATGAAGCCGGTCTACCGCCGGACGTCGCAGGTGATGCGGCTCTCGCCCTCGCAGAACGCCTTCACCGTGATCATGCCGGCGATCCTGCCCGAGATCATCTCGGGCGTTCGGCTCGGCTTCTCGCTGACGCTGCTTGGCGTGCTGATCGGCGAGATGTTCGCCTCGCAGCGCGGCCTCGGCTTCCTGCTGACCGGGGCGATCAACCTCGGCCAGATCGACACGATCATGGCGATCGCCCTGCTGCTGACCGTTTTCGCGGTGACCTGCAACGCGCTGATGATGCGCTTCGACCGGCGGTTGACGCACCGCTGACGCTCGCTGCGGGAGCTTGCGCGGACCGCGCGGGTCATGCAGGTTGCGCCGCACTCGTTCGGCTGCGGTCGCCCGCGCCTCCCGCATTGGAAAAACCATGAACCGCTATCATTTCGGCGCGGCTGCCGTCCTCGTCACCTTGCTCGGCGGCTGCGTCTCGCGCGAGGAGCCGGTCGGCGTCTCTGAGCCTGCTCCGGTGATGCGCTCGCGGGTGGTGCGGAACGCGCCGCCACCGGATCGCGGCGATCTCCAGCTCGGCCTGCCGCCGGCGCGCGAGGGCGGCCCGGCCTATGTCCGCTCCGGCCTCGGCAGCGGGGCTGGGCAAGGCGAACTTTATGGTCGTGGCACGCTCCCGCAGGGCTTCTGAAGCCTCGCGTCGCCAGATTTCCGAGGACCGTAACAGCATCCTTCGCGTCATGGTCGGGCTTGTCCCGGCCATCCAACGTCTTCCCTCACTGATCGCGTGAGGCGCTTAAGACGCAGATGCTCGCCACAGGGGCGAGCATGGCGAAGCGGGAGCGAGGCGTTCTTCAGTGCCGCTCAGGTATCGACCGTCGCGTTCAGCGCATTGGTCTGGATGAATTCGCGGCGCGGTTCGACCACGTCGCCCATCAGCTTGACGAAGAGGTCGTCGGCCTCGTCGTTCTGGTCGTTCTTGACGCGCAGCAGCGAACGTACGTCGCGGTCCAGCGTCGTCTCCCAGAGCTGGTCGGGATTCATCTCGCCGAGGCCTTTGTAGCGCTGCAGCGACACGCCCTTCTTGCCGATGGCGTTGATTGCGTCGAACAGATCGCTCGGGCCATTGACGATATGGTCGTCGCCTTTGCGGCTGAGCACGCCCGGCTTGGCATAAGCTTCCCGCAGCGAATGTGCAGCAGCGTCGAGCTTGCGCGCTTCGGCGCTGGCGAGAAGCCCGGAATCGAGCGAGACGACCTGCTTCACGCCGCGCACCAGCCGCGAGAAGGTGAAGCCGCCATCGGCGGCCTTGCCCTCCCAGCCGCGCTCGATCTCGTCCGAGATCGCGTCGAGCCGGCGCGCGACAGAGGCGGCGGCCTCGGTGAGCTCAGCCTCGCCGCGTTCGCCCTGTGGACGCAGCGCGCCGGCGATGGCGATCTGCTCGACGACGCGCCGGTCATAGCGCGAATGCAGCTGCGACAGCGTGTGGCGGATGCTGCGGGCTTCCTCGATCAGGGCGCGCAAATCGGGGCCGCCGCGCTCAGCTCCGTCACCGGTGCGGAAGACGGCGCCGTCGAGCGCGCTGTCGACGAGATAATCCTCCAGCGCGCGCTCGTCCTTGAGATAGGTCTGCGACTTGCCGCGCGCTGCCTTGTAGAGCGGCGGCTGGGCGATGAAGAGGTGGCCGCGGTCGATCAGCTCCGGCATCTGCCGATAGAAGAAGGTCAGCAGCAGGGTGCGGATATGGGCGCCGTCGACATCGGCGTCGGTCATGATGATGATCTTGTGGTAGCGCAGCTTCTCGACGTTGAAGGCGCTTGAGTCCTTCTCGTCGCGTCCGATGCCGGTGCCGAGCGCCGTGATCAGCGTGCCGACCTGGTCGGAGGACAGCATCTTGTCGAAGCGCGCGCGCTCGACGTTCAGGATCTTGCCACGCAGCGGCAAGACGGCCTGGTATTCGCGGGCCCGGCCCTGCTTGGCCGAGCCACCGGCCGAGTCGCCCTCGACGATGAAGATCTCGGACTTGGCCGGATCCCTCTCTTGGCAATCAGCCAATTTGCCTGGAAGCGAGGCGATATCGAGCGCGCCCTTGCGGCGGGTGAGGTCGCGCGCCTTGCGGGCGGCCTCGCGGGCGGCGGCGGCCTCGGCCACCTTGCCGACGATGGTCTTGGCCTCGTTCGGATGCTCTTCGAGCCAGGTCGAGAGCGCCTGGTTGACGACGTTCTCGACGACCGGGCGAACCTCCGAGGAAACCAGCTTGTCCTTGGTCTGCGAGGAGAACTTCGGATCCGGCACCTTGACCGAGACGATCGCGGTCAGGCCCTCGCGGCAATCGTCGCCGGTCAGCGAGACCTTCTCTTTCTTCGAAATGCCGGACGTCTCGGCATAGCCGGTGACCTGCCGCGTCAGCGCGGCGCGGAAGCCGGCGAGATGGGTGCCGCCATCGCGCTGCGGGATGTTGTTGGTGAAGCAGAGCACGTTCTCGTGGTAGCTGTCGTTCCACCACAGCGCGACGTCGACGGTGATGCCGTCCTTCTCGTTCGAGAGCATCACCGGCTTGGAGATGATTGGCGTCTTGGCGCGATCGAGGTAGCGCACGAAGGCTTCAACGCCGCCTTCGTACATCAATTCCTCGCGCACGACCTCGGCATGGCGGGCATCGGTCAGCACGATGCGCACGCCTGAGTTCAGGAATGCGAGCTCGCGCAGCCGGTGCTCCAGCGTCTTGTAGTCGAACTCGATCATCGTGAAGGTTTCTTGGGAGGGCGTGAACGTCACCTCCGTGCCGCGCTTGTCCCCGGCCGGGCCAACGACGGCGAGCGGGGCAACTGCATCGCCATGGCGGAACTCCATGAAATGCTCGTTGCCGCCGCGCCAGATCCGGAGCTTCAGCGAGATCGAGAGCGCGTTGACGACCGAGACGCCGACGCCGTGCAGGCCGCCCGAGACCTTGTAGGAGTTCTGGTCGAACTTACCGCCGGCATGAAGCTGGGTCATGATGACCTCGGCCGCCGAGATGCCTTCCTCGCTGTGGATATCGGTCGGGATGCCGCGGCCATTGTCGGTGACGGTGACCGAGCCCTCGGCGTTCAGCGTCACCGTGACGAGGTCGGCATGGCCGGCGAGTGCCTCGTCGATGGCATTGTCGACGACTTCATAGACCATATGGTGCAGGCCCGAGCCGTCATCGGTGTCGCCGATGTACATGCCGGGGCGCTTGCGCACCGCGTCCAGGCCCTTGAGAACCTTGATGGAATCGGCGCCATAGGCGGCATCCTCGAGGTCGCGGGCAGAATCGCTCATGGTGGGGTCCTTCGGCGGGCGAGCAGGCGCCCGCGATGATCTTGATTCGTCAGGAGAATATAGTGCTTCAGGATGGCTTTTTCACGTGCGTGCGCGTACGTACGCGGGAGTGGCGGATTTAGCCAGTGAATGTCGCGATCGCATCCAGGAAAACCTCGCCGTACTGGGCGAGCTTGCGTTCGCCGACGCCTTCGATAGCGCGCATCTCGTCGAGGCCGAGCGGCCGCTCGCGCGCCATCGCGATCAGCGTGCGGTCGGTGAAGATGATGTAGGCGGCGACGCCTTCCTCGCGCGCAAGGCTCAGCCTGAGCTGGCGCAGATGCTCGAACAGGGTGGCGGTATCGCCGTCGAGCCCGTCGGCGCGCGCTGCTTCGCGCTGGCCGCGGCGCGAGCGCCGTTCCGCGAGCGGGTCGACGCGCAGCGCGATCGGCTCGCGCCCGAACAGGATGTCTTCGCCCTTCTCGGTCAGGCAGAAGCCGCCATGTTCGGTGCTGGCCTCGGCGAGCGCGCCGGCGGCGAAGAGCTTGCGGGCCATCGCCATCCAGGCCCCCTTGGGTTTGTCGTTGCCGACGCCGAAGGTCTTCAGGCCGTCATGGTTCTGGCGCCGGATCGCCTCCGTCTGGGTGCCGGTCAGGATATCGGCGAGATGGCCGGCGCCGTAGCGCTGGCCGGAGCGGATCACCGCCGAGAGCAATTTTCGCGCATCGAGCGTCGCGTCGGCGAGCTCGGGCGCGGTCGGCCCGCAGAGATCGCAGCGGAACTGCGCGTTGTCGGAATTGACCTGGCCATGCCGGCAGGGCGGCACCTGTTCGCCGAAATAGGACAAGAGCGCCGAGCGTCGGCACAACGCCGATTCGCACAGGTCGATCATCGCGTTGAGGCGCTTGTGCTCGATGCGCCGGCGTTCGTCGTCGATCTGCTTCTCGTCGATCTGGCGGCGGCGTAGCGCCATGTCGTCGACGCCGTAGAGGGTCAGCGTATCAGCCGGCAGCCCGTCGCGCCCGGCACGGCCGATCTCCTGATAATAGCTCTCGATCGAGCCCGGCATGTCGGCATGGACGACGAAGCGCACATCCGGCTTGTTGATGCCCATGCCGAAGGCGATGGTGGCGCAGACGACGACGCCGTCCTCCTGCAGGAAGATGTCCTGGTTGCGGTTGCGCTCCGTCTGCTCCAGCCCGGCATGGTAGGGATAGGCCTTCCAGCCCTTTTCGCTGAGACCCTGCGCCAGCCGCTCGGTGCGGCCGCGCGAGGAGCAGTAGACGATGCCCGAGCCGCCGCGATGGACCTTCAGGAAGTCGTCGATCTGCCGGCGCGGCTGATCCTTCGGGGCGAAGGCGAGCTTCAGGTTCGGCCGATCGAAGGAATGGACGACGAGGTGCGGCGGCGCCGGGAAGAGCTGCTGGGCGATGTCGTCGCGCGTCTGGCGGTCGGCGGTCGCCGTGAGCGCCGTCACGGGGACATCGCCGAGCGCCTCGCGCACTTTCGAGAGCAGGCGATATTCCGGGCGGAAGTCATGGCCCCATTGCGAGACGCAATGCGCCTCGTCTATGGCCAGCCGCGTCACGCCCAGGCGCCGCAGGCGGGCGACGAGGCCCTCGCCCGCCAGACGCTCCGGCGAGACGAAGAGGAGCCGCAGCTCGCCGGAATTGAGCTTGTCCCAGGCCTGGGCCGCCTCGGCCTCGCTGTTCATCGAGTTGAGCGAGGCGGCGGAGACGCCGGCGCGCACCAATTGGCCGACCTGGTCGCGCATCAGCGCGATCAGCGGCGAAACCACCAGCGTCAACCCGCCGGTGACCAGCGCCGGCAGCTGGTAGCACATCGACTTGCCCGAGCCGGTCGGCATCACCGCGAAGACGTCGCGGCCAGCGAGCGCGGCCTCGATTACCTCCCATTGCCCGGGGCGGAAATCGTCATAGCCGAAGACCGACTTCAGGATCGCGCGGGCTTCTGATTCGCGGGGCGATGACATCCGCCGGATGTGCCGGATTCGGGCTGATAAGGCCAGTGCGATGGCGAAACCATCCCCGCTTCCCGCAAGTCGGCTTGATCAGCGGTGATGTGTGCTTCACGGTGCGGCAGCTCGGCAAGGAGAGCCGTGATGCGCCTGCCCCTGACTGTCGCCATCTGCTGCCTTGCCGCCTTTGCGCAAGCCCGGCCGCTCGAGCGCGAGCTGCCGCCGGCGAAGGCCGCTTGCTGGGAGCGGACCTATGATGCCGCCCATCTCGCCAGCCATCCACAGCAGAAAGTCACGCGGATCCGCCTGGTCCATCTGCCGCAGAACTGGGCCGAAGCCGGGCAAGGTGGGTTCTACGTCGCGCTCTATGTCAACCTGCGCCAGCGCGTGAAGGCCGATCAGGGCTTCGACTACCAGCTCGGCGGCATCTGCAAGCCGGCCGGGCAGGGGCTGCGCTGCGTACCGGAATGGGAGGCCGGGAACTGGCGGATCGAGCGCGGCCCGAACGGCACGCTCGACATCCGCAATGCCAGCATCATCGCTAATCCCAACCCCTACGATGCCGAGGAGATCGCCGACGGCGCCGTCCGCATTCCCGCCAGGCCCGATGACGGGCTCTGGCGCCTGTCGCCGGCGAGCGGGCCGTGCGGGATGGAGTAACCGCGCTCTAGGGATGCAGCGCCGCGACCTTCACCAGCCGGGCCACCATCTTGTCGCGCATGCCCTTGAGGCGCTTGTCGGTGAAGTCGCCATCCTCGCCATAGGCCTTGTCGGCGCCGTTGACCGCGAGCATCTCCGGCACGAGCAGCGCGCCGAAGCCGAGTTCGAGCACGGTGCGCAGCTGGGTCAGGCAGCGATAGGTGCCGAGATTGCCGGCCGAGGCGCCGCCGATCGCAACCACCTTCTCGCGCAGGCCGGGGCCGCCGGAGCGGACGATGCTGATCCAGTCGAGCGCGTTCTTCAGCGCCGGCGGATAGCCGGAATTGTATTCGGGGCTGGCGATGAAAAGCCCGTCATGGGCATCGACCAGCGCCGCCAGCGCCATCGCCTCATCAGGCGGGTCGTTGTCGAACGCGCGCGCGTCGATCAGCGGCAGCGGATAGTCGCCGAGCGAGATCTGCGTCACCTCGGCTCCCGCCACCTGGAGATTCCCCGCGATCAAAGTCGCGAGCCGGGTGTTCATCGAGCCCGGGCGCCAGGAGCCGGCGAAGACGAGGATTTTGGGCATGGTCACTCCGACAAACTGGAGCATTTTCGAGCGAAGCGGGCACCGGTTCGCGTGAAGAAAATGCGATCAAAACAAAAACTTGGAGCAATCCCGCGATTTGGAGAAACGCGGGGCTGCTCCAGCCGAGCGAGCGCCCCGGCTTTTTCATTCTGCGATGTCGAGCGATGCGGGCGTCCAGTCAAGCCCGTGCCGTCACGGCTTGGCGCGGCGATAGACCCAGACGCGCGCCGGCGGGATGTTGCGCAGCACCCAGTCGGAAACCTCAGCCTTGAGGTGGGAGCCTTTGCGCGGCACCGGCGAGATCACCGCATAGGTGAACTGGATGAAGGGTGCGCCGGGATTGAGCACATTGGCAAAGGCGTCCTGCACCAGTTCGGTCCGCTCAGCCGGCGGCTTGTTGAACAGCGGCAGCGAAGACACCACCGCGCTCGCCTTCTCGGTCAGATGCCCGGCGAGTGTCGTCGAGAGCGCATAGGCATCGCCTTCGATGACCGTGGCCTGCGGAAAGCGGCGGCGCAGCAGCTCGCAGAATTCCGGGCTGTACTCGACCAGGATCAGCCTGGCTTCGTCGATACCGCGCTCGATCAGCGCTTCGGTGACCGGGCCGGTGCCCGGGCCGATCTCGACCACCGGCCCTTGCGCCTGCGGATCGACATAGGACGCCATGCGCCTGGCCAGGAACGGGCTCGACGGCGCGACCGCGCCGGTTCTTCCGGGCGAATCGATCCAGGACTTGAGGAAGCGAGCATCGTCGCTGAACCGGGCCTTGGCCTCGTCGGCCGCTTTACGCACATGCGACTTCAGTTTGCCGGCGGTGTTGCGGACCTCGTCCTCGACCTTGTAGCGCGCGGCGGCGACCCGAAGCCTGGCCTCTGCGACGCTGTCGGCAAAATCGGCCGCCGTCAGCCGCACCTCGTGCTCCAGCCGCGCAGCTACGGACGAGCGCCCGAAGCGAGTGGCGCGCAGGCGCTGACCGGAAGCGGAATGGACCATCCAGAACCTCGATGCGGCCAGGCGGAAGGCCCGCGCCGGAGCGACATGACAATGCCGTGACGTTACGCCGCTGTCATATGGGGTCAAGAGCGGGTCGAATCCAGCGATTTCTTGGCTGGCCGCCCGGGCATCGGCGATCAGATCAGCGGGCGCGGGTGAAGCTCGCCCTCGAACAGCAGCGCCATGCGCTCGGTCAGGCGCGGATTGTGGATGGTGAGGCGGCCGCGCTCGAGCGAGAACATCCCGGCTTTGCGCAGGCGGGCCCAGGTCTTGCTGGTGTGGACCAGCGAGAGGCCGAGCGCATCGGCGAGCTGCTGCTGCGTCAGCGGGAAGGCGAAGCTCTTCTCGGCGACCAGGCCGAGCGCTTCGGCCCGGCGATAGAGCGAGATCACCAGCGCCGCGATCCGCTCCTGCGCATTGCGCTGGCCGACCGAGGTCAGGTTCTCGTCGATCAGGCTCTCCTCGCGCGAGCCGAGCCAGGCGAGCTCATAGGCGAGCGCCGGCATCCGCCCGAACATTTCATAGGTGCGCCGGCGCGGGAAGACGCAGAGCTCGACCTCGGTCAGCGCCTCGATGCCGTGCTGGGCGGCGCTGAGCAACGAAGCCTGCAGGCCGACGAGATCGCCGGGTAGCAGGAAGTTCAGGATTTGCCGGCGTCCGTCCGGCAGCGACTTGTAGCGGAAGGCCCAGCCGGAAAAGAGCGTGTAGAGCTCGGCATCCTCCTGGCCGGGGTGGATGATGTCGGCGCCGGCCGGCAATTGCCGGTGATCAAGCTTCATCTCCTGGATGAAGCGGATCTCCTCGTCAGACTTGTCCTTGAAGGCAGGTTTCAGCCGCAACGGACAGGCGAGGCAGGACGGGCTGCGGTGATTGCGATGATTGCTCGATGCGACGATCACGCCCGGCTCCTTCATCCGCCGGAACCCGCGGCGAATGCTTGCGTTTTCTGTGTGGCGCGAAAGCCGTGGCTTAGCAATCGCGCCCGTCCCGGCATAGCAGATCGGCTCAGGAGGCCGCCGCATGAAATCACATGCCTCCGGGCTGCGGCGTTCGCGCCTGCGCCAGTTCTTTCGTGTCGCCTCGGGCTTCTGGCGCGGCGAGACCAGGCTGCGCGCCTGGGGGCTCACCCTCGCGGTGCTGCTCTTCGTCGCGGCCCAGCTCGGCGCGGCGGTTGGCGTCAACAGCTGGAACCGGCTGTTCTTCGACGCGCTGGAAAAGCGCGACCTCGACAAGATCTGGACGACTGTCGGCTGGCTGCCGCTGATCGTCGCGGCGTCGGCTGCCTTGTTGTCCTGCCTGGTGATCAGCCGGATGCTGCTGCAGGTGCGCTGGCGGGAATGGCTGACGCATCGCCTCGCCGGCTGGTGGATCGCCGACCAGCGCTATTACCGGATGCAATTCGTCGCGCGCGAGCAGAGCGCGCCCGAGTACCGCATCGCCGAGGATGTCCGCCTGTCCATCGAGCCCCTGGTCGAGTTCGCCATCGGCCTGCTCAGCGCCTTCGTGACCGCGGTGACCTTTGCCGCGATCCTGTGGCAGGTCGCAGGCTCGGTGCATTTCACGCTCGGCGGGTCCGAGATCGTCATACCCAGCTACATGGCGATCGCCGCGATCGTCTATGCGGTCGTCGCCTCCGTCGCGGCCTATTTTGCCGGGCGACCTTTGGTGCCGCGCATCGCCGCCAAGAACGAGGCCGAGGCGCAGTTCCGTGCCGAGATGACGCGGTTGCGCGAGAACGCCGAGAGCATCGCCCTCATCAAGGGGGACGCCGACGAGCGCGATTCGGTCGGCGAGAACTATGGCCGCGTCGTCGCCGCCTGGCTGAAGGTGGTCCGGCAGCAGGGCGTCATCGCCATCGTGCTGAACACCAATGGCGCGTTGTTCCCGATCGTGCCGCTGCTGCTGATCGCGCCGAAATACCTCTCGGGCGAGATCTCCTTGGGCGCCGTCATGCAGGTCGTCGCCGCCTTCAGCGCGGTACAGGCCGCCCTGATCTGGTTCGTCGACAATTTCGTCCGGCTGGCGGAGTGGTTCGCCTCGGTGAGGCGCGTCGACGAGCTGGCTGAAGCGCTGGAGGCGCTCGACATCGGCACGATCATGGAGGGCGAGACCCAGATCGAGCTGGGGGAGAGCGAGGATGGCGGCATCCATATCGCGGATCTTTCGATCGCCCACCTCAACGGGCGGATCGTCATCGCCGACGCGTCGATCGTGATCGCGGCCGGCGAGAAGGTCCTGGTCGCCGGCGAGAGCGGCACGGGCAAGAGCACCTTGATCCGTGCGATCGCGGGCCTCTGGCCCTGGGGCTCGGGTTCGATCAAGCTGCCGCCGGGCAAGCGCATCGCCTTCGTGCCGCAGAAGCCCTATCTGCCGATCGGCACGCTGCGCGACGTGCTGCTCTACCCGGAAGCCGAGAGCCGCGTCGACGACGAAGCGGTCAGGGACGCGCTGAAGCGCTGCGGGCTCGCCTCGCTCGGCCGACGGCTCGACGAGGAGGAGCGTTGGGACCAGACCCTGTCCGGTGGTGAGCGTCAGCGCGTCGCCTTCGCCCGGCTGCTGATCCAGAAGCCCGACATCATCATCATGGACGAGGCGACCTCGGCGCTCGACGAGGCCAGCCAGGATTCTCTGCTCGGGCTGATCGATAGCGAGCTCTCCTATGCGACGATCATCAGCGTCGGGCATCGGCCTGGCCTCGAGGATTTCCACGAGCGCAAGATCACCTTCGAGAAGCGCGAGGCTGGCGCGCATCTGACCTCGAGGCGCCTGACCCGGTCGCTCTGGCGGCTCTTCCGCCGGCGCGAAGCCGCCAATGATCGCTCAGTCGCCTGAAAAACGAATCGCGCCTGAAGAAAGAATCGGGATCGCCGCGATTTTCGCGCAAACCGGAACAATTCCCTGCCAGACGGGTTGAAAAGCCGTTCCGCCTTTCAAGAACGACCACACGAACCGGGAGAGCGAAGATGACCACTGCCAGCCTTGCCCCCTTCAAGCGCGCTGCCACCTTCTTCGGCGGCATGGCGCTGGTCGTGACCGCCCTGACCATGGGCGCCTCGTACCAGAACGGCTTCGGCGAGAGCTCGGAAGCGGTGGCCCAGGCCAAGCTGCAGCGTGGCGCCCCGGCCGATGTCCAGTACGCGGCGGTCAATCCGGCCGAGATGCGCCGTGATTTCGCTCATCGCGTCGTCCCGACCTCGCAGCGCGAGGCCAGCCTCAAGGGCAACACCGTCCTGCGCTAAAACCCCGGAACCGATCCGGCGCTCGCGCGTAATTGACCTGCCTGACCAGCAAAGCCGCCGCGAGGCGGCTTTTTGCCGTGATGGCGAGGTATGATGGATCGGCTGGAGATCAGATGTATCTGCGCATTCGCCACGCGACGACCTATCGCTACGCCGAGCCGGTCGTCTTCGGCCCGCATCGACTGATGCTGCGTCCGCGCGATTCCTTCGATCTGCGCGTCCTCGACACCGCGATCGCGATCTCGCCGCCGGCCGCGCTGCGCTGGATGCACGATGCCTATGGCAACCCGGTCGCCATGGCGAGCTTCGCTGGCCCGTCGGACACGCTCGAGGTTGTCAGCGAGCTCGTCGTCCAGCGCTTCGGCTCGGCGCTACCGCGCTCGAAGGTCGAGCCTGACATAGAGAGCTCCGAGGTCAACTACACGCCGGCCGAGCGCGCCGTGCTCCAGCCCTATCTCGACCTCGCCGCCGCCGATCCCGACGGAGCGCTCGATGCCTGGCTGCAGGCGTTCCGGGGCCGGCTCAACGGCGGCCATCTGCTGCGCGCCCTGGCGCATGAGATCAATGCCGGCCTGAGCTATGCCGTGCGCTTCGACGAGGGGACCCAGCATCCGCTCGACACGCTGCGGGCGGGGGCGGGATCCTGCCGCGACTTCGCCTGGCTGTTCATCGAACTGGCGCGCCGTCTCGGCTTCGCGGCGCGCTTCGTCACCGGCTATATCCATGATCGCTCGCCGCAGGGCGGGGCGATGACCTCCGTGGCCGGGTTGACCCACGCTTGGGCCGACGTCTTCATCCCCAATGATGGCTGGGTCGAGTTCGATCCGACCAACGACCTCGTCGCTGACCGGCAATTGCTGCGGGTCGCGGTCGCGCGGGTGCCGCAGGACGCGTCGCCAGTGTCGGGGAGCTATGTCGGGCCGACCGGCGCCTTCCTCGGACTCAGCGTCGGCGTCGAGATCACGCCGGTCGACAAGCTGGGCTGAGCCGCATCGTTTCGGCGCGGAGCGCCGTGGCTCAGGCGCCAGATGCCGAGGCTGCGACCCTGCGGCGGGCTGATCTCGACGGCTTCGATCTGCATCAGCAATCCCGCGAACAGGCGCGGCGGCGCGATCTGGATGGTGTCGCGGTCGGCGATGATGGCGATGTCGATGATGCCGTCGCCGGCCGCGGTCACGGCGAGTTCGAGGCCGATGCCCGGAGCTGTGCGCAGCACCCGGCTGACCACGTCGACGATCAGGAAGCCGAGCGGGATGATCCGGTCGATCGGCAGCGCGGCCTGCGTCTCGATGCGGCTCTCCAGCCGCTGACTGCGGGCGAGGATCAGGCTGGAGACCATCGCCACGACGTCGTCGAGGAAGAGATCGATGCGCACCGGCTGCATCTCGCCGTCGGCGAGCGTGAAGCGATAGGCGGCCGAAAGCACATGGACGCGGCACTCCGCATCCGAGAGCGCCATCCGCGCCTCGCCCCGATGGTCGCGCTTGGTCAGGCCGATATAGCTCTGCACCACCTGGAGGCTGTTCTTGACCCGATGGTGCAGCTCGCGGACCAGGAAGCGGTTGTCGTCGAGCGCGAGCCTGAGCTTGCTCTGGCGCACCTCCTGCTCGTCGACCATCGCATTGAAGGCCTCGGCGACGCTGCGGATGTCGCGCGGCATCTCGTCGGAGAGCGGGACGCGGGCACTGGCCGAGCTCGACCTCGCCCGGGCCGTCGCCTCGATGCCGCGCAGCCAGCGCACGCAATGCTGGTCGATAGCCTTCATATAGACCAGGCCGAGTAGAGTCAGCGTCAGCAGGGGGGCGAGCAGCAGGATGTAGAACTGTGTCCTCGCGGCTTGCTCTGCCGTGCCGTCGAAACTCACCACGACATAGAGATCCGGTTCGGCCACCATGCGGGCGGCGTAGGTCCGGCTTGGTCCGGCCCGGCTCGGAGCAGCCCAATGTGCGGTCGGCTCGGGTACGGTCTCGGCCTTCGGAAGCCAGGATGCGTCGGCTTGCGCGCCGCCGCGCGCGACCACAACGTCGCCGCCGCGTCGGAGCAGCGCCGCCATCATGCCTTTGTCGCTGCTGCCGAGGTCGAAGGTGTCGTCGAGCGGATCCGGCTTGGTGAGCAGGAGCGCATCGCCCCCATCGAACTCGCTGTAGATGGCAAGATAGGAGCGGCCGGCGATCGTGACCTGATCATAGCGGGCCTTGGTGAACTCGGTGCCGCCCCAGAGCTTGATGGGAAGGCGCGTGGCAAGCTGGTTCGCCACGGCTGTGAGCTCGGTGCGTGGGATGCTGCCGTCGAGCCCGCCGATACAGTCCGGCTGGCCGGAGACCCGCAGCAGCAGTGACTCGTAGCCGGAGACCGCGGCGATTGCCTTCTCGGCGATGCGTTCGCAACTGTCTGCGGGCGGCGCTGCCGCCCGGATCGCGGTTGAACTGGCGACGAGCGAGCGCAGTGCGCCGCGATACCAGACGCGGGCGCGCACGGCGAAATCATCCGCTGTGCGCGCCTGCGACGCCTCGATCGCCTCGAACACGGTCCGGTAGGTCGCGACTGCCGCCGCTGCCGTCAGGCAGGCGATGGGCAGGACGATCGCGACCATCAGTGCCAGCAGGCGGCCGCGGACCGTCCTGAACAGCGAGAGGGCCATCAGATCACGATGATTTTGGATCGAATCGATCCAAAATCATAAAACGTGATCGATTCTAAGAGTTTAGAGCAGGATCTCTGCGAAAAACCGGTTCCCACTTTTTCGCATCCTGCTCTAGCTGCCGACGGTTTCAGGTCCCGCGCGCTGGACGGCCGCGGTGATCCGGCGATCGGGGCCGAGATCGTCGACGCCGCCGATGGACAAAAGCTCCGCCAGCTTGGCGCGTGCCCGGTTGACGCGGCTCTTGATCGTGCCGATCGCGACGCCGCAGATCTCGGCGGTCTCCTCATAGGACAGCCCGGTGGCGCCGACCATGATCAGCACCTCGCGCTGCTCCTCGGGGAGCTTGGCCAGCGCCTTGCGGAAATCGGCGAGGTCGAGATGGCTCTCCTGGTTGCCGTGGGTTGCCAGCCTGTCGGCATAGGTGCCTTCGCTGTCCTGCACCTCGCGCCCGCGCTTGCGGTAGAGCGAGTAATAGGTGTTGCGCAGGATGGTGAAGAGCCAGGCCCGCAGGCTGGTGCCGGGTTGGAACTTCTCGGCATTGCCCCAGGCCTTGAGCAGCGTGTCCTGGACCAGGTCGTCGGCGAGCTGCATCGAGCCCGAAAGCGACGCTGCGAAAGCGCGCAGATTCGGAATCTCGGCGATCAGCCCGTCCTTGAAGTCAGCTGCGCTCATCTGAGCCACCCTCGGCCTTCAGGCGCCGTTCGGTGTCCTCGAGCTGGGCCAGCAGCACCAGAAACCGGTCCGGAACCGGCGCATTGATCAGGTCGTCATAATGCGCCTTGAGGGATCGGCCGATCGATTCCTGCACCCGCGGGTCGAGCACCATCTCGTCGTCCGGCTCGGCTCGGGCCGCTTCGGGCGGATCGGCATTCATCAGATTCATGATCCCTAGCTCCATTGGCATGCCGACATGTCCGCCGATCATACCCAACCACGCCACGCACGCTCGTCGACACGCCTGCGCGCAACCGCCCCGAAACGCACCTTCATTCGGCCCAATAACGAGGCCGAAAGCAAAAGGTTCCATTCCGAACGAAAAATAATTTTCTTGTCATAACAGGGACTTGAGTGCTCTTCTCCAGCAACTTTGGTTGGAGCCGGATCTCGCTTGGTCGGAAGTCCGGTCGGTGATTCCGACTCTCAATTCTGGATAGTTCCCGACCCGATCAGCTTGCATCGAAAGCCGATCGGGCCGGACTTCGTGGGGGATAGCAAGATGTCGATCGCCACTGAAATCGCGCCGCATTTGCCGTATCTGCGCCGCTTCGCCCGGGCGCTGAGCGGAACGCAGGCCAGCGGCGACGCCTATGTCGTTGCGACGCTGGAAGCGCTGATCGCCGACCCCGGCACCTTTCCGCGCGAGCTCGGCGCGCGGGTCGGCCTCTACCGGCTGTTCCTGCAGATGTGGTCGTCCGTGGGACTCAACACCCAGGCATCGGCGCCGGAGGCGGAGCGTTCCGCCGCGGAGCGCAATCTCGACGCGCTGACGCCGCGCTCGCGCCAGGCCTTCCTGCTGCGGACGGTCGAAGGTTTCTCCATCGAGGAGGTCGCGCAGGTCATGAACATCGCCCCAAGCAACGCCGCAGCCCTCGTCCAGACGGCCGGCCAGGAGATCGCCGAGCAGGTCGCCACCGACGTGCTGATCATCGAGGACGAGCCGATCATCGCCCTCGACATTGAGACCATGGTCGAGGAGCTCGGGCACAAGGTCACCGGCGTCGCCCGGACACATCGCGAGGCCATCGCGCTCGTCGCCAAGAAGCGGCCGGGCCTGGTGCTGGCCGACATCCAACTGGCCGACGGCAGCTCCGGCCTCGAGGCGGTCAACGAAATCCTCGCCGCCATCGAGGTGCCGGTGATCTTCATCACCGCCTATCCGGAGCGTCTGCTCACCGGCGACCGCCCGGAGCCGGCCTTCCTGATCACCAAGCCGTTCCAGCCGGAGGCGGTGAAGGCCGCGATCAGCCAGGCGCTGTTCTTCGATCGCCGCGCCGGCCGCAAGGCGGCCTGACGCACCGATCGAGGTGACCGGGAACAAATCAGCCATCCCTCGCGTTGCCCCGGCCCGGGCGATGCGAAGGAGATCGGTCATGTCCATGGCTCTGCTGGCGGCGCTGATCGTTGCGGCCTCGATCACGGTCCTGTTCACGGCCGTCGGCTGACCGCATGTGTCGGCGCAGGCCCATCTGGTGGAGTTGCTTGGTGGTCGTCATCGCCGCCGCCGGATTGGTCGAGGCCGATTGGGCCTGGGGCCAGGAAGCGAAGCCGACGAACGCTCCACGGCCCCCGCCGCGGCCTGCCTCCCTGCAGAAACCCGCTTCGGCTCCAGCGATCATCTCGCCGGAGGACAAGCCGATCTCTGCGACAGAAGGCAGTGCCTGTGTGCGGATGCTCGCAGGTGTCCCCGGGAACAAGGTTCGCCCGATCGCGCTGGCCGCGAAGCCGGAGGCGGAGGGCTGCCGCGTGGTCGATCCGGTCGTGGTCGAGGCGCTGGCGGTTCGTGCCGCTTCGGGGCCAGGGCAGGTCAGGCTGGTACCGCCGCCGACGGTGAGCTGTGAGCTGGCACGGGCGGTCTCGCTTTGGCTCGACACTGGCCTTCAGCCTCTGGCACGCGGGGCGTTCGGTCGCGAGCTGACGGCGTTGCGTGTTGGTGGCGGGCACGAATGCCGCCGGCGCAATCGTCAGGCGTCAGGCGCGCTGAGCGAGCACGCCACGGGGCAGGCGCTCGACATCTTCGCTTTCGAGCTGGGCGAGGAGAAACAGGGCGGAGCGGTGGTGGTGGTCGAGCGGCCGAGGGGCCTGGAGCAGACGCGCTTCCTGGACGGTGTGCGCCAATCGGCCTGCGGTGCCTTCATGACCGTCCTTGGTCCGGGCGCGGACGCCGCCCACGCCAACCATCTTCATGTCGATATTCAACAGCGCCGGGCGGCCTCGAGCCGCTTCTGTCAATGATCCCGGCGAAATCCTATGACGCGATCGTGAAGACGCCGTCGGGCGTGTCGGACTGCGCCGCGGCCGGCGGCGGACGCCTTCCGCTCGACCAGCTCTCGCGCCGACGAGCAAGCTCGGCCAGCGCCGAATCATGGTCAAAACCCTCGCGCAGAAGTTGTTCAAGGTCCCAGAATGGCGGAAGATCGCGCGCCAGTTTGGGAGTAGGGAACATCTGCACCGGGCTGGTCCGTCCTTGCTTTGGCATTTGCGCGTCCACTGGTCAGTTCCCGTCAACGCAAGCACCGGATTGAGGTTCCGGATTATTTGGGAACTATGGAGTGATTGCGGCGCTTTGGTGCGGTTTCGAGGCGCAGCGGACGATTCGGCGAAGCTGGCCTCGTGTCGGTGCGGTGCATTCGGAGTAGGGCGCAGGAGAAGGTGAATGAGACGTCTTATCGCAATGCTCGCTTTGGCGGCCGGTGCCAGCCTGTCCGCAGCTCCGGCCCTGGCGCAGAGCACCGCGCCAGCCGGGCGCCTGACCTGCACGATCGGTACCGGCCTCGCCCAGGCCGTCGCCACGCAGAAGCCGCTCGAATGCCGCTTCCGGCCGCGGCGCGGGCCGCTGCAAAATTACACCGGCGTGATCCGCGGCTTCGCGCTCGACGCCAAGACTGTAGGGCGCAGCCTGCTCGCCTGGCGGGTCTACGGCCCCTATGCGCGCGCGCCTCTCGGCGTCCTCTACGGACCCTATGCCCGCAAGCAGGGCGAGGTCGCGCTGACCGGCAGCCATGATGGCGATGTCCGGTTGGTGCCGCGGTCCCTGCCCATCCAGCGCGGTGCCAATGTCGCCATCGGCGTCACCGCCTTCGAGCTCAATCTCGTCCGCGCGCCGCGCCGGCGCTGAGCGTCGATACTTACGCTTTCCTAACCATATCCAACCAATTTGAGTTGAATTTGAAGGGTTCGAGGCGGACAATCCGGCTCAGAACGGAACAAGGCCGACCAAGCAGGCGTTCATGAAGCTCACAAGCAGGAAGCAGCTTGGGGTTTAGTCGTGAAGTTGGAAGGTGATCTGGGTCTCATGGCCGGTATTCGGGTCCTCATCGTCGAGGACGACCCCTTCATTGCGATGGATATCGAGAGCGCCGTGAGCGAGGAGCTCGGCGGCGACGCCGAGCTGATCGTGGTCGACTCGATATCGCAGGCGCGGCGGGTAGCCGATCAGCCGCTCGATTGCGCCTTGCTCGACATCGACGTCGTCGGCGGGAAGACCTTCGCCATCGCCGCCAGCCTGCGCGCCAGGGGCACCCCGCTGGTGTTCGTCTCCGGCTCCGCCCCGAGCGAGGTTCCGCCCGAATTGCGCGACGTGCGCTTCGTGCGCAAGCCCTTCTCGGCCGACGAGCTCGGCCGCTTCGTCTCCAAGGCCGTGAACAAGGGCTGAGGAACGGCCTATGCTGCCGCGTCCTCCTCGGCCGGCTGCTCCCGTTTCGGGAAAGTGACGGCGACACGGGTGCCGGGCCGCGCGGCGCCGGGCGAGAGCGGCGCAACTTCCATTTCCGCCCGCATGCTGCGCAGCAGGGCGTTGATCACCGACTTGCCGAGCCCGGCGGTCTGCTGGTCCTCCGGCATCCCGACGCCGTCATCTTCCACCGAGAGCACGAGGCTTTCCTCGGGCGTGCGCGCCAGCCGGATCGTGATCTTGCCGGCGGCGCCGTCGGTAAAGGCGTGCTTGATCGCGTTGGTCACAAGCTCGTTGATGACGACGACGAAGGAGACGGCGTCGCGGCCGGGCAGGCGGATCGCGTCCATCGCCAGCCCGATCTCGATCGGCTTGCCTTCCGCCGCCTTGCCGATCTCGGCCAGCAGGTCCTCCAGATAAGGCCGGGCCTCGATCTCGTCGGCCTCGATGTCGAGCCGCAGGCGGCGCTGGCCGGCGGCGATCGCCTGGATGCGCGATTGCGCCTGGGCCAGCGCCTGCTTGACTGCCGGCTCGCGCGTCTGCCGGCTCTGGACGTTGAGCAGCGCCGAGACCATCGCCAGATTGTTGCCGACGCGATGGTTGACGTCGCGCAGCAGCGCCTCGATGCGCAAACGCTCATTCTCGAGCTGGAGCGTGCGCTCGCCGACCTTCCGTTCGAGCTCGGCATTCGAGCTCGAGAGCGTGACGGCGCGTCGATGCCGCACCCGCAATTGCAGCCAGGCGGCGAGGCACAGGCCGGCGAGCGCGATCAGGATGCCGGCGCTGGCCAGAACGCGTCGACGCGCCTCGCGGCGGGTGCTGGCGGTGAGTCGAAGGTTTTCCTCCAGCTGGATCGCGCCGACGATGTCGCGCAGCTCCTGGGTGAGACGATTGCCGGTGCCACGGCCCACCAGGGCGGTAGCCTCGCTGCGCTTGCCGGCGCGCATCAGCGCGACGGTCTCGGCCATCTCGCTGAGCTTGCGGGTGGTGACGGCGCGGGCGCGCTCCACGCGCTCGATCTGGGTCGGGCTGTAGGCGACGAGGCGCTCGATCTGGCCCAGGCTCGGCAGCAGCTCGGCATGGCTGTCGTTGTAGGGCTCGAGATACTGCTCGTCGCCGGTGAGCAGGAAGCCGCGCTGCCCCGTCTCGGTATCGAGCACGTTGCTGAGGAAGCGTTCGCTGCGTTCGCGGATGTCGATCGAGCGCGAGACCAGCTTCGAGGCTTCGTCGGCCTGTATGTTGATCCAGCCGGCGATCAGCACGGCTGCCGCGACCACGACGATCGCGATCGCCGCCGAGGAGGCGGTGTAGCGGCGCGTACCGAGCAAGGGCAGTACCGGCGACAGCCAGCGTGGACGGAGCTTCAGCTGGGCATTCATCGCTGCCTTGAATAGACGCTGAAATCCGATCGCCCAAGGTAAAAAGACACATCACCGCAAGCCGGCTGCGGAAAAGGCAGTCGATTCAAGGTCGTTGCGTCTTATTTTTCAGCGTCGTCATCGCCTTGCGCGAACTGCCGCCCGAGGATGAGCCCGAGCAGCACGACGCCGCCGACCAGCCCGGTGCGCCAGCCGAGTTTGCGATTGCCGACCAGCGTGGCCGCGATCGGGGCGGCGGCGACCGCGGCGGCGAGGCGCCGGTCCGGCCGCGGCCGGCTTTTCACATAGAGCGCGATGCCGAGCATCAGCAGCGACGCAAACAGCAGTCCCCCCGCGATCGACAGGCTGGCGGTGATCGCTCCGTAATGCAGCGCCAGCACCGTATGCAGCGCATTGAGCGCGTAGCCCACCGCGCCGGCCGCCAGCACGCCGGCCAGCAGATAGAGCACGATGACCGTGACGTTGCGGCGCACGATGCCGCCGATCTCGCGCGTGACCAGGCCGGTCAGCCCCCCAAGCATGGCTCAGCGCGCCGAGAGGAAGCCGACGAACAGCCCGACCGCGGCCGCAAGGCCAAGCGCCCGCAGGGGCCGCTCGCGGATCTCGCGGATGATCAGCTCTTCCAGGTCGCCGGCCTGTTCGCGCGCGACCGCGGCCATACGGTCGGTATCGACGCCGACCGACCTCAGCTTCTCGCTGACGGTGGCGGCAAGATCCTCGGCGCCGCGCGCCAGGCTGGCCTCGATCTCGTCAGCCTCGTCCTTGACGCGGCGGCCGGTGCGGCGGGCGCGCTCGGCCGTGTCCGAGGCGGCATCGGCCACCTCGTCCTTGGCACGTTTGACCGAGGCCGCGGCCTGTCGCTTTGCGGTAGAGCTGGTTGCGGCCATCAAACGCCTCCTGGGTGCCGGCAATGAACGATGCCATGCGGAACGCATGGCGCAAAGCTCAACGCCTCAGCAATGGGACGGTTCCCGACCGTAAGGTTAGTGCGCCTCGTCCCAGTTGTCGGCGGCGCGCGCGTCGACAACGAGCGGTACCTTGAGCGCGACCGCTGGCTGCGGTGCCTCGACCATGACCTTGCGGATCACCGGCAACGCCGCCTCGACCTGACCCTCCGGCACTTCGAAGACGAGTTCGTCATGCACCTGCAGCAGCATGCGCGCATCGAGCTTGGCCGCGGCGAGCGCGTCCTCCATGCGGATCATGGCGCGGCGGATGATGTCGGAGGCCGAGCCTTGGATCGGCGCGTTGATCGCCTGGCGCTCGACGAAGGCCCGCTCGGACGGGTTCTTCGAGGCGACCGCCGGGAAATGGCAGACGCGGCCGAAGATCGTCTCGACCGCGCCCTTGGCGCGCACGGTGGTGCGGGCCTGGTCCATGTAGTCGCGGATGCCGGGGAAGCGCTCGAAGTATTTGCGGATATAGGCGCTGGCCTCCTCGCGGGAAATGCCGAGCTGGTTGGCGAGGCCGAAGGCCGAGATGCCGTAGATGATGCCGAAATTGATCGCCTTGGCGCGCCGGCGCACCTCGCTCGGCATGCCTTCGACCGGCACGCCGAACATCTCGGACGCCGTCATCGCATGGATGTCGACACCATCGGCGAAGGCCTGCCTGAGCTGCGGGATCTCGGCGATATGGGCGAGGATGCGCAGTTCGATCTGGCTGTAGTCGGCCGAGACCAGCTTGTGGCCCTTCTCGGCGACGAAGGCGGTCCTGATCTTGCGGCCGGCCTCGGTGCGGATCGGAATGTTCTGCAGGTTCGGCTCGGAGGAGGAGAGCCGGCCGGTGGTGGTCGCAGCCAAGGCGTAGGACGTATGGACCCGGTGCGTCTGCGGGTTCACATAGGTCGGCAGCGAGTCGGTATAGGTCGATTTCAGCTTGGCGAGCTGGCGCCAGTCGAGGATGCGCGCCGGCAGCTCATTGCCCTGCTCGGCGAGGTCCTCGAGCACGCCGGCGCCGGTCGCCCATTGCCCGGTCGCGGTCTTCTTGGCGCCGGGCAGGCCCATCTTGCCGAACAGGATGTCGCCGAGCTGCTTGGGGCTGCCGATCGTGAACTTCTCGCCGGCGAGCGTGTGGATCTCGTCCTCCAGCCGCGCCAGCGACTGGGCGAACTCGCCCGAGAGGCGTGACAGGATCTGCCGGTCGATCGAGATGCCGCGCCGCTCCATCCGCACCAGAACCGGCACGAGCGGGCGCTCCATCGTCTCGTAGACCGTGGTCTTGCGCTCCGGCACGAGCCGCGGCTTCAGCGCCAGCCAGAGCCGGAGCGTGACATCGGCGTCCTCGGCGGCATAGGCGGTCGCCTTGTCGAGCGGCACCTTGTCGAAGGTGACCTGGCTCTTGCCGGTGCCGGCGACCTCCGAATAGGGGATCGGCTTGTGGCCGAGATGGATTTCCGAGAGCCGGTCCATGCCCTGTCCGCCATTGCCGGCATCGAGGGCGTAGGAGATCAGCATGGTGTCGTCGATCGGGCCGACCTCGACGCCGTGCCGGTTGAATACGGCGATGTCGTATTTGAGGTTCTGGCCGATCTTCAGCACGCCGGGATCGGCGAGCAGCGGCTTCAGTTCGGCCAGCGCCTGGTCGAGCGGGATCTGGCCCTCGAGCAGGCCTGAATCGAACAGCCCGTCACCGGCGCGGTGCTGCAGCGGGATATAGCAGGCCTTGCCCGGCGCGACCGCGAGCGAGATGCCGATCAGGTCGGCCTGCATCACGTCGAGCGAGTTGGTCTCGGTGTCGAGCGCGATCTGGCCGGCCTCATAGGCCCAGCCGATCCAGCGCGAGAGATCGGCGATGGTGCGCACGCATTCGTAGGCTGCGTGGTCGATCTTGACCGCGATCGCCGCGTCCTTGCGCGCGGCGGCAAGATCGGCCGGCCGCAGCCAGCCATCGGCGGCAGGCGCAGCCTTGCCTTCCACCACCGCGGCGGCGACCACCGTCGTCTCGCCATCGCTCGCGACCGCGACGGCCGCTCCCACGGCCGGCAGGTCGGTCTCGGCATAGAGCGCCTTGAGCGCGGCGGCGCGGGCACCGCCCGGCGCGAGATCGGGATCCGCGTCGATCGCGCCGACATCGGCCTCATAGGCCTCGGCAGCGCGCTTGGTGATGGTGGTGAATTCCATCGCCTTGAGGAAGGCGATGAGTTTTGCCGGATCGGGCTGGTTCAAGGTGAGGTCGCCGAGCGGCGTCTCGACCTTCACGTCGTCGACCAGGGTGACGAGCTTGTGCGAGATTCGGACCTTCTCGATCACCTCGGGATTGGTCAGCGTCTCCCGGCGCTTGGGCTGCTTGATCTCGCCGGCGCGCTTCAAGAGCGTTTCCAGGTCGCCATACTCGCCGATCAACTGCGCGGCGGTCTTGATGCCGATGCCGGGCGCGCCCGGGACATTGTCGGTCGCGTCGCCGGCCAGCGCCTGGACGTCGGTGACCTTGTCGGGCGTGACGCCGAAATATTCGACCACCTCGGGCTCGCCGATACGCCGCTCCGGCCTGAACCCCGCGCCCTTCTTGGCGTCGCCGGAGGCAGGGTCGTACATGGCGACGCCCGGCCGCACCAGCTGCATCAGATCCTTGTCGGCCGAGACGATCAGCACGTCGGCGCCGGCCTCGCGCGCCTGCTTGGCGTAGGTCGCGATCAGGTCGTCGGCCTCGTAGACGTCCTGCTCAACCGGGATCAGGCCGAAGGCGCGCACGGCATCGCGCATCAGCGGGAATTGCGGGATCAGGTCCGGCGGCGGATCGGAGCGGTTGCCCTTGTAGGCCGGGTAGATCTCCTTGCGGAAGGAGTTCTCGCTCTTGTCGAAGACGATGGCGAGATGGGTCGGCTTAACCCCGAGCACGCCCTCGCGCACGAACTGGAACAGCTTTGTCGCGAACAAGCGAACCGCGCCGGAGGGCAGCCCGTCGGAGCGGGCATTGTATTTCCGGTCCTGGTTGATCGACTGGAAATAGGCGCGGAAGATGAAGTTCGAGCCATCGACCAGGAAGAGGTGGTCGCCGGGCTTGAGCTGGGAGCTGTCGTTCGTCATGGCCGGGACCATAGGGCTGCGCGCCGGGATGGTCTATTGTGCAAGCAGCAGTGCCCGCAAGAAGCTGTCAGGAGGAAATCGATGAACGCCTATGTCACCATGTCGCTCGCCTTCCAGGGGCTGCCCGAGGAGGAGATGAAGGCGCAGGCGCTCAAGTTCATGGAGACGATGCGCAGGCGCCGCACGGTGCGCGACTATTCCGACCGGCCGGTGCCGCGCGAGATCATCGAGGCGGCTGTCGCGACGGCCGGCACCGCTCCGTCCGGTGCCAACCAGCAGCCCTGGACCTTCGTCTGCATTTCCGATCCCGAGATCAAAATGAAAATCCGCGAGGGCGCCGAGGAAGAGGAGCGTGCCTTCTATGCCGGCCGCGCCGGCGAGGAATGGCTCGATGCGCTCGAGCATCTCGGCACCGACGAGCACAAGCCCTTCCTCGACACGGCGCCCTGGCTGATCGCCATCTTCGCCCAGCGCTGGGGTTATGATGCTGATGGCCGCAAGGTGAAGCACTATTACGTGCCGGAGTCGGTCGGCATTGCCGCCGGCTTCCTGATCGCCTCGCTGCATCAGGCGGGCCTCGCCACGCTGACGCATACGCCGGCGCCGATGAATTTCCTCAACGAGCTCTGCGGCCGGCCGGACAATGAGAAGGCGCTGATCCTGCTGGTGGTCGGCTATCCCGCCGAGGGTTGCGTCGTGCCGGCGATCGGCAAGAAGCCGCTGGAGGAGATCGCCAGCTTCCTCTGATCTGCCCGCCGCTCTTGAGCAATCGCGCCGGCCATGGCTGATGTAGCAGTCTTGGCCGGCAGGAGATTCGCTGAGATCATGCAGACCGGTTCGTCGCCGATCCGCCGGGCCATGGTGCTCGCCGCCGGGCTCGGCAAGCGCATGCGCCCGATCACCGACACCATGCCGAAGCCGCTGGTCGCGATCGCCGGCAAGACCATGCTCGATCATGCGCTCGATCGCCTCGCCGAGGCCGGCATCGCGGACGCGGTCGTGAATGTCCATTACCTCGCCGAGCAGATCGAGGCGCGCGTCGCCGGCCGCTCCAGCCCGAAAATCGCCATCTCCGACGAGCGCGACCTGCTGCTCGAAACCGGCGGTGGCGTGAAGAAGGCGCTGCCGCTGCTCGGCGGTGAGCCGTTCTTCCACATCAACTCCGATTCGCTCTGGAGCGAGCGCGGAGCATCGAACATTTCCGCCATGGCCGCCGCCTGGGATGCGGAGCGCATGGACATGCTGCTCCTGCTCGCCGAGCGGCAGAGCAGCGTCGGCTTCGACGGCGCCGGCGATTTCTTCCGGGACGAGGCCGGCCGACTGGCACGGCGCGGACAGGCCGCAAACGCCCCTTACGTCTATGCCGGCGTCGCGATCATCAAGCCGGAGCTCTTCGCCGATACGCCGGAGGGGCCGTTCTCGCTGAACCTGCTGTTCGACCGCTGCATCGCCGCAGGCACCCTTTTCGGCCATCTGCTCGACGGGCGCTGGCTGCATGTCGGCACGCCCGAGGCGATCCCGCTGGCGGAGCAGGCCTACGCCGCCCATCAGGCGAGTTGAGGCCGCGATGGCCGGGCTCAACCTGTTCAGCATCCCGGCCGGCGCGCCCTTCCTCTCCGTGTTGGCGCAGGCGCTGATCGCAGGCCGCTTCGGCCGGGCGTTCGACCCCGGCGATCCTGCCGCCCTCTCACGCACCACGCTCTATCTGCCGACGCAGCGCGCGGCGCGGGCCTTCGGCACGATCCTGTCGGAAAAACTCGGCGGCCGGCCATTGCTCCTGCCGCGCATCGTCCCGCTCGGTGATGTCGATGAAGCCGAGACGGCGCTGATCGCCGGCGCGGGCGATGCGCTGGCGCTTGGGCGGGTCGCGCCGATCGATCCGCTCCGCCGTCGCTTCATCCTGACGACGCTGATCTCGGCCTGGGGCCGCACCGCCAACCGGCAGCATCTCAAGCTCGATCCGGCCGAGCCCTCGCTGATGCCGGCAACATTGGCCGAGGCCTGGGGCCTCGCCGGCGACCTCGCCCATCTCCTCGACCAGCTGCAGACCGAAGGCGTCTCGCCGGCGCGGTTGAAGGGGCTCGACGCCGCCCGCTTCGACGAGATCTGGCAGTTCAACGCCCGCTTCCTCGACATCATCGCCGAAGCCTGGCCGGCGCTTCTTGAGCAGCGCGGCGAGTGCGATCCGGCCGAGTTCCGCAACCGCATGCTGGCGGCCGAGCGCGAGCGCCTGCTCGCCGGCGATTTCCACGGGCCGGTGATCGCGGCGGGCTCGACCGGCACGGTGCCGGCTACGGCGCGCTTGCTCGCCGCGCTCGCCCGCGCTCCGAACGGCGCCGTCGTGCTGCCCGATCTCGACGAGGCGCTGTCGGAGCAGGGCTGGCGCGCCATTGTCCAGGAACCGGCGCCCTCGCATCCGCAGGCGGCGCTGCATCGCCTGCTCGACGAGATCGGCGCGAGCCGGGACGAGGTCATCACGCTCGTCGAGCCGCTGTCGGGGCTGGAAGCGCGCCGCGACTTGCTGCGCCGCGCTTTGCTGCCGGCCTCGATCACCGATGACTGGGCCGGCGCTGCCCCCCTTGCACCCGGGGCGCTCGACGGCCTGCGCATTGTCGAAGCTGCCGATGAGCGCGAGGAGGCGCTGGTCGCAGCCTTGGCCTTGCGCGAAGCGTTGGAGCAGCCCGGAACCCGGGTCGCGCTTATCACGCCGGATCGTGGCCTCGCCGAGCGCGTCGCGGTCGAACTCAGGCGCTGGGGCGTCGAGGCCGATGATTCCGCCGGAATGCAGCTCGGGCGCTGGCCGGCTGGCGCTTTGCTCCGGCTGGCGCTCGATGCGGTCGAGGGCGAGCTTTCGCCGGCGAGCCTCGTGGCGCTGCTGGCGCATCCGCTTTGCCGACTCGGTTTGACGGAAGCCCGCCTGCGCCAGGGCGCGGCGGCGCTGGAGATCGGCTGCTGGCGCGGCGAAGCGATCGGCCCGGGTTTCCCGGGCCTGCGCCGCGCCTTCGAGGCGATGCCGGAGTTGCGCAAGGCGACCTATGCGCCACGCCCGCGCCGCAAACTCACCGACGACGATACCGGCGCGGCCGAAGAGGTACTGACGGCGCTGGAAGATGCGCTCGTCCCGCTCGTCGCCGCCTTGGCCGGCCCCGCACCCGAACTGCGCGAGATCGCGGCGCAGGCCCGCCGCGCCGTCGAAAAGCTGAGCGGCGACGAGGCCGGCGCGGTCCTCGCATGGCGCGGCCCGGATGGCGAGGCGCTCGCCGCGCTCTTCGACGATCTCGACGCCGCCTTGGAAGAGGCGCCCGGCGAAGGCCGCGCCCGCGATTGGATCGCCATTCTCGACGGCCTGATTGGCGAGCGCGTCGTGCAGCGCCGCGACCCCGGCCATCCCCGCGTCAAGATCTGGGGCTTGCTCGAAGCCCGACTGCTCGAAGCGGAGCACATCGTGCTGGGCGGCTTGATCGAGAGCGTCTGGCCGCCGGCGACCGAGACCGATTCCTTCATCAACCGGCCGATGCGGGCCGAGCTCGGACTCTCGCCACCGGAGCGCCGCATCGGCCAGACCGCGCATGACTTCGTCGCGGCCGCGCTCGCCGGCAAGGTGACGCTGACCCGCGCCCGCAAGGCCGGCGAGGCCGAGACCATTCCCTCGCGCTTCTGGCAGCGGCTCAAGGCGGTGGCGCCGGCTGAAGCCTGGGCAGCGGCCGAAGCACACGGACGCGAGCTGGTGGCCTGGGCCGGGTTGCTCGGCAAGCCCGCCGATCTCCTGCCGGTGCCGCGGCCAAAACCCTATCCCGCGCCGCATCTGCAGCCGAAGCGGTTCAGCGTCACCGAGGTCGAGACGCTCTATCGCGATCCCTATGCGGTCTATGCCCGCAAGATCCTCAGGCTCGACGCACTTCCTGAGCTGGTCGAGGATCCCGGCGCGACCGATCGCGGCTCGCTGCTGCACGACATCGTCGGCAGCTTCGCCGAAACCTATCCGGAGCACATTCCTGCCGGCGCGCTTGGCAGCCTGATCGAGATCGGCGAGCGCTTCTTCCGCGCTTATGAGGAGACGCCCGAGGTGCGCGCCTTCTGGTGGCCGCGCTTCCTGCTGATAGCGCAGAACTTCCTCGGCTGGGAGGAACGGCGCCGGCCTGGCCTCGCCCGCATCGCGGTCGAGCGCGATACGCAAGGCGAATTTCCGCTGGCGGATGGCTCCTCGATCCTGCTGACCGGCCGGGCCGACCGCGTCGAGATCACGCGCGAGGGCACCCTGCGCATCATCGACTTCAAGACCGGAGCGCCGCCGAGCGACGAGCAGGTCCGCCTCGGCTTCGCCCCGCAATTGACGCTGGAGGCCGAGCTCGCTTTGCGCCACGGTTTTTCGCCCGACATCCTGCCCGGGCCGGTCGAGGCGCTGCTCTATCTCCGCCTCAACCACGATCCCAAGAGCTGGGAGAAGGACAAGAAGCTATCGTTCAAGGACGAGGCGCAGGCCGACGTCACCGCCCGCCATCTCATCCAATTGCTTGACCATCTTGCGTCGCTGCGTGCCGGCCGCGAGCCCTGGCTCTCCCGCCGTGCGCCGGCCTACATCAAATATGCCAGCCCCTATGACCAGCTCGCCCGGGTCAAGGAATGGTCGGCGGCGCCCGATCTCGGCGGCGATGCCGGAGACGAGGCATGACCCCCGCCGGCTGGACCATTCCCGAGCAGACGCGCCGCAATCAGGCGTTGGCGGCCGAGCCCGATCTCAGCGCCTGGGTTTCGGCCAATGCCGGCTCGGGCAAGACGCATGTGCTGGTCAACCGCGTGCTCAGGCTGCTGCTCGACGGCGTCGCGCCCGGCCGGATGCTCTGCATCACCTATACCAAGGCCGCTGCTGCCAACATGTCGAACCGGGTGTTCCGGGCGCTCTCGGTCTGGGCGGTGGCGTCCGACTCGGTGCTTTGGGCGGCCTTGTCGGCGCTGACCGGCCGGCTGCCGGCGGCGAGCGACATCAGCCGGGCGCGGCGCCTGTTCGCGCAGGCGCTGGAGACGCCGGGCGGGCTCAAGATCGAGACGATCCACGCCTTCTGCACCCGCGTGCTGCAGAGCGCGCCCTTCGAGGCCAATGTCCCGCCGCGCTTCGAGGTCGCCGACGACCTCGCCCAGGACGAATTGATGCGCGACGCGCGGCGCGATCTGCTCGCGGCCGCCCAAGCCGATCCTGAGGGGCCACAGGCCAGGGCGCTGCGCTTCATGGCCGAGCATGCGGCGCAGGACACCTTCGACCAGATCATGCGCGAGGCGTTGCACCAGCGCGCCGTGTTCAGCGATGTGGAAGGGCGGGCGCGCAAGCCGGAGGAGATCGTCACAGGACTCAGCGCCTTCCTCGGCATCGCGCCGGAGCTGACGGCGGAGACCGTACGCGAGCGCTTCCAGCGCGAATTGACCGCCGTGCCCGATCTCGAGCGGCTCGTCGCCGCCTTCGAGGCCGGCAGCGCGACGCGCGCCAAGGCGGCGGCTGCGATTCGGCTTGCCCTCTCGGACACGCCCGGCACCGATCCGGTCGCCGCCTGCCGAGCCGGGCTGCTGACCGCCGAAGGCAATGTCGCCCAGCATGTCCGCGGCAAGGGCAACAGCGCCCTGCCGGCTGATCTCGACACGGCGCTCGATGCGCTCGCCGCCTGCCTGACCGGAGCGATCGAGCAGCTTAACGCCATCGCCGTGCGCGGGCGCAGCGCGGCGCTCGCCGTGCTGGTGACGTATATCCTCGCCGCCTATCGCCGCTTGAAGGCGCAGCGCTCCCTGCTCGACTATGACGACCTGATCGCCAAGGCGCGCTCGCTGCTCGACCGGGTCGATCCGGCCTGGGCGCTCTACAAGCTCGACGCCGGCATCGACCACATCCTGCTCGACGAAGCCCAGGACACCAGCGAGGCGCAATGGGCGATCCTGCGCCGCCTCGCCGAGGAGTTCTCGGCCGGCGAAGGCGCGCGCGAACTGGTCCGGCCGCGCACCGTCTTCGTGGTTGGCGACGAGAAGCAGTCGATCTACGGCTTTCAGGGCGCGGCGCCCGCCCATTTCAGCGAGGAGCGGCGTTTGCTCGGCCGGCGCCTCGAGGAGGCCGGCCAGCGCTTCGAGCCGATCAGCCTCACCACCTCGTTCCGCTCGGCCCCCGACATCATGCGCGCCGTCGATGCGGTGTTCGCGCCGAAGGAGCATTGGCGCGGCCTCGTCTTCGACGGCGGCGCCGGGCCCGAGCGTCACGATACGGTCAGGCGCGCTTCGGTCGGCGCGGTCGATCTCTGGCCGGTCTCGGCCGATGATGCCGGCGACAAGCCCGATGCCTGGACCACACCGGTCGATGCGCCCGAGCGGCGCTCTGGCCTGGTCAAGCTCGCGGCCCGCATCGCCGATGTGCTGAAGCGCTGGAGCGAGGCCGGCCGCGACGATATCGGCCGGCCGTTCAAGCCGGGCGACGTGATGATCCTGTTGCGCCAGCGCGGTGCGCTGTTCGAGGCGATCGTCAAGGCGCTGAAGGATCGCGGCGTCCCCGTCGCCGGTCGCGATCGCCTGACGCTCGCCGATCATCCGGCGGTCGAGGATCTCGTCGCGCTCGGGCGCGCGATCCTGTTGCCGCAGGACGACCTCTCGCTGGCGATCACGCTGAAGACGCCGCTCTTCGGCCTCGACGACGACGACCTGATGCGCCTGGCGCCGGAGCGGAAGGGCTCGCTGCGCGAAGCTTTCCGCGCGGCGGCGCAGACCGAACCGCGCTACGCTGCGATCGAGGCGCGATTAGTCGATCTCGCCGAGGAGGCTGCGCGTCATGGCCCGTTCCGCTTCTTCGCCGGCCTGCTCGGTCCCGGCGGTGGCCGCAATCTTGCCCTCGCCCGGCTCGGCCCCGAAGCGGGCGATGCACTCGACGCCTTCCTCAGCGCCGCGCTTGATCACGAGCGGCGCTACGGCCCCTCACTCGCCGGCTTCCTGCACCATATCGGCGCGGTGGCGACGCAGGTGAAGCGCGATCTCTCGGCCAGCGCCGGCGAGGTCCGGGTCATGACTGTGCACGGCTCGAAGGGGCTGGAGGCGCCGGTCGTCATCCTCGCCGATCTCGGCATCGCGCCGGGCGAACGGCGCCTGCCGAAGCTGATGGCGGTCGAGCCGCCGCGCGGCGCGCAGGTGCCGGTCTGGCCGAGCAGGCGCGCCGACGATCCAGCCGCGATGCGGCGCGCCAAGGATGCCATCGTCGCGCAGATGGTCGAGGAGCATCACCGCCTGCTCTATGTCGCGCTGACGCGGGCCGAGGAGCGCTTGATCCTCTGCGGCGTGCAGGCCAAAGGCGAGGCGCCGGAAGGTTCCTGGTACGCCATGGCCGCGCTCGGTCTCGCCGGCTCCGAGCCCTGGCTGCGCGATGTGTCGGCGCCCGATGGCGACGGCGAGGTCCGCCGCTTCATGGTCTCGCAGCCGGGAGAGGGGGCAGTCGAAGAAGGCGTTGCAGCACGGGTTGCGGCGCCGCCGCCGGATTGGCTGACGCGCGCAGCCCCTGCCGAGGCCGAGCCGGCGCCGCCCTTGCGGCCGTCGAGTGCGCTGTCTGCCGCCGATGCGCAGGAGCGCCCGCATGACGGGCCCTTCCTCGCCAATGCCGCCGCGGCCGGCCGGCTGGCGCATCTCTTGTTGCAGGTCCTTCCTGAAGTACCGCCGGAGCGCCGCGCCAGCACGGCTCGCGCACTGGCGGAGGCACGTGGCGGTTCGCTCGCCGAGGAACGTCGCAGCAAGATCGTCGAGGATACGCTCGCGCTGATCGCTGCGCCGGAATTCGGTGGGCTGTTCGGCTCGGGCAGCCTCGCCGAGGTGCCGCTCGCCGGGGAGATCATCCTGTCCGACGGCGACAAAAGGCCGGTACAGGGCCGGATCGACCGGCTCGCGGTCGGCGACGACGAGGTGCTGATCGCGGATTTCAAGACGGCTGCTCGGGCGCCGCAGGATGCCGCCGCTCTGCCGGTCTCGACGCTGGCGCAGCTCGCGGTCTATCGCCGGCTGGTCGGCGAGATCTATCCGGGCCGGCGCGTCCGGGCGGTCGCGATCTACACGGCGAGCCTGAAGCCGCTGGAGCCATCAGCCGAGCTGCTCGATGCGGCCCTGGCGAAGATGACGTCTCCCTCCCCGCACTGACGGATCAGCCGATCGCGGCGACGCATTCGATCTCGATGTCGAAGGGCAGGGGCCAGGGCCGGATCGCCGCACTGGTCCGGGCCGGGAAGCCGTCAGTGAAATAGGTCCGGTAGACCGCATTGACCCCGGCCATCAGCGCGGGATCGGTGACGAAGATCGTTGCCTTGATGACCGCGTCGAGCGAGGCGCCGCCATGGCGGAGGGTCATGGCCAGCGCTTCCATCGCGGCACGGGTCTGCGTCTCGATATCGCCGCTGACGATCTCGCCGGTGGTGACGTCGATTGGCGGCATGCCGCAGGTGAAGAGCAGGTCGCCGGCGCGCGCCAGCGCCGAGGTCGGCGCGCCGAGCCGGCGGATCGCCTCGGAGATGACGGGGACTTCGATGATCTCGCGGCGCATGATGTGATCCACTTTTCCTTGGATAAGCCGGCTCAGCGGCCCCGCAGCAGGCCGTCGATGCCGGCGGCGCAGAAGTCGGTCAGGCGCTGCAGCAATTGCTCGGCATTCTCCACGACCGGGACAGCCTCGCGCGGCTGGTCGAGCCGCGCCGCGCGGTCGCCCGCGGCCATGGTCATGACGAGCGCGCCGACCATGAAGAGGTAGGCGTCGACCAGGGCGCCCTCCGGTGCCTGCGGATAGGCCTTGCCCAGCGCCGCGACGAACTGCCGTGCGGTTGGATCGAAATGCTCGGCGACGACGCCGCGCGCCGCCTCGCGCGGGTCGACCGCTTCGCGGGCGGTCATCACGGCGAAGGCCGCGCCCTGCACGCCTTCGCTGAAGCGCTGGCGCACCGAGGGGCCGATCAAGGCGGCGACGACCTCGCCGACATCGAGCGCCGGCCGGGCCATGGCCTCGCCCAGCGCCTGCGCGCGCGCCAGCGCCAGAGCGTGGGCCCGGCGGGCGAAGACGGCGCGATAGAGCGCCTCCTTCGAGCCGAAATGATAGCTGAGCTGCGAGAGCCGCACGCCGGCCGCGGCTGCAAGGTCGCGCATCGAGGCGCCGTCGGCGCCGCCGCGCTCGGCAAAGAGCCGCTCGGCAGCGTCGAGAATGCGGTCGCGCGTCGGCATCGCGGACATCGGGCCCCTCCAGAATCCAGCGATTCCCCTCTTACCAGAAACGTGACGTCCTGCTATAGGTCGGACGTTCGTCCAAATTCGAACCACAGAGAACACAGCCTCCAGGGAGGACATACCGGCATGCTGCCAGGCCGCCTCGTCGATCTGTCGATTCCGCTCGAGAACGACGTTCCTGCCGATCCGCCCTTCCAGAAGGTCAGAATCGACTACCGCACGCATGCGGCGACGGCGAACGACATCGCCGCGGCCTTTCCGGGTCTCAGGCCCGAGCAGCTTCCGGACGGCATGGGCTGGGCGGTCGAGCTCGCGACGATCTCGACCCATAACGGCACCCATGTCGACGCGCCCTGGCATTACCACCCGACGCAGGATGGCGGCGCGCCGGCGCTCCGGATCGACGAATGTCCGCTCGACTGGTTCCTGCAACCCGGCGTGAAGCTCGACTTCCGCCATCTGCCGGATGGGCATGTCGTCACCCCCGACGAGATCGACGCCGAACTGGCGCGGATCGACCATAAGCTCAGCCCGCTGGAGATCGTCATCGCCAATACGCGGGCTGGCGCCCGCTATGGCCAGGCCGATTATGTCGATTCCGGCTGCGGTTTCGGCCGCGAGGCGACGCTGCATCTGGTCCGGCAGGGCATCAAGGTGGTCGGCACCGATGGCTGGAGCTGGGATGCGCCGTTCAGCCACACTGCCCGCCGTTTCGCCGAGACCGGCGACGCCTCGCTGATCTGGGAGGGCCATAAGGCCGGGCGCGAGGCGGGCTACTGCCAGATCGAGAAGCTGCACAATCTCGAAGCGCTGCCGGCGACCGGCTTCACGATCAGCTGCCTGCCAGTGAAGGTCCGCAACGGCTCGGCCGGCTGGACCCGCGCCGTGGCGATCCTGCCGGACTAGAGCATTTTCAAGCGAAGTGGACACCGGTTCGCGTGAAGAAAATGCGGCAAATCAAAAAGTTGCCGGAACGACGAAGGAGAATGCGATGAGCAAGGTCATCATCACCTGCGCCGTCACCGGCGGCATCCATACCCCGACCATGTCGGACCATCTGCCGATCACGCCGGACGAGATCGCCAGCCAGGCGATCGCGGCGGCAGAAGCCGGCGCGGCGATCCTGCATCTGCATGCCCGCGATCCCCGGGACGGCCGCCCGACGCCGGACCCGGCCGTGTTTATGGAGTTCCTGCCGCGGATCAAGCAGGCGACCGATGCCGTCGTGAACATCACCACCGGCGGTGGCCTGACCATGACGGTCGAGGAGCGCCTCGCCGCGCCGCTCAAGGCCGCGCCGGAGATGTGCTCGCTCAATATGGGCTCGATGAATTTCGCGCTGCACCCGCTGGCGGAGAAGTACAGCGACTGGAAGCATCCCTGGGAGCAGCCTTACCTCGCCAACACCAAGGACTTCATTTTCCGCAACACCTTCGGCGACATCGAGCGCATCTACAAGCTGCTCGGCGAAGGCCACGGCACCAAGTTCGAGCACGAATGCTACGATGTCGGCCACCTCTACAATCTCGCCCATTGCCTCGATCGCGGCTGGTTCCGGCCGCCGGTCTTCCTGCAATTGATCTTCGGCATCCTGGGCGGCATCGGCGCCGATCTCGACAACCTGATGTTCATGAAGCGCACCGCCGACAAGCTCTTCGGCAAGGACTACCACTGGTCCGTGCTCGCCGCCGGGCGCCATCAGATGGCTTTCTGCACGCAGGCCGCGATGCTGGGCGGCAATGTCCGTGTCGGGCTGGAGGACAGCCTGTTCATCGGCAGGGGCAAGCTCGCCACCTCCAATGCCGAGCAGGTCGCCAAAATCCGCCGCATCGTCGAGGAACTCGGCTACGAGGTCGCGACGCCCGAGGAGGCCCGCGCCACGCTCGGCCTCAAGGGCGGCGACCGCGTGAACTTCTAGGGGCCGCCATGTCGCCCCGCCCCAACCCACTCGACGGCTTCGTCATCGATCCCGCGGCGATCACCTATGTCGGCGAGGGCCTGCAGCGGCCGGAATGCATCCTCGCCGAGCGCGACGGCTCGCTCTGGAGCGCCGATGCGCGCGGCGGCGTCGTCCATATCCGGCCGGACGGCTCGCAAGCGCTGATCACGCAGACCGCGAGCCGCGGCTTCGCCGAGGCGGCCGACGAGGAGGCGCGCTTCGTCTCCGGCACCTTGCCGAACGGCCTCGCCTTCGCCCGCAACGGCGACGTGCTGATCTCGAATTTCGGCACCGACCGGCTGGAGGTGATGACGCGCTCGGGCGAGACGCGCGTGCTGGTCGACAGCATCGACGGGCAGGCGATCGGCAAGGTCAATTTCGTGCTGCGCGACAGCAAGGACCGGATCTGGCTGACGATCTCGACGCGGACGACAAACTGGATGCGGGCGATGAGCCCCAATGTTCGCGACGGCTATGTCGCGCTGTATGATGGCGGGCGCCTGCGCATCGTCGCCGACGGCTTCGCCTTCACCAACGAGATCCGGCTCGATGCCAATGAGGAATGGCTCTACGTCGCCGAGACCTGCGCTTGCCGGGTGACGCGTTTACGGGTTGGGGCCGATGGCAGCCTGACCGATCGCGAGATTTTCGGCCCGAGCGACCACGGCGCTTTCATCGACGGCATCGCCTTCGACGCCCATGGCAATCTCTGGGGCACGCATGTGATGCTCGACCGGATCTTCGCGATCACGCCGGAAGGCGAGTTGCGCATCCTGCTCGACGACGACCACGGGAGCGCGGCGGGCAAGGCGCTGATGGCCGCTTTCGCCCGCGACGAGGCGACGCCCGAGCTGATGCTCGCTTGCGGCGGCACGATCGCCCCCTGGTTCGCCAGCATCACCTTCGGCGGGCCTGACCTTCGTACCGCCTATATCGGCAGCCTGCGCGGCAGCCGCATCCCCTCATTCAGATCACCGGTCGCCGGCCTGCCGATGGCGCACTGGCACGACCGCTAGCAACGATGAAAAACACCATGGGAGGAATTAACATGAAGGGTCTGGCCTCGGCGCTCGCTCTTACCACCGCATTGCTCGGCGCCCTGCCCGCCGCAGCCGAGATCTCGGACGGCGCCGTCAAGATCGGCGTGCTGACCGACATGTCCGGCGTCTATTCCGACATCACCGGTAAGGGCTCGATCACCGCTGCCCGCATGGCGGTCGAGGACTGCCTGAAGGCCGAATGCCAGGGCATGAAGATCGAGGTCGTTTCGGCCGACCACCAGAACAAGGCCGATGTCGGCTCGGCGATCACCCGCGAATGGATCGACCGGCAGGGCGTCGACGTCCTCGCCGACATGTCGAACGCCTCGCTGCAGCTCGCCATCCCGCCGCTGCTGAAGGACAAGAACCGGGTCGGCCTGTTCCCCGGTGGCACCGCGCGCCTGACCGGCGACGCCTGCCAGCCCGACCATGTCGTCCAGTGGATGTGGGACACCTATGTCCAGGTCGCAGGGATCGCCAACCACCTGACCAAGCCTGGCACCAAATGGTACCTGGTCACCGCCGACTACGCGCTCGGCCACCAGCTCGAAGCCGACGCCAAGACCCTCGTCACCGCCAAGGGCGGCACCTATGTCGGCTCGGTCCGGCACGCCTTCCCGGCGGTCGATCTCTCCTCGCAGCTTTTGACGGCGCAGGGCTCGGGCGCCGACCTGATCGCGCTCGCCAATGCCGGCGGCGACACCGTCGCCGGGATCAAGACGGCGCGCGATTTCGGCATCGGCCAGGACAAGCAGAAGCTGGTCGCCTTCTTCCTGACTGCGATGGACGTCAAGAGCGTGGGCCTCGCCTCGGCGCAGGGCACGATCCTGACCGAGGGCTTCTACTGGGATATCGACGAGCGCACCCGCGCCTTCTCCGAACGCTTCAAGGCGGCGCATGGCGCGGTGCCCTCGGCGATCCAGGCCGGCGTCTATTCCTCGGTCCGGCACTATCTCAAGGCGGTCGTCGCGGCGAAGTCGGACGAGGCCAAGACGGTGATCGCCAAGATGCGCGAGCTGCCGATCGAGGACGAGGTCGTGCGCAACGCCAAACTGCGTGAGGACGGGCGCATGGTCCACGACTTCTACGTCTTCCAGGTCAAGAAGCCGGCGGAGTCGAAGGGCGAATGGGACCTCTACGACCTCGTCGCCACCATCCCCGGCGATCAGGCCTTCCGCCCGCTCGCCCAGAGCGCCTGCCCGGCGATCAAGAAGTAGCCGCGCGCTTCAGGCGACGCGGCGCAGCTCCTCCTGGGTCACGCCGAGGCTGCTCAGCAGCTCGCTGCGGACCTCGGCGAAGCGCCGCTGCCGCGGTCCCGCCTCGGAAGGCAGGTCGACCTTGAGGTCGACGACGAAGCGGCCCTGATCGAGCACCAGCACGCGCTGGGCGAGATGGATCGCCTCGTCGACGTCATGGGTGACGAGCAGCACGGCCGGGCGATGGCGGGCGCAGAGATCGAGCAGAAGCGCCTGCATGCGCAGGCGGGTCAGCGCATCGAGCGCGCCGAAGGGCTCGTCGAGCAGCAGGAGTTCGGGCTCGCGCACCAGCGAACGGGCCAGCGCTGCGCGCTGCTGCTCGCCGCCTGAGAGCTGCATCGGCCAGGCCCGCGCCCGCGCCGTCAGCTCGACCTCGGCGAGCGCATGCAGGGCGCGCTCGCGCGGCGTCTGCCCCTTCAGTCCGAGCGAGACATTGTCGACGACCGTCTTCCAGGGCAGCAGCCGCGCATCCTGGAAGACGACCGAGACCGCGTCCGGCGTGCCGAGCCGGCCGGAGCCGGGCACGCCATGGTCGAGCCCGGCCAGCGCCCGCAGGAAGGTGCTCTTGCCGGAGCCGGAGCGGCCGAGCAAAGCGACGAACTCGCCGCGGCCGATGTCGAGATCGACACCGTCGATGATGGTGCGCTCGCCATAGCGGCGGGTGAGGCCGCGCACCGCGACGACGGGCGGCTGGGTCAGTCGGCCAGAATCTTGCGCCATGGCAAAGCCTTTCGGGTGATGAAGCGGACGAGCCAGTCCGAGCTCAGGCCGAGCGCGGCATAGACGGCAAGGCACAGGATGATGACCTCGGTCTGGCCATAGGTGCGGGCGAGGTTGATCATGTAGCCGAGGCCGGAGGTGGCATTGACCTGCTCGACCACGACGAGGGCGAGCCAGGAATAGGTGACGCCGAAGCGCAAGCCGAGCAGGAAGCCGGGAAGCGCCGCCGGCAGCACGACATGGCGCAGGAACTGGCCGTTGGAGAGATCGAGCGTCTCGGCCAATTCGATGAAGCGGGCATCGGTCGAGCGCAGCCCGTCATGGGTCTGGATGTAGATCGGTGCGAAGGTGATCAGCGCGATGGTCAGCACCTTCATGCCCTCGCCAATGCCGAACCAGAGCATCAGCAGCGGGATCAGCGCCAGGGCGGGGATGGCGCGCTTGATCTGGATCGGGCCGTCGACGAGGTATTCGCCGATACGGCTGAGGCCCGCGATGACGCCGAGCGAGGCGCCGGCGACGATGCCCCAGAACAGCCCCCAGAAGGAGCGCTGGAACGAGGTCCAGAGGTTCTCCTGCAGGCGCCCGTCCTGTATCAGCTCCCAGCCGGTGGTCGCCACCGTCCAGGGCGCCGAGAGGATGCGGTCGTCGATGAAGCCGGTCGCCGAGCCGATGCTCCAGAGGATCAGCAGCAGGGCAGGCCCGAGCGCTGCGCCATAGGGAATCGGCCGGCCCGGGCCGAGCTTGCGCCGGCGGCGCGGCGTTTCGACGGTGGTAGCAGGCTGGCTGCGGGCGAGCTTGAGCCAGACGGGATCGACGGCGCTCTGTCCGCCGGTGAGCGAGAGATCGGCCATGCTCATTCTCCCTGATAGGCCGCGCCGGCGACCTGTTCGAAGCGCCGGTCGAACAGCGTCGCCGCCTTGAGCACGGGCTTCTTCAGTTCGGCGGCGAGGAGGTCGATGGTTTCCTGCTGGCGCTCGATCGCCCCGTTCCAGTCGAGCGGAACATCGGGATCGCCGTTGGATTCGACCAGGAAGCGGCCGGAATCGGCCTTCAGGCCCTGATCCCTAACGTAATAGCCCTTAATCCACTCCTCGGGATGGGTCTCGATCCATTTTGCGGCACGGCCCCAGGCCTGGACATAGGCGCGGATCGCCGCCGCCTTGCCGGGATCCTCCAGCGAGCTCTTCACCACATAGAGATAGGCCGGATCGTCGCGCAGGCCGTGCGGCAGCGCCTTGGCGCCGTCCCGCGCATAATTCTGGACGAAGCGCTGCTTGTTCGCTTCCGCGATCGGCGCGGCGTCGACGAGCTTGCTGGCGAGTGCGTTGACATAGGCGTCGCCGACGCTCGGCAGTTCGACGAGCTGGACCTCGTCATGTCGGAGGTTCAGCTTCTTCAGCACGCGCAACACCAGCGCGCCTTGGGCCTGGCCGGGGCTGAAGGCGATCTTGCGGCCCTTGATGTCCTCGAGCTTCGCAATGCCCGAGCCCGGCGCCGTGGCGATCACATAGATCGGATGCCCGACCGGATCGCGTCGGAACTTGGCGCCGACGATCCTGACTTCAAGCCCGGTCCATTGCGCATGAATCGGCGGGATGTCCGCGACCGAGCCGATGTCCAGCGCCTTGGCCCGGAAGGCCTCGATCGTCTGCGGGCCGCCGGAGATGTTGGCCCACTCGACCTTGAAGGGCAGCTTGGCGAGTTCGCCCGACAGAGTGAGCGCGACCCTGGTTTGCGGATCGCCGATCACCAGGGTCGTCCCCGGAGGGACGCGCTCGGGAATGGGGGCGGTCTCCGCCAAGGGTTGGGCGATAGCGGGGCTGGCCAACAGCGCGGCTGCAAGGGGCAGGAGGTAAGTCAGCTTCATTTGATGTCCTCGATAGGCATGCGTCATCGCCCGGCGGGAAGCACCCGCACGACGTCACGCATGGGGAAGGGTGGTTGGCGCCGCAGGGCGCCTCAGGCGCTCTGGCGCTGCTCCGTAGCGAAGAGGCTCTCCGGCCGCGGCAGCCCGTAATGGTCGCGCAGCGTCGTGCCGGAGTATTCCTGCCTGAACAGGCCGCGCTTGCGCAGGATCGGCACGACCTCGGAGACGAAGCTGTCGAAGCCGCCGGTCAGCCAAGGCGGCATGACGTTGAAGCCGTCGGCCGCGCCCTGCTCGAACCAGGTCTGAATCTCGTTCGCGACATGCTCGGGCGTGCCGACGACGACACGATGGCCGCGCGCGCCGGCAAGGCGCCGGATCAGCTGGCGGATCGTCGGATTCTCGCGGTCGACGATGTCGACGACGAGCTGGAAGCGGCTCGCCAGCCCCTTCGGCCCGCTGGTGTCGATGATGTGGCGCGGCACGGGCCCGTCGAGATCATAGCCGCCGAGGTCGACGCCGATCATGCGCTTGAGCTGGTCGAGCGAGGCGGCCGGCTGGATCAGATCGTCGATCTCCTCCTCCAGCCGCTTCGCCTCGGCCTGCGTCGAGCCGAGGAACGGGCTGATCCCCGGCAGGACGCGCAGGTGATCCGGCCGGCGTCCGAGCGCCACCGCACGGGTCTTGATGTCGGAATAGAACTCCTGCGCGCTGGCAAGCGTCTGGTGAGCGGTGAAGATCGCCTCGGCGAACTGGGCCGCGAAGGAGCGGCCATCTTCTGAAGAGCCGGCCTGGACATAGACCGGCCGACCCTGCGGCGAGCGCGAGACGTTGAGCGGCCCGCGGACGCGGTAATGCTTGCCGACATGGTCGATGCGATGGACCTTGTCGGCATCCGCAAAGACGCCGCTCTGCGGATCGGCGACGAGGGCGTCGTCCTCCCAGCTATCCCAGAGCCTGGTGACGACATTCAGGAACTCGCGGGCCATTTCGTAGCGCTCGCCATGTGGCGGATGCTCCGGCAGCCCGAAATTATGAGCGGCCCCGGCATCGCTGGTGGTGACGATGTTCCAGCCGGCGCGGCCGCCGCTGATATGGTCGAGCGAGGCGAACAGGCGTGCGAGATTGTAAGGCTCGTTATAGGTCGTCGAGGCCGTGCCGATCAGGCCGATCTTCTCGGTGGCCGCGGCGATCGCGGTCAGCCAGGTGATCGGCTCGAAGCGAACGCGCGAGGAGTAGCGCACATTCTCCGGCAGCGACGGCCCGTCGGCGAAGAAGATCGCGTCGAACTTCGCGGCCTCCGCCTTCTGCGCCAGCTCCTGATAGTAGCGGATGTCGAGCACGCGCTCCGGCGCGGAATCCTTGTAGCGCCAGGCCGCCTCATGGTGGCCGCCGGGATAGATGAACAGGTTGAGCGTGAGTTGGCGGCCGGCATTGGACATCGCGCACCTCGCATGAAGCAAATGGTCTGACGGGATACGAAGCTTGCGCCCCTGTCATTTACGATGACGGCCAGCAGAGCGGCTGGTCAAGAGAAGTGTTTTTTAAAAAGAACGGTTTGTTCGGGAGATTATTACTCGACTGAAGTCACATCATTCTAGCGGATCAATGGGATTATTGAAATAAATAGGCTGAATTCCACCCTGTTTTTGGGATTATTATCGTTCGTTACGCTCAAGATTCAAAAGGATCTTCCCATTTCGAGCCTGCACGCGTCCTGAACGCAGGGCGCACGCGGTCCGGCCTGCCGGCTGTCCGAGGAGATGGATAGTGCTCGTGCCGCCGCGCGAGGCATGCGTGCCCCGAGCTCGGCGGCCTCCTCGGAACCACGATACGGTTTCCAGTCCTGCGCAGTTCCTCACCGAACCCGTTGATCGACGCCATCAGGGCAAAGTCGCGTCGCAGCACGTGACTTCGCGCGAGCATCCCGGCAGGATCGCGCCGGTAAGGAGTTCTCGATGACAAAGCTCTTCGCGGCCGCGTGCTGCCTGTTGCTGGCCGGTTGCACCGCTACCGGCATGTCCGTGGGCATCGATCCGATGCAAAGCGATGGAACGACCTATGTGCCGGCGGATGTCGCGGCGACCTACGCGCCGTCAGCCGACGAGCGTCCTGTCTCGACCTGTGCCATGCGCGGGCAGAGCGTCTTGTGTCGCTGAGCCGCAGGTGCACCTGTGCCGACCGCCTCGGTGAAGGATGTTGCCAGCCTGGATGAGCGCCACGCCCTCCTCCGAGAGCTTCATGACGATCGAGCCAGGCGCAGGTCGGCGCAATGACAAAACAGAAAGCCGGCCTCAGTCAGAGCCGGCTCCGGTCGTCCGCAAATGTCGGTTAGGAGAGATTTGGTGGAGCCAGGCGGAATCGAACCGCCGACCTCTTGAATGCCATTCAAGCGCTCTCCCAACTGAGCTATGGCCCCACTTTGCCGGCCTTCTTGGGGAAAGGCCGGGAAATCGTCGCTGACCGAGGGCTCTTTCGAGGCGGTCCGCGTTCGTCGCCGCAGCGACGAAGCGCTCTATAGGCAAGCTTGCGCCAAGACACAAGCACTGATGTCACGTTATCGTCGCGCTTTTTTCCGGAGCGCGATTTGACGCGATCCTGGCGCTGATCAGGCGTCTTCGTCGCCTTCGATGTCGCCATCGATCAGGTCGGAGACGTCGTCGTCGCCTTCCTCGTCCTCTTCCAGGAAGGTGTCGTCGTCGTCGCTGGCGTCGGCGTCATCCTCGATCTCGATGTCGTCGTCGCTGGTGACCACTGGCTCCTTCTCGGCAGCCTCGGCATCGGCGTCGTCGAGCGAGACGAGCTCGACCGCGCCGTCGGCGGCCTCCGTCTCATCCTCGTCGTCCGCCGGCTTGGCCGCCGGAACCGCTGCCGCCGCCTTGGCCTGTGGCTCGAACAGCGAGCGCGGATAGGACTGGCCGGTATAGGGCGAGACGATCGGATCCTTGTCGAGATCGTAGAATTTGCGGCCCGTGACCGGGCAAACGCGCTTGGTACCAAGTTCCGGTTTCGCCACGGCGTCGGACCTTCAAGTTCGTACAGGGTTCGTAAAAAGCAGGGGCGTCCGTTAGTCGGGCAAAGCGTCTCTGTCAAATATTGATTTGGCTGCGGCGCAAGCCGGTGAAGCCCGGCGCAAAACCGCTTCGCATCGGCGCGCCCCGTGCTTTAGAACTCTGCCTTCATTAGAGCACTGACGAAAGATAGGAATCGTGCCCGCGACCCAGCCCTCCGCCTCTCCGATCCAGCAGGCCGACCGGCTGGTCATCGCCGTCGATGGGCCGGCAGCCTCCGGCAAGGGCACCTTGGCGCGCCGGCTCGCCACTCATTACGGCCTGCCCTATCTCGACACCGGCCTGCTCTACCGCATGGTCGCCCGCACCATGCTCGATGCCGGCGAGCCGCTCGACGATGCGCAGGCCGCAGCGGCGAGCGCCCTGGGCTTCGACGATGCGACGATCGACGAATCGCGGCTGCGTGGCCGCGAGATCGGCGAGGCCGCCTCGGTGGTGGCGGCGATCCCCGCTGTCCGGCATGCGCTGATCGACCGGCAGCGCCGCTTTGCCGCGGCCGCTTCCGGGGCCGTGCTCGACGGGCGCGATATCGGCACGGTGATCTGCCCTGAGGCGACGGTGAAGCTCTTCGTCACCGCGACCCCCGAGGTCCGTGCCGCGCGCCGGCACAAGGAACTGGCGGGGCGGGGCGAGGCCGCTACGCTCGACGGCATCCTGGCTGATATCCGCCGGCGCGATGCCAGGGATTCAGGCCGGGGCGACGCGCCGCTGAAGGCGGCGGAGGATGCGGTGCAGCTCGACACCTCGGCGCTCGGCGTCGAGGAGGCCTTCCAGGCGGCGCTCGCCATCGTCGAGGATCGCCGGCGCGGATAATCCTTTCAGGGTGTCGGTTTGTGCAGGCCGATGCTCATTTTTCCGGCTTGCACTCGCGTTTTCGTGCTTTGCGCGAATCGAAACCAAGCGCAGACTTCGACGACATTCGTTTGAAGCCTGCCTTCGCCCGAAACCCGTCCTTCTTTCGGCGTCACGCTTCGACGACAGATGACGGAGGTTTCGATGCGGCGTTGGCTGTTCGGTCTCTTTTGTCTCGCCGCCGCCGGAGCCTGGCCCGCATCGGCGCCCGATGCGCAGCAGGCGAGCACGCCGCCCGAGGAGGTCGATGTCGCTCTCGTCCTGGCAGTCGACGTCTCCTATTCCATGGACCTCGACGAACTCGCTCTGCAGCGCAACGGCTATATCGAGGCCTTTCGCTCGAAGTTGTTGCACGAGGCCATCGCGAAGGGGGCGATCGGCAAGATCGCCGTCACCTATTTCGAATGGGCGGGCGGCGACTTCCAGCACATCGTCAGGCCCTGGACGGTCATCGAGACCCCGCAATCGGCGATCGCCTTCGCCGAGGAGCTCGGCGAGGCGCCGACCCGGCGCGGCCGGCGCACCTCGATCTCCGGCGCGATCGATCTCGCCGTATCCCTGCTCGAGAAGAGCAATGTCACGCCGCTGCGCCGCGTCATCGACATCTCCGGCGACGGCGCCAACAATGACGGGCGCCCCGTGACCGCGGCCCGCGACGCCGCGCGCGACAAGGGCATCTCCATCAACGGCCTGCCGGTGATGCTGAAGCAGGCGAGCTATTTCGACATCGACAATCTCGACGTCTACTACGAGGACTGCGTCGTCACCGGCGTCGGCGCCTTCGTCATCCCGATTCGCGAGCGCCACCAGTTCGTCGATGCGACGCGGACCAAGCTGGTGCGCGAGATCGCCGAGCTGCCGGCCTCGGGGCCCGACGCGCTGATCCAGAAGGCGCAGGCCAAGCCGCCGCGCATCTCCTGCATGCAGGGCGAGCGGCAATGGCGCGACCGGATGGGGAACTGACGCTCAGGTCTTGCCCTTGCGGGTCGCGGCACTGGCGCGGAAGACGATCAGCGTCGCCACCCCGATCACCGACATCACGGCAGGCATCGGCAGCGCGCTGCCCTTGAGCAGATGGCCGACGAGCAGGCCGACGCAGGCTGCGAGCAGCATCTGGCAGAGGCCGGTCAGCGAGGAGGCCGCGCCGGCCCGGTCCGGGAATGGCATCATCGCCGATGCCTGCGCCTGCGGCATGACGAGGCCGACGCCGCAGGCATAGAGCGCCATCGGCGCGACGACCCCGAACGGCCCGCCGAAGCCGGTGGCGACGCCGGCCAGCATCGCGAGCCCGCCGGCGGCGAGGCAGACGACGCCGAGCCCGATCACGCCGTCGAGGCCGCGGCGGCCGACCAGGCGCTGCGCGATGATCGTGCCCAGGATGAAGCCGAGCACGGCGCAGCCGAAGGACAGGCCATAGGCGGGCGCCGTCAGTCCGTAGACTCCCATCAGCACATAGGACGAGCCGGAGATGAAGGCGAAGAGGCCGGCATAGGCCAGCGAGGTCAGGGCGACATAGACCCGGTAGGCCGGGTTGCCCAGCAGCAGCCTGTAACCGCGGAAGATCGCCGGTAGCGACAGGCCGTCGGGCGAGCGCCGGCGCAGCGTCTCCGGCATGATCGTCACGATGATGGCGAGCATGGTGAGTGCGAAGACGAGCGAGGCCAGGAAGGTCGAGCGCCAGCCGAAGGCGTTCTGCAGCAAGCCGCCGAGCACGGGAGCGATCGCCGGGACGAGGCCCATGATCATGCCCATCCGGGCGAGCTCGCGGCCGGCCCTGGGTCCCTCGTAGAGATCGCGGACCATGGCGCGGCCGAGCACGATCGGACCGGAGGCCCCGACCGCCTGGGCGAAGCGGGCGCCGATCAGTGCCTCGATCGAGGGTGCGAAGGCGCAGGCGAGCGTGGTGGCGATGAAGAGGCCGAGGCCGATCATCAGCACCGGCCGGCGGCCGAGCCGGTCCGAGAGCGGCCCCCAGATGATCTGGCCGGCGGCATAGCCGAACAGGAAGGCCGAGAGCGTCGCCTGCGCACCGGCGAAATCCGTGCCCATCACCCGCGCGATCTCGGGGAGCGAGGGCAGATAGAAATCGGTCGAGAGCGGGCCGAGCGCCGTCAGCATGGCGAGGACGGCGGTCATCGCCAGCGTGTCGGGGCGCAGGGGCATGGTAGGGCGGTTATCCTTTGGCGAGGCGGGTTTAGGCCGGCCGGGTGAAACTGTCGAGGCGATCGCAATCAGGCCGGCCTGCCACGAGCGGAAATGCGAGGCGAAAGCGAGTGGCGATTGCCGGCGGCGCTCCGCACTCGCTAATCTCGGCCGACGACATCGGGCACGGGAACGGACGAATGGCGATTTCGGAAGCTGCCGGCGTCATCGTCTATCGCGAGCATCTCTCCCTTGGAGCCCGGATCTTCATTGGCCTGCTCGGCGCTGTCCTGGCGGTGCTCGGCCCGGCCGCCATGATCTCCATCGCAGTGCCGCAATGGAGCCTGTCCTTCGTCCTGACGGTTTTCATCGGGCTCGCGCTGCTGACGTTCGGCGTGTTCGCCTTGGCCGCCGCCCTCGGCAGCGTGAGGACGCTGGAGTTCGGCCTTGCCAAGCGTGTGCTGGTGGTCTCGACCCGCGGACCGCTTGCCCGCGGCCGCGCCGAATATGCGTTCGCCGCGTTAGGTGAGCCCTCCCTCGAGATGCGCGAGGCTGAGGACGGCCCCTATCCGGTGCTCGGCCTCGCATTGCCCGGCGAGAGGCGTCGGTTGGAGATGACGAACTTCGCAGACACCGACGAGGCGGCCCGCTGGCAGAAGCGCCTGGCAGGCGCGCTGAGGAACCCGTCCTCGAGCGGTTGATCAGGCGTGGTGCTCGATCAGAGCGTCTTCTAGCGGAAGAAGATCAGCGTCTGCAGCACGAAGAGCGGGATCAGGATCGCGCCCGACCAGAGCATGTAGCCGAAGAAGCTCGGCATCGCGACCTTCCGGTCCTTGGCGATGGCATAGACCATGAAGTTGGGGGCGTTGCCGATATAGGAGTTGGCGCCCATGAAGACCGCGCCGGCCGAGATCGCGGTCAGCGTCAGCGCCCCGGTCGTCATCAGCACCTTGGGATCGCCGCCGGCGAGCTCGAAGAAGACGAGATAGGTCGGAGCGTTGTCGAGGAACGAAGAAAGCGCGCCGGTCAGCCAGAAATAGGCGGTGTTGTTGGCGCTGCCATCGGCATTGCTGACGAGGGCGACGAGCGGCGCGAAGGCGCCGTTGCGGCCTGCCTGCAGCATCGCCAGCACCGGGATGATGCAGGCGAAGATGCCGGCAAAGAGCTTGGCGACCTCCTTGATCGGTCCCCAGCTGAATTCGTTACCGGCCCGCACCGGCTTCGGTGTCAATGCCAGCGAGAGGCCTGCCAGCACCAGCAGGATGAGGTCGCGCGCCAGATTCTGCCATTCGACGGCGACGCCGTGGATGGTGAAGGCGACGCCCGGCTTCCAGCTCGCCGACATCAGGATGGCGAGGATGACGCCGCCGAGAAGCAGGATGTTGATTTTGCCGAACAGCTTGATGGCGCGGTCCGGCGTCGGGTCGCGCAGCGGCGGGAAATTCTCCTCCTTGCGGAAGAACCAGCTGTCGAGCGCGTAGAACAGAGCGAGCAGGACGACGACCGCGAACACGGTCTCCGGCAGCAGATGCGTCGTCGTCCAGAAGAAGGAGACGCCGCGCAGGAAGCCGAGGAAGAGCGGCGGGTCGCCGAGCGGCGTCAATGATCCCCCGATATTGGAGACCAGGAAGATGAAGAAGACGACGACATGGACGTTGAAGCGCCGGTCGTCGTTCGCTCGCAGCACCGGACGGATCATGATGATCGAGGCGCCGGTGGTGCCGACGAAGCTCGCCAGCAGCGTGCCGATCGCGAGCAGGGCTGTGTTGGTCGCCGGTGTGCCGTGCAGGTTGCCGGTAATCAGGATGCCGCCGGCGATGGTGAACAGCGCAAAGAGCAGGATGATGAAGGGGATGTAGTCGAGCAGCGCAGTGTGCAGGATTGCGCCGAGCGCCGGGTCGACGCCGCGGAACAGGACGAGCGGCACCACCACAAGCACAGCCCAGAAGGCAGCAAACTTGCCGTAGTTCAACTCCCAGAGATGCGGGAACAGCACGGGCCCGAGCGCGATCGAGAGCAGCATGCCGGCGAAGGGCAGGGCCCAGGCGACGCCCATGGTGGCGCCGCCGATATCGCCGGCAGCGAAGGCAGCTTCAGGAAAAAGGGCGAACAGGAGCGCCGCGCCGGCAAGCTTCGTCAGCATCAGAAACGGCCCTTCCCCCGCCCGCTTGCCGCGGGACGTCGTCGTCACCCCATCGCTGCGACGGTTATATCAAGGCTAGACGGCTCGCAATCGGCGGGTCGCGTGCCTGCCTGACGGGCGAGCCCGAGAGGCCAGCAGCTCTGCTGCAATCGTGTTCAGGCGCAGCGTGCCAGGTTGGCTCTGACCACAAGATGATGAAAAGGCCTGATCAGGTTGAGATAGGTGAAGCCCAAAGCATTATGGGTCCGCACGACGGTTGTCGCGATGAGCGACGCGCCTGTCGGAGAATGACGCCGAAGCAGCGACAGCCGGAAGTCGAGGTGCCGGTCGTCCGTACCGAGCACGATCTCGTCCTTGCCCTCCCAGTGCACCGGAAAGAAATCCACCCGATCAAGGCTGTCCTGGGACGTCCTGACCGTATCGGAGGTCTTGATGCCAAAGGGTGTAACCATGGCGTCGCGCAGCGCGATCAATGCCTTTTGCCAAGCGGGTGGATTGACGAGCGCCCGCGTCGCCAGCTCGCGTATGCTCGCCTGCTCCGATGCGCTCAAGTCGATGCTGTAGCTATCGAGCAAATTGGCTTTCTCATACCAGCTCGCAACGACACTTTCCGATGGCGGCGGCGTCCGAAGGACCTGCGGTTTGCGATCCGAGCCCATGCTGGAAGCTCCATCAATGCAGTCTTCGCGACCGCTGGCCAGCCGATCGCGCGAGTGCCGAACAAGCTATTTGTCCGACAAGGAACACGCTGCGATAGAGCCATTATCGTCGCACTCTCGAGTGGCGCGGTCGCAGGCCAACATCGGCGCGCGCGATTTCGAGTATGGGTTCTTGACCCTTGTAGGTCGCGCTCGTCTTTGGCGCTTGATCTTAAGTCAGGCTTTGAACCTGGCATGGAGATGATTCATTATGCCGGCGTTCATTCTCGTGGAATAATCTTCTCCTGCGGCGTCCCGCCCGCACCTGATTCGGGACCACCATGTGCCGTTTCCTCGCCTATGCCGGCGCCCCGGTCTTCCTCGAGGACTTCATCGCCTCGCCCTGCCATTCGCTGATCCACCAGTCGCTGCATGCCGAGGAGGCCAAGACCGGCACCAATGGCGACGGCTTCGGCGTCGGCTGGTATGGCGAGCGGGCCGAGCCCGGCCAGTATCGCGAGATCAGGCCGGCCTGGTCGGATGAGAACCTGCTCTCGATCGCACGGCTGGTGCGCTCGCATCTGTTCTTCGCCCATGTGCGTGCCGCGACCGGCACGGCGACGACGCGGGCGAACTGCCACCCCTTCGTCCATGGCCGGCATCTGTTCATGCATAATGGCCAGATCGGCGGCTACGCCCTGATCAGGCGCAGGCTCGAGAGCCTGATCCCCGATGGGCTCTACGGCGCGCGTGTCGGTACGACCGATTCCGAGGCGCTGTTCCTGCTGGCACTGGCCCGCATTGCCGAAGGTGCGGCGCCCGGCGATGCCTTGGCGGGCGCGCTCGGCGATGCGCTCGCGCTGATGCAGGAGGCCGGCGTGCGCGAGCCATTGCGCTGCGCCGCCGCGCTCGCCGATGGCGAGACGATCCATGCCGTACGCTGGTCGTCCGATCCGAAGCCGCCGACGCTCTATCTTTGCGATCGCGGCGACGCTGTGGTGATCGCCTCCGAGCCGGTCGATGCCGCCCGCGACTGCTGGCAGGCGCTACCCTGCAACACGCTGGTCTCGGTGAAGGCCGGCGCGGTCAGCATGACGCCGTTCGAGGTCGGATTGCGGCAGGCAGCCTGAGTCGGCTTGCGCAGCCGCTCCGCCTGCGCCACATCGCAGGCGCATGCGCGCCTTCGACACAGCCCTCCCGATCGACGCGGTTCTCGGCGCTCTCGCCGCTTCGCTGCGCGAGAAGCCGAACGCCGTGCTCGTCGCCCCGCCCGGCGCCGGCAAGACGACGCGCGTGCCGCTCGCGCTGCTCGACGAGCCCTGGGCGCAAGAGGGCAGCAAAGGCGGCAAGCTGATTGTGCTGGAGCCGCGGCGGCTGGCGGCGCGCGGCGCGGCCAATCGCATGGCGCAGACGCTTGGCGAGCGCGTCGGCGAGACGGTCGGTCTGCGCGTCCGGCTCGGCTCGAAGATCGGCCCGAAGACGCGGATCGAGGTTGTCACCGAAGGCGTCTTCGCCCGGATGATCCTCGACGATCCGGCGCTCGACGGCATCGCGGCCGTGCTGTTCGACGAATTCCACGAGCGCTCGCTCGACGCCGATTTCGGGCTGGCGCTGGCGCTCGATGCGCAGACCGGTTTGCGCGAGGACCTGCGTATCCTTGTGATGTCGGCGACGCTGGACGGCGCGCGGGTCGCCAAACTGCTCGGCGATGCCGCGGTGGTCGAGAGCGAAGGCCGCGCCTATCCGGTCGAGACGCGCTATCTCGGCCGCGACCCGCTGAAGCGGATCGAGGATCAGGTCACCGAGGCCGTGCTGCAGGCGCTGAACGAGCAGAGCGGTTCGCTGCTCGTCTTCCTGCCCGGCCAGGGTGAGATCCGGCGCGTCGAGGAGCGGCTGCGCGAGAAAATCCGCGATCCCGCTATCGAGATCGCACCGCTCTATGGCGCACTCGACCAGTCCGAGCAGGACCGGGCCGTACTGCCGGCGCCGAAGGGCAGACGCAAGGTCGTGCTCGCGACATCGATCGCCGAGACCTCGCTGACGATCGAGGGCGTGCGGGTCGTGATCGATTCCGGCCTCGCCCGCGTGCCGCTCTATGAGCCCGATATCGGCGTCACCCGCCTCGTCACCCAGCGCGCCAGCCGGGCAGCCTGCGACCAGCGCCGCGGCCGCGCCGGCCGCACCGAGCCCGGCATCTGCTACCGGCTCTGGGAGGAGGCGGGCAACGGCGCGCTCGAAGCCTTCGCTCGCCCCGAAGTCCTCTCGGCCGATCTCGCGCCGCTCCTGCTCGACTGCGCCGCCTGGGGCGTCTCCGATCCGACCACGCTTTCCTTCCTCGATCCGCCGCCGGCGCCGGCGCTGAAGGAAGCGCGGACGCTCCTCAACGACCTCGACGCGTTGGATCCGGACGGACGCATCACCGATGACGGCAAGGCGCTGCAGAGCCTGCCGCTGCCACCGAGGTTGGCGCATATGGTCGTCGGTGCCGCGCATCATCGTCAGGCCGAACCGGCCGCCTTGCTGGCGGCCCTTCTGGTCGAGCGCGGGCTAGGCGGCGATGCGATCGACCTCAGCGAGCGGCTGGAGCGCTTCGGCCGCGAGCGTGGCGGCCGCGCCGCCGATATGCGCCGCCTCGCCGAGGGCTGGGCCAGGCAGGCGGCGGGCAAGGTGACGGCGGGCGCAGAGCAGCCGCTCTCGCCCGGTTTCCTGCTCGGTCTCGCCTTCCCCGACCGCGTCGCCAAGGCACGCCAGCCCGGCTCCGGGCAATATCTGCTCGCCAATGGCCGGGGTGCGGCGCTCGAACCCGGCAAGAGGCTGGCGCGCGAGCCTTATCTCGTCGTCGGCGAGATGACCGGCTCGGCGCAGCAGGCCCGCATCCTCAGCGCCGTCGCGATCAGCGAGGCCGAGATCGCCGCGCTCGCCGCCTCCGGCTTGATCCGGATCGGATTGTCGGAGCGCAACGAGACGGTGTTCGACCGGCAGGCGCGGGCGTTGCGGGCCCGAGCCGCCCGCAAATACGGTTCGTTGGTGCTGGCCGAGCGGCCCTTGCCGGTCGAAGCCTCGCCGGAGAATGCCGAGGTGCTGGCAAAGGGTATCGCCACCATCGGCATCGAGACGCTGCCCTGGAGCAAGGCGCAGGCGCAATTGCGCGAGCGCGTCGTTTTTTTGCGCGCGGCGGAAGGAGAGGATGCCGGCTGGCCTGATCTGTCCTATGCCGGCCTCGCCGGGCCGGCCGCGGACTGGCTCGCGCCCCATATCGTCGGTCGGAGCTCGCTGTCCGCGATCACCCCGGGCGATCTCGATGCCGCGCTGTCGACCCTCCTGCCCTGGGAGCTGAAGCGGCGGCTCGACGCCGAGGCGCCGACGCATTTTGCCGCGCCGACCGGCTCGCAGCTCGCGGTCGACTATGGCGCCGAGGCCGGGCCGACGATCTCGGTCCGGGTGCAGGAGCTCTATGGGCTGGCACAGCATCCTTCGCTCGCCGGCGGGCGGGTTCCGCTGGTGCTGGAGCTGCTCTCACCCGGACACCGGCCGATCCAGATCACCCGCGACCTGCCGGGCTTCTGGCGCGGCTCCTGGGCTGCAGTGAAGAGCGAGATGAAAGGTCGCTATCCGCGCCATCCCTGGCCGGACGATCCCGCAGCGGCCGCGCCGACGACGCGGGCCAAGCCGCGCGGGACGTAAGGCGTCAGCCGCCGAACAGGCGCTCGAGGAAGTTCTTCTCCTGCGGAGCCGGCGGCGTCCAGGCACGATCGCTCGAAGCGGCAGGCTGCGTCCGCGGCGAGGGCGCGACGCCAGCGACCGGCTCGCCGCCATCGAAGATCGACTTCGGCGCCGACTGCCAGAGCCCGCCCGGCAGCTGTATCGGTTGCTGGCCGGCATGGGCCGTCTTCATGTACTTGCCCCAGATCTCGGCCGGCAGGCCGGCGCCGGTGACGCGCTTCATCGTCGAGTTGTCGTCATTGCCGACCCAGACGGCCGTGACGAGGCGGCCAGTGAAGCCGACGAACCAGGCGTCGCGATAATCCTGCGTCGTGCCCGACTTGCCGCCGACTTCCCAGCCGGGAATGTTGACCTTGCTGCCGGTGCCGCCCGTCATCACCGCGTGGAACATCGAATTCATCATCGAGAGCGTCTGCGGCTGGATCACCGGGCCGAAATTATTGGCTTTGCGAGCGTAGACGACCTTGCCGCTGGTCGATTTGACCTCACGGATCACATAGGGAAGCACCGACTGGCCGCCATTGGCGAAGCTGGCATAGGCGGCGGTCATCTCCAGCGGCGTCACCTCCGAGGTGCCGAGCGACAGCGACGGATTGGCCTGCAGGGACGAGTTGATGCCGAGGCGCTGGGCCGTGCGCACGACCTCGCGCGGCGTCACCTCCTGGATCAGGCGCGCCACGACCGTGTTCAGCGAATGGGCGAAGGCGGTCTGCAGCGTCACCGGGCCGCGGAAGGTGCGCGAGTAGTTCTCCGGCTCCCAGCCCTTGATCGAGACCGGGGAATCGTCGCGGATCGTATCCGGCGTCATGCCCTTCTCGAGCGCGGTGAGGTAGACGAAGGGCTTGAAGGACGAGCCCGGCTGGCGATGGGCGGCTGTGGCGCGGTTGAACTGGCTCTTGGTGTAGTCGCGCCCGCCGATCAGGGCGCGGATCGCCCCGTCCGGCGCCAGCGAGACCACCGCGCCCTGCGAGGCGTTGAGCTTGGCGCCCTGCGCCGAAAGCGCCTCGACCAGGATCGTCTCGGCAGAGCTCTGCAGCTTGGTGTCGACCGTGGTCAGCACGGTGACGTCACCTTCGATCGCGCCGATGAAGTCGTCGAGTACGTCCATGACATAGTCGGCGGCGTAGTTGACCGAGCCGGCGCCGACGCGCTCTGGCACCTCGGCCGGCGCGCCGAGCGCGGTCTTGGCTGAGGCCTGCGAGATCAGCCCCTGCTCGGCCATCGCCGAAATCACCAGCTGGGCGCGCTTCTCGGCGGCTTCCGGGTTGCGGTTTGGCGCGAGGCGTGAGGGTGCCTGGACGAGGCCGGCGAGCATCGCGGCTTCGGCAACCGAGACCGAACGCGCCGACTTGTTGAAATAGCGCTGCGCCGCCGCCTCGACGCCATAGGCGCCCGAGCCGAAATAGACGCGGTTGAGATAGAGCTCGAGGATCTGGTCCTTGGTGTAGGTCCGCTCCAGCCAGAGCGAGAGGATCGCTTCCTGGATCTTGCGCGCCGCCGTGCGTTCCTGGGTCAGGAACAGGTTCTTGGCGAGCTGCTGGGTCAGGGTCGAGCCGCCCTGGACGCCGCCGCGCTTGGTCAGGTTGTTGACGATGGCGCGGCCGAGCCCGATCGGGTCGATGCCGAAATGGTCGTAGAAGCGCCGGTCCTCGATCGCGACGAAGGCCTTCGGCAGATAGGGCGGGACTTCTCCGATCGTGATGGTGCGCCCGCCGGTCTCGCCGCGATTGGCGAGCAGCGTGCCATCGGCCGCGAGGATCGCGATGTTCGGCGGCCGCTTCGGCACGGTGAGCTGGTCGATCGGCGGCAATTGCGCGGCGTGATAGGCGACGACGCCACCGACGGCGAGCACCGCCCAGAGCCCCATGACGACGCCCCAATAGAAGATGCGGCCAAGGAAGGAGCCGCGCTTGCGGCGCGGTTTGCGGCCGCCCTTGCTGCGCTCGTTCTGCGGGCGGCGCGGTTGCTGGCGCGGTGCCACCGAATTCTTTCCTCCGCGATAGGGGCGGTCCTCGGCCGACAGGCGCAGATCGCCGTCGTCGCGCTCGTAATCGTCGCGCGCACGCTCGAAGGACGGCTCGCGCCGCTCACCGCCTCGTTTCGACCGATCGTTCATCCCGCCCCGTTCAGGCCCCACCACCGTGCTGCGATCCGCAGCTCGGCATTTTCCAGACAGGATTCAAACATGGCGCTTTTAAGGGGTGGTTAAGCCCGATTTCGGCGAAGTTTCCGCAATGGTGAACGAAGCCGCCGCTGTTGCGGATTTGCCGCTCGGTGATTTTGCTGCACTGCAAACGAAAACGTGACTTGATCGATCTTCTTTGCATGGGGACAAGCGCGAGGCGGTGAGGAAGACTTCTTCGCCAGCAAACCCAATCACTTAGCAAATTAGTCCAATTTGAAACCGGACGGAAGGCAACCCGCCCATGCAGGCTCTCAACTCCTTGAATCGCTACGCGCCCCATGCGCTCGCATTGCTGCGCATCGTCACGGCGCTGACCTTGCTGACGCACGGCACCCAGAAGCTGTTCGGCTTTCCGCAACCGCCATCCTGGGGCATGCCGGCCGCCTTCGCACTGACCTGGTATGCCGCCATCCTCGAAGTCGTCGGCGGCGCCCTGCTCGCCATCGGCCTCCTGAGCCGGCCGGTCGCCTTCATCCTTTCGGGGCTGATGGCTTTCGCCTATTGGATCGGGCACGCGCCGAAGGGCTTCTATCCGCTCCTGAACGGCGGCGAGCCGGCGCTACTGTTCTGCTTCATCTTCTTCTATCTGTTCTTCGCCGGCCCCGGCTCCTTCGCGCTCGACAACCGCGCGAAGTGACAAGGACGATAGGCTGAAACGAGGAAGGCCCGCCCTCGATGAGGGCGGGCCTTCCTTAATGTCACGGGCTTCCCGAAGGATCAGACCGCAGCCGAGATCCAGCGCGACAGGTCGCTCTTGGGAGCGGCGCCGACCTTCTGCGAGGCCAGCTTGCCGTCCTTGAACAGCATCAGCGTCGGAATCGAGCGGATGCCGAACTGAGCCGGAATCTGCTGGTTCTCGTCGACGTTCATCTTGACGATCTTGACCTTGCCGTCGAGCTCGCCGGCGATCTCCTCGAGCGCCGGGCCGATCATCCGGCAGGGGCCGCACCACTCGGCCCAGAAATCCACCACCACCGGCTCGCTCGACTTCAGCACGTCGGCCTCGAAGCTCGCATCGGTCACTTTGATCGTCGCCATGGCTCATCGCCTTTCGATTCGCTTGCGGCAACAACGCCGCTATTCACCGTCAAAGCTATGAACGGGCGGCCGCAGGGTCAAGGCTGGCTCACCTTCCGGTGATGCGGGTCAGCCGTGCTTCCACCGGTGATGGATGGTCGCCTCGGGGAGCAACCGCTGATTCAGCGATCGGCTCGCGCCACCACCGTGTGCAGCAGCACGTTGAGGCCGGGCTCGAGATCATCCGGCGTGCAGAGTTCCTGGTTGTTGTGGGTGATGCCGCCCTTGCAGGGCGAAAAGATCATCGTCGTCGGGGCGTGGCGGGCGACGAAATAGGCATCGTGGCCGGCCTGGCTCAGGATATCGCGCGTGCGGTAGCCGAGGGCTTGCGAGGTCGCCCGGACCTGCTCGATCAATTCGTCGGCGAAGACCTTGCCGCCCCAATTCCAGATATCGAGGATCTCGGCGGTGCAATCGGCCCGCGCCGCCGCTTCGTACACCGCGCGGCGCACGCGCTCGGCCATCACGGCTGCGGTTTCCGGGTCGGCATGGCGGACATCGCAGGTCGCCTGCGCCCAGTCGGAGAGGATGCCCGGCTTGTTCGGCCAGGCCACCAGCCTGGAGGCCGTCGCCTTGCCGCCGCTGCCGGCATGCTCCCAGCCGAGATCGTCGACCGCGACCAGGAGGCGCGCGCCGGCGATCAGCGCGTTCTTGCGCCGCTCCATCGGCCAGGGGCCGGTATGGGCGGTCTCGCCTGTGAATTCGACCAGCATCCCGGTGCTGGCATAGCCGCCGGTCACGACGCCGACCTGCATGCCCTCGCGGTCGAGGATCGGCCCTTGCTCGATATGGAACTCGACATAGGCGTCGAAGGGGTGGGGCGCCGCCTCCATCTCACCGCGATAGCCGATCCGGTCGAGCTCCTCGCCGATCGTTCGGCCGTCGTCGTCGCGCCGGCCCAGCGCCCAGTCGAGCGTATAGGCGCCGGTGAAGCAGCCCGAGCCGACCATGGGCGGCGAGAAGCGCCCGCCCTCCTCATTGGTCCAGTTGACGACCTCGATCGGCCGCTTCGTGCGATGGCCGAGCTGGTCGAGCGTCCGGCAGACCTCCAGTCCGCCGAGAACGCCGGCGATGCCGTCGAAGCGCCCGCCATTCACCTGCGTGTCGAGATGGCTGCCCATCACCACCGGCGGCAGGCTGTCGTCCTCACCGGCCCGGCGCGCGAAGATGTTGCCGATGCCGTCGATGCGGACGGCGAGGCCCGCCTCCCGGCACCAGGCGATGAAGACGTCGCGCACCTCCCGGTCGGCATCGCCGAGCGCCAGCCGCGACAGTCCGCCCGGCCGGCCGACCCCGATCTCGGCCGAGCGCTCGATCGTCGTCCAGAAGCGCCCGATATCGATGCGCGCGGTCGCTGGCAGGCCCATGAAATTCCCCCGATCCCGGGCGCTGAGCGCGCCGCTTCAAGTGCCAACAATCGAGGCGCCGGCCCACTCCTGGCAAATCGATATTGGTGATGGGTTTCTCCGGTCCGGGTGGAGCGGGCAGGCACACGCTCCGGTATGTCATCGGCGCAGAAGGCGCTTGACAGCTGCGCATGAGCGATGGAATGATTGTTCCATTGAATATTGAAAACGGTTTTTTTGTTTCGTTTTGAATGAAGCGCAGAGTCGGCGGTCGCGCCTGGCGCGCCCTCCCATCTTCGCCATCCCAGGCTGTCCGCGACGCTTCGCGGCCCGCCAAATCGCCCGAAAACCGGCCGATCGCGCCCGATCGGACCGATAACGAAAGCGGGGGACATCCCCGCAAGGGAGGATGAGATGAAGCGTTTTCTCGCAGGGATGATTGCTGCCGCCGCCATCGCGGTCGCAGGAGCGACGCCGAGCATCGCGCAGCAGACCAGGATCATCGTCGTCAGCCATGGCCAGGCCGCGGACCCGTTCTGGTCGGTGGTCAAGAACGGCGTCGCCAAGGCGGCGGCCGATCTTAAGGTCGCCGTCGATTATCGCGCACCCGAGACCTTCGACATGGTGGCGATGAGCCAATTGATCGACGCCGCGGTGAACCAGAAGCCGGCCGGCCTCGTCGTCTCGATCCCCGACGCCTCGGCGCTCGGCCCGTCGATCCAGAAGGCGGTCGCCGCCGGCATCCCGGTGATCTCGATGAATTCCGGCTCCGATGTCTCGAAGAAGCTCGGCGCCCTCTTGCATGTCGGCCAGGACGAGTTCGACGCCGGCAAGGCCGCCGGCGAGAAGCTCGCCAGCATGGGCGGCAAGGTCGGCGTCTGCGTCAACCACGAGGTCGGTAATGTCGCGCTCGACCTGCGCTGCAAGGGCTTCGCCGAGGGCTTCAAGGGCAAGGTCACGGTGCTGCCGGTCTCGAACGATCCCTCCGAGATCCGCTCCAAGGTCAAGGCGGCGCTCTCCGACGCCAGCGTCGATACGGTGATGGCGCTGAGCGCCTCGCTCGGCGGCGAGCCGACCCTGGCGGGCGTCAAGGAAGCCGGCAAGATCGCCAGCGTCCGCGTCGCCACCTTCGATCTCTCGGCCAACTTCCTCAAGGCGATCGCGGCGGGCGAAGCCGCCTTCGGCATCGACCAGCAGCAGTTCCTGCAGGGCTACCTGCCGGTCGCCTTCCTGGCGCTGAACGCCGAATACGGCCTCGTCCCCGGCGGCAATGTCCCCTCCGGTCCCAACCTCGTCACCAAGGAGAAGGCGGCCCAGGTCGTCGACCTCTCGGCCAAGGGCATCCGCTGAAGCGCAAGGCGGCGCCGGTCCGTCCGGCGCCGCCTGTCCTTCCCGGACGGTTCAGAAACCAACGAGGCGCGCCATGGCCACATCGACCGCCGATCTCGCCGCGGGCCCGCCCCGTTCCACCGACCCGGCCGCAGAGGCCCGCGACGAGCGCTTGCGCCGCGTCTCGCTGATCGCCCGATTGATGCGCCGGCCTGAGCTTGGCGCGGTCGCCGGCCTCGTCCTGGTCACCCTCTTCTTCGGCCTGACCGCCAACCCGGCCATGTTCACGCTCGCCGGGTTGATGACCGTGCTCTCGCCGGCATCGCAGCTCGGCATCCTCGCCATCGCGGCGGCGCTGCTGATGATTGGCGGCGAGTTCGACCTCTCGATCGGCTCGATGATCGCCTTTTCCGGCCTCGTCTTCGGCGCGCTGATCGTCGTCGGCGACCTGCCGCTGCTGGCGGCGATCGTCGCGACCTTCGTCTTTGCCGGGTTGATGGGCGCGGTGAACGGGCAGATCGTCATCCGCACCCGGCTGCCCTCCTTCATCGTCACGCTCGCCTTCCTCTTCATCCTGCGCGGGCTCTCGCTGGTCGGGCTGAAATGGGCGACCGGTGGCTCGACCCAGTTGCGCGGGATCGGTGACAAGGCGGGCGCAGGCATCGTGCGCGAGCTGTTCTCCGGCCAGGCGCTGGAGGGGCTGTTCGCCTGGCTGGCGCAGGCCAACTGGATCGCCAAGTTCCCGAACGGCACACCGACCGTGACCGGCGTCCCCGTCGGGGTCCTCTGGTTCCTCGCCATCGCGGCGCTCGCGACCTATGTCCTGCTGCGCACCCGCTTCGGCAACTGGATCTTCGCTGCCGGCGGCGATCCCAATGCGGCTCGCAATTCCGGCGTGCCGGTGAACATGGTCAAGACGACCCTGTTCGTGCTGACCGCCTGCGCCGCCACGCTCGTCGCCATCCTGACCGTGCTCGACGCCGGCTCGACCGATGCCCGCCGCGGCTTCCAGAAGGAGTTCGAGGCGATCATCGCCGCGGTGATCGGCGGCTGCCTGCTCACCGGCGGCTACGGCTCGGCGATCGGCGCCTTCTTCGGCGCGATCATCTTCGGCATGGTCTCGATCGGCCTGACCTACACCAGCTTCGACAGCGACTGGTTCCAGGTCTTCCTCGGCGGGATGCTGCTGCTCGCCGTGCTGTTCAACAACTTCATCCGCCGCAAGGCGACAGGGGAGCGCTGACCATGACGACAGCTCCGGAACAGACGCCCCTCATCGAAGTCCGCGACATCGTCAAGCATTTCGGCTCGGTGATCGCGCTCTCGGGCGTCTCGCTCAAGGTCTCCGCCGGCGAGGTGCTCTGCCTGCTCGGCGACAACGGCGCCGGCAAGTCGACGCTGATCAAGACGCTCTCGGGCTGTCATAAGCCGAGCTCGGGCGAGTTCCTGGTCGAGGGCCGGCCGGTCGCCTTCTCCAGCCCGCGCGACGCGCTCGATGCCGGCATCGCCACCGTCTACCAGGATCTGGCGATGATCCCGCTGATGTCGATCACGCGGAACTTCTTCATGGGGCGCGAGCCTATCCGCGGCTTTGGCCCGCTGAAATGGATCGATTTCGATCTCGCCCATGCGGTGACGCGTGACGAGATGCACAGGATCGGCATCGATATCCGTGACCCGCACCAGGCGGTCGGCACGCTCTCGGGTGGCGAGCGCCAATGCGTCGCCATCGCCCGCGCCGTCTATTTCGGCGCCAAGGTGCTGATCCTGGACGAGCCGACCTCGGCGCTCGGCGTCGCCCAGACCTCGATGGTGCTGAAATACATCAACCTCGTGCGCGCCAAGGGGCTGGGCGTGATCTTCATCACCCACAACGTCCGCCACGCCTATGCCGTTGGCGACCGCTTCACCGTGCTCAACCGCGGCAAGACGCTCGGCACCTACGCCAAGTCCGGGATCGCCATGGACGAGCTGCAGAACCTGATGGCCGGCGGCAAGGAGTTGCAGGCGGTCTCCGAGGAGCTCGGCGGCACTGTCTGACGGCTGGCGATCATCCGGTCCTTCCTTCCTCTTCGCTACGGAGATTGCTCATGCGCGCGCTCGGCGTCGGCCTGATCGGCACCGGCTATATGGGCAAGTGCCATGCCCTGGCCTGGAATGCGGTCGCGCCGGTCTTCGGCGACGTGTCGCGACCCAAGCTCGCGGTGCTCTGCGAGGTCGACGAAGTGCTGGCAGCCCAGCGGGCGGGCGAGTTCGGCTTCAGTGAGTCGACCGCCGACTGGAAGGCGCTCATCGCCCATCCCGATGTCGACGTCGTCTCGATCACCACGCCGAACACCTTCCATGCTGAGATGGCGATCGCGGCGTTGAAAGCCGGCAAGCATGTCTGGTGCGAGAAGCCGATGGCGACCAGCCTCGCCGATGCCGAGGCGATGCTGGCAGCGGCGAAGGCGGCCGGCACGGTTGCCGCCCTCGGCTACAACTACATTCAGAACCCGGCGATCCGGCTGGCGCAGCGCCTGATCGCCGATGGTGCGATCGGGCCGGTCAACCATGTCCGCATCGAGATGGACGAGGATTTCATGGCCGATGCCGGCGCGCTGTTCTCCTGGAAGAGCGAGGCAGCGTCGGGCCATGGCGCGCTCGACGATTTCGGCGTCCATGCCTTCTCGCTGATCAAGGTGCTGATCGGCGAGGTCGAGTCCGTCATGGCCGATATGGCAAAGCCTTATGCCGAGCGGCCGCTCGCCGCCGGCGGCCAGCGTGCGGTCGAGACCCACGATATCGCCACGCTGCTGTTGCGCCTGTCGTCCGGCGCGTCCGGGCTCGTCGCGCTCAACCGTTCGGCCTGGGGCCGCAAAGGCCGGATCGCGCTGCAGGTCTTCGGCGCGAAGGGTACGATCGCCTATGATCAGGAGCGGATGAACGAGATCGAGCTTTACACCGCCGAGGGGAAAGCTGACGTCCAGGGCTTCCGCCGCATCCTCACCGCCCCGGCGCACGAGCCCTATGGCCGCTTCATTCCGGCGCCCGGCCATGGCCTCGGCTTCAACGAGCTCAAGATCATCGAATGCCGCGAATTGCTGCGCGCCATCGCCGGCGAGCCCGCGCATCTCCTCGACTTCGAGGCCGGCCTGCGCATCGAGCGCACGGTCGAGGCGGCAGCGAGGAGTTTCCGCGATGGGCGCTGGACGACAGTCTGAGGAGCTGCTTGGCTGGAACAGGTCCTGATCGCAAAAGTGGTTCCCACTTTTGCCGGACATGCTCTAGAAATATCGTTCGTATACGAACGAGGATCAGCGATGGCGCGACCGAGCAGTGCGGCCGAGACGCCCGAACCCGCCGACGAGAGCTATGATCTCGCCGAGCAGGTCGGCTTCATAATGCGCCAGGCGGCGCAGCGCCATGTCTCGATCTTCAACGAGATCATGGGCAGCGACCTGACGCCGACGCAATGGGCAGTGCTGGCGCGGCTCTATCAGGATGGCGGCTCCTCGCAGAACCTGCTCGGACGCCAGACCGCGATGGACGCTGCCACGATCAAGGGCGTGGTCGACCGTCTTCTCAAGCGCAAGCTGGTCCAGACCAAGCCCGACCCGGAGGATGGCCGCCGGCTCATCGTCGAGCTCAGCCCGGCCGGCGTCGACTATACCCGCGAATTGCTGCCCAAGGCGGAGACGGTGACCAAGGTCACGCTCGCCCCGCTCGCGACCAACCAGCGGGCGACGCTGATCGCCTTGCTGAAGCAGCTGCGCTGAACCTCTTCAGGTCAATCCACACAAACGCTGGTCATCCCGGGCGACCGAAGGGAGACCCGGGATCCATGCCTGAGCCTTTCCGATAAAGTTCAGGCATGGATCCCGGCTCTGCGCCGCTGCGCGGCTTGACCGGGATGACTCGCGTTTCGATTTTCGCGACGCGGCTAGCCGATCACGTAGCAGTCGCAACTCTCAGCCATCGCCTTCGCTTCATCGAGATCGCTCGAGGCGCTGGCGTGGATCGCGAAAAGCGGATCGCCCACGGCAACTGCATCGCCGACATGGCGGCGCAAATCGATGCCCGCCGCCTTGTCGAAGGGCGCTCCGGCGCGCCTTGCAATACCGGCGACCGCCCAGCCGTCGATCTCCGTGACCGTGCCGGCGGTGGGCGAGCGTACGGTATGGACCAGCAGCCCTGGCGCCACCGGCGGCTCGCGCCGCCCCTGCGCATCGATGATCCGCTCGAAGGCGGCGCGCGCCGCGCCGGAGCGCAGCAATCCTTCAGCCCGCTCTCGCCCGGCCGCGGCCGAGCCGAGCGCCGGATCCCAGGCGAGGATGCGGCTGGCGAAGAACAGCGCCTTCTCGACCAGGTCGGCCGGCGCCTGCGGGTCGTTGTCGAGCACCCAGCCGACATCGCGGCATTCGAGTGCAGGGCCGATGCCGCGCCCGATCGGGCGGCTCCCATCGGTCGGAAAGGCGTTGACGACGAGGCCGAGCCCGGCGCCGACCGTCTCGAACAACTGCGCCAGCTCGGCGGCTTCCGCTTCGCTCTTCAGCTTGGCGCGCGGGCCATAGGGCAGGTCGACGATGACATGGGTCGAGCCGGCCGTGAGCTTCTTCGACAGGATCGAGGCGACCGACCAGCGGTTCGAATCGATGCCGAGCGGCCGCGTGATCGCGTTCATCACGTCGTCGACGACGGAATGGTTGAGTCGCCCGTTCCAGGCGATGCAGCCGCGCGCCTTCTCCACGCAGGCGCGCAACTCGGCCGGGTTGAGCTCGACGCGGGCGAGCGCCTCCATCGCGTCTGCCGTGCCCGCCGCCGAGGTGATGGCGCGCGACGAGGTCTTGGGCATCAGGAAGGCGCCATGCGCCGCGACGATCGGCACAACGATCAGCGTGATCCGGCTGCCGGGAATGCCGCCCATCGAATGCTTGTCGACGACAATCCTGTCCGGCCAGGTGATTGTCTGGGCGAAGCGGCTGCGCACCCGCGCCAGCGCGACGACCTCGTCGTCCGTGAGCTTCTGCGTTGCCGCGACCAGGAAGGCCGCGACCTCGCCATCGGGATAGCGGGCTTCGACGATGTCGCGGATCAGCGTGTGGTATTGCTCTTCGGTGAGCTCGCCACCCTGGATCTTGCGGGTCAGCGCTGCCCGGCTCTCGGGCGAGGGCGTACGCCGGAGCGTGACCTCGCTGCCTTCTGGCAGGCCGAGCTCGTCGAAAGCCTCGGCCGACAGGCCGATCTCGTCGCCGGCGAGCAGCGAGGGCAGGTCGATCACCTGCACATCCGAGCGGGTGCTGGCTGTGGCTCCCGAAATCTCCACCCGGCCTGGTCCGAGATAGTCGAAGCCGTTGACGATCTCGCCCTTGGCCGGGAGGTAGGCGCAGTGCGCCCGTCCCGCGAAGAGCGGCAGCCGGCGCAGGCGCATCGTGTTGGCCGCGGCCTCGACCGCGGCGATGAAGCGCTCGATGCCGATCTCGACGCTCTGGTCGTTGCAGATCGTCGCCGCCCGGATGCCTTCCGGGCGCGGCTCGACCGTGCGCGACAATCGCTTCTCGATCGCCTCGCCGCTCTCGCGTCCGCGCCCGGCGATGCGGGCTGCGAGCACTTCGGGCGGCGCCGTCACCTCGACCACGACGAAACGCGGCAGGCGGCCAGCGAGCGCCGCGATCGTGGCACGCGAGCCATTGGCGATGACGTTGCGACCGGCCTCGACCAGGCGTTTCAGCTCGGCCGGCAAGCCGTAGCGCAGGCCGTGGGCGCCCCAGGTGATCAGGAAATCGCCCTTGGCCTCGCGTGCGTCGAAGGCCTCGTCCGTCGCCGCCTCATGGTCCTCCCCCGGCGATCCGGCCGGGCGGGTGACGACACGGCGCGCGAAGACATAGCGACCGGTCGGCTCCAGCAGGGCGCGGGCGCCGTCGATCAGCGAGTCCTTGCCGGCCCCGCTCGGGCCGACGATCAGGAAGAAGGTACCGGGCCGCATCTTTGCTCAGGCTTCGTCGAGGCCGATATCCACCGCCGGCGCCGACTGGGTGATCTTGCTGGTCGAGATGTAGTCGACACCGGTCCTGGAGATCGGGCCGATCGTGTCGATGTTGATGCCGCCGGAGGCCTCGACCTTGGCGCGGCCGGCGATCAGTTCGACCGCCTTGGTCATGTCGGCGACCGACATGTTGTCGAGCATGATCACGTCGGCGCCGGCCTTGGCGGCCTCTTCGACCTGCTCCAGCCGATCGCACTCGACCTCGAGCTTGGTCAGCACCGGCAGCTTCTTGCGGGCGCGTTCGACGGCGGCGGTGATGCTGCCGCAGACGGCGATGTGGTTGTCTTTGATCATCACGCCATTGTCGAGGCCGAGGCGGTGGTTGAGGCCGCCGCCGCAGGTCACGGCGTGCTTCTCCATCATGCGCAAGCCGGGCGTGGTCTTGCGGGTGTCGATCAGGCGCGCCTTGCTGCCGGCCATGGCGGCGGCGTAGCGGGCGGTCTCGTTGGCGATGCCGGAAAGGCGCTGGGCGATGTTGAGCGCGGTGCGCTCGGCAGTGAGCACGCTGCGGGCAGAGCCCTCGATCTCGACCAGGATCGCGCCCTTCTCGACCTTGTCGCCGTCCTTGACGCGCAGGGTCACCTTGAGCTCGGGGTCGTAGCGCTTGAACACGCGGGCCGCGACCTCGACGCCGGCGACGATCATCGGCTCGCGGGCGTTCATGTGGAACTTGCCGGTCTCATTCGGCTCGATCATCACCTGGACGGTGAGGTCGCAGGCGCCGATATCCTCGACAAGCCAGTGGTCGATCAGGCGGTCCGTGGCGAAGACGTCATACATGGCAGGGCCCTCTCTCCCGCGGCGATGCCGCTCCAAACATGTTTGTATGCAAACAATAGCAGCGGGAAAATTTGGCTGTCAATGCGCCATTGATGCCGTGCGTGCAACCAGCAATCACGTCATCCAGAGGTCATCTCCGCCGGGTAGAAATCCTGCCTGATGGCGCCACAAATAATCTTGTATGCAAGATTGGGCGGCCGTACCTCCTCTTTGCCGACGAATCAGCGCGAGCGCGGCCCAGGCGGCTGAGGTCGTGGGCCAATCCCGGAATCGGGCGTAGAGTGGGCGCTGTCTCACGCCTCGCCGCTGTCTTGACTTGGTCTAAGAGGCGCGCCAGTATCGTTTGTACACAAACAAAATCCTTAAGACCCGCTCTGCGGGAGGATCAAGCATGGCGCTGGACGAAGCGAGCCCGGTCGCGGACGACAAGATCCGCTGCGATGCCTGCCCGGTGATGTGCTTCATCAAGCCGGGCGCCGTCGGCGCCTGCGACCGCTACGGCAATGTCGACGGCGAGCTGGTGCGGATGGAGCCGCATATCGTGCTCGAGCGCACGCTGGAGCATGGCGGCGAAATCGTTCCCTTCGCCGGATCGCGCGAGTGGGACGGCGAGATCGTGCACCAGCAGGGTACCTTCATCACCGCGATCGGCGCCGGCACAACCTATCCCGACTACAAGCCGGCCCCGTTCATCGTCTCCTCGCAGGTTGACGGCGTCGACATGGTCACCGTCGTGACCGAGGGCATCTTCAGCTATTGCGGCGTCAAGGTGAAGATCGACACCGACCGCTTCCTCGGCCCGGAACAGGCGACGGTGCGCGTCGAGGGTGAGGCGATCGGCCACGTCACCACCGGCGAATACGGCTCGCAGATGCTTTCGCTCGGCGGCGTCCACCACCTCACCGGCGGCTCGAAGAAGGAGGGCCGCGTCACCTGCGACGCGCTGCTCCAGCTCAGCAACGGCAAGGCGGTCGAGCTCACCATCGACGAGGGCGAGACTGTCATCGTGCAGGCCGGCAAGCCGCCGATCGTCAACGGCATCCAGGAGAGCCGGATGCGCGTCGGCTGCGGCTCGGCGACGATCGGCATCTTCGCCAAGCAATGGCATGGCAAGGTCGACGAGGTCGTCGTCGTCGACGACCACATCACCGGCGTGCTCTCCGAGCATCAGGCCGGCAAGCTGCTCGGCATGGCCGGCACCGGCATCAAGATGAAGGGCCGTCGCTCGACGCCCGGCCGCTATTTCCAGGTGGCGCAGCCCGGCACCGGCTGGGGCGGCACCAATATCAGCGATCCGCTGACCATTCTCGGTCCGTTCGATCCCAAGGTCGCCTATCCCGGCCTGCGTCTGCTGATGGTCTCGACCACCGGCGAGCACGCCGCCTATTACGAGCTCGACGAGAACCTTCAGCCCGTCGAGACGCAGATGCCGCAGCCGCTGGTCGAACCGGTCGAGCGCATCGCCGAGAATTGCGAGCCGGCGCTCTCGACCGTGCTGTTCATCGGCGGCGCCGGCGGCTCGCTGCGTGCCGGCGTCACCGAGAATCCGGTCCGCCTGACCCGCTCGGTCAAGGATGCGCTGACCTATGTCACCTGCGGCGGCGCGCCGGTCTATATCTGGCCGGGCGGCGGCATCACCTTCATGGTCGACGTCACCCGCCTGCCCGAGAACGCCTTCGGCTATGTGCCGACGCCGGCGCTGGTCGCGCCGCTCGAATTCACCATGAGCCTGACCGATTACGAGGCGCTTGGCGGCCATATGGACGCGATCCAGCCGCTGGCTTCGCTCAAGGGCGGCAGCCGCCTGCGCTTGCCGCAGCGCCCGGACAATCCCTGGCCGTTGGCGCCGGAGCAGCCGCGCCGCTCGCTCGGCTAGGCCGATGTGGGAGAAGCCCTCCGCGCGGATTCTGCCGGATGGCAGGCGCCTGCTCCTGCAGCAGGGGCCGATCGATCTCGTTATCGAGGCGGTTGGCGAGCAAAGCGCGGTCAAGGCCGCGCATGAGGCGGCCATCCTGCGCTTCGACGGTCTGCTTGCCGAACTCTGCGACGAGTTGAAGCTGCTGCGCACCGCCGTCAGCAGGACGAGCCCGCTGCCGCTCGGCCCAGTCGCCAGGCGCATGCATGCGGCGGTAGCTCCCTTCGCTGAGACCGGCTTCATCACGCCGATGGCGGCCGTCGCCGCCTCGGTCGCGCAGGAAATCCTCGGCGTGATGTGCCAGGCCGCGCCGCTCTCCCGCGCCTATGTCAACAATGGCGGCGATATCGCCCTCTATCTCGCTTCCGGCGAGCAGTTCCGTATCGGGCTGGTGAAGCGGCCCGATCGGCCGGAGTTCTTCGCCACCGCGACGATCCGGCCCGAGGACGGCGTCGCCGGCATCGCCACATCCGGCTATCCCGGCCGCAGCTTCTCATTGGGGATCGCCGAGGCGGTGACCGTGCTGGCGCCCACCGCGGCCATGGCCGATGCCGCCGCGACAGTGATCGCCAATGCGATCGATTTACCGGGCCATGCCGCAGTCGAGCGCCAGCCAGCCAGTTCCATCCAGAGCGACAGCGACCTTGGCGAGCGACTAGTCACCCGCCATGTCGGCCCGCTTGCCACCGGCGAGATCGAGACCGCGCTCGCCGCCGGCGTCGCTGAGGCGGAGCGCCTGCGCGCCACAGGCCTGATCGTCTCGGCCGCCATGCATCTTCAGGGCGTGAGCCGCACGCTTCCCACGCCTATGATCGTTCAAGAAGACCCCGAGAGGAGACTTGCCCGTGCCTGAGATCGCCGTCCGCAAATACGCCGTGACCGTCGAGGAGATCCATCACGAGGGCGGCCCGGCCGCTGCGGTTCCGCTGAAGCGCGGCGCGGCGCTGGCCGTGATCGCCAACCCCTACGCCGGCCGCTATGTCGAGGACATCCAGGGCTTCATGGATGATCTGAAACCCTTCGGTCTCGCCATGGCGCAGCGCCTGCTCGCCGCGATGGGCGGCGATGCCAAGGCGATCCAGGGCTATGGCAAGGGCGCCATCGTCGGCGCCGCCGGCGAGCTCGAGCACGGCGCGCTCTGGCATGTACCGGGCGGCTACGCCATGCGCGAACTGCTGGGCGATGCCAAGGCGATCGTGCCTTCGACCAAGAAGGTCGGCGGCCCCGGCACGCGCCTCGACATCCCCGTCACCCACGTCAACGCGTCCTATGTCCGCAGCCATTTCGACTCCTTCGAGATCGGCATCACCGACGCTCCCCGCGCCGACGAACTGCTGTTTGCGCTGGTGATGACGACCGGGCCGCGCATCCACGCCCGCGTCGGCGGGCTCAAGGCGAGCGAGATCAAGGGCGAGGACGGCCTGCGATGAAAGCCAGGATCCGCAAGATCGTCACCGTCCTCGACGAGACCCATAGCGAGCTTGGCCGTGCCGTCTCGCCGCCGATCAAGCGCGCTGCCGCCGTCGCGGTGATCGCCAATCCCTTCGCCGGCACCTATCAGGATGACCTCTCCGAGCTGATCGATATCGGCGAGGAGCTCGGCGACCTGCTCGGCCGCCATGCGCTGGCGGCGCTCGGCATCGAGGGCGAGGCGGTCCAGGGCTATGGCAAGGCCGCCGCCGTCGGCGAGGACGGCGAACTGGAGCATGCCGCCGCGATCCTGCATCCCAAGCTCGGCGCGCCCCTGCGCAAGCTGCTCGGCAAGGCGCCGGCCCTGATCCCGTCCTCGAAGAAGCGAGGCTCGCTCGGTGTCGTCCTCGACGTGCCGCTCGGCCACAAGGCCGCGGCCTATGTCCGCAGTCATTTCGACGGCATGGAAGTGCGCATTCCCGACGCGCCGCGCGCCGGCGAGATCGTCGTCGCGGTCGCCCTGACTAGCGGCGGCCGGCCCTTGCCGCGCGTCGGCGGGCTCACCCATGCCGAGGCGAAGGGCGAGGACGGTTTGCGGTAGTTCACTTCCTTCTTCTCGGAGCGTCTTGCGAATAGCACGAAAGGCGGCGAAGCTGAAGGCGAGGAGCCTGCATTCATCATGGCTCAATCTTGTGCATGGGCTGAGCCATGAAGCTCTATTCGTTCGCCTCCGATAACCTGACGAATATCTGGGCAGGAATAGGTGCTGGGCTATGGGCAGTTGGGGAGAGCGACGATTCGACGTTTGTCAAAGGGCGTATAACGAAGGCTGATCGTATGCCAATTGGCGCTTTTGGCATTCTCTATTGTAATGAGACTCGTAGCCTTACCGTTCCATTCGTCGTTTACTCCAAAGCCGACCCTGAACGAACCGAGTCGCAGGTATGGTCGAAGTCTTGGGTTCTTCCGTTTTTAATTAAACCGTTGGGCACGCCGCGTCGGCAATTGTCCCGAGATCGCGCGCGAGAGATTTTGCTGTCGTTATCCGGCAAGCGGTTCGAAAGTCTTTTTCTCGTTCAAGGCCAGTTTGCATTTCAAGCAACCGACGTGGCAGACGAGGATTGGGCAGTTCTTATCCGGGAGCTCGCCGAATAAGGCAACGCGCGCTTTCGCGAACAGCGCTAGCTGCGTAGCGCGCCCGGCCCGGCCACAGCGCCGGGCGGGCATTTGCCGGAAATAATCATGCCCAGCACTTCGTCCTGCGTGACGTCGCGGACATGGGCGGTGCCGACGACCTTGCCGTTCTTCATCACGCTGACGCGGTCGGCGAGGTCGAAGACATCGTGCAAATCATGGCTGATCAGGAAGATGCCGATGCCCTGCTTCTTCAGCTCGAGGATGAGGTCGGCGACCTGCTTGGTCTCGGCCGGGCCGAGCGCTGCGGTCGGCTCGTCCATGATCAGCACCCGCGCGTCGAAATAGATCGCGCGGGCGATCGCGACCGACTGGCGCTGGCCGCCGGAAAGCGCCTTCACCGGCTCCTTGAAGCGGCGGAAATGCGGGTTGAGCCGGCCCATCACCTTGCGGGTCTCGGCCTCCATCGCGCTGTCGTCGAGCGTGCCCCAGGAGGTCAGGAGCTCGCGACCGAGGAAGATGTTAGCAGCGGCGTCGACATTATCCGCCAGAGCGAGCGTCTGGTAGATCGTCTCGATGCCGTGGCGCTTGGCGTCGCGTGGGCTGGAGATCGCGACAGGCTCGCCGGCGATCCTGATCTCGCCGGCATCGGCGCGATAGGCCCCCGACAGGATCTTGATCAGCGTCGACTTGCCGGCGCCGTTATGGCCGAGCAGGCCGACGACCTCGCCGGCATGGAGATCGACGCTCGCATGGTCGACGGCCTTGATGCCGCCGAAGGCGATCGAGATCTCGCGCATCTCGACGAGGGGCGTAGTTGCGTCCATGGCGCCCTCCTTCAGCCCAGCCGCTTGCGATAGAGCCCGTCGAGCCAGACGGCGAGGACGAGCACGATGCCGACGACGATGTTCTGCAGCGGAGTGTCGACGCCGATCAGCACCATGCCCGACTGCAGCGACTGCATCACCAGGGCGCCCAGCATCGCGCCGGCGATGGTGCCGACGCCGCCGGCGAGCGAGGTGCCGCCGATCACCGCCGCGGCGATGACATAGAGCTCGTCGAGCTGGCCGGCCGAATTGGTCGCGGCATTGAGGCGGGCGGTCGAGATGCAGGCGGCGATGCCGACCAGCATGCCCATCAGCCCGTAGACCAGCATCAGCACTTTGCGCGTATTGACGCCGGAGAGCTGGGCTGCCTCGGGATTGCCGCCGATCGAGAAGACATAGCGGCCGAAGCGCAGGCGCCGCGCCAGGAAGCTCATGGCGACGCCGACCGCGAGCGCCAGCAGCACCGGCACGGCAAGGCCATGGCCGATCACGAGCCCGCCCTCGGGCCAGCTTCCGCCCTTCGCCTCGACGAGGCGGCGGGCGACACCGGCCGGCAGGGCATAGGCATTGGCGATCGCGACCGCGCCGATCACCGTGCCGCAGGCGAGCGCGGCGAGCACGATCTCGGCCCAGAGCGGGCGCAGGGCGAAGCCATAACGCTTGCGCCGGCGCCGCGCGAAGCCGATGCCGGCAACGATCAGGGCGCAGATGACGAGGCCGATCGCCCAGGAGGCGGTGGTGCCGATCGCCCCCTCGATGCCGCCGCCGAGCGGGCGGAAGCGCGAATCCATCGGCGCGATGGTCTGGCCCTGCGTCACCCACCAGGCGCCGCCGCGCCAGACCAGGAGCCCACCGAGCGTGACGATGAAGGAGGGGATGGCGAGATAGGCGATCAGCGCGCCCTGGAACAGGCCGATCAGCCCGCCGAGCGCGACCGCCGCCGCGATCGAGATCAGCCAGGTCGCCGGATGCTCGAAGCCGATCAGATCGGGCAGCAAGCGGGCCTGGATGAGGCCGGTGACCATGCCGACGAAGCCGAGCATCGAGCCGACTGAGAGGTCGATATTGCGGGTGACGATGACCAGAACCATGCCGCAGGCCATCACCGCAACCGAAGCGGTCTGGACCGAAAGGTTCCAGAGATTGCGCGGCGTCAGGAAGGCGCCGCCCGAGAGCCAGTTGAAGCCGAGCCAGATGGCTGCCAGCGCGGCGATCATGCCGACCATCCGCGCGTCGAACTCGATCGCGCGCAGATGATCGGCGAACGTCTTCACATCCTGCGACGGCGCTGCCGGCGCGGGTGCAGCTTCAGTCACAGGCCTTGACCTTGCCGGCGGCGACGCCCTGGCAGACGGCGGCCTTCGGCGCCCAGCCGGCGTCGATCACCACGCCGAGATTGTCCTTGGTCACCGGAACCGGCTTCAGGAACAGCGCGGTCATCTTGGCCTTGCTCGGGCCCTGGTCCCAGCTGGTCGTGCCGGCGATATCGGTCAGCTTGGCGCCGCCGGCGAGTTTGATTGCGATCTCGCCGGCATTGCGCCCGAGCTCGCGCGCATCCTTCCAGATCGTCACTGTCTGAGTGCCGAGTGCGATACGGTTCAACGCGGCGCGGTCGGCATCCTGGCCGGTGACCGGGACCGAGCCGGCGAGCCCCTGGGCGGTCAATGCCGCGATCGCGCCACCGGCCGTCCCGTCATTGGCGGCAACGACGACATCGACCTTGTTGGCGTTGCGCGTCAGGATCTGCTCCATATTGCGCTGGGCATTCGCCGGCAGCCAGTTGTCGGTGAAGGCCTCGCCGATGTTCTTGATCTTGCCTGCGTCGATGGCGGGCTTCAGGATTTCGATCGAACCATTGAAAAAGAAGGCGGCGTTGGGATCGGCGCTCGAGCCCTTGATGAAGGCGTAGTTGCCCTCTGGCTTCGCCTTCAGGATCTCGCGCGCCATCATCCGGCCGACTTCGACATTGTCGAAGGTCAGGTAGAAAGCCTGCGGGATCTCGATCAGCCGGTCGTACCCGACCACCGGAATGCCCTCGTCGACCGCCTTCTGCACCGCCGGGCGGATCGCCTGCGCATCCTGCGCCAGCACGATGATCGCCTTGGCGCCGCGGGCGATCAGGCTCTCGACATCGGTGAGCTGCTTGGCCGGCGAGGATTGGGCGTCGGCCGAGAGATAGGTGCCGCCGACCTTCTCGATCGCGGCCTTGATTGCCGCCTCGTCGGTCTTCCAGCGCTCCTCCTGGAAGTTCGACCAGCTGACCCCGATCACCGGGCCCTTGCTCTGGGCGAAAGCGGGGAATGCGCTGCCGAAGGCCGCGAGCGCGAAGCCCGCGGCGAGAAAATGGCGTCTCAACACGGCGTTTCTCCCTCGTTTGCGGCCGCGCGCTTTCGTGCGGCGCGTCGGATTGGAGGGAAGGTGATCTGATCAGCCCGGACCCGTCAAGCTCACATTGAAGGCAGTGTCGATTGCACGCAGGACGCGCATGTAATCGATTTCGCCTGCGGACGAGCGATTGGTTCCGGATGGGATTTCATGTGACGGCACGTGGCGTCATTCGCCGGCAAGACCCAAGGGGGCTAGCGACAGAGCGTGGCACGCAGGTTCGGCAGGCGCAGCACCTCAGCGGCAGTCCCGGTGCGCTGCCAGCTGGCAGGGCTGCTGTCCTCGGCCGGTGGGTCGACACGCAGGAAGACGGCGCTCCGATCAGTAAGTCGGCAAATGAACTCGCGCTGAATCTCGGCCGTCATCGGCCCCTCGGGTGCAGAGCCGTCCTCGTTCGACGCGACGATCAGCGGGCTCCCAGGCAGGGTTATCGTGACGGTCCGCAAGCGTGTCGGAAGCGCTGCCTGGCCGATGAAGAGCTGAAACTGCAGGGCGGCCGTCTGCTGGTACCGACCCTCTCCGACCGACAGCGCCAATCGCAGGATGCTGCCGCGATGCGGGCCGAGCTCGACCGAGCCGATCGGGGTAGCCGGCGCGACCAGCGTTGCCGGCAGCACTGGTGCCGCGCCTAGGTTGGCAGGTCCGGTCGAGCCTCGCAGGGACCTGGAGGTCGAGAAGGCGAGCGAAGCCGGCCCGACTTCCGTCGCGATCGTGGTCGCCTGCATCTCGTCGGGCTTGAGGTAGCGCATCGTGTCGGCGGGCGTGGACACGGTCACCTCGAGGAAGGAGCGGTCGAGCCCCATCGCTTCGAGATAGCGCCTCATCTTGGCGTCGATTTCGCCGGTCGCCTGCTCCTGCTTGACCGTCCGTGTTTCCGTTCTCTCGTCGACCAGTTCCTTGCGCCCGCGCACGATCTTGTAGTCGCGCACCGTCGTGGTTTCGGTCTCGACGATGGTCTGCTGGTGCACGCCGATGCGCGATTGCGGCGGGATGATCCGGCGTTGCCCTCCGGCAAGGAGAAGCGTGCAGGCCGAGGCGCAGAGCGGACTGCGCTCGTCGATCGTGCCGAGCGCCGGGTCGCGCTGGCTGAAGACGGTGCGGGCGACGGCGATGTCGAGGCCGCTCTTGCGGACGAGCTCGCCCATGGCGATCGCCGTCTCGACCGTGCCGCCGGTCGAGTAGACCAGCAGCGGCAGCTTGCGCCCGTTCAGCTCGGCGAGCGCCCGGCGCAGTTCGGCGAGCGTGTCCTTGCCGATCGCGCCCTGGGCGGCGAGCCATTCGCGGCAATCGGGTTCGCAGGGCTCGGCGCTGCGCGTCAGCACGATGCGCATCGGCTCCGGCGGAGGTGCCGCAGCAGGCTTGTCCTGCGCCACAGCCGGCAAGGCGGCTAGGCACAGGGCGAACGCCAGGAGACGGGCGATGCGCATCACGGAGTCGGCGGCCTCAACTGCAATTGCGCAAGGGAAACCCAGGCGCGGGGATTTGACAACAGTCTCCCTGCCCCGTCGCATGGACAGTGAGACAGCGTAAACGCTTTCGCTTGGCGGTTGGGCTTCTTTGAGGCGCTCTCGCGGCCGATTTCAGCGCGTGATCGCGTCGATCTCGGCGAGCTCCTCCGGGGTCAGCACCCAGTCCGCCGCCTTGACGTTGGCTGCAACCTGCTCCGGCTTCGTCGCACCGGCGATGACGCTGGAGACGACTGGCTGAGCCGCGAGCCAGGAGAAGGCGAGCTCCAGCAGCGTTTTTCCGCGTGCGTCGCAGAAGGCGGCGAGCTTCTCGGTCCTGGCCCAGTTCGTTTCGGTCAGCACCTCGCCGGCGCGCTGCGCCTCGCGGGTCATGCGCGCACCCACCGGCATCGGGGCGCCGCGCTGGTACTTGCCGGTGAGCAGGCCGTTGGCGAGCGGGAAATAGGGCAGAAGCCCCATGCCGAAATGGCTGATGGCCGGGATCAGCTCCTTCTCGGCGCCGCGCACCAGCAGGCTGTACTCGTCCTGGGCCGAAGCGAAGCCTTCAAGGCCGAGCGTCTTGGCCGTCCAATGTGCGTCGGCGACCTGCCAGGACGGCAAGTTCGAGCAGCCGATATAGCGGACCTTGCCCTGGCGGATCAGGTCGTCGAGGGCGCGCAGCGTTTCCTCGATCGGAGTCAGCGGGTCGGGCCGGTGCAACTGGTAGAGATCGATCCAGTCGGTCTTCATCCGCTTCAGCGAGGCCTCGACCGCCTCGATGATGTAGCGCCGCGAGCCGCCCTTCTTCACGCCCTCCTCGTCCATGTTCATGCCGAACTTGCTGGCGAGCACGATGTCCTTGCGGCGGGCGCCGAGCAGTTCGCCGAGCGCCAGCTCCGAACCGCCGCGATTGCCGTACATGTCGGCGGTGTCGAACAGGGTGATGCCCTGCTCGATCGCGGCGTCGACCACCTTGCGCGCCGCCTCGAGGTCGATCCGGCCGCCGAAATTGTTGCAGCCGAGGCCGACGAGCGAGACGCGCAGGCCGGAGCGGCCGAGATTGCGGAACTGCATGGTGACATCCTTCCCCTTTGAGCGGAGCGCAAGGGAGCAGAGCTGAAAGCGGGAGACAATCGCACCTGTTGCAAGGCAGGCCCGCAATGGCTGAGCAGCCCGACCTCGTTAGCCCAAGCTTTACAGCCAACCGGCCTTGCTGAGCACGTCACGGGCCAGCTCGGGCGGAGTGCGGCCGTCGGTATCGATTATGACGAAACCGTCCGGCGCCTCGCCTGCCATCCGGCTGGCCTGCCGCAACGAGCGTTCGATCTGGGCCTCACGCCCCGCGCCCGTCTCCCGGCGGTCGAGACGCTCGAGCAACGCCTCGTCGCCGGCGCGCAGCCGCACCACGGTGATGCGGGCGTCGGGAATGGCGGCGAGGATCCAGCTTTTGTCGAAACCGACATGCAGCATCACGCCCGACATGATCAAGCGGGTATGGCCGAGCGCGCGATAGGTGCCCCAGAGAGCGGCGAGATTGAGCTGGCTGAGGTCGCGGGCGCCGGGCGCAAGGGGAGCGAGTTCCTCCGCACCGGGCTTGGGGAAGACGCGATCGAGTTCGTCGCTCTCGATCGCGACATGGGCGATGCCGGCCTCAGCCAGCACATCCCCCATCTCCCAGCACAGGGTCGACTTGCCGACCCCGGCCGGGCCGGTGATCAGCAGGATCTCGACGGGAGCGTTGGCAGCGGCCAGGCTCAGGCGACTTCCGCCTTGATCTTCTGCGAGCGCTTGCGCTCGTTGGGGTCGAGGATGCCCTTGCGCAGGCGGATCGACTTCGGGGTGACCTCGACCAGCTCGTCATCGTCGATCCAGGCGAGCGAGCGCTCCAGGGTCATCCGGATCGGCGGCGTGAGGCGGACGGCCTCGTCCTTCGACGTCGTGCGGATGTTGGTGAGCTTCTTGCCCTTGAGCACGTTCACCTCGAGATCGTTCTCGCGGGTGTGCTCGCCGACGATCATGCCCTGATAGACCTTCCAGCCGGGCTCGATCATCATCGGGCCGCGGTCTTCGAGGTTCCAGAGCGCGTAGGCGACGGCCTCGCCGGTCTCCATCGCGATCAGCACGCCGTTGCGGCGCCCGCCGATCTCGCCCTTATAGGGCAGGTAGTCGTGGAACAGCCGGTTCATGATCGCGGTGCCGCGCGTGTCGGTCAGCAGTTCGCCCTGATAGCCGATCAGGCCGCGGGTCGGGGCGTGGAAGACGAGGCGCAGGCGATTGCCGCCCGACGGACGCATCTCCAGCATGTCGGCCTTGCGCTCGGACATCTTCTGCACGACGACGCCGGAATGCTCCTCGTCGACGTCGATGACGACCTCCTCGATCGGCTCCAGCAGCTGGCCGGCCTCGTCGCGCTTCAGCACGACGCGCGGACGCGAGACGCCGAGCTCGAAGCCCTCGCGGCGCATCTGCTCGATCAGGATGGCGAGCTGCAATTCGCCGCGGCCGGAGACGATGTAGCTGTCCTTGTCGGAAGCTTCCTCGATCTTCAGCGCAACATTGCCCTCGGCCTCCTTGAACAGGCGGTCGCGGATGACGCGGGTGGTGACCTTGTCGCCTTCGGTGCCGGCGAGCGGGGAATCGTTGACCATGAAGGTCATCGACACCGTCGGCGGATCGATCGGCTGGGCCTTGATCGGGGTCTCGACCGAGGGGTCGCAGAAGGTGTCGGCGACCGAGCCCTTGACCAGGCCGGCGATCGAGACGATGTCGCCCGGGATCGCTTCCTCGATCGGCGTGCGCTCGAGCCCGCGGAAGGCGAGGATCTTGGTGATGCGGCCGGTCTCGACGGTCGAGCCGTCACCCGAGAGAACCTTGACGGTCTGGTTCGGCTTGGCCGTGCCCGAGACGACGCGGCCGGTGATGATGCGGCCGAGATAGGGGTTGGCCTCGAGCAGCGTGCCGATCATCCGGAACGGCCCCTCCTCGATGCGCGGCTCCGGCACATGCTTCAGGATCAGGTCGTACATCGGCGCCAGGCCCTGGTCCTGCGGACCTTCCGGCGAGGGCGCCATCCAGCCCTGCTTGCCCGAACCGTAGAGGATCGGGAAGTCGAGCTGCTCGTCGGTGGCGTCGAGCGCGGCGAAGAGGTCGAAGACCTCGTTGATCACCTCGGTGACGCGGGCGTCGGGCTTGTCGACCTTGTTGATCGCGACGATCGGGCGAAGGCCGAGCTTCAGCGCCTTGGAGACCACGAATTTGGTCTGCGGCATCGGGCCCTCGGCAGCGTCGACCAGCACGATCGCGCTATCGACCATGTTGAGGATGCGCTCGACCTCGCCGCCGAAATCGGCGTGGCCGGGGGTGTCGACGATGTTGATGCGCGTATCCTTCCAGACCACCGAGGTGGCCTTGGCCAGGATGGTGATGCCGCGCTCCTTCTCGAGGTCGTTGGAATCCATCACCCGCTCGGCGACGCGCTGGTTCTCGCGGAAGGCGCCGGACTGCTGCAGCAGCTTGTCGACGAGCGTGGTTTTGCCGTGGTCGACGTGGGCGATGATGGCGATGTTGCGCATGGACATGCGAGAAGCGGCCTTGGTTCAAGACCGCGAGCCGGCAGGGAAAACCCGGCCGGCGCAGCCTGTGCGTTGCGTGAATCTGGAATTCGTTGCGCTGCACATAAACGCTTGACGCCGTTTGGGCAACCGCAACCGCGCGATGCCCGTACTTCACGGGGCGCTTGACAGGGTCATAATCATGTAACATTGAAAGTTACATGAAACAGGACAGCCGGCTCTCAGCCACCCTGCACGTGCTGCTGCACATGGCCGATCGCGGCGCCCCGATGACCTCGGAGGAGCTCGCGGCTTGCCTCGGCACCAATCCGGTCGTGATCCGCCGCACCATGGCGGGCCTCAGGGAAACCGGGCTGGTTCGCTCCGAAAAAGGCCATGGCGGCGGCTGGACGCTGGCGCGTGCGCTCGATGCGATCACGCTTGGTGACGTCCACCGCGCGCTGGGCGAGCCCGCTTTGATCGCACTCGGCCATCGCAGCGAGCAACCGCAATGCCTAGTCGAGCAGGCGGTCAACGCGGCGCTGGGTGAAGCGTTCGCGGAAGCCGAGGCGCTGCTCGCCGGCCATTTCGACCGGGTCCGGCTGTCCGATCTCGCGGCGGATTTCAGCCGCCGCTTCGATGAACGGAGACAAGCCCATGCCAAACGCGACCACGCCCTATGACGCCATCATCGTCGGCGGCAGCTTCGCCGGCCTCTCGGCCAGTTTGCAGCTGGCGCGGGCGCGCCGCCGCATCCTGGTGATCGACGAAGGCCAGCGGCGCAACCGCTTCTCCAGCCATTCGCATGGCTTCCTCGGCCAGGATGGGCGCGAGCCGGCGGCGATCGTCGCAGAGGCGAAGGCGCAGCTCCTCGCCTATCCGACTGTTGCGTGGCGGGACGCCAGGGCGAACAATGCCGAGATCAAAGAAGACGGTTTTGCGGTCGCGGATTCCGGTGGTCATCAGCACCAGGCGCGCCGCCTCCTGCTCGCGACCGGCGTGCGCGACGAGCTGCCCGCGATCCCCGGCCTGAGGGAACGCTGGGGCAAGAGCGTGCTGCACTGTCCCTATTGCGACGGCTACGAACTCGGGGGCGGCAAGCTCGGCGTGCTGGCGAGCGGCTCCTTCTCTGCCCTGAAGGCGGCGCTCGTCGCCGATTGGGGCGACGTCACGCTGTTCCTCAACGGTGAGGCCGAGCCGGACGCCGAGGCGGCCGCCCTGCTGGAGCGGCGCGGCGTTGCTGTCGAGCGTGCTCGGATCGTGGCAGCCGAGGGCGACGGGACGGCGATGGCGGGCCTGCGCCTCGCCGATGGCCGGTTGGCACCGGTCAAGGCGCTGTTCGTGGCCGCCGGCATCTGCCCGGCGAGCCCGCTGGCGGAAGAGCTCGGCTGCGCTTTCGATGACGGCCCCTTCGGTCCGCTGCTGCGCGTCGATGGGATGAAGCAGACGAGCATTGCCGGCGTCTACGCGGCGGGCGATGCCGCAACGGCCCGGCACAGCGTCGCGCTTGCGGTCGCCGACGGTGTCGTCGCCGGGACCGGCCTGCACATGTCCCTGCTCTAGCGCCGGGTCACGACTTCCGGCAAGCGTAGGGCATGAAGGTCGAGGAGAGCCTCGCATTCATGCCCGCCATCACCATGACATTGGCGAAGTTGAGCTCCTCGGCGCTGCGCGGGCAGACGTCGAGCGGGCTCTGACAGCCGGAGGCGATGAAGGCGTCGTTGCCGGCGATGAATTCCTGCCCGAGCCCCTTCCTGCCGAAGCGCTTGAGCGCCTCGTCATAGGCGCTGCGCCAGCGCTCGCATTTCACCTGCGGCCAGTTCTCCGGGACCTGAGCGTGGAGCGGCACGGTAGCGGAGAGCGCCAGCAGCGTCCCGAGGGCAAGAGAGGCGAAGGCGGAAGTCATGAGGAAGTCTCGAAGCTGTCGGTGCGGTCGCGCCACCCGCATGAACGCGCTTTGCGGCAGGAATAAAGCTGATCACTCGGCTTCCGCTTCGGCCAGGACGATGCGCCTCTCGGTCGCCGCGCGGCCGAGCTGGTCCATCGCGAAGCGATAGGCTCCGATACCGCCGGAATCGATATCGCCACGCGCATAATTCGCCAGCACGCCGGCGAGGATGGCATCGGCCTCGCGCTCCATCGCCGCCAGATCCGGCTCGTCCTCGGCGGTCCGCATCGCCGCGAGCAGGACGACGAGACGGCTGAGGTCCGCCATCGCGCGCTTGCGGCGCGTCGAGCTGTCGTAGCCGAGCAGGCCGGCCGCGCCGGAGCCGACCAGCGAGAGGGCCATCACGCCGAGATAGAACCAGTCGCCATAGCGCTCGAAGAAGGTTTCCTGCTCGCCATCGATGAAGGCGGCAGCGCCGGTATGCACGGCGAGCGGCGCGTCCTTGTCGGTCTCCGGCGTCTCCAGCCCCTGGATCGCCGGCAGGTCGGTGGCGAGCGTGACGCGCAGCGACAGGATCGCGCTGACGAGCTCGCCGACCCTGGCGTCGTCGAGCGATTGCGCCGCCATCAGGCGCGAGGTGATCGAGATGCTCGGCAGGTTCTCGGCCGGCACAGGCGGATCGCCGCCGAGCGCGCCGCGGACGATCTCGCCGCTCTCGATGGCGCGGTTGCGGGCGGCGAGCGCGTCGGCCTCGCGGATCGGGATGATGGTCGGGCTCTCGCCGAACGCCCGGTGCAGGCGCGTGCCGACCTCGGTGACGACGCGGGCATTCAGCACGTTGACGGCGAAGAGCACGTCGATATGGCCATCGGCGATGGCGGCAGAGACATCCTCGGGTCCGAGCGGAACGATCGTCACCGCTTCCGGCGAGACCTCGTATTGCGAGAGCACGAGCTTCAGGAGGTCGAGATTGCCGGATGGCGCCCGCACCACGCCGATCCGCTTGCCGCGCAAGCCCGAAATCCGGTCAGTGCCGAGATCCTTGGAGCCGATGAAGAACGGGAAGGAACGGCGGGTGATCAGCGCGGTATCGGCCTTGGCCGGCAGCGCGACATCGGGGCGGACGATGGCGAGGTCGACCTTGCCGGCATCGATCTTCCTGGCGCTCTCGGCCGAGCCCTCGGTCAGGACGAGCCGCAGGCGCACCGGCTTCTTCTCGCGGCTGAGGCCCTGGACGAGGGCGGCGGCGAGCCTGGCATCGTCGGAGCCGAGCGGGCCGACCGCGAGCTTCAGCGTCCGGGGCTGGCTCCACATGTAGATGCCGAGCGCAACGAGACCAGCCATCAGCAGGAGCGCCGCCAGACCTGCAAAGAAACGCCGCCCCATTCGTCGCCCGCTCTCGCCCCCGTGCTTCGGTTTCGACCGGCATCATGTCACGAGTGCGGCGGGGAGGGCTATGTGCTAGAGCGCCCGAATGACACATGGCGACGCCTTTTCGATCAAGATCTGCGGCCTCTCGACTCCGGAGACGCTGGAGGCCGCGCTCGCTGCCGGCGCCGACATGATCGGCCTCAACTTCCATCCGAAGAGCCCGCGCTATGTCACGCCGCAGCGCGCTGCGGAGCTGGCCGACCAGGCACGCGGCCGGACCGGGATCGTCGCGCTGGTCGTCGACTACACACTTCAGCAGGCGGCCGAGCTCGCGCGGATCGTCCGGCCGGACTGGATGCAATTGCACGGCAAGGAGGCGCCGGAGCTGGTCGCCGCGATCAAGGTCGCGACAGGTCTGCCGGTGATGAAGGCGCTGGGCGTCGCCAGCGCTGCCGACCTGGAGCATGTCGCGCGCTATCACGGCATCGCCGACCATATCCTGCTCGACGCCAAGCCGCCGAAGGACGCCGCCTATCCCGGCGGGCACGGCCGGCCCTTCGACTGGGGCCTGCTCGCCGGCCTCGACCCGGCTTTCCGCTTCATGCTATCGGGCGGGCTCGATCCGGCGAATGTCGCGGAGGCCATCCGTGCCACACGACCGGCCGGCGTCGACGTCTCCTCCGGGGTCGAAAGCGCGCCCGGCATCAAGGATGCCAGGAAGATCGCGGAATTCGTCAGGGCTGCCCGTTCGGCGGCTGCACAGTTGAAGAAGGCAGGCCAGGCATGAACGCGCCGCACGCACCGAACAGCTTCCGGAACGGCCCGGACGAGAATGGCCGCTTCGGCCAGTTCGGCGGCCGCTTCGTCGCCGAGACGCTGATGCCGCTGATCCTCGAGCTGGAGCAGGCCTACAACGCCGCCAAGGCCGACCCCGCCTATCAGGCCGAGATGACGAGCGGGCTGAAGCACTATGTCGGCCGGCCCTCGCCGCTCTATCTCGCCGAGCGTCTGACCGAGCATTTCGGCGGCGCCAAGGTCTACCTGAAGCGTGAGGAGCTGAACCACACCGGCTCGCACAAGGTGAACAACGTGCTCGGCCAGATCCTGCTCGCCCGGCGCATGGGCAAGAAAAGGATCATTGCCGAGACCGGCGCCGGCCAGCACGGCGTCGCCACCGCGACGCTCTGCGCCCGCTATGGCCTGGAATGCATCGTCTACATGGGTGCGGTCGACGTCGCCCGGCAGGCGCCGAATGTCTTCCGCATGCAGATGCTGGGTGCGACGGTGGTGCCGGTCGAATCCGGCACCAAGACGCTGAAGGACGCGATGAACGAGGCGCTGCGCGACTGGGTGACCAATGTCGCGTCGACCTTCTACTGCATCGGCACCGTCGCCGGTCCCCATCCCTATCCGGCGATGGTGCGCGATTTCCAGTCGATCATCGGCAAGGAGACGCGCGAGCAGATGCAGGAGATGGAAGGCCGCCTGCCGGATTCGCTGATCGCCTGCATCGGCGGCGGCTCCAATGCAATGGGCCTGTTCCATCCCTTCCTCGACGATCCGAGTGTCGAGATCTACGGCGTCGAGGCCGCCGGCCACGGCATCCCGTCGGGCCTGCACGCGGCTTCGCTGACCGGCGGGCGCCCCGGCGTGCTGCACGGCAACCGCACCTACCTCTTGATGAACGAGGACGGGCAGATCAACGACGCCCATTCGATCTCGGCCGGGCTCGACTATCCCGGCATCGGCCCGGAGCATTCCTGGCTGCACGATATCGGCCGCGCCACCTATCTCTCGGCGACGGACGAGGAGGCGCTCGAGGCGTTCCAGCTGATCTCGAAGCTTGAAGGCATCATCCCGGCGCTGGAATCGGCGCATGCGCTCGCCCGCGTCGCCGAGCTCGCCCCGAAGAAGCCGAAGGACCATCTGATGGTCGTCAACCTCTCCGGCCGCGGCGACAAGGACATCCCGCAGGTGGCGGAGATTCTGGCGGGGCGGTGACGCGCAGCGTCGTGATGTTGCCCCAATAGGTTGCGCATGGTCGCGCCGTGGAAGCGGTATCCGCTTCTGCGGACTAATCCTCAGCGAAGGACGATCATGACGAAGACCAAGAAGGCCCTGCTCATCGCCGCGCTCGCGGCGCTCGCCGCTCCCGTGCACGCCCAGACCGCTGGGCCACTGGCGCCGGCGGAAGGCATCGTGATCCAGACCACCGGCGAAATCAGGGTGAGGCCCGATCTTGCCACCGTCCATGCCGGCGTGGTCAGCGAGGGCAAGACCGCCGCGGAAGCGTTGTCGAAGAACACCCCGGCGCTGGCCAGGCTGATCGAGGCGGTCAAGGCCGCCGGCGTCGTCCAGGGCGACCTCTCGACCTCGCAGATCGCACTGACGCCGCGCATGACGCAGCCTTCGGCCTCGTCCTCGCCGCAGGCGCGCGCGCCGAAGATAGACGGCTATGAGGCGCGCACCGGCATCACCGTGATTGTGCGCGATCTCGCCAAGGCCGGCCCGCTGATCGATGCGCTGGTCGCCGCCGGGGCCAACGACATGTCGGGCATCAGCTTCGGCCTTGCCGACGAGGACAAGGCCAAGGACCAGGCCCGCGACAAGGCGGCTGAAGCGGCGCGCACCCGGGCCGAGATCTATGCCAAGCGTCTCGGCGTCAAGGTCGGCGAGCTCGTCTCGATCGTCGAGGCGGAAGCCGAGCCGCCGATGCGGCCGATGGGCGATACACGCGCCTATCGCATGGCCGCCGGCGCCGCGCCGGTGCAGGTCGAGCCGGGCGAGGTCACCGTCAGCGCCGCGCTGCGCACGGTCTGGCGGATCGAGAAGTAACCGCTATAGCATCGGCAGCCCGCGCGGTTTCGGACCGCGCGGGAAGGCGGCATCGAGCCGGGCGATGTCCTCGGCACTAAGTTCAAGCTTCAGCGCACCGGCATTGTCTTCGGCATGGCTTGCTTTCGCGGCTTTCGGGATCGCGAAGATGCTGGGATTGCGCGTCAGGAAGGCGAGAGCCACTTGCCGTGGGCTCGCGCCATGCGCGGCGGCGATTTCGGCCAAGACCTTGCCTTGCGCCGAGCCTCCCTCCGGAAAATCATCTTGCCCGAACGGGCTGTAGGCGGTGACCGCGACGCCATTGCGCTCGCACCAGGGGATCACGGCGTGTTCGATCGCCCGCTCGCGCAGATGGTAGAGCACCTGGTTGCAGGCGATCTTGCCTAGGCCGGCGGCCCGCAGGGCCTCGTCGAGATCGGCGACGTCGAAATTGCTGACGCCCCAGGACAGGATCTTGCCCTCGGCCTTGAGCTCCTCGAACGCCGCGAAGGTCTCGGCCAACGGATAGGAGCCGCGCCAGTGCAGCAGGTAGCAGTCGAGCCGGTCGGTCCTGAGCCGGCGCAGCGACTGCTCACAGGCCTTGCGCGTGCCGGTTCTCGAGGCGCTGTGCGGCAGTACCTTCGAGACAAGGAAGACCTCGTCGCGTAGTCCGGCGAGCGCTTCGCCGGTGATCTCCTCGGCGCGACCATCGCCATACATCTCGGCGGTGTCGATATGGGAGAGGCCGAGGTCGAGCCCGCGCCGCAGCGCCGCGATCGCCTCGCTGCGCGGGGCACGTTCGATGTTCCAGGTGCCCTGGCCGATCCGTGAGACCGCGGGGCCGCCTTTGCCGAATGCTGCTGTCGTCATGCGCATGATCCTAGCGATCCTGTTCGGGCAAGGCCATGGCGGGGGCGTCCTTGTCGTCACCCGCGGAAGCTGCAATCCATTGGAGATGTCGCGGCTGGGGAGCTGATAATGCGCAGGATCGTTGCAGCACTGGCTTCGGCCGGAGTGGTCCTTATGCTCGCTGCTGCCGCGGCGGCTGAAACGGTCGAGGCCCTGCAGGCGCGCGTCGATGATCGGCAGATCGCCGTCTATGTCCACAGGCCGGCGGGATCCGGTCCTTTCCCGGTTCTGGTGTTGTCGCATGGCAGCCCGCGCGATGCGGCGGGCCGGGCAGAGTTCGGCAAGGGCACGCTCGCTGCGGTGGCGCGCCATTTCACGGCGCGCGGCGTGATGGTCGCGGTGCCGATCCGGCGCGGCTATGGCGCGGAAGGCGGCGGCTGGGCCGAAGGCTATGGCGCCTGCGACCGGGCCGAGTTCCATCGCGCCGGTTTGAACAGCGCGCGCGACATTCGCGCGGCGCTCGATGCGGTGCTGTCGCGGCCGGATGCCGACGGCCGCCGCGTCGTGCTGATGGGCGTGTCGGCCGGCGGCTGGGGCTCGCTCGCGGCCGCCTCGCAATCCGTTCCCGGCCTTCTCGGTGTCGTCAATTTCGCGGGCGGCCGCGGCTCGCTGAAGGCCGGCGAGGTCTGCTCCCCGGATGCGCTGGTCTCGGCCGCAGCGCGCTATGGCAGCGGCTCACGCGTGCCGCAGCTCTGGCTTTACAGCAGCAATGACCGCTTCTTCGGACCCGAGATCGCCGGCCGGCTCCACCGCGCCTTCCAGGAGGCGGGAGGCAGGGCGGAATTCGTCGCAGCGCCGCCCTTCGGCGAGGACGGGCATCGCTATATCCGCGCGATCGGCCAGTGGCAGGGCAAGGTGGACGGCTTCCTGGCGACGATCGGCTTCACCGGCCGGCGCTGACGGCCGGCTTCAACGGACATCCACCTCATAGCGGCCATGGCGGATCTCGCCATCGGAATAGCGCACGCGCACCTCGAAAGCGTCCCGGCCGCGATAGTCGGGAGCGGAGGTGTATTCGAAGGCGAGTGCCTTGCCGACCTTGCCGTCGCAGTGCTGGTAGGCGCCGGGGCCGTAGACGGCTGTGGCCTTGCGCGTCAGCATCCGCACGCTGCCATGCTGCGGCTTCTGGGTCAGCACGGCGGTCGGCCGCTTCACCTGCCGGCAACGCGTGTCCATGGTCATGTAGGTCTGCTGCATGAAGGTCGGCTCGCCGGCAGCCGCGCGGTCGACGCCGTCAGCGCCCTTGTCGCCCGAGGTCACGCAGCCGCCGAGCGCCCCGCAGAGCAGGATGAGGCCGAGCGTCGTCAATTCGGAGATCGGCATGGCGCTCCTCGTCGCGGGTGGGTCAAACCGGCGGTGTGCCGTTGGCCGCCAGCACCTCGCCGGCGAGGTAGAGCGAGCCGCAGATCAGGATGCGCGGCGGTGCCGGCCAGTTCCGCGACGCGATCTCCCGCAGCGCCTGTTCCACCGAGCCGGCGACCTCGGCCTTCAGGCCCGCTTCGCGTGCCAGGGTCGCGACCTCTTCGGCCGTGCGCGCCGCGAGCTGGTTCTGCATGGACACGGCGAACAGGACCTGCGCCAGCCCCTTGAAATGGCCGAGCGTGGCGCGCGCATCCTTGGTCGCGAGCAGGCCGGCGATCATCACGAGCGGGGCCGGGTTCTTCTCCTCGAGATCGGCCATCGCCTGGGCGAGCACGCGCCCGCCATCGGGATTGTGGCCGCCGTCGAGCCAGAGCTCGGCGCCCACAGGTGCGAGCTCGGCGAGCTTGCCGCGCGCCAGCCTCTGGAGGCGCGCCGGCCATTCGGCCTCGGTCATGCCGCGCTCGAAGGCGGAGGCCGGCAGGCCGCCATAGCCGGCGGCGCGCAGGGCCGCGATCGCGGTGCCGGCATTGATGTGCTGGTGGCGCCCGGCGAGGCGCGGCAAGGGCAGGTCGAGCAGGCCGTCTGCATCCTCATAGACCAGCCGGCCGCCATCCTCGTGGACGTTGAAATCCTGCATGCCGACCAGCAGCTTCGAGGCGCCGACGCGCTCGGCCGCGGCTTCCAGCACCGCGGTTGGTTCCGGCTCCTGCGGCGCGATCACTGCCGGGGCGCCGCGCTTGAAGATGCCGGCCTTCTCGCCGGCGATCTTGGTGACGGTGTCGCCGAGATATTCGGCATGGTCGAGCGAGACCGACGTCACCACCGTGCAGGCGGGGTGGTCGATGACGTTGGTCGCGTCGAAGCGTCCGCCGAGCCCGACTTCGAGCAGCACGACGTCGGCCTTGTGCTCTGAGAAGAGCAGGAAAGCGGCGGCGTTGGTGATCTCGAAGAAGGTGATGGGATCGCCGGCATTGGCCTTCTCGCAGCGCTCCAGCGCATCGACCAGCAGCGCTTCGTCAACGAAGCGCCCGCCGCCCGGTTGGCCGAGCCGGATGCGCTCGTGGAAGCGCACCAGATGCGGCGAGGTATAGACATGGACGCAGAGGCCCGCCGCTTCGAGGATCGCCCGCATGAAGGCGATGGTCGAGCCCTTGCCGTTGGTGCCGGCGACATGGATCACCGGCGGCAGCTTCTTCTGCGGATCGCCCAACCGCTCCAGCAGGCGCAGGATGCGCCCGAGCGAGAGGTCGATCAGCTTGGGATGCAGCGCGAGGAAGCGCGCCAGCAAGAGGTCGGATGTGCTCATGCGGACACCGGCCTCCCGGCCGGGGGTGAAAGCGATCAGGCGGCGCTGGCCGGCAGCGGCTCGGGTTCAGGGGCGTTGACGGCCGGCAGCGGCTGCTTCGTGAAAAAGCGGCCGAGCCGCGCCAGCGTTGCCGGAATCTCGTGGCGGTGGACGACCATGTCGACCATGCCGTGCTCTTTCAGATATTCGGCGCGCTGGAAGCCATCAGGCAGTTTTTCGCGGATCGTCTGCTCGATCACGCGCGGTCCGGCGAAGCCGATGAGGGCGCCCGGCTCGGCGATGTGGACATCGCCCAGCATGGCGTAGGACGCCGTGATGCCGCCGGTCGTCGGATCGGTGAGCACCACGAAATACGGCAGCTTGGCTGCCTTGAGGCGCCGCACGGCCACGGTCGTGCGCGGCATCTGCATCAGGGACAGGATACCCTCCTGCATGCGCATCCCGCCGCCGCAGGCGAACACGACCAGAGGCGTCTTCTTCTCCAGCGCCGTCTCGGCGGCCTTGATGAAGGCCTCGCCGGCGGACATGCCGAGCGAGCCGGCCATGAAGTGGAAGTCCTGGACGGCGACCGTCATGGGCAGGCCCTGGACGCGGCCATAGCCGACCTTGATGGAGTCCGCTGCGCCGGTCTTGGTGCGGGCGTCCTTGATCCGGTCGGTATAGCGCTTCTCGTCGCGGAACTTGAGCGGATCGGCCACGGTCTCGGGGAGGGCGACGTCGATCCACTTGCCTTCGTCGAAGGTCAGCCGCAGCCGGTCCTGCGCGGTGACGCGCATATGGTGGTCGGAGCCGGGGATGACGAAGCCATTGGCCTCGACATCCTTGTGGAAGACCATCTGCCCGGAATCCGGGCATTTGATCCAGAGATTCTCCGGGGTCTCGCGCTTGAACAGCGTCTTGATGCGCGGACGGACGACTTCGGAAATCCAGTTCATCGGATCATCCTTGAATTACGCTGGAGCCGGATCCGATGAGATCGCTTCGAAGCGACCGGTGAATCCGTCTCTCTTTCCAGTCTGGCGACTCACGCCGCCTTGGCGACCGAGCGGACGCCGGCCGCGAGCTCGGCGACCAGCGAGGTGACAGCCGAAACCGTCTTTTCCGTGGCCTTGCCATCGGCGTCGAGCGAGAGGCGGACGCGGTCGACCAGCGCCGAGCCGACGACGACGCCGTCGGCGCCCTTGGCAATCGCGATCGCATCCTCCGGCGTCTTGACGCCGAAGCCGACCGCGACCGGCAGCGTGGTGTGCTGCTTGATCCGGGCGACTGCCGCGCCGACCGCGTCGTAATTGGCGATAGCGCCACCGGTCACGCCGGTCATCGAGACGTAGTAGACGAAGCCGGAGGTGTTCTGCAGCACGCGCGGCAGGCGCTTGTCGTCGGTGGTCGGCGTCGCCAGGCGGATGAAGCTGACGCCCGCGGCCAGTGCCGGCAGGCAGAGCTCCTCGTCTTCCTCGGGCGGCAGGTCGACGACGATCAGCCCATCGATCCCGGCAGCGCGGGCATCCTTGAGGAAGGCGTCGACGCCATAGGCCCAGATCGGGTTGTAATAGCCCATCAGCACGATCGGCGTGTCGTGGCCGGCCTTGCGGAAGGCCGTGACCATGGCGAGCGTCTTGCGCAGGGTCTGTCCGGCCTTGAGGGCGCGCTGGCCGGCGAGCTGCACCGGGATGCCATCGGCCATCGGATCGGTGAAGGGCACGCCGAGCTCGATGATGTCGGCGCCGGCCGCCGGCAAGGCGTTCAGGATCGCGCTGCCGGTGTCGAAATCGGGATCACCGGCGGTGACATAAGTCACCAGCGCGGCGCGGCCCGCCGCGGCGCAGGCGGCAAAGCGGGCTTGGATGCGGGCTTGTCCAGTCTCGGTCATGCCGGAGCGGTTAGCATGGCCGCGCCCGGCTGGCGAGAGGGCGCGGGTTCTTGCGGGATCAGGCGATGCTGGCGCCGCGCTCGGTCAGCAGCGTCCGCAGCACCGAGCGATGGCAATGCGCCTCGTTCTCGCAATAGCAGCCGACCGAGAAGTCGCTGCCATGCGACAGGGTCGCCAGCAGGTCGAGCGCGTGGCGCGGTGCCGGCTCTGCCATCTCGGCCTTGAAGGCGCGGGTGAAGCCGGCCCAGTCCTTCTCGCTCTCGGCGGCCTTGGCTTGCGCCATCAATTCGGGCGTCGGCGACAGCACCGGGAACCAGACGTCGAACCAGTTCTCGCTGGCATAGCGCTCCTTCGGCACGCCGCGCGGCACGCGCCGGACCGTGCCGATGCGCGTGCCCTCACCGGGCTCGCGCGCGCTGCCGAGACGGACGATGCGGACGCTCATGCGCCTATCCTTTCATCGCTGGCTACCGGCGCGAAATCCGGCCCGCCTCCGTAGCATTGCCCAAAGCGGTACCGCTATGCCACCAGGCTCTTCGGCAGCATGCAGTGGATGCCCTTGGAGCCGTTGACCGTCTGGGTCACCCTGAGATCGGCGGCGAGGCTGCACAGCATATAGGCCTCGTCCCGCGTCAGCTTCGTCCGCGAGATGATCAGGTCGATCATCTCCCGCAGCGCATTCTGGGCGCAGATGTCGAGATCGGGATCGATGCCCATGGTGATGTGGTGGGTCTTGGTCTCGCCCCGCGGCATCGCGAAGGAGAGATCCTCGCGCAGATGGAATTCGAAGGTGCCCTCCAGCGCCGTCTCGATCGCGGTGATGCAGACCTCGCCGTCGCCTTGCGCGCCATGGCCGTCGCCGCAGGAGAACAGCGCGCCCTCGACGAAGACGGGCAGATAGAGCGTCGCCCCGGCGCCGAGCTCCTTGTTGTCGATATTGCCACCGAAGGCGCGCGGGATCAGCGAGGTCACCCGGCCCCAATGCGCCGGCGGCGCCGTGCCCATCACCCCGAAGAACGGCGAAAGCGGCAGCTCCATGCCCCAGGGCAGGTTCGCGATGTTCCGCTCGCGGTCGAGATGGATGTAGCGGAAGGCGTGATAATCGAACTCGTCCGGCAGCGTGCCGCCGAGCGGGCGGAACATGGTGTAGCCGAAATCGGTGCGCGGCTTCACGCTCCTGATCTGCACCTCCAGCACCTGGCCGGGCCTGGCGCCCTTCACCGCGATCGGGCCGGTCAGGATATGGCCGGGCACCATCCGCTCGGCCTTTTCGTGAATCTCATGGATCTCCGGCGGAATCGTCGCATTGCCCTCGGGAAGATGGGCGGAGCCGCCGGTGACGGTGCGGATGGTGACGCTGTCGCCGCTCTCGATCTCCAGAACCGGCTTCAACCCGGCGTCGAAATAGCCCCAATGGCAGGTGGCAAGGGAAGCGTCGAGCTGATGATGCGCCATGGTCGGGTCTCGTTTGTCGGTCAGGGCGGGGAAGAAAGGTCGGAGCCGGGGCGGCCGCGGGCGTTGCGGCGCATCGTGTAGAGTGTCGCACCGATGACGATGGCGGCGCCGGCGAGCGTCGTCAGCGATGGCACCTCGGCGAAGAAGACGAAGCCGGTGAAGCCGGCCAGGATCAGACGGCTGAAATCGAGCGGCGCCAAGGCGGCGGCCTCGCCGACCTGATAGGCCTTGGTGATCAGCCATTGCCCGGCGGTGCCGAACAGGCTGAGCAGCACCAGCCAGAACCATTGCTCAGGCGTAGGCCAGACCCAAAGCGCCCAGGCCGGCCAGGCGAGCACGACCATCAGAACGAGGCCTTGATAGATCAGGATCGTCTCGGTGCGCTCGCTGGTGCCGAGGATGCGCACGCTGATGGTGATGCCGGCCCCGAACAGCGCCCCGCCGACCGACATCAGCGCCCAGACATTCAGCCCCTCGCCCGAAGGGTTGAGCATGATCAGCACGCCGACGAAGCCGAGGCCGGTCGCGATCCAGCGCGCCGCGTCGACGCGCTCCTTCAGGATCAGCACGGCGGCGACGGTGACGAACAGCACCTGGCTGAAGCTGATCGCGGTCGCCTGGGCGAGCGGGATGTGGACGAGGGCGCTGAAGCCGCACAGCATCGAGGCCAGCGTGATCAGGCCGCGGAAGATCTGCAGGCCCGGCCGGTCGGTCTTGAACGCCAGAGGCAGGCTGCGACCAGCGATGACGAAGACCACCGCGCTCATGATGATCTGGCGGATCATCAACGTCTCGATCAGCGGAATCGCCGTGCCCAGATGTTTGAAGGCGCCGACCATCACCGCGTAAACCAGCAGCGCCGTGATCATGTAGACGGTGCCGCGCAGATTGGGGCTCGCCCCGCGCCACCAGAGGCGCGTGCGATTGCGGCGCGCGGCGAGCCAGCTCTCGCGGGAGGGGGCGGACAGAACCGGCGGCAACGGCCGGTCGGACGGACACGATTCCGGAGGTTCCGGCGGAGTGCTGTCCTCGTCCGTGGCAGTGGGCCGCGCTTCGGCCAAGCCGATGGCCTCGCTGCCGCGACCGGTCGTGTCCGAAAGGCGGTCTTCGCTCATCGCTGCCCCGAGCCGGGCGGACGACGCCGACGGCCTGTCAGATATCCTGCAGGATTCGACTGTCGCCGATTTTTTGCCCGTTCGTCAGTGGCTTGCGGGCATGGCAGGGTTGCCCGTCACGGCTGCCGTCACGTCCATTCGCTCCGCCGCGAGGGCAGAGGCGACATGCCGACAAAGCCCTGTCATCGCTATGCGGATGGCGTATAGCAACGCCGTGGCGCTGCCATGGACATGCGTCTCAGGGAGATGATCGGGGCGATGCGGGATCTGCTGAGGGACGCGGTCGATGGCATCCGCGAATTGTCGTCGCGACGATTTCCCTGGCGCCGTTTCCTGTTCGCCCTCGCGCTCGGCACGATCGGCGGCTGGCTCTTTGCCTATTACCGCCTGCCATTGCCCTGGATGCTCGGCTCGATGGTGTTCTGCACCGTAGCCGCAATTGCCCGTGCGCCGGTGGCGGCGCCCTCGGTGATCCGCCCGCCCATGTCGGCAGTGATCGGGGTGATGCTGGGCTCCGGCTTCAAGCCGGAGATCATCGCGCAGATGCCGAACTGGCTGCCGACCATCGGCGGTCTCGTGCTGTTCATGGCCGCCTGCGGCCTGTGCTGCGTCACTTATTTTCGCCGCGTCGCCGGCTACGACCCCGTGACCGCCTTCTTCTCCGGCATGCCGGGCGGCCTCGTCGAGATGGTGATCACCGGCGAGGAGAAGGGCGGCGATGCCCGCACCATCGCGCTGATCCACTCAGCCCGCATCCTGCTGGTGGTGATGACGCTGCCCTTCATCGTGCAATGGCTTGAAGGCGTCTCGCTCGGCATCAACCGCAACCAGGGCCCGTCGATGTTCCAGACGACGGCGCTGGGCTGGTTCTGGCTGGTCGCCAGCGCGATTGCCGGCGTGATGCTCGCCCATGCGCTGCGCCTGCCGGCAAAGCAATTGCTCGGGCCGATGCTGGTCTCGGCCATCGTGCATCTCGTCGGCTTCAGCGATTCCGTGCCACCCTACGAGATCGTCAACGTCGCCCAGCTCATTCTCGGCGTCACCATCGGCTGCCGTTTCGTCGGCACGCCGCCGCAGGCGATCCTGCGCATCCTGCTGATCTCGGTCGGCTCGACCGTGATCCTGGTGGTGCTGACGCTGATCTTCGCCTTCCTGGTGGCGCATGTCTCGAGCTACAAGCCGGTGCCGCTGATCCTGGCCTATTCGCCGGGGGGACTCGCCGAGATGAGCCTGATCGCGCTGGCGCTGCATACCGAGGTCGCCTTCGTCGCGGCCCACCACATCATCCGGGTCTTCCTGGTGATGATCGGTGCCGGCCCGTTCTTCGGCTTCATCGTCGGGAAGAAGCCTTAGAGCATTTTCGAGCGAAGTGGACACCGGTTCGCGTGAAGAAAATGCGATAAAACAAAGACCTAGAACAGTTCCGTGATTCGGAGAATTACGGAACTGCTCTAGCGTCGGACCGAAAAGTGGAATCCGCTTTTCGGGGCAATCCGACGCGTCACTGAAAGGTCTGATCGCCCTCAGGCGCCGCGCCGCGCCAGCTTCTGGCGCAGCACGCGCAGGAGGAAGGCGGGGTTGCCGACGACATAGCGCCGCCAGAGCCGGCGCGGTTCCAGCCAGAGGCGGTAGGTCCACTCGATTCTGAGGACGCGGAAGGTTTCCGGCGCCCGCGCCACCTCGCCGGCGAGGAAATCGAACAGCGCGCCGATGCCGGCCGCGACGGCGCAATGGCGGGCATCGATATGGTCGGCGATCCACCGCTCCTGCCGCGGGTTGCCGAAGGCGACCAGCAGCAGGTCGGGCCGCTCATGCGCGAGCCGCGCCAGCAGGGCCGCCTCCTCGTCCGCTCCGAAATAGCCGTGGCTCAGCACCGAGAAGCGATGCTGCGGATGGTCCGCACGCAGCCTTGCCGCCGCGCGCTCTGCGACATCAGGCCGGCCGCCCAGCAGCATCACGCGCAGCGGCTGCTTGCGGGCGGAGAGGATGGCGGGCGTGAAGTCGGTGCCGTTGAGATTGGCGGGGAAGGGGGCGCCGTAGAGCAGGCGCGAGGCGATGTCGACGCCGATTCCGTCGGGCAGGATCAGGAAATCGGCGAGACGCTCGCGCAAGGCGGCATCGCGTGCGGCGATGTTGACGAGGTTGGCGTTGCAATAGGCCAGGTGGAGATGGCCGCCGCCGTCGAAGGCGTGGCCGATCAGCGCGAGCGCTTCGTCGCGCGTCAGCGCCGCGACCGGGACGCTGGCGATGTCGCGGCGCGGCGGTTCGAGCGGGGCGGCGAGGGCAGCCGGGCGCTGCGAAGGTTTGAAGAGAACGACGTTCATCTCGATCGCTGCTGGCGCACGCATCGCCATGCTGACGGCGTAGGCCTTTGTCTTCGTTGCGTTTCCGGCCGGGGTCAAGCGGAACCCCGCCATAGGATGAACGCGGCCTTTCCCGGATCTCATAGCCGATCTCGCCGCCTCGGCGGCGCCTTGTCTCGGCGGTTGTCCCGTTATGGCACGCCTTGTCGTCATGCCTCGCTCGACATTGGCCGGACGAGCTAGATTCCCCTGCGTTTTCGCAGAAATCGCCGCAATGCCGCTGCGGCATCGCCCTTGCCACTTCGACTGGCAAGGCGGCCTCCGGCGCATCTCCTGTGCCGAATCCGGACTGCCTGTGACCGAGTGAGCGCGGCATGATGAGCGTCAACGACCTGGACTATGAAGTCGCAACAGCAGCCGACCAGCGCGCCAACGCGCTGCGGCATTGGATCGGGTTGATCACCGCTTTGGTCGACGCGGCGACTGTGGCGACCGTGGTCGCCAGCACTTCGATCGTCTATCACTTCGTCGCCTATCGCCATCTCGGCAACGACAAGGTCACGGTCGAGCTCGCCTCGATGATCGCCGCGATCTTCGTCTTCACCAATATGATGCGCGGCCGCTATCGGCTGGAAAATTACCTCTCGACCAAGGGTCAGATCGCCTCCGCCTTCGCGGTCTGGAACCTGACGATGATCGCCTTCGTCGCCATCGTCTTCATGGCCAAGATCAACGACCAGTATTCGCGTGCGGTCGTGCTCGCCACCTATCTCGCCGGCGCCCCGCTGATCGCGCTTGCTCGGTCGGCGATCGTGCGCACCATCTCGATGGCCTCCAAGACCGGCCGCATCACCTCAGAGCGGGTCTTCCTGATCGGCCGCGAGAGCGAGGTGATGTCCTTCGTCTCGCGGCACCAGCCCTGGAACATCGGCTTCTCGATCGTCGACGTCGCCTTCCTGCGCAGCAACGATCCGCGCCGCATCAACGATCCGCAGGCGGCGCTCGCCGCCGACCTTGTCACCGCTTCGGCCCGTGCCCGCGACCTCAAGCCGGATGCCGTCTTCATCGCCCTGCCCTGGTCGGACCAGGAGACGATCGACGCCTGCATCGACGCCTTCATGAACCTGCCGGTCGCGATCCACCTGACGCCGGAGCGCGTCATGGACCGTTTCGACAATCCCCATATCGTGCGGATCGGCTCGCTCGCCTCGCTCAGGCTGACGCGGCCGGCCCTGTCCTTCGCCCAGATCATGTTCAAGCGCGTCTTCGACGTCTTCGCCGCGAGCGCCATCCTGCTGGCCAGCCTGCCGGTGCTGCTGCTGGTCGCGATCGCGATCAAGCTCGACTCGCAAGGGCCGGTGCTGTTCCTGCAGCGCCGCTACGGCTTCAACCAGGAGCCGTTCCGGATCTTCAAGTTCCGCACGATGACGACGACGGACGATGGCGAGGTGGTCAAGCAGGCGACGCGCAACGATCCGCGCATCACAAGGATCGGCGGTTTCTTGCGGCGCTACAATCTCGACGAGCTGCCGCAGCTCCTGAACGTGATCGCCGGACAGATGTCGCTTGTCGGCCCGCGACCGCATGCGCTCGCCCATGACCGCGAGTTCCAGCGCAAGATCGCGCTCTATGCCAGGCGCCACAATGTCAAGCCCGGCATCACCGGCTGGGCCCAGGTCAACGGCCTGCGCGGCGAGACCGACACCGACGACAAGATGGCCCGCCGTATCGCCTATGATCACTGGTACATCGACAACTGGTCGTTCTGGCTCGACATCGGCATCCTGCTGCGCACTGCGTTCAGCCCGCGCGCCTTCCGCAACGCCCGCTGAGGGATTCCGACGCCGTAAGTCCGATACGACAAGCAAATAGGTAGATCACGGTTGCCGCGTCCATTCGGGCGCGGCGATCTAGGGAATGGTCACGACGACGTTGCCGATCGTCCCCTGTTCCACCGCTTCATGCGCTGCGGCAGTTTCGGCAAGCGGAAAGCTCGGCCCGATGCGGCTGACCAACCACCCTTGCTCGAGCGCGCGGGTGACGCCGGCGATGGCGCGATCGCGCTGCTCCGCGTCGAGCTGGTAGATCAGGAAGAAGCGCAGCGTGACGGAGTTGACCAGGCAGGCGAAGGCCGGGATCGTCGCCTCCGCATCGGTGCCGTAGACGATCACGCGGCCCTTCGGCCGCAATGTCGCGGATATCAGGCCGGCATTGGCCGCCAGGTTCATCTCGATGATCGCATCGACGCCGTGCCCGGCGGTGATCTCGGCGACGCGCGCACCGACATCCTCGCGCCTGTAGTCGATGCAATGATCGGCGCCGGCTTCGCGTGCGGCCACAGCCTTGTCCGGCGAGGATATCGTCGTGACGACGCTCGCGCCCCGCGCTTTGGCGAACTGGATGGCGTATTGGCTCACGCAGCCCGCGCCGCCCGATACGAGCACGGTCGCGCCGTTCTCGGCTCTGGCCAGCTCGACGGCATGGAAGCCGGTCAGCGCGGGTATCCCGAGCGTAGCCCCTTCCGCAAAGCCGATATCGTCAGGCAGGCGCACCGCCTGCCGGGCAGGCAGCGCGATCTGCTCGGCGGCTGTTCCGAACGGGCGCTGCCATTGCCCGTTCCAGATCCAGACGCGCTCGCCGATACGCGATTGCGGGACGCCCGCACCGACCGCCTCGATCTGGCCGGCGCCGTCGCTATGCGGGATCACCCTGGGAAAGGCCGATTTGCGATGGCCGCGGCTCTTCACGTCCGAGGGATTGACGCCCGAGGTCCGCAGGCGCACTCGCACCTCACCGGGGCCAGGATCAGGCGTCGGCATCTCGCCGATCCGCAGCACGTCCCGAGCAGGCCCATTGGCTTCGTAGAACACGGCGCGCATGACGGCCGCCTCCACATTCAGGAGCATGCTCGGCAGAATAACGGGATGGAGCCGCTCTGACGAGCCTTGATACGATCGAGACGCCGGGCGAATGCAACCCTCTCATGTGAAATGGGATGTTCGTCAGCGCGCCCTTTCGGTTAGGCTTCTCCCGACGTCACAAGGGGCATTCTTTCAATGAACCAAATCGATTTAAAGGGCCGGGTCGCCATCATCACCGGCGGGGCGCAGGGGATCGGCCGGGCCGTTGCCGAACGTCTCGCCGCCAGCGGCGCCAAGGTCGCGATCTGGGATCTCGACGGCAAGCTCGCCAATGAGGCCGCCGCCGCGATCGGCCCGGCTGCGAGCGGCCTTGCCATCGACGTGACCGACGCCAAGGCCGTGAATGCGGCCGCTGCCGAGCTCGAACAGCGCCATGGCAGCGTCGACATCCTCGTCACCAGCGCCGGCATCGCCGGGCCGAACCTGAAGACCTGGGAATACCCGCTCGACGAATGGGCCAAGATCATGCGCCTCAATGTCGACGGCACCCTGCATTGCTGCCAGGCGGTGATCCCCGGTATGATCAAGCGCAATTACGGCCGGCTGGTGCTGGTCGCCTCGATCGCCGGCAAGGAGGGCAACCCCAACGCCTCGGCCTATTCGGCCTCGAAGGCGGCGGTGATCGCCCTGACCAAATCGCTCGGCAAGGAACTGGCCCAGCAGGACATCGCGGTGAACTGCATCACCCCGGCCGCCGCCCGCACCCGCATCTTCGACCAGATGAGCGAAGAGCATATCGGCTACATGCTGGCCAAGATCCCGCGCGGGCGCTTCCTGCAGCCCGACGAGGTCGCCTCGATGGTCGCCTTCCTGGCCTCGGCCGAGAACAGCTTCACGACGGGGGCGGTCTTCGACCTCTCGGGCGGGCGCGCGACTTACTAGTGTCCCGATTCTGAAATTCGCCACTGCCCGATATCAAGTGCGGAGCGAATTTCAGAATCATCAGGGACACTAGCAACTCTTTGATTTCTAGTGTCGTTCTTTGATTTCGAAGTTCGCTCCGCACCTGATATCGACCGAGAGCGAACTTCGAAATCACGACACTAGTTCGCCAATCGATCCTGTCGCGCTAAAGCGGGCTGGCCACGTCCACGGCCGGCCCGTTAGATTGAAGCCATGACCACGACCCTGCCTTCTCCCGCCGTCCTTGGCGCCCGTGCCTTCGCTACGCTCGCCGGCCTCAACCGCTTCAGCGACGAACCAGGCAAGCTGACCCGGCTTTACCTCTCGCCCTCTCACCGGCAGGGCGCGGAATACGTCAAGGGCGCGATGGAGGTTGCGGGGCTGACCACCTTCATCGACGCGGCCGGCTCGGTGCAGGGGCGGCGCGAAGGCGCGAGCCTCGGTCTGCCGGCGGTTCTGATCGGCTCGCATATCGACACGGTCCGCGATGGCGGCCGCTTCGACGGCAATCTCGGCGTCGTCGCCGGTATCCTGGCGGCGCAGGCAATCCGCGACGCCGGCATCATCCTGCCCTTCGCGCTCGAAGTGATCGCCTTCGGCGACGAGGAGACGGTGCGCTTCCCGACCTCGCTCTCGACCTCCTCGGCGCTGATCGGCCATTACGATCCGGCCTGGCTCGATTCACGCGATGCCGAGGGCGTCGTGCTGCGTGACGCCCTCGTCGCCTTCGGCGGCGATCCCGCGGGGATCGCGGCGCTCGCCCGCAAGCCGGGCTCGGTCAAGGCCTATCTCGAGGTCCATATCGAGCAGGGCCCGGTGCTCGAGGTCGAGAACGAGGCGGTCGGCATCGTCACCGCGATCAATGCCCAGAGCCGCGCTGCCGTGCGCGTCAACGGCGAGGCCGGCCATGCCGGCACCGTTCCCATGAAGCTCCGCAAGGATGCGCTGACCGCCGCCGCCGAGATGGCGCTGGCGCTGGAGGAGATCGCAGGCAGCCATGATCAGGCGGTCGGCACGGTCGGCGTCTTCCGGCCGGATCCGGGGGCCACGAACGTCGTGCCCGGCGCGGTCGACTTCACCATCGACTATCGCGCGCCCATTGGCGCGACCGTCGCCGCCATGGAACGGCAGATCCAGCAGCGTTTCGGCGAGATCGCGGCCCGGCGCGGCGTCGGCCTGACCATCACACCCTATTCGCGCGAGGATGCGACGCCGATGGCGGCCGAGCTGCAGGAGGCGCTCGCCACCGGCATCGCCCGCACCGGCTCGAATCTCTCGGCCCGCCGCCTGCCCTCCGGCGCGGGCCACGACGCCATGGCGATGGCACGGCTCTGCCCCTCGGCCATGCTGTTCGTGCGCTGCGAGAAGGGCATCAGCCATTCGCCGCTGGAGAACATGACCGAGCTCGATGCCGGCATCGCCATCCGCGTCCTGATCGAGACGATCCTGGAACTGGCGCGGCGCGAGGGCTGAACCTCAGCCGCCGGCGGCTTCTGAGGCCATCGCGGGCCGGCGTTGGCGCCGCTCAGGCTTCGGTGCCGGTTTGCGGAAGAGGTGCAGGACCGCCAGCGCGAGCCCGGTGAGCGCGATCCAGTGGCCGGGCCGCAGTGCCGCCCAGTCCTGGTAGACGACGATGTCGGCATTGGCCTGGAAGATCAGCCAGGCCGAGGCGCCCGTGGCGAAGGCATACCAAGCCGTCTCGGCTAGTGCGGTGGCAAGACCGGTCGCGAGGCCCGTCAGCGCCAGCGAGGTGAAGCTCAACGGAATTTTGAACCGGTTGAGGCCGCGGCAAGCGATCAGCAACGCGAACAGCCCGGTCAGCAGCACCGGCTGGGTGACGTCGATCTTCGACTGCAGCGCGAAATGGAACAGGCCGAGGCAGGCGATCACGTAGACGATGTTGTGCAGGCGCTGCCAGCGGCCCGAGCCGAGCCGGCGGATCATCCCGTCGGTCGAGGTGACGCCGAGCGCCACAAGGCCGATCAGGGCGGTGATGCCGACGACGAGATAGAAGCGCTTGACGATCTCGGAGAGGATAAGCCCCCAGTCGAAGGCGAGGTCGATGCAATAGAGCGCGAGATGGCCGAGTGCATAAGCCATGGCCGACAAGCCGAGCATGCGGCGGATGCCGATCAGCTTGTTCCAGTCGAGAATGCGGCGCAGCGGCGTGATCGCGAGCGTGATGACGAGGATGCGCAGCGCCCAGGTGCCGGTGTCGTGCACGGCCTGCGTCCACGGCTTCGAGCCGAGCTGGTGCGTCCAGGCCTGGAAGGCGAGGATCAGCGCCGGGACGAGCACGAGCGCGAAGCAGGCGGCGCGCAGAGCGGAGAAGCGCCCCTGCCGGTCATTCCATGGCCAATAGCTGCCTGTTCCCACTGAATCCATGAACTGTGCCTTGTTGCCGAGCCTCAACGCGAATACGCCAGAATCGGTGTGAAGGTTACGCCAGCCCGCACACAAGGGCGTGAGTCGCGTCGACCCCGTCGCCGCAAACGGAGTGGAGAAGCCTATCCATGCCTGCCAATCGCAAGGTCGTGTTCGACGTCGGCAATGTCCTGCTGCGCTGGGATCCGTTCCATCTCTACCGCAGCTTGATCCCGGATGATGCCAAGCGCGACTGGTTCCTCAGGAATGTCTGCACCGCCGCCTGGAATATCGAGCAGGATCGCGGTCGGCCCTGGTCCGAAGCAGTCGGGCTGCTGGTCGCCGAGCATCCGGAATGGGAAGCCGAGATCAAGGCCTATGACGAGCGCTGGCATGAGACGGTGCCCTCGACGATCGAAGCCAGCGTCGCGACGCTTGCCGCGCTCAAGGCGAAGGGCGAACAGGTCTATGCCATCACCAATTTCTCGCGCGAGAAATGGGCGGAGTGCCTGATCCGCTTCCCGTTCCTGCAGAGTTTCGACGGCGTCATCGTCTCGGCGCATGAGCGGCTGCTCAAGCCTGACCCGGCGATCTACAACGTCCTGCTGGAGCGTTATGGGCTTGATGCCGGCGAGTGCATCTTCGTCGACGATAGCGCCAAGAATGTCGAGGCGGCCCGCTCGGTCGGGATGCAGGCGGTGCATTTCGTCGAGCCGATCGACCTCAGGGCCGAGTTGCGCGGGCTCGGCGCCAATCTCTGACCCGTGCTTTCCATCCTGCGCAGCCGAACTGTGCAGGATGGTCACGCTGGAACGCTACCAGTAGCGGCGGCGATAATAATAGCGCGGCCGGTAATAGCGGCGGCGGTAGTAGTAACGCGGCCGATAGTAGTAGCGGCGGCGGCGCCAGTAACGCCTGCGCCAGCGCCGCCGACGGCGATAATAATACCGGGCGTAGTCGGCGTCGGCCTTGTCGAGCGCTTCCGCATCAACCTGCGGCGCAGGCTCCGGCAGGGGCGGCTCTACTGCCGATTTCGGCTGCGGTGCCGCGAGCACCGCCGTGCCAAGACTGCCGGCCGCTGCCAGGCCGCCGATCAGGCTCACGAGGAATGAGCGTCTGTCCATGATGCTGTCCTCCCTTCGGTTGAAGGCTGGAGGATCAACATCGTGCCGGGGGAAATGGTTCCCGACCTGTGGACGCTTCGGCCGAGCCTCGCGGCTCAGTCGTCCATCTTCAGCGCGGCGATGAAGGCTTCCTGCGGGATTTCGACGCGGCCGAACTGCCGCATCTTCTTCTTGCCTTCCTTCTGCTTGTCCAGGAGCTTGCGCTTGCGCGAGGCGTCGCCGCCATAGCACTTGGCGGTCACGTCCTTGCGCAGCGCGCGGATGGTCTCGCGGGCGATGATCTTGCCCCCGATGGCGGCCTGGACAGGAATCTGGAACATGTGCGGCGGGATCAGATCCTTGAGCTTCTCGCACATCGCGCGGCCGCGGGCGTCGGCGCGCGAGCGGTGGACTAGCATGGAGAGCGCGTCGACCGGCTCGGCATTGACCAGGATCGACATGCGCACGAGGTCGCCCTCGCGATAGTCGGTGATGTTGTAGTCGAAGGAGGCATAGCCCTTCGAGATCGACTTCAGCCGGTCGTAGAAGTCGAACACCACCTCGTTCAGCGGCAGGTCGTAGACGACCTTGGCGCGCGAGCCGACATAGTTGAGGTCGATCTGCAGGCCGCGCCGGTCCTGGCAGAGTTTCAGCACCGAGCCGAGATACTCGTCCGGCGTGAAGATAGTGGCGCGGATCCAGGGCTCCTCGATGAACTCGATCTTCATCACGTCCGGCATGTCGGCCGGGTTGTGCAGTTCGAGCGTCGTGCCGTCGCGCAGCTTGAGATGGTAGACGACCGAAGGCGCCGTCGAGATCAGGTTGAGGTTGAACTCGCGCTCGAGCCGCTCCTGGATGATCTCCAGATGCAGCAGCCCGAGGAAGCCGCAGCGGAAGCCGAAGCCGAGCGCGGCGCTCGTCTCCATCTCATAGGAGAAGCTGGCATCGTTCAGCCGCAGCCGCGACATGGCGCTGCGCAGCACCTCGAAATCGGCGGCGTCGACCGGGAAGATGCCGCAGAACACCACCGGCTGCACCGGCTTGAAGCCCGGCAGCGGCTCGGCGATCGGCTTCTTGTCGTCGGTGATGGTGTCGCCGACGGCGGTGTCGGCCACTTCCTTGATCGAGGCGGTGAAGAAGCCGACCTCGCCCGGGCCGAGCTCCTTCACTTCGAGCATCTTCGGCTTGAACACGCCGACGCGGTCGACGCCGTAGCTGGCGTTGGCGCGCATCATCCGGATGGTCATGCCCTTCTTGAGCACGCCGTCGATGATGCGCACGAGCACGACGACGCCGAGATAGGCGTCGTACCAGCTGTCGACCAGCAGAGCCTTGAGCGGGGCTTCGAGATCGCCTTTGGGCGCCGGCAGCTTCTTGACGATGGCTTCGAGCACGCCCTCGATGTTGAGGCCGGTCTTGGCCGAGATCGGCACCGCCTCGGAGGCGTCGAGCCCGATCACATCCTCGATCTGCTGCTTGATCCGCTCCGGCTCGGCGGCCGGCAGGTCGATCTTGTTGAGGACCGTGACGATCTCGTGGTTGGCGTCGAGCGCCTGGTAGACATTGGCCAGCGTCTGCGCCTCCACCCCCTGCGAGGCGTCGACGACGAGGAGCGAGCCTTCGCAAGCCGCCAGCGAACGCGAGACCTCATAGGCGAAGTCGACGTGGCCGGGCGTGTCCATCAGGTTCAGGATGTAATCCTTGCCATCCTCGGCCTTGTAGTCGAGGCGGACGGTCTGCGCCTTGATGGTGATGCCGCGTTCCTTCTCGATATCCATCGAGTCGAGGATCTGCTCGCTCATGTCGCGCGCCGCCACCGTGCCGGTCTGCTGGATCAGCCGGTCGGCGAGGGTCGACTTGCCGTGGTCGATATGCGCCACGATCGAGAAATTGCGGATGTTGTCGAAACTGCGGGTGCTCATGCGCGCGCCATAGCAGTGTGCGCGGGTTGCGCCAAGGGTCACACCACTGGTTTGCTGCGCCGCCGCGCTATTCTGCCGCGAGTTGGCGCTCCTGCGCCCAGTTGAGCGCCCGATAGTCGAAGCCCGCTTCCAGCGTCGGCTTGACCACGGCGAAATAGGGCGAGATGTCGAAATCGCGCGGCATGTAGAGCGAATGATGCCGGATGTGCAAGACTTCACGGAGTTCCTCCGCGCCCATCGCCTGCGCATACTCGACGGTCGGCAGCACCGGATAGCGCGCCGCCTCGAAGGCCTGGGCGATCAGCGTCGAGCAGATCGCCCGCGTCGGATCGCCGGAGCCGAGCGCGATCATGCGCCGGCGCCAGCTCGCCGGCGCCCATGGGATCGGGACCAGCCAGCGCGCCAGGTCGAGGATGTTCTTGAGGTCGTATTGCGTGCCGAGCCGGGCGAGGACGTAATCGACGGCGCTCTGACGGCCTTCGCGGTCGAGCGCCTGCGGCCGGCAGATGCGGGTGCCGAAGGCGCCGTATTTCGACAGCGGCGAGAGCACGCAGCCGACATCCATCTCGACCTCGGCCAGCACCAGCGGCTCGCCCTCGGGGCTGAACTGCCCGGTTTCGCCGACATAGAGCGCGGCATGCGACCAGGTGGACTGCGTCAGGTACTTGATCGCGGCCGAGACTTTCATGTGCCCTTCGACCAGCAGCACATCGCCCGGCCGCAGCGCCGCCTTGAGCCGGGCCAGCGCCTTCGCGTCGACCGGAGCTGCCTGCGGCTTGCCGCGCGTGATGAAGCGGACCACCGACCGGCCGATGAAGTCCAGTCCCCTGTTCATCGACGCCTCCCCTTGCGCCGGCGCCGTTTCCGGCGTCTTCCGGCTCCGAGTAAACCGCGAGCCCGTGACTTTTTCGGAAATCACCTGGCTGATTTGGGCAGGGGAGACCGGAATTCGCCGAACGTCGTAAAATCCGGGTTGACGGCGAGCTGCAGCGATCTTGCCCTGACTTCATCCATTATGTTGGAATTAATCTTGCATAATGGATTGTGCCGCTGATTGGCGGTGCGAGGAGAGGGATCATGACGGTGCCGGACATGATGATCATCGAGCAGTTCGATGGGGATGCAACGCAGGCCGCTGTGCCGGCCTTGGCGGAGATCCTGCGCGATTCCGTGGCGAACGGCGCCTCGGTTGGCTTCATGGACTGGAACACATCTGCCGATTTCGAGAGCTTCTGGCGTGGCATTGCGGTGGAGGTCGCCGCTGGCCGCATCCAGCTCTTCGTTGCGCGTGACGGCAGCGGCATCGTCGGCACGGCCCAGCTTCACCCGGTCGGGAAGCCCAACCAGCCGCATCGCGCCGAGATCGCCAAGGTGCTGGTGCATTCGCGGGCGCGTCGCCGCGGCATCGGCGAGGCGCTGATGCTGGCGGCGGAGGCCACCGCGCTGGCGCTTGGGCGCGACCTGCTGGTGCTTGATACCGACGAGGCCGGAGCCGCACGCCGGCTTTACAACCGGCTGGGCTGGACGGAGGTCGGCACCATCCCGCGCTATGCGTTGATGCCTGATGGGCGCGATTGCGGCTCGACCTTCTTCTACAAACAGTTGGGCTAACCGAGCTCGGCGCTGCGCGACAATAATCCGACGATCCGGCGCAAGCCTGACAGCAGCACTTCGCGTTCTGCTTCGGAAAAACCGGCCAAAGCGCGCGTATTGACGCCCTTGGCCGCCGCAAGGGCCGGCGCCTGCAGCGCCCGTGCTCGCGCAGTGAGCTGGATGCGGCGGGCGCGGGCATCGGCCTGATCGGGGCGGCGCTCGATCAACCCGTCGCGCTCCATTCGGGCGAGCGTTGCCGCCATGGTCGCCTGCTCGACATCGAGCCGGCCGACCAGGTCCTTCTGCGTCAACCTGTCCTCGCGCCAGAGCTCGAGCAGCACCATGAACTGCGCCGGCGCGAGGCCGAGCGGGCGCACCGCCTCGGCGAGCTCGCGCGCGAACAGGCGGGCGACATGATTGGCGAGATAGCCGGCGGAGCTGGTCTTGAAGCTGGTCATGCAGGGCTCGATCCGGAAAGCTTGCAGTTGAACAGCATGCTATGCAATAATATATAGCATGCTATTCATTTCGAGGAGATGGCCATGCCTGACTCCAGTCTCGATGCGACCGCGCAGAAAAGCGGTGCTTCCGCCACGGGCCTCGTCGCGCTGATCCTGGCGACGCTGTTCGCTGGCGCGGCGATCTACATCCTCATCGCCGAGCAGCCGGCGCGGCTCGCGCTCACCGATGCTCCGCTGCTGCTGCACTGGCAGGAAAGCTACCCGCGCGCGGCGCGGATGCAGGCCGGGCTCGCGGTGCTGGCGAGCCTTGCAGGCGCGCTCGCCTTCTGGCGGATGCGGAACCCGCTCTGGCTGGTCGGCTCGGCGCTGATATTCGCCAACCTGCCGTTCACGCTGATCGTGATCGCGCCGGTGAACAATGCACTGCTAGTACTCGGAGCCGAGCAGGCGGGAGCGGCGAGCCGGGCATTGATCGAGCGCTGGGGATCGCTCCACGCCGTGCGTGCCGGACTATCGGTGCTGGCGACCGCCGCTTTCGCGCTGGCGATCGCCCGCGGCAAGCCTCATTCCGCGCTGCGGAAATAGGGCTCGACCGCGCCTTTGAGCTTCACCGTCATCGGGTTGCCGTGGCGGTCCTTGGCATTGCCGGCGGTGAGGCGGACCCAGCCCTCGCTGATGCAGTATTCCTCGACATTGGTCTTCTCGACGCCCTTGAAGCGGACGCCGATATCCCGTGCCAGCAGCTCTTCGTTGTAGAAGGGGCTGTTGGGGTTGGAGGACAGCCGGTCGGGAAGGGTGTCGGTCATGGCGCTACTCGTCTGCAGAGGTGATTTGCCGGACAGGTAGCAGGCCATGGCGCGTTCGGCAAAAGTGCAAGGCGGACCGCGAATGCAGAACGGCCGGCCTGAAGGTAAAGGCCGGCCGTTCTGAATGATCTATGCCGGATCTCAGCGTTCGGCGAAGGCCTTCTCGATGACGTAGTCGCCGGCCTCGCCGTGATTGCCTTCCTCGAGGCCGCGCTCCTCGAAGATCTGCTTGAGGTCGACCAGCATCTGCGGGCTGCCGCAGAGCATGAAGCGGTCGCCGGCCGGATCGAACGGGCCCAGGCCGGTATCGCTGAAGAGCTGGCCGGAGGTGATGAGGTCGGTGATGCGGCCGCGGTTCCGGAAGGGCTCGCGCGTCACGGTCGGGTAGTAGATCAGCTGCTCGCGGATCATCTCGCCCAAAAACTCGTCGTTCGGCAGTTCCTTCTGGATGCGCTCGCCATAGGCGAGTTCCGAGACCTGGCGGCAGCCATGCATGAGCACGACCTTCTCGTAGCGCTCGTAGGTCTCGGGATCGCGGATCAGCGACAGGAACGGTGCGAGGCCCGTGCCGGTGCCGAGCAGGAACAGCCGCTTGCCGTCCTTGAGGTTGTCGAGCACCAGCGTGCCCGTCGCCTTCTTGCCGATGATGATGGGGTCGCCGACCTGCAGGTTCTGCAGGCGTGAGGTCAGCGGGCCATCCGGCACCTTGATCGAGAAGAACTCGAGGTTCTCGTCGTAATTGGTGCTGGCGACGCTGTAGGCGCGCAGCAGCGGCTTCTCGCCGACCTTGAGCCCAATCATCGTGAACTGGCCGTTCTTGAAGCGGAAGGTCGTGTCGCGGGTCGTCGTGAAGCTGAAGAGCGTATCGGTCCAGTGATGGACGGAGAGGACGCGCTCCTCGTAGAAATTGCTCATCTCGTCGATCCTCAGATAGTCTAGCGATTTAGCAGATTATCGGATACAGGCCACCCAATATCATACTGCTGGGCGTTCGGAAAGCAGGTCGATCTTGTCCGGTATTCCCTTCCAGTCGTCGGCATCAGCCGGCGGCTCGCTCTTCTGCGTGATGTTCGGCCAGAGCGGCGCCAGCCGGGCATTCAAGGTCAGCCATTGCTCGGCTCCGTCGGCGCTGTCGGCGACGATCGCCTCGGCCGGGCATTCCGGCTCGCAGACGCCGCAGTCGATGCATTCGTCCGGGTGGATGACGAGCATGTTCTCGCCCTCATAGAAGCAGTCGACCGGACAGACCTCGACGCAATCCATGTACTTGCAACGGATGCAGGCGCTGGTGACGGCGTAAGGCATGCGCGATCCTTGCTGCTTGACAGCCGGGGCCGGACGGGGCAGAAATTCATTCGTATACAAACAATATGTCGCGCCCCACCGTGCTTGTCAACCGGGCTCGTGGCGATGAGGATGGCGGCGGATTTCTGGCAACGGACGACAGGGCGGATACGATGGCTGAACAGCAGGCGACGACGGTCAGCAGCACCCACAAGCTGGTGGTGAAGAATATCGGCCTGATGCTCTCCGGCGACATCGAGCGTCCGATCCTCGAAGCCGATACGCTCATTGCCATCGGCGGCCGGATCGCCGCGGTCGGTCGCTTCAAGGATCTCGATACAGAGGGGGCAGACACCGTCATCGACGCCAACGGCACCGTGCTCTCGCCCGGGCTGATCGACAGCCATGTCCACCCGGTCGCCGGCGACTGGACGCCGCGTCAGAACCAGCTCGGCTGGATCGATTCAACCATGCACGGCGGCGTCACCACCATGATCTCGGCCGGCGAGGTGCATACGCCCGGCCGACCCAAGGACATCGTTGGCCTGAAAGCCATGGCGATCTACGCGCAGCGCGCCTTCACCGCCTTCCGCCCCGGCGGCGTCAAGGTCCATGCCGGCGCGCCGGTGATCGAGCCCGGCATGGTCGAGCAGGACTTCAAGGACCTGGCCGATGCCGGCGTGAAGCTGCTCGGCGAGGTCGGGCTAGGCGGCGTCAAGGACGGCGCGCGCGCCAGGGAGATGGTGGCCTGGGCCCGCAAATACGGCATCCAGTCGACGATCCACACCGGCGGCCCCTCGATCCCCGGCTCCGGACTGATCGGTGCCGACGTCGTGCTGGAAGCCGATACCGACGTGGTCGGCCACATCAATGGCGGCCATACCGCTTTGCCGGACAAGGAGATCCGCTGCATCTGCGAGGGCTGCAAGCGCGGCCTCGAACTGGTCCATAACGGTAATGAGCGCGCCGCGCTCTATACGCTGCGTGTCGCTCGCGAAATGGGCGATCTCAAGCGTGTCATTCTCGGCACCGACGGGCCGGCCGGTTCCGGCGTGCAGCCGCTCGGCATTGTCCGCATGGTTTCAATGCTGTCCTCGCTCGGCGATGTCCCGGCCGAAGTCGCGTTCTGCTTCGCTACCGGCAACACCGCCCGGATGCGCAGCCTCGATTGCGGGCTGATCGAAGTCGGCCGCACTGCCGATTTCGTCTTCATGGACAAGGCCCAGCACTCGGCCGGCAGGAACTTCCTCGATTCGATCCAGCTCGGCGACCTGCCTGGCATCGGCATGATCGTGATCGACGGCATCGTCCGCAGCGGCATCAGCCGCAACACCCCGCCGGCGGAGAAGATCCCGTCGGTGGGGCACTGAGCGGCCGTTCGCAGGCTCCACGGTCATTCCGGGGCGCCGCGTCGCGGCGAACCCGGAACCCATGAACACGACGTTCCGACGTAGCACTCGGCGCTCTCAGGGGCCTTATGGACCGGCGGCATGGTCATGGGTTCCGGGCTCAGGCCTTCGGCCTGCCCCGGAAAGACAGTGCGCGGTAAATCCCGCTTGCGGCGCGCTTCGATTTGTCATTATTCTCATTCGTATACGAACGATCTCGGTGGCCGTGACGATCAGGACGATCAGGCGCGCCTCGCCCCGCTCGGGCGAGCCATGAGGGCGACGCAGCGCTTCACGCTTCGCGTCAACGGCGCGAGCCATGAGGTCGAGGGCGAAGCCCGGACGCCGCTGCTGTTCTTCCTGCGCAACGACCTCTGCCTCAACAGTCCGAAATTCGGCTGCGGCCTTGGCGAATGTGGCGCCTGCACGGTGCTGATCGACGGTCAGGCGGCGCGCGCCTGTGCCCTGCCGGTCAGGTTGGCGGCGGAGCGCGAGATCGTCACGCTCGAAGGGCTCGGCAGCGTGGAAGCGCCGCACCTAATCCAGCAGGCCTTCATCGATGCGCAGGCGGCGCAATGCGGCTATTGCATCGCCGGCATGGTGATGACGGCGAAAGCCTTCCTCGACGTGCAGCCCAATCCGAGCGAGGCGGAGGTGCGCGAGGCACTGCGCCATAATCTCTGTCGCTGCGGCACCCATGTCGAGATCGTCAGGGCGGTGATGCTCGCCGCCGAGCACAGCCGGCAGGATGCGGCGGCGTCATGAGCGAACCCATCTCCCGCAAGGCGCTGTTGAAGCGCGCCGGCGTGATCGGCGTTGTGGCGCCGCGCAAGGGCGCAGCCGCGGACGCCGCGCCGGAGGACGGGCTTGACCTGCATGTCTGCCTGACGGCGGAAGGCCGCGTCCTCGCTTTCAACGGCCATGTCGACCTCGGTACCGGCATCCGCACGGCGCTGGCCCAGATGGTGGCGGAGGAGCTCGATTTCCCGCTTGCGGCCGTCGAGATGGTGCTCGGCGACACCACCGCGACGCCCGATCAGGGCCCGACCATCGCCAGCGAGACGATCCAGGTCACCTCGGTCGCGATACGGATCGCGGCGACCCAGATTCGCGCCAGATTGATCACGCTCGCGGCTGCTGCGCTCAGTTGCGGCGAGGACGAGATCGCGCTGAGCGAGGGCGTGATCTCGCGCAAGGGTGAGACGGTCCCCGCCATCGCGCTCGATGCGCTGCTCGCCAATGAGCGCATCCTGCTGCCGCTGGCCGAGAGCGCTGAGTTCAAGCAGGTCGACCAGCACAAGCTGGTCGGCCGCTCGGTCGCCCGCGTCGACATCCCCGCCAAGGTCACCGGCAGCTTCGCTTACGTCCATGACGTCCGCGTCGCCGGCATGCTGCATGGCCGGGTGGTGCGCCCGCCCTATGCCGGCATGGATGCCGGCGATTTCGTCGGCTGGAGCCTGATCTCGGTCGATCGCGACTCGATTGCCGACGTGCCCGGCATCCGCGCCGTGGTGGTCGAGGGCGATTTCATTGGTATCGTCGCCGAGCGCGAGGAGCAGGCGGCGGAAGCGGCGCTGAAGCTGAAGGCGCAATGGCGCGACTTCACCCCGCCCGACCTCTCCGATCTCGGCCAGGCGCTGCGCGCCCATCCCTCGACGCCGCGCCTGCTCGCCGAGGAGGGCGATGTCGAGACGGCGCTGGAGGGCCTCGAGACCCGGCTCGACCGATCTTACGTCTGGCCCTACCACATGCACGGCTCGATCGGCCCGTCCTGTGCCGTCGCCGATGTGCGCGAGGGCGGGATCACTGTCTGGACCGGCAGCCAGAACCCCTATCCGCTGCAGAACGACCTTGCCGTGCTCACCGGCCTGCCGAAGGAGCGGATCGACGTCATCCGCTTCGAGGCCGCCGGCTGCTATGGCCGCAACTGCGCCGACGACGTCGTCGCCGATGCGGTGCTGCTGTCGCGGGCGGTCGGCGCTCCGGTGCGGGTCCAGCTCACTCGCGAGCAGGAGCATCTCTGGGAGCCGAAGGGCGCGGCCCAGCTGATCGACATCAAGGGCGGGCTCGGCCCCGGCGGCTCGCTGAAAGCCTACGACTTCCACACCTGGTACCCGTCCAATGCCGCGCCGACCCTGGCGCTGCTGCTGACCGGGCGGATCCCGAACCAGCCGGCGACGCTGCGGATGGGCGATCGCACGGCGGTGCCGTCCTACAACTACGAGAACATGCGGCTGACGGCTTATGACATGCCGCCGATCATTAGGGCGTCCTGGCTGCGCGGCGTCTCGGCCATGCCGAACGTCTTCGCCCATGAGAGCTATATCGACGAGCTCGCGCATGAGGCCGGCGTCGACCCCGTCGACTTCCGCCTGCGCCACATCAATGACGAGCGCGCCGCCGAGCTGACGCGGGCGACGGCCGAGCGGGCGAACTGGCAGCCGCATGTCGGCCCGCGCATGCAAGCCGACGGCGAGGTGCTGCGCGGGCGCGGCTTCGCCCAGGCGCGCTATGTCCATGGCAGCTGGCCGGGAGTCGGCGCCGCCTGGGCCGCCTGGGTCGCCGATGTCGCGGTCAATCGGACGACCGGCGAGGTCACGGTCAATCGCGTCACCGTCGGCCAGGACACCGGCATGATGGTCAACCCCGCCGGGGTGACGCACCAGATCCACGGCAATGTCTTGCAATCGACCAGCCGGGTGCTGCGCGAGGAGGTGACGTTCTCGCAGACCACGGCCGTCGCCAGCCGCGACTGGGGCTCCTATCCGGTGCTGACCTTCCCGGAGCTGCCGGCGATCGACGTCATGCTGATGGACCGGCAGCATCTGCCGCCGATGGGCGCGGGCGAGTCGGCCTCGGTCCCGAGCGCGGCGGCGATCGTCAACGCGGTCTATGATGCGACCGGGGTGCGCTTTCGCGAGTTGCCGCTGACGCCGGAGCGCGTGCTCGCCGGCCTCAACGGCTCGATGCTGCTGAAAGCCCCGCCGCGCGAGCCGGCAAAACGCCAGCCCTGGTGGAGCAAGCTCGGCGCCGCGGTCGCGGGAGCAGCGACCTTCGCCGCGGTCTCGCTCGCCTTCGCCCCGTCGATCGCCCCGATCGCCCGGCCGGACCCTTCGACCTGGTCGGCGGCGACGATCGAGCGCGGCCGCCAGCTCGCGGCGCTCGGCGCCTGCGCCGTCTGCCATACCGGCAAGGACGGCGTGCCTTATGCTGGCGGCTTCGCACTGCCGACGCCCTTCGGCACGGTGATGACCACCAACATCACGCCCGATGTCGAGACCGGCATCGGCACCTGGTCCTATGCCGCCTTCGAGCGGGCGATGCGCGCCGGCCTGCATCGCGACGGCCGCCAGCTCTATCCGGCCTTCCCCTATCCGAGCTTCGCGAAAGCGAGCGAGGCCGATCTGCAGGCGCTCTACGCCTTCCTGATGTCGCAGCCGGCGGTGCGGCAGGAGAACGAGCCGAGCAAGCTCACCTTTCCCTTCAACCTGCGCCCATTGCTGGCCGGCTGGAACCTGCTGTTCAATCGCGGCGGCGAGCTGAAATCCGATCCCGCCCGCTCCGCCGAATGGAATCGCGGGCGCTATCTCGTCGACGGCCTCGGCCATTGCGGCGCCTGTCACACGCCGCGCAACGCGCTCGGTGCCGAGAAGGGCGGCAGCGCCTATCTCGCTGGCGGCGAAGCCGAGGGCTGGGTGGCGCCGGCGCTGACAAAGCTCTCGGCCGGGCCGATCCCGTGGAGCGAAGCCGAACTCTACGCCTATCTGAAAACCGGCACCTCGCAGCAGCACGGCGCAGCCTCGGGCCCGATGGCGCCTGTCATCGCCGAGCTGAAAGAGCTGCCCGACGCCGATATCCGAGCGATGGCGACCTATCTGGCTTCCTTGAACGAACCTCTACCCGCAGCCGAAGCCGAAGCGCTGGCGGCGCGGATCGAGCAGCAGACGGCGCGGGTCAACAATCCCGCGACCTCGCCGGTTGCGCGCCTCTATGACGGCGCCTGCGCCGCCTGCCACGAGACCGGCCGCGCCGCGCCTCTGCTCAATGCCGGCCCGATGCTGGGCCTCTCATCCAAGCTGCATGCCGCGACGCCGACCAACCTCGTCAACATGCTGCTCGAAGGCGGCCAGCACGGCATCGGCTCGATGCCGTCCTTCGCGACCGCGCTCGACGATCGGCAGCTTGCCGAGTTGGCGGCCTATCTGCGCGGGCGCTTTGCGCCGGAGAAGCCGGCCTGGAGCGATGTCGAGGGTACGATTGCCCGGGCACGCAAGGCGGCGCACTGAGCGCGCAGGTTCGGGCCACTCTTGCGATTCCGGACGGCGGAAACCGGGCCCGCTGGTCGAGCGAGCCCGGCCGATCGTTCAGGCCGTGGCGTGCGGCTCGTGCCGGTAGTCCCAGACCGCCCAGGCCGAGACGAGCGCCGTGAGCAGGCCGAGGATCAGATGCGTCCGGAACGCGCCGGTATTGCCGGTGAAGCCGAGCACCCAGGGCGCGGCGATCAGCCAGAGGCCGAGCGCCAGGTTCACCCATTCCTCCCATTCCGCGAAGGCGGTGAGCGCCGCGATCGCGATCAGGGCGAGCACGGCCCCGACGAGCCAGGCATTGCGGGTCGGCATGGTGTCGGCCAGGAAACCCATCATCCAGGGCGAGATGAACAGGAGTGCGCCGAGGATCAGGTTGAGCCAGTCCTGCGGCCGTTTTCCACTCATATTCGCGGTTAACATGATCACCTCCATCGGTGAAGATCATCCAACCACGGCGCCTCACGCACGAGGCGCTTGGTCGCGATCATTATACGCCTAAGATAGAAGCAGCTCAAGGACTGGGCGATAAACGGACATGGCCGGCGAGAGCCGGCCATGAGACGCCTGACGACTTTGTGCAGGTAGTATTCGACTTCGCCGTGACTTGGCGAGCCGCGCGGCTCATTTGGCCGTGAGCAGTTCCTTGACCTGCAGCAGCACCAGCTCGTTGTCATCCGCCTTCTTCGGATCGCGCGACGACGAGAACGGCAGATTGTTGTCGTTGCCGACGACGATGATGCCGTTGGCGAGATCGACCACGTCGACGTTCTCGATGGTGAAGAACGGGAAGGGCAGCACGCCGTCGATCGCGCCCTGCTTCGCCTTCTTGTCGGGATCGGCGATCTTCATCAGGTCGATATAGCCGACCTTGCGCACGGGCTTGCCGACATTGGCGTCGGTCATCTCGATCTTCACGATCCGCTTGAACTTGGCGAGGTCGTGGAAGCAGTCCGGGCCCTTCTGGCCGGCAGCGCAAGCGCGGTCGGCGGTGCCCTCGCCGTTATCGCGCTCGATGATCAGCGCGGTGGTGGCGTCGATCATGTTGAAATCGCCGATGGCGAGGCCTTTCTGCTCCAGCGGGAAGAACCAGGAGCGGCCGGTCCACTTCTCGTTCTGCACGTCGAATTCGAGGATGCGCAGCACTTCCTTGCCGTCGACCTCTTCATTGCCCTTGGTCTCGGCGTTCCAGAGCGGGCCTTCCAGCAGCGGATAGAGGAAGCGGCCGTCCGGGGACTGCGCCATGCCCTCATAGCCCTTGGAGCGGCGGACATTGAACTCGACCGGCAGGTTCGGCGCAGCCGGCGTGGTCACGGCGTAATGGTCGGGCGAGCGGGCCGGCTTGCCGTCGACGGTGGTTTCGAACACCGCCTCGACCTTGCCGTTGGCGTCGACGCGGATCAGGTAGGGGCCGAACTCCTCGCCGATCCAGTACTTGCCGCCGATCGGCTGGATCGATTCCGGATCGAAATCCGCGCCGGTCAGATAGCGCTTCTCGGTGCCTTCATGGACGATGCGGAACGGCACCTTCTTGTCGGGATCGTGCAGGAAGGTGGTCGCGGTGCGCTCGATCTTGCCGCCCTCGAAATCGGCCTTGAGCTTATGGAAGAACAGCATCGCGTCCGGCGAGTTCGCCTTGGCGCCGAAGCCGTTGTCGGTCAGCACCAGGAACTCGCCATTGCCCAGCGAGCGGATGCCGGAGAAGCCCTGCACCGGCTGGCCGGCGAAGGGGGTGGAGAGGCCGGTCGGACGGCCGCCCGAGGTGCCCATTACCGCGCCGACCTGCTCGACGCGCTTGCCCGGGGTGGTGAACTTGCCGGAAACCTTGAGATCGGCCGGCGCATCGGCCGGAGCCGGGATGATGGTGTTGGCCGGCAGCAGGGCATGGCCGACCAGCTTGGCCGGGAACTCCTTGGGCGCATCCTGCGCGCCGGCGAGCATGGTGGACGACAGAAGCAGGGCGGCGGCGAGGCGCAGACGCATGGAACACTCCGGGTTCAGGAAAAGCGGGACGGCCCCGCTTCGCGTCCGGAGTTTGCAGAGGCGCGACAGCGCCGTGACGCTTGCGTGACGGCGCTATCTGCCTTCCGCCTTGCGGATAGCCTCATCGAGATCCTGCCACTCATGGCAGCGGCCGCAGAGCCTGGCGAGCTTGTCGAGATTGGCCTTGGCCGAGGCCATGTCGCCGGTCTCGATGAACCATTCGCCCTGGTATTCCAGCGCTGGCAGATAGGTCGGATCGCGCACCAGCGCGGCGTCGTAGAACTGCTTCGAGACCGGGTAGTTCTTCAGCTTGCGCTGCGAGAAGGCGATCCAGTTCAGCAGCACCGGCGAATCCGGCTGATGCTTCAGCAGGGTCATCAGCTTTTCGACCGCCGGGGCGTAGTTCTTCTCCTCGATCCAGCGCCGTGCCTGACGGTAATCGGCGTCCTCGTCGAGATGGGTCCAGTCGGGGCCGACCGCCTGCGCCGTCCCGAGCGAGAGAAACAGCGCCAGCACGCCGCCGACAGAACCGCGCATCCCATCCTCCCTGCCGCCAGCCGAAACCAAAGCACGGCCCCGACGTTTCCACCAGCAGAGCACGGAGCTGCAACGTGACGACGACATTCAAGACGGACACCAAGGTGACCTGGCGCTGGGGCGCCCACACGGCCAGAGGCCGCGTCGAACAGGTCTTCACCGAACCGGTGACCCGCACGATCAAGGGCATTGAAGTCCGACGCAACGCCTCGCCGGAAAACCCGGCCTATCTGGTGACGCAGCCGCGCGGCGGCTACGCGCTGAAGTCGCACAGCGAACTCGAGGAAGACAGATGAGCATCGCCCATGTCGACCTGACCCCGAAGCATCGCGTCGCCGAGAATGCCGGGATGGGCCTGCGCCTGCGCCTGCGCCGTGAGTTCAACCGCGGCGGCACCGTGATCGGCGTCGCCCGGGCGCGCGATCTCAGCAACCGCCGCCGGCTGAGCGCCGAGACGGTCGAGCGCATGGTCAGCTAGGCGACCGCTTCGGCATCGCTCGTCGGAGGCTGCGGGCGCTCCGTCCGCAGCAGCTCGCAGAACTCGCTGATGAAGGATGGGAACGATGCTCGTTCCGCCCCTTCCGACATGCGCCAGCGTACGATGAAGGCCTCGACCTCCGTCGCATCGGGCGAGCTCCCGTCCCCCACCATGCCCACTTCTTTCGAGTGTATTTTATGGTAAGCTCACGTTAAAGTTGAAATCATTTCTCCTGTCAACTCCTGTCACCAATGCGCTCACGCCAGCGCCGCGCCCTCTCGCATCCGCCGCAAATCGCGCCCATATTCCGGCCATGCCCAAGAGCACCGACAACACCACCGACACTGCCCCCAGCAAGGCAAAGGCCGCGAAGAAATCCGCCGCGACTCGCACGCCGAACTCGAAGGCGAGCAAGCCCGAGCTCAAGCCGCTCGACGGCTATCTCGCCGACCTGCTCAACCCGGCGATCAACCGCGGCAAGGCGGTGCCGGGCGGCGCGTCAGGCTTCAGCGACACACCGCAGGCCGGTTACGAGGCGCGGCCGAGCGCGCCGGGCGAGAGCAAGCCGCGAAAACTCTCCAAAAAAGCCGATGCCGCCTTCGATCCTGACAGCGACAGCGCGGCCTCGCTGACGGCGAAGTCGCTGCAGGCGCTGCTCGAGACCGGCAGCCCCTTCATCGAGCCCGGCAAGCCCTGGACGCCGCACCGGCCCGATCGTCCCGAGAAGTCGGAGGGCGGCGTCCGCTTCCAGATGAAGTCGGATTTTGAGCCGGCCGGCGACCAGCCGACCGCGATCGCCGATCTCGTCGACGGCGTCCGCCGGCAGGAGCGCGACCAGGTGCTGCTCGGCGTCACCGGCTCGGGCAAGACCTTCACCATGGCGCAGGTGATCGAGAAGACGCAGCGCCCGGCGCTGATCCTGGCGCCGAACAAGACGCTGGCGGCCCAGCTCTATGGCGAGTTCAAGAGCTTCTTCCCCGACAACGCGGTCGAGTACTTCGTCTCCTATTACGACTATTACCAGCCGGAGGCCTACGTCCCGCGCTCGGACACCTATATCGAGAAGGAATCCTCGATCAACGAGCAGATCGACCGCATGCGCCATTCGGCGACGCGCTCGCTGCTGGAGCGCGACGACGTCATCATCGTCGCCTCGGTCTCCTGCATCTACGGTATCGGCTCGGTCGAGACCTACACGGCGATGACCTTCTCGCTGAAGCTCGGCGAGCGCATCGAGCAGCGCCAGCTGATCGCCGACCTCGTGGCGCTGCAATACAAGCGCACCCAGCATGACTTCGCCCGCGGTTCGTTCCGAGTGAGGGGCGACACGGTCGAGCTCTTCCCGGCCCACTATGAGGACCGCGCCTGGCGCATCGGCCTGTTCGGCGACGAGGTCGAGTCGATCTCGGAATTCGATCCGCTGACCGGGCAGAAGACCGGCGAGCTCGAATTCATCAAGGTCTACGGCAATTCGCACTACACCACGCCGCGCCCGACGCTGAACCAGGCGGTCAAGTCGATCAAGGAGGAGCTCAAGGGCCGGCTCGACGAGCTCAACCGCATGGGCCGCTATTTGGAGGCGCAGCGGCTCGACCAGCGCTGCACCTTCGACATCGAGATGATCGAGGCGACTGGCTCCTGCAACGGCATCGAGAACTATTCGCGCTACCTCACCGGCCGCAAGCCGGGCGAGCCGCCGCCGACCCTGTTTGAGTACCTGCCCGACAACGCCCTCGTCTTCACCGACGAGAGCCACGTCACGGTGCCGCAGATCGGCGCGATGTATAAAGGCGACTTCCGCCGCAAGGCGACTTTGGCCGAATACGGCTTCCGCCTGCCCTCCTGCATGGACAACCGGCCGCTGCGCTTCGAGGAATGGGATGCGATGCGCCCGTCCTCGGTCCATGTCTCGGCGACGCCCGGCGGCTGGGAGATGGACCAGACCGGCGGCGTCTTCACCGAGCAGGTCATCCGCCCGACCGGGCTGATCGACCCGCCGGTCGAGATCCGCCCGGCCAAGCACCAGGTCGCCGACCTCTTGGACGAGGTCAAGGAGGTCGCGGCCAAGGGCTACCGCACCCTCGTCACCGTGCTGACCAAGCGCATGGCCGAGGACCTGACCGAGTACCTGCACGAGAACGGCGTGCGCGTGCGCTACATGCACTCCGACATCGACACGATCGAGCGCATCGAGATCCTGCGCGATCTGCGCCTCGGCGCCTTCGACGTGCTGGTCGGCATCAACCTGCTACGCGAGGGCCTCGACATCCCCGAATGCGGCTTCGTCGCCATTCTCGACGCCGACAAGGAGGGTTTTCTGCGCTCCGAGACCTCATTGATCCAGACCATCGGCCGCGCCGCCCGCAATGTCGACGGCAAGGTCGTGCTCTATGCCGACCATGTCACCGGCTCGATGGAGCGCGCGATGGCCGAGACCAATCGCCGCCGCGAGAAGCAGGAGGCCTACAACGCCCAGCACGGCATCACGCCGCAGACGATCAAGCGCGCCATCGGCGACATCCTCGGCTCGGTCTATGAGCGCGACCATGTCACCGTCGACAAGGGCCTGGTCGAAGGCCCGACCAGCGGCCACAACCTCAAGGCCGCGATCGCCGATCTCGAGAAGCGCATGCGCGAGGCCGCTGCCGACCTCGAATTCGAGACCGCCGCCCGCCTGCGCGACGAGATCAAGCGCCTGCAGGCGACCGAACTCGCCATCGCCGACGACCCGCTCGCCCGCCAAAGCGATGTCGAATCCTCCGCCGGCAAATACCGGGGCGAGCGCAGCTACGGCGCCTCGGCCAATCTGCCGACCCGCGCCCGCAAGCCGACCGACGCCGACATGGGCCCGCACAACTGGGGCGGCGGGGAGGGGAAGCCGAAGGCGAGCGTCGCACGGCCGAGGAAGCCTACGCTGGACGAGATGGGCCCGGTGCCGGAGGCGCGGCCGAAGGGGGCGGGGGAGAGAAGGAGAAGGAGGGGGAGATAATGCACCCTCTATCCAATTTTCGGACCAGTTATGTTCACTTGACCTCCTTTAATTGACCAGCATCAATGGCAGGCTTGAGAGTTTTGGTGATTCCACCTGCGTCTTTCGAGGCAATTATTAACAATTTTCTTTCAGCTCGACTAAGCCCAAGATACAATTCAGATAAGAATCGCCTGAAATGGTAACTTCTATATTTTCCTTCCGGAACCTGATCTTCATTTGCGTCTATCAGTATGACGGTATCAAATTGAAGGCCGGCCACGTATTCTGGGGTACTCAGAATGGAACGCTTTCCTGAGTAACGCAGTTTCTCGGTGTCATCCCTCGAAGATATAGTCACAATTTCTGGATATTGAGTAACCGTCGCTGCTAGATATTCCCCAAATCTATCTGAATCCATACAAAGAATTGCAACTCGCCCCTTTCTCTGTTGGGCTTGCTTCCCAAGGTCGAGGGCGGACGTTATCGCAAGTTTATAAACCTGAAGTTTTCCATCAACGGTGCGGAACTCAGGGATGTCCCCGCTCTCCGTTGAGCTAGAGCCTTGCGGAACATCCCAATCTTCAGGAAAGTCAAGGCCAGGCGCGGCATCGTGGACCGAGCGGATTACGCGTCCTATCTCCGGGGTGTATCTGTACACTTGTAAGAGATCGATTTTTTCAGAGTTAGGTAGGCGCGCGCGCTCAAGTATCCCTTCAGAGCCATTGTCACGCTCATCACTAATATTCGTAAATGTCTCTCGCGGTGATTGTTTCGGATCGAGAGCCATTATCACCGTGGGTGGATTCTCAGCGTTTCTCAAAAGATTATGGAATATCAATCTCTCCTGCGCATTGAAAAGGTGCATCTCATCAACAAAGACTACATCGTATCCGTTCTTTTGACGTGCGGCTTCCCAGAAGAATGTTGATAAATCATTCAGATAGTCGCTAATAATTTGATCTGAGGAAATCCAGCGCTTCTCGCGCAGAGCGCTCATAAACATCGCCCAAAGAGCGAAAACGGCAGATTTTTCAGCCGCGTTGTCTAGCGGCATCATCCAGCGCAAGCGCCTAACGCGAAGGTATCGCTCCCGATCGGCAGCATGGGTGAGAATGCCCTGAGCAGCAAGTACGCAGCCGAATTCTACCAAGAGGTCCCAACTGAATAGCTTTCGCGCCGTTGAGCCGGGTGCCGCTTCCACGAGTCCAACAAAATCCTCGGTACAACCACTGCGATAGGCGATCCAATCCCCGGCTACAAACTCATCGATAACACTGGAGATTTCGCGAAGAGCAAGGCGCTTTCCGTCCTCGCTATCAATGCCAAGTGGCTCTCGATCGATTCGAGAATAATCACGATTATTTGCTAAATACAGAAGTGGTATTACTGATATATCTGAAATTGAATCTGGAAAAATATCCATCTTGCTTATCAATCTGTCGACGTTCTCAGCCATCGCCCAGCTATGGGTAACAAATAGAATTCGCTTCGGGTCTCCAGATTCATCGGCATCATATTTTGTCTTCAGTGCTTTTATAATCATGGCGAGAGTTTTGCCAGTGCCGGCGCTGCCTCTCAGTCTCAGAGGTCCCGATAAGGGGTTGTCCACAAAGCGAAGTTGATCTTTAGAGAGATGTAGTGGATACCAGTCAGAATAGGTGAATCCCTGAGATATGCTGCTCGGCTCAACGTCGCTCAGGTCTATGCTGCCCTCTGAAAAATCCTTTTTGCTGAGCGGAACAGCTGACAGTGCGAGCGGGAGTCCTTCTCTCGCGCGCTTATATACATCTAAATCAGGTTGGTAGGTTGCCAAATCCTGCATCTTAGGATCTGTCCCAAACCCATACACGTAGACGTCGGCTGAACCAAGGGGGCCTTGCTCCGCCGCTATCCGATCGGAACGTCCATATCCGAACGCAAATATGGAAATCTTATTCCCCGCATGAAACGGCATCCAGCGAGGGTTTAGGCTCACGGCGCTGTCAAAATAGCGAAACGCTATGCGCGCGCAGCGGTCAAACACCGATCTTCTATCTCTAGAATCTATTCCCTCAAACAGCCCTTGCTTTTGCCTCTGTATTATTAGGATTCTGGTGTCCGGGCTGCAGCTGTGAGTAGCTATATATATCGCCTCAGGACGTGCAATAATAAATATATCTCTCAATGAGATAAGGTCATCAAAGTTGACGAGCCAATCCGGTGCCAATGCTGACGACGAAAGGATATGTAGCGCATTCTCCGTAACAACAATAGGTATCATTTTACGCAATCCTTTCAAAAAATCTTGTAGAAGTGCTCTTGCAGCGATCTTGATAGGAATTTGGTAGACCAATATCAGTAAACACTCGCGCCAAATTTTGCATAATCGCAAATTTGTAAGGTGCGGCAATTCTTCCAACCCGGCGAGCTTTTGCCTCTCCGCTTTGAAGATCGCTTGGCTTCAATGCTATATCGCTGATATTACATTGAGAAATATGACGAAGCATCAAGAATATTCCGTCATCAGGCTCTGATTCGACATGCGGTATATGAAAAACATCACCCGGCAAGCTCGAAACGCTTGACTGGAATTCTAATGCTAGTTCGCTATCTGTTTCTGACGTGGCCTTGGCATTTTTAAGCGGGTAACATTTTCTAAGCAGATTAATATCAGGTTCCATTTTAGTGGAGAGTTCTCTAAGTTCTAGTACAGATTGGGTCAACGCTTTCAAAGAAAGGCGCTGTCCATTATCTGCAATATTCAGTTCATCGATTAATTGATCGATTCCCACCCGCTCCAGCCAGGAAATAGCAGCGAGTTCTGAAATTTCAGTTCTAATTTTTTCTTTTTCCATAAGTATAGAGTTTATTTTCTTAACAAATTTCTTTATTGTTTTTTCAATTGTTGATTCAAATTTGCTGTCCTTCCAGAAATGCCAAATATAATCTTCTGTTATTAAGGCTGGAATATAGGAAATTATTCCTCTAGTTTTCTTTCTTTCTAGATCGCAGTCTGCTGTGATTACGAGCGAGTATGTCTTCCAAGGCCTTGTATAGCTTGGACCTTCCCAGCAAAACATGTCGCCCTGCCTAAGGGGGCGGTCGCCCAATTCCGTCTCATACTCAGCATCGGAAATCATAGTGGAAGTCGCTAGTTTAGGTTCTGACGAGTGTTTCGCTTAATGCATGCGTTGATTCTGCATCAAATCCAAGATGCGGATTAAGGGCAACTCGTATCGATCAACCGAAGGTAGCTAGTGCGGGTTGCTGAGTGCGGCGCCAATGCTCACCCGTTCCGTAAAGCGTATCGGCATAAATGCCGGAACGGACGATCAGGGCCGTTGCGCTTATCCCCGCCCTCCGAACCTCCCGTATAATCCTTGCACCCATCCCCGAGGGGCGGCCGACCGGAGGCATGTCGTTTGGCGGGGTGGGCGCGGTGCCTGCGGGCGAGGGTTGCGCCTCGCTCCCGGGAGGCTTCGGGAACCGACCTGGGGGTACTACGGCCCCTGCGCGAGGAGCTCGCTAGACCGCGCCGGCTCACACCGGCGCGACAGAAGCGCGGCCCGGAGCTTTCAAATCGCCGCCTGGCGGAGCGCCACGGGGCGTGCGGATGGTGGCTCAATCCATCCGCGCCGCGTCCGTAGCTCACGGAAGCGGATCACAAACCAGCGCCTCGCGGCGCTCCGCTGCCCCTCACATGCGACAACGCCCGCAGGATGAGCCTGCGGGCGGGGAAAAGCTTGGGCGCGATCTTCCTTCTCCCCTCGGGGGAGAAGGTGGCAGCGCGAAGCGCTGACGGATGAGGGAAGTGAGGTGCTGTGCTTGAAAGCGTCTCATCCGGTCGTTCCGCCCTCATCCCCTGCCGGACCTTCTCCCCCGAGGGGAGAAGGAGGCTGAAAAACTCCCGCGCCCTTCGCCCTTGGGGGGACAGGGAGGCGAAGGGCGCGGGGCACGGCCGCCTAGAAGCGGTCGTAACGGTCGTGATGGCGGCGGCCATGGGCCGGGGCCCAGGGCGGCGGGCCGCCGCGGCGATGGCCGTAGCCATAGCCGCGGTCATAGCCGCGATGGTGGCGGCCATAGCGCTGCTGGCGCTCCATATTGCGCTGGATCTCCCACATCCGGTGCTCGCGGTTGTGCCGGACATAGGTCGCCTCGACCTTGTCGAGCGCGGCTGCGCCGCTGAAGGTTTCGCTGGCGGCGGCCGGGGTCACGGCGGCGCCGAGTGCTATCGCCGCGGCGATGAGAAGGTGTCGCATGGGGCATCTCCTTTGGTTGCCGCGATAAAAGCGGGTCTGTCCAGAACTCCGCCTGAACGGAATAGTTCGCTGGCGTTCATCTTCGTTGTGCTCCCGCAGCGCCCCGGGACGTCAGGCGTTCGGCCCGCCCTCGATCTCGCTGGCCCAGGCCAAAGCCGCATCGAAGGCGTCGGGCTTGAAGCTCCTGACCTCGACGAAGGGCACGAGCGGCCCGGCGATCGCGACCAGCGTCTCGATCCAGCCCTTGTCGGTGACCACGGCCTCGCGCGGGAAGCGATGCCATTGCAGGATCTTGCCGAAGCCGTAGCGGGCATCCCTGAGGCCGGCGCGGAAGGTCATGTCCTCGAAGCCGCTGAGGTCGGCGAGGATGCCGAGCTTTTCATGCCGCTTGAGCTTGCTCTCGATCTCGGCGATCAGCCGGTCGAAATCCGGCTCGTCGAGCGTGCCGGTGACGCGGAAGGCCGCGACATGGTCGGCGGCGGGAAGAATCTGGAGCACGGGTGCCTCCTGGTCTGCGTCAGGGACAACGCAGGGCTGCCGGCGAAGTTCGCAGGCGAACCATCGCCGGGCCGAGGCGTTGGCTTCAGGCTGGGGGGCAGACGCACGCAAAGGAGACGATGATGGCCAATGCAGGCGGCAAGCTCGGTCCGAGCATCAAGGGCAAGGGCGACGGCACCGGCGCGACGAGCACGCGGCCGGCCTCGCTTCAGGATCACAAGGTGCTCTCCAATCGCGACAAGACGCAGCTCAACCGCGGCCGCGGCCTCGACGGCAAATGGATCGAGAACGAGCAGGTCTACGAGACGCAAGGAAACCAGCGCTCGCAGGGCGAGTGAGCCTTATTTCAACGCGACGATCAGCATCAGGAAGACGAGGATGATCAGGACCTGCTTCAGGCTCCAGTTGATCCGCCGGAGCTGCTCGGCGACCAGGTCTTCCGGCTCTTCGCTATCCTGATCTGATTGGCCGGGCGCGAGGAAACCCTCGGCAGTTGGCTCCGCAGGCCGCCAGCTGATGCTCTGCACCCGGCCATGCGCCTGCGCGGGGCGGCCATCGGTCTCCGGTGCGAAATGGAAGACCGGCGGCTCCTCGTCGCCGGCGCCCTCGCGCAGCCAGAGATTGGTCGTCGCGGTCAGGGAGAGGCTGCTGGCGCGGCCCTCGGCGAGGTCCTGCCGCAGTCCTGCGAACAAGGGTTGCGGCAGGAAGAGTTCGGCGGCGAGCCGGGCGTCGAGATCGCCTTGTGCCCCCACGGGAAAGCTCAGCCGCAGCAATGGCGCGCTGTCGCCTGGGAATGAGCGGATGGTCAGGGACAAGTCCTGCGCCGGTCCGGCCTGGTCGATGCGGGCGAGCGTCGCGCCATCCGGCCGGACATGGCCTTCGATCCGGGCAGCGTCGTGCAGCACGCCATCGCGCCATTCGTGCCCGGAGATCGCGACGAGTCCATCCGCCGCGAAGGCGAGCGGCCTGGCGACGTCCTGCACGAAGGCACCGGCCGCGCCCGGCAGCGTCATCCGTCCGTCCACGATGCTGGCGCCGTCCGTCCTATCGTTCATCGCATCCCCGCCGTGAGTCGGTGCGGACGATAGCAGGTCGGCCTCGCGAAGCCAGAATGGCATGTTGTTCTACGCCGAGGGAGGAATGGCCCGCGCCGGAAAAGAAAATTTCCTTCTCCGCCCGTTCGGCGAAAGGCTCTTCCTGATCGGAGCGTACCTTTAAAAGAACGTTTGGATTGACATGCAGAACGAGGTCGCCTAGATTGCGGACGTCGTCGGGTCACCGATGGCCGCGGAGATTTGAGCGAGCAGCTTGCGCCGCGTCACCAAACGCTAAAGCGCCACGACGTGGTCGTGGGCTCCCCAGCTTGAGGAGATGAACATGACCGGCTCCGTTCTCCGCCCTGTCGAACCGCTCGTCCGTTCGATGATGTGTTGTTGTCGTCGCTGATCCAGCGCTGACGCCGTTCTGCGGCATCACCTCCGACATCACCGCAATATAGGGCGCCGCAACGCGGCGAAAATTATCATGTCGTTCCAGTCCCAGGTCATTCCCAGCCCGCCGGCCCGTCAGGCTTATGTCATCGAGATCGGCGAAACCCAGGCGGGCCTCGTCGCCCGCGGCGCCGATGAGCGCTTCTTCACCTTCATCTCCGCCTCGGCCGCCTTCGATCGGCTCGAAGGCCAGCGCTTCGCGACGCCGGTCGCGGCCGAACTGGCAGCGCGCCAGCTCGTCCGTTCGCGTCCCGGCCTGCGCTTGGCGGCCTGAGGAGCACGTCGGTGACGCTGTTCGAGACACTGCGCGCGGCATTCGCCGCCTGGTTCGAGCGGGCCGTGCCCGCCGAACCGAGCGAGCCGCGCTGGCTGGAGCGCTCCCTCGCCGAGCTCGGCGCCGAGGAGCGCCGCCGCTCGATCCGCGAGGTCACGCTCGAGCAATTGGGCATTGCGCACTGGTCGTGCCACACGCATTTCTGAGGACATGATGAACGCCCCCGTTAAGCCCGGCGCCTTTCGCGTCGAGGACATCCTTCCAGCGCCACCCTCCGACGCGATCATTCGCTTCGAGGCGGTCGGCAAGACCTTCGCCGGCCGTGACAGCCAGGAGCCGGTGACGGCTCTCGCCGGCATCGACCTCGCCGTGCCGCGCGGCAGCATCGTCGGCGTGATCGGCCGCTCCGGCGCCGGCAAGTCGACGCTGATCCGCCTCGTCAACGGGCTGGAGCGCGCCACCTCCGGCCGCATCCTGATCGAGGGTGAGGACGTCACCAATCTGACCGAGGCCGGCTGGCGCGAGCGCCGCCGTGCCACCGGCATGATCTTCCAGCATTTCAACCTGCTGTCGTCGCGTACGGTGTTCGGCAATGTCGCGCTGCCGCTCGAGATCGCCGGCGTGCCCAAGGCGAAGATCGAGGCGCAGGTCAGCCGCCTGCTCGCTCTGGTCGGGCTCGCCGACAAGCGCGAGCGCTACCCGGCCGAGCTTTCAGGCGGCCAGAAGCAGCGTGTCGGCATCGCCCGCGCCTTGGCGACCGAGCCTAAGGTGCTCCTCTGCGACGAGGCGACCTCGGCGCTCGATCCCGAGACGACCCGCGCGATCCTGGCGCTGCTCAAGCAGGTCAATCGCGAGCTCGGCATCACCATCCTTCTGATCACCCACGAGATCCCGGTGATCAAGGAGATCTGCGACCGCGTCGCGGTGATCGAGGGCGGCCACATCGTCGAGGAGGGCGAGACCTTCGAGGTGATGACAAGGCCGCGCCATCCGACCACGGCGAGCTTCGTCGAGGCGGTAACCGGCGTCGAGGTGCCCGAATACCTCGCCGGCCGCATCCATAAGCAGGCGCTCGCCGGCGACAGCGCCGTGCTGCGCATCGCCTTCACCGGCGAGAACGCGACGACGCCGGTGATCAGCCGTCTCAGCGCCGTGATCGGCGTCGACGTCAACATCCTCGCCGGCCGCATCGACGCGATCGGTGAAAAGCCCTTCGGCAGCCTGCTGGTCTCGGTGCCGGCGAGCGAGCCCGAACTCGCCGCCGTCTTCGGCGCGCTGAAATCCCTCGATCTCAAGGCGGAGCTGGTCGGCCATGTCTCCTGAACTCATCCGGCTGATCATCGAAGCGACCGGCGATACCTTGCTGATGGTCGCGATCGCCGCCGGGCTCGGCACCGCGCTCGGCCTGCCGCTCGGTGTCTTCCTGGCGACCAGCAAGAAGGGCGAGCTTTTCGCCGCGCCTGCGGTGAACGCCGTGCTCGGCGCGCTGGTCAACGCGACGCGTTCGACGCCCTTCATCATCCTGGTCGTCGCGATCATCCCGTTCACCCGGCTGATCGCCGGCACCTCGATCGGCACCTTCGCCGCGACCGTGCCGCTGACCGTGGCGGCGACCCCTTTCATCGCCCGCCTGATCGAGGGCGCCATCCGCGAGGTCGACCAGGGCCTGGTCGAGGCGGCCCGCTCGATGGGCGCGACCCCGCTGCAGATCGTCCGCAAGGTGCTGGTGCCCGAGGCGCTGCCGGCGATCGTGCTCGGCCTGACACTGGCGCTGGTCAGCCTGCTCGGCTTCTCGGCTATGGTTGGCGCCGTCGGCGGTGGAGGCTTGGGCGATCTCGGTATCCGCTACGGCTATCAGCGCTTCATGCCGGATGTGATGGCGATCGTCGTCGCCGTGCTGATCGTCCTCGTCCAGACCGTGCAGAGCGTCGGCGACCGTCTCTCGCGCCGCCTCAACAAGCGCCTGCGCCACGCCTGAGCAACCGCTTACTCAACGACCGACTACTGGAAGCAGAAGATGCCCAAGTTCCTCTCCCGTCGCAGCCTGCTCGCTGCGGCCGCCGCCCTCTCCTTGTCTGCCGGCGGCGCCTTCGCCCAGCAGAACCAGGTAATCCGCATCGGCGTCACGCCCGGCCCGCACGCCGAGATCGCCGAGCAGATCAAGCCACTCCTCGCCAAGAAGGGCTACGATCTCAAGATCTTCGAATTCTCGGATTTCGTCATCCCGAACCAGGCGCTCGACACCGGTGACCTCGAGGCCAATGCCTTCCAGCACCAGCCCTATCTCGACAACCAGGTGAAGGATCGCGGCTTCAAGATCTTCAGCGCTGCGACCACCGTGAACTTCCCGATGGGCATCTACTCCCAGAAGTACAAAAGCTGGGCCGAGTTGCCCGACGGCGTGACCGTCTCGATCCAGAACGATCCGACCAATGGCGGACGCGCGCTCCTGCTGTTGCAGGACAACGGCGTGATCAAGTTGAAGCCGGGCACCGGCTTCAAGCCGACCGTTCTCGACATCACCGAGAACCCCAAAAAGCTGAAGATCATCGAGATCGAGGCCGGGCAGACCGTGCGCTCGCTCGCCGATGTCGCGGCCGCTGCGATCAATACGAGCTATGCCGTCGACGCCAAGATCGACCCGAATTCGGCGATCCTGCGCGAGGAACCGAAGGGCCCTTATACCAACCTGATCGCGGTGCGCGCCGCCGACAAGGACAAGCCTTTCGTCCAGGCGCTGGTCGAGAGCTATCGCTCGCCCGAGATCAAGACCTTCGTCGCCGACCGCTTCAAGGGCTCGATCCTTCCGAGCTGGTGAAGCCCTGCTTTTCCCGAATTCCCTCTTCGTAACGGAGCCTCTCCCATGACCACCCGCAGGATCATCCTCGCGACCGCACTTGCCGCCGTCGCCTTCACCGCCCCGGCGCTCGCTCAGCAGAACCAGGTCGTTCGCATCGGCGCCTCGCCCGGTCCGCATGCCGAGATCCTCGAGAAGGTGAAGCCGATCGCCGCCAAGAATGGGCTCGACCTCAAGATCATCGAGTTCTCCGATTATGTCGTGCCGAACCAGGCGCTGGCCGCCGGCGAGCTCGAGGCGAACTCCTTCCAGAACCAGCCCTATCTCGACAACCAGGTGAAGGATCGCGGCTTCAAGCTGGTCAGCGTCGGCCTCACCGTGAACTTCCCGCTCGGCATCTACTCGTCGAAGTACAAGAGCTGGGCCGAGGTGCCGGATGGCGCCACCGTCGCGATCCAGAACGACCCGACCAATGGCGGCCGCTCGCTGCTGCTGCTGCAGGACAAGGGCGCGATCAAGCTCAAGGACGGCGTCGGATTCAAGCCGACCGTCGCCGACATCGTCAGCAACCCGAAGAAGCTGAAGATCATCGAGATCGAGGCCGCCCAGACGCCGCGTTCGCTGGCCGACGTCGCCGCCGCCGCGATCAACACCAATTACGCCGTCGACGCCAAGATCGAGCCGACCTCGGCGATCCTGCGCGAGGACCCGAAGGGCCCCTATGTCAACCTGATCGCGGTGCGCGAGGCCGACAAGGACAAGCCCTGGGTCAAGGCGCTGCTCGCCTCCTATCACACCCCCGAGATCAAGGCCTTCGTCGCCGAGCGCTTCAAGGGCTCGGTCCTCGCCGGCTGGTAAGGCTCCTCCCCCGGCCGTGGTCACGGCCGGGCACCTGCCCCGGAAGCGCAAGCTTCCGGGGTTTTTCGTTGGCGTCACACCGACAGGTACTGCGCCCTTACCGCCTCGTCGGCCTTGAGCTCGTCCATCGTCCCGGTGAAGCGGATCAGCCCCTTCTCGATGATGGTGGCGCGGTCGGCGACCGAGCCGGCGAAGTGCAGGTTCTGCTCGGAGATCAGCACCGAGAGCCCTTCGCCCTTCAGCGCCAGGATGGTCTTGGCCATCTCCTCGACGATGACAGGCGCGAGGCCTTCCGAGGGCTCGTCGAGCAGGACGAGCTTGGGATTGCCCATCAGCGTGCGGGCGATCGTCAGCATCTGCTGTTCGCCGCCCGACATCGCTCCGCCTGGCCGGTCGCGCATGCGCCCGAGATTGGGGAAGAGCTGGAACAGGCGTTCCGGCGTCCAGTGCGGCGCGCCCTCGCGCTTGGGCCGCTGCGCGACGGAGAGGTTCTCCATCACGCTGAGCTCGGAAAAGACGCGGCGCTCCTCCGGGACATAGCCGATGCCGAGGCGGGCGATCTCGAACGGCTCGCGCCCGACGATCGTGTGTCCCTCGAAGACGACGCGGCCTGCCTGGGGCGGCACCAGCCCCATCACCGCCTTCATGGTGGTCGACTTGCCGGCGCCGTTGCGGCCCATCAAGGCCAGCACTTCGCCGCGGCCCATCGAGAAGCCGACACCGTGCAGGATATGGGCGCGGCCGTAATAGGCGTTGAGCCCTTCGATCTCGAGCATCAGTGGCCTCCCGAGGTCGCGCCGGAGCCGAGATAGACCGCGCGCACGGCCGGATCGTTGCGGACCTCCTCGGCCCGGCCCTTGGCGATCAGCTTGCCGCGGTCGAGCACCAGGATCGCGTCGGAATGGGCGAAGACCACGTCCATGTCGTGCTCGGTGAAGAGCACGGCGATGCCGCGTTCCCGGGCGATCTCGGCAGTCAGCGCCATCAGGGCGATGCGCTCGCGCGGCGCCATGCCGGCGGTCGGCTCATCCATCAGCAGGAGCTTCGGCTTGTTGGCGATCGCAACCGCGAGCTCGACCCGCTTCAAATCGCCATAGGCGAGCACGCCGCAGGCGCGCTCGGCCTGGTCGAGCATGCCGACCTGCTTCAGCAGCGCGTCGGCCTCGGCGACATGGCGGTCCCTGGCGCGGCCGAACAGCGTCCAGGTCTCGCCGGCATGCGAGATCAGCGCCATCTGCACGTTCTCGCGCACGCTCATCGAGGCGAAGGTCGCGGTGATCTGGAAGGTGCGGCCGACGCCGAGCCGCCAGACTTCGCGCGGCTTCAGGCCGGTGATCTTCCTGCCGTCGAAGATCACCTCGCCGCGGTCGGACGGGAGCTGGCCGTTCAGCATGTTGAAGCAGGTGGTCTTGCCGGCGCCGTTCGGGCCGATCAGCGCCAAGAGCTTGCCGGCTTCGACCGAGAAGCTGACATCGTCGACGGCGCGCACACCGCCGAAGGACTTGCCGAGATTGCGGACTTCGAGGACCGGGCTCATCGGGCGGGCTCCGGCGTGGCGGCGACAGGCGGAGCGGGCTCGGCCTCGCGGCGCCTTTCCGCGAAGGCCAGCGCCGTGCCGACGAGGCCGCGCGGGAACAGGATGACGAGCAGCACGATCGAGGCGCCCAAGACGAAGCGCCAGTACATCGTCGCCTTCATCAGCTGCTCCTGCAGGCCCATATAGGCGAAGGCGCCGACGATCGGGCCCGAGACGGTCTGGACACCGCCGAGCAGCACCATCAGGAGTCCATCGACCGAACGCGGGATCGCCATATAGGTCGGGAAGACCGAGCCTTTGAAGAAGGCGAAGAGGGCGCCGGCGATGCCGGCCGCGATCGCGGCTATGATGAAGGCGAGCCACTGGATCCGCATCACCGGCAGGCCGATCGCTTCGGCCCGCAGCGGGCTGTCGCGCCCGGCTCGCAAGGCATAGCCGAAGGGCGCGAAGACGACGACGCGAAGGCAGAGGATCGCGGCGACGCAGATCGCCAGCGCGAGATAATAATAGACCAGCTTCGAGCTCGCCCAGGCCGCCGGCCAGACACCCAGGATGCCGTTGTCGCCGCCGGTGAGGTCGACCCATTGGAAGGCGGTCGCCCAGGCGATCTGGGCGAAGGCGAGCGTCAGCATGGCCAAGTAGACGCCCGATAGCCGCACGCAGAACCAGCCGAAGACGACGCCGGCGATGCCGGCGAGGAAGGGTGCGAAGGCGAGCGCCGGCACCATCGGCATGCCCAGCCATTTCACCGCCAGCGCCGCGCCATAGGCCCCTAGGCCGAAATAGGCGGCGTGGCCGAAGGAGGCCATGCCGCCCGGGCCCATCATGAAGTGCAGCGACGCGGCGAACAGCGCGAAGATCGAGAGCTCGGTCAGTGTCAGCAGCCAGTGGTCGGCGACGATGAAGGGCGCGAGCAGCAGCACGGCAAGCGCGGCCAGCCCGATCAGCTTGACGTTGGCACTGGCGGGCAGCAGCAGCGGCTCGACCGGGCCATGCGCATGGGCACTGCCGACCGGGCGCTTGCCCATCAGCCCATAGGGCTTGATCACCAGCACGACGGCCATCACCAGGAAGACCAGCACCAGCGTGATCTTCGGGAAGATCAGGATGCCGAAGGCGTGGATGATGCCGATCAGCACCGCGGCGAGATAGGCGCCGGTGACGCTGCCGAGCCCGCCGACGACCACGACGACGAAGGCCTCCGAGATCATCGAGAGGTCCATGTGCAGGTTCACCGCCTCGCGCGGCAACTGCAGTGCGCCGCCGAGCGCAGCAAGGCCGGCGCCGAAGGCGAAGACCGAGGTGAAGAGCAGGCGCTGGTTGACGCCGAGCGCGCCGACCATCTCGCGGTCCTGCGTCGCGGCCCGTACCAAAGTGCCCCAGCGCGTCTTCTGGAACAGGAACCAGAGCAGGCCGAGCATGATCGGCCCGACCACGATCAGGAAGAGCTCGTAGCTCGGGAAGCGGCTGTCCATCAGCACGACGAAGCTCTTGAAGCCGGGCGCGCGCGGGCCGAGCTTGTCCTCCGGCCCCCAGATGCCGAGCGCAATGTCCTGCACCATCAGCACGAGGCCGAAGGTCGCGAGCAGCTGGAACAGCTCCGGCGCCTGGTAGATCCGGCGCAAGATGACGATCTCGACGATGGCGCCGAGCGCCGCGACGATCAGCGCCGCCAGCAGCACCCCGCCCCAGAAGCCGAGCGCATCGGCCGGCCCGAAGCGCGTCACCAGCGTGAAGGCGAGATAGGCGCCCAGCATGTAGAAGGAGCCATGCGCGAAGTTCACGATCCGCGTCACGCCGAAGATGATCGACAGCCCGCAGGCGACGAGGAAGAGCGACGAGGCCGAGGCCAGGCCGTTGAGCGTCTGCGCGAAGATCAGATCGATCATGCGAGGTCCCGTCGAAATAACCGAAAAAGGGCACAATCCTCCCGCGGCCGCAGCGGGGCGCTGCGGCCGGGTATCCTAGTCTAGATCAGGTCGAACTCCGGCGCTTCAGCCCGCCGGGCGAAGCGTCTTCACCTCTGCATCCGAAGGCAGGTACTTGGCGCCGTCGGCATAGCGCCAGTCGACCATGACGCCCTTGCCATCCTTGACCGCGGTCTTGCCGACATAGGCGCCGAGCGTCGACTGATGGTCGGAGGCGCGGAACTCCACCGGGCCGAAGGCCGAGGTGAACTTCAGCCCCTTCATGGCGTCGATGAGCTTCTCGTTGTCGGTCGTGCCCGCCTTGGCGATGCCGGCAGCGATGGCGTTCATGGTGTCGAAGCCGACCACCGAGCCGAGCCGGGGATAGTCGTTGTACTTCGCCTTGTAGGCATCGCGGAACTTGACGTGGTCCGGCGTCTGGATGTCGGCGTGCGGATAGCCGGTGACGATCCAGCCGACCGGCGTCTCGGCGCCGAGCGGATCGAGATATTCCGGCTCGCCGGTCAGCATCGAGACGACCGTACGGCCTTCGAACAGGCCGCGGGTATTGCCCTGGCGCACGAAGTTCGAGAGATCGGCCGCAAAGGTGACGTTGAAGATCGCATCGGGCTTGGCGGCTTCGAGCGCCTGCACGGTCGCGCCGGCATCGATGCGGCCGAGCGCCGGGAATTGCTCGGCGACGAACTCGACGTCGGGCTTGGCCTTCTTCAGCAGTTCCTTGAACCACTTCACCGCCGACTGGCCGTATTCGTAGTTGGGCGCCACGAGCGCCCACTTCTTCGCCGGGAGCTTGGCCGCTTCCTCGACCAGCATCGCCGCCTGCATGTAGGTCGAGGGCCGCAGGCGGAAGGTGTAGCGGTTGCCCTTGGCCCAGACGATCGCGTCCGAGAGCGGCTCGGAGGCGACGTAGAGCCGCTTGTTCTGCAGGGCGTAGTCGGCGATGGCGAGGCCGACATTGGAGAGGAAGCCGCCCGAGAGCAGGTCGACCTTCTCGGCGTTGATCAGCTCGCCGGCGAGCCGCACCGAATCTTCGGGCTTGCCGGCATCGTCGCGGAACAGCGTCTCGACCTTGCGGCCGAGCACCCCGCCGGCGGCGTTGACCTGCTCCAGTGCCAGTTCCCAGCCCTGGCGATAGGGCTTCAGGAAGGCCGGCTGCGAGGTGTAGCTGTTGATCTCGCCGATCTTGATCGGCGCGCCTTGGGCGCGCAGCAGAGACGGCGTGGCCAGCGCGACGGCGCCGAGCGCAGCTCCGCTGACGAATTGGCGACGGTCCATTCGGTGGCTCTCCCGTTGATCGCTCGTCTTACGCATCCACAGCCCCTCGCTGCGCGATTTCCTACCCTAGGCCAGTGCAACGCACTGCAACAAGCCAGGGTGGAAATTCGTTTGTATGCGTATGAATTCTCGACCGGGGATTTTGGTTTGTCAATCATTCAAAACTGGACCGGCGTGCCTCTTGGGTAGGCAGGCCGCGACGGCTCAGGATCGCCCGCCATCGACCGAGAGAATCTGGCCGGTCACCCAGCTTGCCTGCTCGGACAGGAAGAACAGGCTGGCATGGGCGATATCCTCGGATGTGCCGAGCCGGCGAGTGTGGATGCTCTCGATCAGCCGCTTCTGGCCGTCCGGGCCATAGGATTCCCATTGCCGTTCGGTCGCCGGGTTGGAACGCACGAAGCCGGGTGCGACCGAGTTCACGGTGATACCGTGTGGGCCGAATTCCCAGGCGAGCTGCCTGGTCAGCCCGACCAGCGCGTGCTTGGCGCTGGCATAAGCCTGGATGCCGGTCAGGCTCGGGCGCAGGCCGGCGCCGGAGGAAATGTTGACGATGCGGCCATATCCGGCCTGCTTCATCGCCGGGGCGACGGCTTGCGAGAGGAAGAAGGCGGCGTCGACATTGGCGGCGAAGACGGCGCGCCAGTCGCTCTCGGAGATCTCCTCGATCGGCCGGCCGACCTGGCCGCGCACGCCGCCGGCTGCATTGACCAGCAGGTCGAGCCGGCCCTCGCTAGCAAGCAGCTTGCCCACCAGCTCCTTCGTCGCCTCCGGGCTGCCGAGATCGGCGACATGGGCGCTTGCGCCGAGCGCTTCTGCGCTGGCGGCGACGCCGTCGGCATCGAGATCGGCGAGGTGGACCTTCGCGCCGGCCTCGGCCAGCGCGGCGGCGATGGCGCGGCCGATGCCCTGGGCTGCGCCGGTAACGAGGGCTACGCGGTTGTCGAAGCGGATCTGCATTGCTCGATCAGGACCTTCAGCGTGTCCGGGGACATCGGGCGGCGGCCCTCCTCGATGTCCTGAATCAGGGATACCAACAGTTCCAGGGCCGGCGTGGCCACGCCGACCTCGCGGCCGAGCCGCGAGATGATGCCGATCTGCGCCTGGCCTTCGGTCTTGCGCTTGCGCACGGCAAGATCGCGCCAGATTCCGGAATGGGTCTTGGCCGTCTTCGAGGTGTAGTCGGCGAGCCAGGCGATCGTTTCGACCTGCGGACCTTCCGGCGCGCCCGGCGCGAACACGGCGGGGTCGAATGCGCCGAAGCCGAGCGAGGTGACGCCGCGCGCCGCCGCGACCGCGCCGACCTCGCGCCCGAGCACCAGCCAGACCGGCAACCGCTGCGGATCGGCGAAGTTCGCCGACATCGAATCATTGGTCAGGGCTGTCCCGAACAGCATCGCGCCATAGGCGAGCTTGCCCCAGAGATAGCCGTAGATGTTGTCGGTCAGGATGGCGTCCGGCTCGAACAGCGCGAGCAGCCTGTGCATCTCGCGCACCCGCTCCGTCATCGCTCCATCGAGCTCGCCGACGACCACTGCGCCGCGATTGCCGTAGAGGATCTCTCCCGGCCCATGCCAGTCGGCGCCGAAATTGACGAAGCAACCCATGGTCCGCTCTTCGCCGACCGCCTTGGCGATGGTGATCTCGTTGAGCCCGTTCTGGGCCGAGAGCACGAAGCCGCCGGCGGCGAGATGCGGCTTCAGGGCGGCAAGCGCAGCCTCGGTGGCGCCAGCCTTCACCGCCAGCACGATGCGCGAATAGGTTCCGGTCAATTCCTGCGGCGTCACCGCCGGCACGATCTGCCGGAACTCCTCGACCGGACCGGTGATCGATAGCCCCGACGTTCGGCAGGCCTCGACATGCTTCGCGACGATGTCGACCAGCAGCACCGGTACGCCGGCCCTTGCCCAATAGGCGCCGAGCGTGCCGCCGATCGCGCCGGCGCCCCAGATCAGGATGGGTTCGCTGCTCATGCCTGCCCCATCACCTCGACATCGGCATGGGTTGCGACATGGACGAGCCCGTCCGGCGTCACCCAGCCGCGATACATGCCCTCGGAATTATAGGGCGCGACGATGGTTCCATCGGCGCCGACGGCGACGAGTCCAGCTCCGATCTTGTGTGCGGTGAGCTCGGCGATGGCGCGGTCGGCCGCATCCTTCAGCGAGAGGCCGGCATAGCCGACCAGCGACGCGATCTCGTGGCCGACGCAATAGCGGATGAAGAACTCGCCCTTGCCGGTGCCCGAAACTGCGCAGCGCCCATCGCGGGCATAGGTGCCGGCGCCGATGATCGGGGAATCGCCGACGCGGCCCGGAGGCTTGTTGGTGTAGCCGCCGGTCGAGGTCGCGGCGGCGAGGTGGCCATGGGAGTCGCACGCGACCGCGCCGACCGTGCCGTGCTTCTCGGCCTCGCTCGCTTCGTCGGCAGTGCCGACGAGCTCGCGGATCTTCATCGAAGCGAGGTTCTTGCGCCGCCGCTCCGTCGAGAAATACTCGTTCTCGACCATGTCGAGACCCTCGGTCTGGGCGAAGGCGTCGCCGGCCGGGCCGCTCAGCAAGAGCGGATCGCCGCGATGCATCAGCGCCTTGGCGGCGCTGACCGGGTTGCGGATGCGCTTGACCGCGCAGAGCGCGCCGGCGGCCAGCGTCGAGCCATCCATGATCGAGGCGTCGAGCTCGTGCTCGCCATCGGCATTGAAGGCAGCGCCATGGCCGGCGTTGAAATGAACGGAATCCTCCATCACCAGCACGGAGGCCTCGACCGCGTCGACTGCGCTTCCGCCCTTGGCGAGGACCGCCCAGCCGGCACGCAGCGATTTGGCGAGATGGGCCTTGGCCTCCGCCCATTCGGCGTCGGTCATCTCGGCCTTGGGCAAGGTGCCGCAGCCGCCATGGATGGCGAGAGCGATGGTCATGATGAAATCCTCAGGTGCAATCCCTTCTCCCCTCGGGGGAGAAGGTGGCAGCGCGCAGCGCTGACGGATGAGGGAAGGACAGGCAAGTCGGCTGCCGCCTCACCCGGTCGCACTGCCCTCATCCGTCTGCTTCGCAGACACCTTCTCCCCCGAGGGGAGAAGGCAAAGGAGCCTCACTTCGCCGGCTTGATGTCCATCGCCAGCGTGTCCTCGTCGACGCGCGGGCGGATCGTCACCTTGGCCTTCTGCATCGCCCAGGCCGAGCCAACGGCGAGGATCGGCAGGCGCGGCCGGTCCTTGGCGACGATCGCGTTGGCCTGCGAGAGCAGGTCGTTGCGCTTGGCCTCGTCCATCTCGACGGCGGCATCCTCGATCAGCTTGTCGAGCTCGGCATTCTTGTAGGCGAGCACGTTGAAGGCGCCGAGCTTCTTGGCTGGGTCGTTCGAGTGTACCACCGAGGACAGCGTGTAGTTCGCCTCGCCCGTCAGCGTGCCCCAGCCCGACATCGACATCGAGAACTCGCCGCGCAGGCGCGCCGGGAAGAAGACGGCGCCGGGCTGGGCGTTGGCGTTCACCTCGATGCCGATGCGCGCCAGCATCTGCGCGATCGAGGTGCCAACCTGGCGGTCGCCCGGCAGACGGTCATTGGTGAAGGAGAACGAGACCTTGAAGCCGTTCGGGTAGCCGGCCTCCTCCATCAACTTCTTCGCCTTGGCGAGATCCGGCTTCAGCGGCGGCAGGCTCTTGTTGTAGCCAGCGATATCGGGCGTCACCAGCTGGTTGACCGGGGCGCCCAGGCCCTCCATCGCGATCTCGGCCAGCGCCGGCCGGTCGATGGCAAGGTCGATCGCCTCGCGCACCTTGGCGTCCTGCAGCGGGTTCTTGGGCAGGGCCGAGCCGTCCTTGGCGCTGACCTGCGGGGACTTGTCCCGCATGTCGAGTTCCATGTTGAAGACATAGACCGTGTCGATCGTAGCGACCGTGAGCTTGGCGTCGCGCTTCAGCGTCGGGACGTCGGAAGCCGGGGCGCGCACGATGATGTCGACCTGGCCGGCCTTGAGCTGGGCGACGCGGGCGGCGTCGTTCGGCAGTTCCTTGCGCAGCACGCGCTGCCACGGCTCCTTCTCGCCCCAGTAGCCGTCGAAGCGCTCGAGCACGAGCTGGTCCTTCGGCGTCCAGGACACGAACTTGTAGGGGCCGGTGCCGATCGCCGCCTTGCCGGTGTTGAAGGCGTCGTTGGCATTGTCCTTGGTCAGCCCGGCCGCGGCCTTGTGCGAGACGATGAACAGGCGGATGAAATCGTTCGGCAGGTTCGGCGCCGGCCCGTCGGTGACGATGTGGACGGTGAGCGGATCGACGATCTTCACCTCCTTGACGCGCCGGACGTAGATCGTCGTCGGGTTCGGGCCGGCGACGACGGGAATGCGCTCGATCGAGAACTTGACGTCCTCGGCGGTGAAGTCGGAGCCGTCATGGAACTTGACGCCGGGACGCAGCTTGAACTCCCAGACGGCGGGCTCGATCGCCTTCCAGCTCAAGGCGAGGCGCGGTTCGATCTGGAGCTTATCGCCCGACCAGGTCAGGGTGTCGAAGACATGCTTCAGCGCTTCGGCATGGGTGCCGGTCGCGGTGAAATGCGGGTCGATCGATTCAGGTCCGGCCCGCACGCCGATCGTCAGCGTCTGCGCCATGGCGGCGCCGGACAGCGGCAACCCGATCAGGGCGGCGAGGGCGGCGATCCGCCAGCGCGGGGACCGGTGCGGCAAAGGCTTGGTCATGTTGAGGTCCCTTCGGGTTCGAGATCGGCAGGCCACGCCGGGGAGGCGATCACCATCTTGTCCATCAATTCGCAGAGCTGCTTCTGCTCGGCTTCGGTCAGCACCGCGAGCATCGCAGTCTGCTGTCCCACCATCATCGGCATGGTCTCGTCGAAGATGGCGCGCCCGGCCGGCGTCAGCGCTAGAACATAGCTGCGCAGATCGGCCGGATCGGTCTCGCGCTTGAGCAGGCGCCGCTGCAGCAGCTTCTGGATCGCGCGCGAGAGCGTGTTCTTCGGCAGGCCGGCGGAGGCGACGATGTTCTTGGCCGCGACGCCGCCCTTGAGTCCGACGGCGTAAAGCGCGACGAATTCCGGCCGCACCAGGCCGTAGCGTGTCTCGATCCAGCGATAGACCGGGTCGTTGAAGCGGAAGGCAATGAAATTGAGCCTGAACGACAGCCAGCAGGGATTGTCCCAGAGCTTGGTGACGGTCAGCGGGTCGAGCGCGCGCAGCGCCGCCTCGCGGTCGCGATCGAGCTTGGACAAGGAAGTCGGGGCGCGTGCCATCGCGGACATCCAATTTAGTTCCATATGGAACTTGACGGTCCCGTATACCGCTGTCAAGGATGACGCGGTTTCGCCGAAACGCAAGGATCAGGCCGTGCTCGTCGCCCGGATGAACTGGATGCAGATCGAGGAACAGGCGAAGCGCGACGATCGCTGCGTGCTGCCGCTCGGCTGCGTCGAACAACACGCCTATTTGAGCCTCGCCACCGACGCGATCCTGTCGGAGCGTGTCGCCGCCGAGGCGGCAGAGCCGCTCGGCATCCCGGTCTTCCCGGTGCAGGCCTATGGCATGACGCCGGGTTTCGCCGCCTATCCCGGCACGATCTCGCTGCGGATGACCACTTATGTCGCGCTGCTCGAGGATCTGCTCGAGGGCGTCTACCGTTCCGGTTTCCGCCGCATCGTGCTGGTCAACGGCCATGGCGGCAATGCGCCGGTGATGACGGCGGTGACCGAGTGGATGGGCAAGCGGCCCGACGCCAGCGTCAAGATGCACAATTGGTGGGCGGGTTCCCGCTTCCAGGAGGCAGTCAAGGCAGTCGACCCGGCCGCCTCACATGCCTCGTGGATGGAGAACTTCCCCTGGACCCGTCTCGAAGGCGTGAGCTTGCCCGATGGGGTGAAGCCGCCCTTCGATGCCGCGCTCTACCAGGCCGCCAGTCCGCAGCGGAAACGCGAGATTCTCGGCGACGGCAATTTCTACGGCCGTTACCAGCGGCCGGACGAGGAGATGCTGGCGCTCTGGGCCGTAGGCGTCGAGGAAACGCGCGCAGTGATGGTCGAGAGCTGGCCGTGATGACCTGTACCGCCGCTGTCTCGATCCAGGAGAGCGGCACCGAATCCCCTCTCCTTGGCATGGAGGTTGCGAAGCAGCGGCGGCGAATGTCCATCCGATGCTGACCCACGTCATCGAGCGCGTCCTGCAGGCGCTGGCCGTCATGCTGGTCATGTCGGCGCTGGTCTTTGTCGGCGTCTACGCCATCGGCAACCCTATCGACGTGCTGATCGGCCCCGATGTCAGCCAGGACATCAGGCTCGACACCATCGCCCGCTATGGGCTCGATAAGCCGCTCTGGGAACAGTATTTCACCTTTCTCGATCGTGTCCTGCACGGCGATTTCGGCCGCTCCTTCGTCTTCGGCATGCCGGTGCTCCAGCTCATCCTGTCGCGCCTGCCGGCGACGCTGGAGTTGACGCTGGCGGCCGTCCTTGGGGCTGCGCTGATCGGCATTCCCGCCGGCATCTATGCCGGCTATCGGCCCGACAGCCCGCTTTCCAAAGGGATCATGGCGCTGTCCATCCTCGGTTTCTCGGTGCCGACCTTCTGGATCGGCCTCGTCCTGATCATGGCCTTCGCCGTCGAGCTGCAATGGCTGCCGGCCGGCGGGCGTGGCGAAACCGCCCAGCTCTTCGGCGTCGAATGGAGCTTCCTGACGCTGAACGGCCTCTCGCATCTCCTGCTGCCGGCGCTGAACCTCGCCTTCTTCAAGCTCGCGCTGATGACGCGCCTGGCGCGGGCCGGCACCCGCGAGGTCATGCTGACCGACACGGTGAAATTCGCCCGTGCCGCCGGCATCCCGGAGGGCGTCATCCTGCGCCGGCACGTGCTGCGCCTGATCTCGATCCCGCTCGTCACTGTCTTTGGCCTCGAATTCGCCTCGACGCTCGCCTTCGCGGTGGTGACCGAGACGATCTTCTCCTGGCCCGGCATCGGCAAGCTGATCATCGACTCCATCCAGTCGCTCGATCGGCCGGTGATGGTCGCCTATCTGATGCTGGTCGCCTTCGTCTTCATCATGATCAACTTCCTGGTCGACATGACCTATTTCGCGCTCGATCCGCGCTTGCGGAAGGGCCGGACGGGATGAAGACCGAAACGCCCATCGCCCGCTTCTGGAGCGAGTTCAGGGAGAGCCGCATTGCTGTCGCGGCGCTCGTCGTCGTCGTCCTGATGATCGGCGTCGCCGTGCTCGCGCCGCTGATCGCGCCGCAGAACCCCTACGACCTCGCCAATCTCGTCCTGTCCGATGCGCGCCGGCCCCCCGGCTATGTCGGCTCCAGCGGCTATACCCATTGGCTCGGCACCGACGCGCAGGGGCGCGACCTGCTCTCGGCCATCCTCTATGGCCTGCGCATCTCCCTGCAGATGGGGCTGGTCGCCGGGACCTTCGCCTTCGCCATCGGCGTCACGCTCGGCATCGCCGCCGCCTATCTCGGCGGACGGCGCGAGGCCTTCATCATGCGCGTGATCGACCTGCAGCTCGCCTTCCCGGCGATCCTGCTGGCGCTGGTGATCTCGGCATTGCTCGGCCAGGGCAAGGCGCAGCTGATCGCCGCGCTGGTCGCCGCGCAATACGCCTATTTCGCCCGCACTGCCCATGGCGCCGCCTCGGCCGAGCGTGGCAAGGACTATGTCGAGGCGGCGCTCTCGACGCCGCTGCCGGCCCGGCAGGTGATCTGGCGCCACATCCTGCCGAACTGCCTGCCGCCCTTGATCGTGGTCGCGACCGTGCAGGTCGCCAATGCCATCGCGCTGGAGGCGACGCTCTCCTTCCTCGGCGTCGGCCTGCCAGTGACCGAGCCTTCGCTCGGCTCGCTGATCGCCAACGGCTTCCAGTACATGCTGTCCGGCCGCTACTGGATCTCGATCTATCCCGGCCTTGCCCTGATCCTGCTGATCGTCGCGATCAACCTGGTCGGCGACCAGATCCGCGACCAGGTCAATCCGAGGCTGAAGCGATGAGCGCCGGCGCCCCGCTCCTCGAAGTCACCGACCTCACCACGCAGTTCTTCACCCGCGCCGGCGTGGTCAAGGCGGTCGACGGCGTCTCCTTCTCGCTGCGTCGCGGCGAGGTGATGGGCCTCGTCGGCGAATCCGGTTCGGGAAAAAGCGTCACTGGCTTCTCGATCATCGGCCTGATCGATCCACCTGGCCGCGTCGCCGGCGGTTCGGTGAAGCTCGATGGCCGCGAACTGGTCGGCCTTCCGCCGGATGAGTTGCGCAAGCTGCGCGGCCGCATCGTCTCGATGGTCTTCCAGGACCCGCTGATGACGCTGAACCCGGTCCTGACCATCGGCGAACAGATCCGGCTGGCGCTGGAGGCGCATGAGAAGGTCTCGGCCGCCGAGGCACGCCGGCGCGCCATCGCCGGCCTCGCCCAGGTTCGTATCCCGCGCCCCGAGGCGACGGTCGATTTCTATCCGCACCAGCTCTCCGGCGGCATGCGCCAGCGCGTCGCCATCGCGATCGCGCTGCTGCACCGGCCGAAGCTGATCATCTGCGACGAGCCGACGACGGCGCTCGACGTCTCCATCCAGGCCGAGATCCTGGCCGAGATGAAGGAACTCGTCGCCGAGCTCGGCACGGCGCTGATCTGGATCAGCCATGACCTCGCCACCGTCGCGTCGATCGCCCAGCACGTCGCGGTGATGCGGCTCGGCAAGATCGTCGAGGCCGGCCCGACGCTGGACGTGCTGACGCGCCCGCAGCACGCCTATACCCGTGCCCTCCTTGACTCGCTGCCTTCGCGCGCCAGGCCAGGCGAACTGCTGCTGCGTGGCGGTGGCGTCCCCGATGCCGCCCCGCCTGCCCGCAAGCCGGCGGCAGCCGCTGCCGCGCCGGTACCCGGCGCGCCCTATTTTGTCGCCGATCGCGTCAGCAAGCGCTTCGAGACGCGGCCTGGCGCCCTGCGTGGCCTCGGCCAGAAGCTCGGCCTGCTGCAGTCGCCTCCCACCGTGATGGCGGTCGACGAGGTTAGCTTGACCGTGCCGCGTGGCGAAGCGCTAGGGCTGGTCGGCGAATCCGGCTCGGGCAAGTCGACGCTCGGGCGCATGGCGGCGGGCATTTATGCGCCGTCCTCGGGCACCGTTCGCCTTGAGGGCCGGCCGGTGATGAGCGAGGGGGCCGAGCCGAAGAAGCTCACCACCCGCATCCAGACCATCTTCCAGGACCCGTTCGCCTCGCTTAATCCCCGCATGCGCATCGGCCAGGGCATCGCCGAGGGTCCGCTCGCCCATGGGCTGGTCGGCAAGGCCGACAGTGCAACCTATGTCCGCGACTGGCTCGCCGCGGTCGGGCTCGATCCGGCCTTCGCCGATCGCTATCCGCACCAGTTCTCAGGCGGCCAGCGCCAGCGCGTGGCCATTGCCCGCGCGCTGGCCATGCAGCCTGACCTCGTCGTCTGCGACGAGCCGGTCGCCTCGCTCGACGTCTCGATCCAGGCGCAGATCATCAACCTGCTCATGCGCCTGCGCGCCGAGCTCGGTCTGACCCTGATCTTCATCTCGCACGACCTCTCGGTGGTCCGGCATCTCTGCGACCGGGTCGCGGTGATGTATCGCGGCCGCATCGTCGAGGAGGGGCCGGCGGGCGAGGTCTACGACAACCCGCAGCACGACTACACCAAGCGGCTGCTCGCGGCCGTACCGGTGCTGCCCGAAGCGGCAGCGTGAGGTTAGGAGGAACGCCATGACCGAACTGAAGCCCTGGCAATGGCCGGAGGAGATTTGGCGCGGCAAGGTCGAGCAGGTGAGAGCCGGTCGCAACCTCAAGCCGAAGAGCTGGCCCGGCGGAGCCCGTTGCGCCGTGGCGCTCTCCTTCGACGTCGACCACGAGACCAACGAACTGCGCGATGGCGGCAAATCGGTCGGCCGGCTCTCGTGGGGCCAGTACGGCAATCGCGCCGGCATGCCGCGCATCCTCTCCATGCTGGCGCGCGAGGAGATCAAGGCGAGCTTCTTCGTGCCAGCAGTGACGGCGCTGCTCTATCCCGACGAACAGCGCCGCGTCATCGCGGAAGGCCATGAGATCGGCCTCCATGGCTGGATCCACGAGGTCAATACCGCTGTGCCGCCCGAGGCGGAGCGCGAGCTGCACCTGCGCTCGGCCGATACGCTGGAGAAGATCACCGGAGTCAGGCCGGTCGGCATGCGCACGCCGTCCTGGGATTTCTCCGAGGTGACGCTCGCCATCGAGCGCGAGCTCGGACTGATCTACGATTCGTCGCTCTTCGCCGATGACGATCCCTACGAGCTGGTCGAGAAGGGTGAGCCGACCGGCATGGTCGAGCTCCCGGTCGAGTGGATTCGCGACGACGCGGTCTATTTCAACATGAACCGCTTCCAGGCGCTGCGGCCCTACACCTCACCCGAGGTGGTGTTCGACATCTTCAAGCGCGAATTCGACGGTGCTTACGCCGAAGGCGGGCTCTTCCTTCTGACCATGCACCCGCACATCATCACCTACCGTTCGCGCTTCTGGCTCCTCGAGGAGCTGGTGCGCCACGCCAAGGCCAAGGGCGATGTCTGGTTCGCCACGCATGCCGAGATCGCGGCCTATGTGAAGGCGCAGGCTGGGCTCTGACATACGCAAAATATCGGCCGGGTGCCGCTGGGCTAGCACAGCAAGCCGATCGGCAAAACGGTCTCTGACTCCAAGCGAGAGCCGGATCCGATCAGGTTGATTCAACCTGATCGGATCCGGCTCTTCGGGAACCGTGCCCGATTTCGGCCGTTTTCGGTTCATTCGGAATTCAGGGCGCGGGGGCGTTCATCTCCGGAAGAACAACTGGAAACGGATGTCATGACGCGCACGAAAAACCTGCTCCTGATCGGCACCCTCATCCCCGCCATCGTCTTGTCGCAGGGCAGTTTCGCCGCTCCATCGCTCCAGCTTGCGCAGGCGCAGTCGGGTGACGACGACAAGCCCGATCCGCGCCGCCAGCGGCCGGGCGGGCAGGAGCGCCCTGCTCCAGGTGGCCAGGAACGTCCCGGCGCCCGCCCTGCACCGGGCCAGCCCCCAGCTGCTCGCCCAGCCGCCCCCGAGCGTCCGGCCGGAGCGGCCCCGAGCGCACCGCGCCCACCCTCCGCACCGCAGGCCGCGCCTCCCGCCAATCGGGCCGAGCCAGAGCAGCCGCGCCGTCCGGCGCCGCCTGCCGGCGCCGCGCCGGGACAGATCGCGCCTTCCGCGCCGCAAGGGGCGCCGCGTGCTCCGTCCGCAGCGCCGAGCGAGCCGCATCGTCCGGCTCCAGGCCAGATCGCCCCGCCAGCCTCGCCCGCTCGGCCGAGTGCGCCGCCGGTCCAGCCCAATGCTTCGGGAGCGCCATCTGGCGACACCGGCCAGCGCCGTCAGGCGCCTGCGCAGACGGCACCGGGACAGCCGCCCGCCACCGCTCCTTCATCGCCGTCCCGCCCCGCGCCGGGGCAGGCCGCTCCGGGCAGCAGCGGCCAAACGCAGCCCGGCCAACCCTCCACACCGCCGGGCGGTGGTCGCGCACCGGGTGCCCTATCGCAGCCTGGTACGGCGCCGTCCCAGCCGACGCCATCGCAGCAGCGGCCGAGCTTGAACGGTCAGCCTTCCGCCGCCCCGCCGGCGGGCCGCGCGCCGGGCGCACTGTCGCAGCCGGGCACGCCTCCGTCCCAGCCGGCTCCGTCGCAACAGCAGCCGGGCTTGAGCCGTCAGCCAGGGCAGGCGGCGCCGAGCCAGCCCGCACCCGGCCAGCCGGCGACAGCACCGAACGCCGGGCGCGCGCCCGGAGCCTTGTCGCAACCCGGCACGGCTCCATCGCAGCCGGCGCCGGCCCAGCCGCAGCAACCCTCCGGTCTCAGCCGCCAGCCCGGCCAGACCGCACCGGGACAGGCGGCGCCCACGCAGCCTGCGCCCGCGCAGCCCGCACCCGGCCAAGGTGCTCTCGGCGCCGGTCAGCCTGCGACCGGCCAGCCTGCTCCCGCTCCGAACGCCGGCCGCGCGCCGGGCGCCCTGTCGCAACCCGGTACCGCGCCGTCGCAAACCGCGCCGGTCCCCGGTCAGCAGCCCGGAGCTCTGTCGCAGCCGGGCGTCGCGCCCGGACAGGCTCAGCCGCAGCCCGGCGTGCCGGGTCAGCCCGCGCCTGACCGCCAGGGTCGCCGCGGCGGCATCGGCCTTGGTGGCGCGGCCGCGATCGGTCTCGGCGCTGCAGCGATCGGCGGCATCATGGCGACGCAGGGCGCGAGCCGGCTCGACGACATCCGCAGCCGGCGCGAGGAGCGCCGCGAGGGCGACGTCACCATCATCCGGGAGCCGGGGCGGACGATCATCCGCGGTGACGACGACCGCGTGATCATCCGGCGCGACGAGACCCAGCGCTTCCGCGATCTCGGCCTCGATACCCGCAGCGAGCGCCGCGGCGAGGAGACGGTCACGGTCTATGATCGTCCAGACGGTACGCAGATCGTCACGGTGACCGATGCCGAGGGCCGGCTGATCCGCCGCTCGCGGCGCGAGCGCGACGGTGGCGAATTCGTCATCATCGACAATGTCCGCCGCGACGGGCCGCAGGCCCGCTTCGCCGAGGAGGTGGTCGAGTTGCCGCCGCCGCCGCTGCGCATCCCGCGCGAGCGCTATATCGTCGACGCCGAGCGTGCCGACGAGCGGCTGATCTACGAGACGATCACCGCGCCGCCGGTCGCCCCGGTGCCGCGCCGCTATACGCTCGACGAGGTCCGCTACTCGCCTGATCTGCGCGCCCATATGCGCAGCGTCGACATCGACACGATCAACTTCGACTCCGGCTCCTGGACGGTCACACCCGACCAGGCGGGGCGCCTCAGGGTGATCGCACAGGCAGTGCGCCAGGCGGTCGAGCGCGCGCCGAACGAGGTCTTCATGGTCGAGGGCCATACCGACGCGGTCGGCGCCGATGTCGACAACATCTCGCTGTCCGATCGGCGGGCGCAGTCGGTCGCGGAAATCCTGACCCGCGATTTCGGCATCCCGGCCGAGAACCTGACGACGCAGGGCTATGGCGAGCAGTACCTCAAGGTTCAGACCCAGGGCGATTCGCGTGAGAACCGGCGCGTGACGCTGCGCCGGATCACGCCGCTGCTCACCGGCCAGAACCAGCAGTGACATCAACCGAAGCAGCTCGCGGGCTGCTTCGCACCTTTATCGAGGGGCGGCCGGAACAATCGCCGGCCGCCCCTGTTCTTCTAGCGGGGAGGCTTGCCTTGCGCCTGCCTGACTGGAGGAATGCCATGCGCAAAAACTCATGGGTCCTGCTCGGATTGATCGCCATAGGGTTGCTGGCGGCGGAAGCTGCTGCTGCTCAGTCCGATTCGCCGCAAACACCACGCCAGCAGCGTGCACCTGGTGTGCCGATGACGCCGAATGCGGGTGAGGTGCAGAAGCTCGAGCCGCGCTCCGATCGCGTCGAGGCGCGGCGCGAGCGCGAGCAGCTGGCTCGTGACCGCTCCGGTCCGCCTGAGCCGAACCGCAAGATACCGATGCCGAAGCCGGTGCCGTCGATCATCGCGCCGACTCGTTAGAGCCCGCCGCTTCGGGTTTAGATTCGAGTAAGGCTCGCTACCTATGGTGGCGGCGAGGAGTCATGTCATGAGCGAGATGTCGGTCGCGATCGCCCAGAGCCTGATCAGCATGAAGTCGGCTGCAACGCAGCAGGCGCTGCAGCTGGAAATGGTCAAGCAGAACGCCGATTCCGATCAGGCGCTGGTTGCCATGCTGCAGCAGGCGTCCGAGCAGCAGCAGGCCACGCTTCCCGCCGGCCAGGGCGGCAACCTCGACATCACCGCCTGATTTTCCGACGTCTCCGCGTGTAATGCTCGCCGCGCATGGCCGCGCAGCGCAAAGCCGTGGTCCTTTGCCAGTTGCGCGCAGATCACGACGGTTCTAACCTCCGCCTCGTTCCGAGGGGTGCTCGATAAGAGCTGAGATGGCCAGACGGCCGAACCCATCGAACCTGATCCGGGTCATACCGGCGGAGGGACTGGAACGCGGCTGCGCCACAAGTGCATTCCGCAGACAGCGACTGGACCGTCAGGCGCCCCGGATCTCCTGAACCTGAGAGGGAGGAGATCCTAAGATGAACGCCCATACCAAGCCGCAGAAGAACAGCGTCAAGGCCGCACCGCAGACGGTGACCACCGGCCCGATCATCGGCTCGCGCAAGATCTATGTCGCCGCGCCCGAGCATCCCGACATGCGCGTGCCCTTCCGCGAGGTCGTGCTGACCACCGACGCCGAGCCGCCAGTTCGCATCTACGATCCATCCGGGCCCTATACCGAGACTGACGCGAAGATCGATCTCAACGCCGGCCTGGTGCAGCCGCGCCGTGCCTGGCTCGATGCCCGCGGCTTCGACACGGTTGCGGGACGTGCCGTCACCGCCGCCGACAACGGCCATATCAGCGAAGCGCAGCTCGTTCCCGCCTGCCCGGCTGAGCGCCCGATCCTTGAGGCCGGGTCCGGCCAGATGGCGACCCAGTACGAGTTCGCCAAGGCCGGCATCATCACGCCCGAGATGATCTATGTCGCCCATCGCGAGAATCTCGGCCGCGCCGCCATGCTGGAAGGCGCCAGGGAGCGCCATGCCGACGGCGAGAGCTTCGGCGCCTCGGTTCCCGAGTTCGTCACCCCCGAATTTGTCCGCGACGAGATCGCCCGCGGCCGCGCCATCATCCCCGCGAACATCAACCATCCCGAACTCGAGCCGATGGCGATCGGCCGCAATTTCCTGGTCAAGATCAACGCCAATATCGGCAATTCGGCCGTGACCTCCGGCGCCGCCGAGGAAGTCGAGAAGCTGGTCTGGGCGATCCGCTGGGGCGCCGACACGGTGATGGACCTCTCGACCGGCCGCAACATCCACAACATCCGCTCCTGGATCCTGCGCAACTCGCCAGTGCCGATCGGCACGGTGCCGATCTACCAGGCGCTGGAGAAGGTCGGCGGCGATCCGATCAAGCTCGATTGGGAGGTGTTCAAGGATACGCTGATCGAGCAGGCCGAGCAGGGCGTCGACTATTTCACCATCCATGCCGGCGTGCGTCTTCCCTACGTGCCACTGACCGCCAGCCGGGTCACCGGCATCGTCTCGCGCGGCGGCTCGATCATGGCGCGCTGGTGCCTTGCGCATCACAAGGAGAGCTTCCTCTACGAGCGCTTCGACGAGATCTGCGAGATCATGCGGCGCTACGACGTCTCCTTCTCGCTCGGCGACGGCCTGCGTCCGGGCTCGATCGCCGACGCCAATGACCGAGCCCAGTTCGCTGAGCTGGAGACGCTGGGCGAGCTGACCAAGGTCGCCTGGGACAAGGGCTGCCAGGTGATGATCGAGGGCCCCGGCCACGTGCCGATGCACAAGATCAAGGAGAACATGGACAAGCAGCTGCGCGAATGCGGCGAAGCCCCGTTCTACACGCTCGGACCGCTGACCACCGATATCGCGCCGGGCTATGACCACATCACCTCCGGCATCGGCGCGGCGATGATCGGCTGGTTCGGTTGCGCCATGCTCTGCTACGTCACGCCGAAGGAGCATCTCGGCCTGCCTGATCGCGACGACGTCAAGACCGGCGTCATCACCTACCGGATCGCCGCCCATGCCGCCGACCTCGCCAAGGGTCATCCGGCCGCGAAGATCCGCGACGACGCGGTCTCGCGGGCAAGGTTCGATTTCCGCTGGGAGGACCAGTTCAACCTGGCGCTTGATCCCGATACAGCGCGCGCCTTCCACGACGAGACCTTGCCGAAGGACGCCCACAAGGTCGCGCATTTCTGTTCGATGTGCGGTCCCAAATTCTGCTCGATGAAGATCACCCAGGACCTGCGCGCCGAGGTGCTGGCAATGGGCGACAATGAGCGGGCAGCCCTCGAAGCGATGGCCTCACAGGGCATGGCTGAGAAGTCGGAGGAGTTCCTGAAGAAGGGCGGCAACCTCTATCTGCCGGCGGCGGAGTAGGGACCATGCGCGTCGCTGTGATCGGGGCCGGCGTCGCCGGCCTCGTGACGGCGCTCGAGCTGGCCGAGCGGGGCGTCGTGGTCGAACTGTTCGAACGCAGCGCCGCCCTTGGCGAGCAGGCCTGTTCCTGGGCGGCCGGCGGCATGCTGGCGCCCTGGTGCGAGCGCGAGAGCGCCGAAGAGGCGGTCGTCACACTGGGCCGGCAGGCGCTCGACTGGTGGCCGCGCCATTATCCCGGAACGGTCACGCATGGTACGCTCGTGCTTGCCCCGGCGCGCGATGCCGGCGAACTGACGCGTTTCGCGGCGCGAACGTCCGGATACGAACGGCTCGATGGCGACGGCGTCGCCGCTCTGGAGCCCGATCTCGCCGGCCGCTTCCGGCAGGGGCTGTTCTTCGCGCAGGAGGCTCATCTCGACCCGCGCTTGGCCATGGCGTCGCTGGCCGAGGCGCTGCAGGCAGCGGGCGTGCCGATCCATTACGGCGTCGCAGTCGACGAGACGGCGCTCGATGCCGACCGCATCGTCGATTGCCGTGGTCTTTCCGCTCGCGACCGGATCGACGGGTTGCGCGGCGTGCGTGGCGAGATGCTGGTGCTGCGCACCGATGAGATCAGGCTGAGCCGTCCGGTCCGTCTCCTGCATCCGCGCATTCCGCTCTATGTCGTGCCGCGCGCCGACGGGCATTTCATGATCGGCGCGACGATGATCGAGAGCGATGATCGTCGCCGTGTCAGTGCCCGTTCGGCGATCGAATTGCTCAGCGCCGCCTATGCGCTGCATCCGGCCTTCGGTGAGGCCGAGATCGTCGAATTGCGCGCCGATGTCCGCCCGGCCTTTCCCGACAACCTGCCGCGTATCGTCGAGGATGGCCGGGTCCTGCGCTTCAACGGCCTGTTCCGCCACGGCTTCCTGCTCTCGCCGGCCTTGGCCGGGCAGGTGGCTGATCGTCTCCTCGCATCCAGGGAGTTGTCCGATGCGCATCATTGTCAACGGCGACACGCATGAGATCGCTGCCCGCGTTCTGGCCGAGGCGCTGGCCGAGCTGGGCTATGCCGGCGCCGTCGTCGCCACGGCCCTGAACGAGGCTTTCGTGCCCGCCGGCGCACGTGCGCAGATGGTCCTTGCGGACGGCGACCGGCTCGAAATCCTCGCACCGATGCAGGGAGGCTGAGGCGATGGAGTTCTACGGCTTCACCCCGCGCTCGCGCCTCTTCCTCGGCACAGCGCAATATCCCTCGCCGGCCGTGCTGCAGCGAGCGGTCGAAGCGGCTGGCGTCGACGTCGTCACCGTCTCGCTGCGCCGCGAGGCCGGCCGGCTCGGCGGCGGCCAGGATTTCTGGGCGCTGATCCGCGACCTCGGCGTCAGGGTGCTGCCCAACACCGCCGGCTGCCACTCGGTCAAGGAAGCTGTGACGACGGCGCAGATGGCGCGCGAGGTCTTCGGCACGCCCTGGATCAAGCTGGAGGTGATCGGCGAGGCCGATACGCTCCAGCCGAATGTGTTTGGTCTGGTCGAGGCGGCGCGCATCCTCTGCGCCGAGGGTTTCGAGGTCTTCCCCTATATGACTGAGGATCTCGTCGTAGCCGAGCGGCTGGTCGAGGCCGGTTGCCGAGTGCTGATGCCATGGGGCGCGCCGATCGGCACCGGCAAGGGGCTGAACAACCCCTATGCGCTGCGGGCGCTGCGGGCGCATTTCCCGGAGATCCGGCTGGTGGTCGACGCCGGCATCGGCCTGCCCTCGCATGCAGCTGCGGCGATGGAGCTCGGCTACGACGCGGTGCTGCTCAACACCGCCGTGGCCAAAGCTGGCGATCCCGCCGCGATGGCGGCAGCCTTCGCCCGCGCCGTCGAGGCCGGACGCCTCGCCTTCGAAGCCGGCCCAATGGAGCCGCGCGACATGGCAGCACCCTCGACACCGGTGCTCGGCCGGGCCCTGCTCGGCTGACAAGGAGGGAGCAATGACCGATCGTTACGCCCGCCAGATCGTCATGCCGGAAATCGGCCCCGAGGGGCAGGCACGGCTGGCACGCGCCAGCGTCCTCGTCGTCGGAGCCGGAGGGCTCGGCTGCCCTGTGCTGCAATACCTTGCTGGAGCCGGGATCGGCCGATTGCTGCTGGTCGATCCCGACCGGGTCGAGGAGAGCAATCTGCACCGCCAGCCGCTCTACCGGATGAGCGAAGTCGGACGGCCGAAGGTCGAGGCGGCGCGCGAGGCGCTCGCCGCGTATAATCCTGGCGTGGAGATCGAGGCACTGGCGCTCAGGCTCGCGCCCGACAATGTCGCGGAGTTGGTTGCGCAGGCCGATATCGTCGTCGACGCTGCCGACAGTTTCGCCGCGACCTATGTTCTGAGCGATGCCTGCTATGACGCCGGCAAGTCGTTGGTCAGCGCCTCGATCGTCGGCCTTGCCGGCTATGTCGGCGCCTTCTGTGGCGGTGGGCCGAGCTATCGCGCTGTCTTCCCGGAAATGCCGGCCCGCGCTGCCGATTGCGCGACGGCCGGTGTGCTGGGGCCGGCGGTCGCAACCCTCGGCCTGCTGCAGGCGCAGATGGCCCTGTTGCTGGCGCTTGGCCTGGAGCCATCGCCGCTCGGCCGGGTGATCAGCTTCGACGCCCGTCGCCTCGGCTTCGGCGGCTTCTCCTTCGCCGGGGCGCCGGAGCCCGTCGCCGGTTCCTTCCCCTTCATCGCGCCCTCGCAGCTCTCTGCCAGCGATATCGTGGTCGAGCTGCGCGGGGTCGAGGAGGCGCCTGTTCCGGCTGCTCCGGGCGCGATCAGGCTGACGGTCGATGAGATCGACCGGCTGTCGCTGGATGAAGCTGACGGCCGGCGTGTGGTGCTTTGCTGCCGAAGTGGCATCAGGGCGGCGCGTGCCGCCGGCAGGCTTGCCACTCGGGGCGCCGGCGATCTGGCCCTGATGGCGCTGGGCTAGATTCTTCCCCATATCCCTTGGCGAGCCCGATGGAGACGAGATGACGAGCGACACCACCGAGATAACGCTGGCGCGGACCCTGCAGCCGCAGGAGGTCGCCTCCGTCCTCGCGCGCGTGGCGGAGGTTCGCCCGCGTGTGCAATGTCTGACCAATACGGTGGCGCAGAACATCACCGCCAATATGCTGCTCGCCTTCGGCGCGATCCCGTCCATGGCGATCCATGTCGACGAGGTCGTGGCGATGGCGGAGGGCGCCGGCGCGATCCTGATCAATATCGGCACGATCAATGCCGAAAGCGAGCTCGCCATCCCCAAGCTGCTGGAGGTGGCGCGCGATCGCGGCAAGCCCCTGGTCTTCGATCCCGTCTTCGTCGAGCTCTCGCCGCTGCGCCGGCACATCGCCGGGCAGGTACTGCGCCTGCCGAACGTGCTGGTGCGTGGCAACGCCACCGAGATGGCGGCGCTGTCCTTCGATCTCGCAGCGGCCGAGGGCGTCGTCCGCGTCACCACCGGCAAGATCGACCGGATCGAGAGCGAGGCGGCGGGCTTCACCGTCGCGCATGGCCATCCGCTGATGACGAGGGTCACCGGCATCGGCTGCGCTGCTGGCGCGCTGATTGCGGCCTGCTGTGCCGTCGAGGCAAACAAGGCGCTCGCCGCGGCTGCGGCCTTGACCGCCTATGGTATTGCCGGCGAAATCGCCGCCGAGCGATGCCGCGGCCCGGGCAGCTTCGAGGTCGAGCTGATCGATGCGGTCGCGGCGATGGACGCGGCGACGCTCGCCGCCAGAATGGAAACGCGCCCGTGATCGTTGACATCACCCTTTACGGCATCGTCGATCCGCAGATCGCCAATGGCCGCTCCATGGCCGACATGGCACGCGCTGCGGTCGAGGGCGGCGCGACGCTGATCCAGCTCCGCGCCAAGACCGAGACGACGCGCGAGATGGTGCGCGAGGCCCGCGCCATCCGCTCGGCCCTGCACGGCACCAATGTGCCGCTGCTGATCAACGATCGCGTCGACGTCGCGCTCGCCTCTGGCGCCGATGGCGTCCACCTCGGGGCCGACGACATGAAGCTGGTCGATGCCCGCCGCCTGCTCGGCCCGCGCGCCATCATCGGCGCGACGCTGAAGCACGAAAGCGAGCTGCCCGAGCTGGCCTCCGCGAAGATCGACTATGCCTGCATCGGCGGCGTCTTCCCGACCGCGCACAAGGACAATGCCGGCGCGGCGCTCGGCGTCGACGGGCTCGCCGCCTTGCGCCAGGCGGCGGCGCGTGCGCTCGGCGCGCTGCCGGTCAGCGCAATCGCCGGCATCACCGCAGCCAATGCCGGCTCGGTGATCGCTGCGGGCGCCGATGGCGTCGCGGTGATCGGTGCGCTCTTCGGCGGCGACGACGTCCGCGAGGCGGCGCGCGACCTCCGGCTCGCGGTTGAGACCGCCCTGTCGGAGCGGATGGCCGCGAGCGCCTGACTTAATCGGTGATCTCTGCGAAGCGCTTCGGCAAGGCAAAGCCATGGCCGAGCGGATCGTCCGCCTCGATGACGAAGCTGCCTTCGCCGGCGAGATGGCCGCGCCCGCCCACCTCGACCGTAACGGCGCCGGCTGCGGGGAAATCGACCGGGCCGATCACCTTGCCGGTGAAGGTGCCGCCGGTGATGCTGCGGATCCTGCGGATCCGGCCGATCGGGATCAGCTCCTTGGCATGGTCGAGCGCCAACCGGGCGGTGACCCCTGAGCCGGTCGGCGAGCGGTCGATCTGGCGTTCGGCGAAGACGCAGAGATTGAAGCTGTCCTCGCCCGGTCCGGCCTCGTCGGTGACGATCGTGCCATAGAGGAAGCCAAGATCGGGCTCGGTCGGATGCGTGATCCTGCGGCTCGCCCGGACCTGGTCGGTCAGTGCGCCGGCGGCCGCGACGATCTCCTCGACCGGCGTTTGCATCAGGTCGAGCCCGAAGCGCGAGGCCGGCAGGATGCAGTAATACGCGCCGCCATAGGCGATGTCGGTGACGATATCGCCATAGCCCGGCACGCGGACGACTAGATCACGCGCTTCGACGAAGGCCGGTACGCTCTCGAAGCTGACGCTGCCGACCTTATTGCCCTCGACCTCGCAGGCGAGGCGGAGAAGCCCGCAGGGCGCCTCGATGGCAAAGCGGGTGATCGGCTCGCTCGCCTTCACCAGCCCCTGTTCGATCGCATAGCGGCCGAGCGCGATGGTCGCGTGGCCGCACATGGTTGAATAGCCCTCATTATGCGTGAACAGCACGCCGAAGGCCGCTTCGGGATGGCTCGGCTTGACCGGGATGACGCCGTACATGCCGTCATGCCCGCGCGGCTCCAGCATCATCGCGCGGCGCAGGTGATCATGCTGCTCCCGGGCCTGCCGGCGCTTGTCGAGGATGCCAGCGCCGGTGAGTTGCGGGTAGCCTGACGTGACGATGCGCACCGGCTCGCCGCAGGTGTGGTAGTCGATATAGGAGAGCCGGGTCACAACAGGCCGCGCTTCGCGAGATTGCGCATCAGATGTGAGGTGCCGAAGCGCCAGGGCTCGCATTCGTCGGTGCGGCGCATCCGGTTGACCAACGCGCCGAGCTCGGGCGCCGAGATGGTGACGACGTCGCCGTATTTGTGGGTGAAGCCGCCGCCCGGCGCGTCGCGATCCTTGATCGGCGCGAACATGGTGCCGAGATAGAGCACCGCCCCGTCCGGATACTGGTGGTGCGGGCCGATCATCTGGGCTGCGAGGTCGGCCGGGTCGCGGCTGATCTTGGCGATCGAGGACGAGCCTTCCAGCGTGAAGCCGTCCTCGCCCGCGACGGTCAGGCTCACGGTCGTCCGGCGGACATGGTCGAGCGAGAAATCACCATCGAAGAAGCGGATGAACGGACCGATCGCAGCGGCCGCATTGTTGTCCTTGGCCTTGCCGAGCAGCAGTGCCGAGCGCCCTTCGACATCGCGCAGGTTGACGTCGTTGCCGAGGCTGGCGCCGACGATGCGGCCGTCCGAGGCGACGACCAGCACGATCTCGGGTTCCGGATTGTTCCAGCTCGAGGCCGGGTGCAGGCCGGCATCGGCGCCGGTGCCGACCGCCGACATCGGCGGCGCCTTGGTGAAGATCTCGGCATCCGGCCCGATGCCGACCTCAAGATACTGGCTCCAGCTGTTCTGGGCGATCAGCACCTCCTTCAGTTTCATCGCCTCGGGCGAGCCGGGCTTCAGCTTGGAAAGGTCGTCGCCGATCAGTTTGCCGATCTCGGTGCGGATTGCGGCAGCGGCGGCCGGGTTGCCGCGCGCCTTCTCCTCGATGACGCGTTCCAGCATCGAGACCGCGAAGGTGACGCCGGCGGCCTTGACTACCTGCAGGTCGACCGGGGCGAGCAGCCAGGGCTTGCCGTCATTGCGGGTGGCGGCCGAGCTGTTGGCGAGGAGATCGGCGAGCGAGCCCAGGCTCTCGCCACCGGCGGCGCGCAGCGCCACTGCCGGATCGGCGGTTTCGCAGAGGTCGCGCATGGTCGGGAAGGTCGCGGTGACGTCGATCACCGTATCGCCCTGGAGCCTGACCACCGACGGTCCTGCGAGGTCCGGGCGCCAGACCCGGCCGGCCAGCGCGGCGCGGTCGGCATCGGCCGGCAAGGTGTTGGCGGGCGTGAGCGAAAGCGAGGGCATGGCTGATCCAGGTTGTGTGCAGTGTACAAGATGGGCGTGAAGAACAGCCGCTTCCGCGGGAAATCGCAAGTGCAGGGATGCGCGTCCACAGCGGGGCGGAAATGTCATCGTTTTGTCATTGAACTGTCGCCCCGGCTTCATGCTAGCTTGCGCACCAACGACAAGAACGCCCGCGCGTACCGGGGGCTGAGAGGGAGCTGATCATGACCTTCAAATTGAAGACCCTGACCGCCGTCGGCGCGTTCGCGCTGGCCGCCGCTTCGCCGGCTATGGCGCAGACCGAAATCCAGTGGTGGCACGCCATGACCGGCGCCAACAACGACGTCGTCGTCAAGCTGGCCGAGGAGTTCAACGCCTCGCAGAAGGACTACAAGGTCGTCGTCGCTTACAAAGGCTCTTATCCCGACACGCTGAACGCCGGCATCGCCGCCTTCCGTGCCGGCAACGCGCCGCACATCATGCAGGTCTTCGAAGTCGGCACCGCGACGATGATGTCGGCCAAGGGCGCGATCAAGCCTGTCGCCGATGTGATGAAGGACGCCGGCGAGAAGTTCGATCCCAAGAGCTACCTGCCGGCGATCACCGGCTACTATTCGACGACGAAGGGCGAGATGCTCTCCTTCCCGTTCAACTCGTCCTCTATGGTGATGTGGTACAACAAGGACGCGCTGAAGAAGGCCGGCCTGCCGGAAGCGCCGCCGAAGACCTGGCCGGAAGCGTTCGAAGCCGCCAGGAAATTGAAGGCCGCCGGCTGGGACAAGTGCGGCATTTCCACGGCGTGGACGACCTGGGCCAATATTGAGCAGCTCGGCGCCTGGCACAACGTGCCGGTCGGCACCAAGGCCAACGGCTTCGACGGCTTCGACACCGAGTTCCGCATCAACGGCGACCTCTTCGTCAAGCACCTGACCAATCTCGCCAACCTGCAGAAGGAAGGCGTGTTCTCCTATTCCGGCCGTACCAACACCGGCGAGGGCCGCTTCACCTCCGGCGAATGCCCGCTCTTCCTGACTTCCTCGGCCTTCTTCGGCAACGTCAAGGCCAACGCCAAGTTCGACTGGTCGAACGCGCCGATGCCGTATTATCCGGATGTCGCCGGCGCCCCGCAGAACTCGATCATCGGCGGCGCTTCGCTCTGGGTCATGGGCGGCAAGAAGGCCGACGAGTACAAGGGTGTCGCCAAGTTCTTCACCTTCCTCTCGGACGTAGACCGGCAGGTGAAGCTGCACACCGAGTCCGGCTATCTGCCGATCACCAAGGCGGCCTATGAGAAGGTCAAGGCATCGGGCTTCTACAAGCAGAACCCCTATCTCGAGACCCCGCTGCTCGAGCTCAACAACAAGGAGCCGACCGACAACTCGCGCGGTGTCCGTTTCGGTGGCCTGGTCCAGATCCGCGACATCTGGTCGGAGGAGATCGAGGCGGCCCTGAACGGCCAGAAGACGCCGAAGGCGGCTCTCGACGCGGCCAATGAGCGCGGCAACCAGGCGCTGCGGCAGTTCGAGCGCACCGCCAAGTAAAACAAGAATGTTCGAAGGCCGGGACCATAATCCCGGCCTTCCTTGCCGCCAGGCTGGCCGATGCAGAAATATGCTCACTTCAAGGGGCTGACGATCCCGCTGCTGCTGCTCCTGCCGCAGCTCGCGATCACGGTCGTCTTCTTCTACTGGCCGGCGAGCCAGGCCGTCTGGCAGAGCTTTCTGCTGCAGGACGCCTTCGGCATCTCGACCGAGTTCGTCTGGTTCGAGAACTATCGCGACCTGTTCGCCAAGCCCGAATACTACAAGGCACTGATCAACACCGGCATCTTCTCGGTCTTCGTCGCGCTGCTCTCGCTCTCGCTGGCGCTGCTCTTCGCGGTGATGGCGGACCGGCAGATCCGCGGCGCCGAGATCTACAAGACGCTGCTGATCTGGCCCTATGCCGTCGCGCCGGCCATCGCCGGCGTGCTCTGGATCTTCATGTTCGATCCCTCGCTCGGCATGTTGGCGCGGGGGCTGCAGAACCTTGGCGTCGCCTGGAATCCGCGCCTCAACGGCAATGATGCGATGACGCTGGTCATCCTGGCCGCGACCTGGAAGCAGATCTCCTACAACTTCCTGTTCTTCCTCGCCGGCCTGCAGTCGATCCCGAAGAGCGTGATCGAGGCAGCGGTGATCGACGGTGCCCGGCCGATGCGGCGCTTCTGGACCATCGTCTTCCCATTGCTCTCGCCGACTACCTTCTTCCTGCTCGTCGTCAACCTCGTCTACGTCTTCTTCGACACCTTCGGCATCATCGACACCATCAGCGGCGGCGGTCCGTCGGGTGCAACCGAGACGCTGGTCTACAAGGTCTATTCCGACGGCAAAGGCGGCACCAATCTCGGCGGCTCGGCGGCGCAATCGGTGATCCTGCTGATCATGGTCATCGGCATGACCGCCTTCCAGTTCCGCTTCATCGAGCGGAAGGTGAACTACTGATGGGCGCGGTGCTCACCTTTCCGTCATGGTCGGGCTTGTCCCGACCATCCACGTCTTCCTTCGGGCAAGGCGGTGCTCAAGACGTGGATGCTCGCCACAAGGGCGAGCATGACGGTTGGACGGGCGGAGGCGCGTTCTGATGGCGTCCGTACTCTGGCAGGAGCTCACCGCCGAGGAGTTGCGCGAGAAGGCGGCCAGGGATGCCGTCGTCGTGCTGCCGGTCGCCTCGATGGAGCAGCACGGCCCGCATCTGCCGGTTGGCGTCGACACCATCCTGTGCAGCGGCGTCTGCAAGCTCGCGGCAGAGCGTGCCGGCGATGTCGAAGTCGTCGTCGCTCCGACGCTCTGGTGCGGCATGGCCGAGCATCACATGGCCTTCGGCGGCACCTTCACCTTCGACATTCCGACCTATCGCGCCGTGCTGCTCGCGCTGCTGAAGAGCCTGGAGCGCCACGGCTTCCACCGCGTCGTCATCGTCAACGGCCATGGCGGCAACATCGCCGCGCTCGCCGCCTTCCTGCCGGATTTCGCCCGCGAGACCTCGCTCCAGATCCGGGCCACCACCTATTTCCTGCTGGCGCAGGAGGCGATGGCGCCCTTCATGGACGATCAGGTCAGCGTGCTCCATGCCTGCGAGGTCGAGACCTCGATGATGATGGTGCTGGCGCCGGAGACGGTGAGACACGACCGGCTCCCGGAAGCGTTCGGCATGCTGGGTGCTGACCTGACCGCGCTGACCCGCCCGACCGTCGGCCAGTATCGACCTTTCCGCGAGATGACCGGGACTGGTGTGATCGGCGATGCCCGCAAGGCCACGCCGGAAAAGGGCAAGGCCTTCCTCGACGCTTCGGCAGATGCGTTGGCGAAGCTTCTAAGTGAGCGCGGAGGGCAGGGCTGATGGTCGAGGACCGCCGCCTGGGCGATGCGATCGCCTATATCATCCTGACGATCGGGGTGCTGATCTGCGCCTTTCCGGTCTGGCTGACCTTCGTCGCCTCGACCTGGGACAACGCTACCATCATTAACGGACAGTTGCCGCTCTATCCGGGGCCGCACTTCTTCGACAACTACTACCGCATCCTGTTCGTCGGCACTTCGGGCTCCACCCGCGAGCCGGTGGCGAGCATGATGCTGAACTCGTTCATCATGGCGATGACGATCGCGCTGGGCAAGATCTTCATCTCGGTGCTCTCGGCCTACGCCATCGTCTATTACCGCTTCCCGTTCCGGATGGCGGCGTTCTGGATCATCTTCGTCACGCTGATGCTCCCGGTCGAGGTCCGCATCTTCCCGACCTTCAAGGTCGTTTCCGATCTCGGCATGCTCGACAGCTATCAGGGCCTGGCCGTGCCGCTGATCGCTTCGGCCACCGGCACGCTGCTGTTCCGGCAGTTCTTCATGACCATCCCGGACGAATTGCTCGAGGCGTCGAAGATCGACGGCGCCGGCCCGTTCAAGTTCTTCAAGGATACGGTGCTGCCGCTCTCGCTGACGACGATCGCGGCGCTGTTCGTCATCCAGTTCATCTATGGCTGGAACCAGTATCTCTGGCCGCTGCTGATCACGACCAAGGACTCGATGCAGACCATCGTGATCGGCATCCGCAAGATGATCACCACCTCCGACGCCCTGACCGAATGGCAGCTCGCCATGGCCACCGCCATGCTCGCCATGCTGCCCCCGGTCCTCGTCGTCATCGCCATGCAGAGGCTCTTCGTGAAGGGCCTCGTCGAGACAGAGAAGTAGCCCGCCAATGGCTCAGGTCACGCTCAACAACGTCAAGAAGATCTATGCCGGCGGCGTCGAGGCGGTGAAGGGCGTCTCCTTCGACATCCCTGATGGCGGCTTCTGCGTCCTCGTCGGCCCCTCCGGCTGCGGCAAGTCGACCTTGCTGCGCATGGTCGCCGGGCTCGAGACGATCTCGGCCGGCGAGGTCGCGATCGGCAGCCGCGTCGTCAATCAGGTCGAGCCGGCCGATCGCGACATCGCCATGGTCTTCCAGAACTACGCGCTCTATCCGCATATGAGCGTCTACGACAACATGGCCTATGGCCTGCGCAATCGCGGCACGCCCAAGGACGAGATCGAGAAGCGCGTCGCCGAGGCCGCCCGCATCCTCGCGATCGAGCCCTTCCTGCAGCGCCGGCCGCGCCAGCTCTCCGGCGGCCAGCGCCAGCGCGTTGCCATGGGCCGCGCGATCGTCCGCAAGCCGCAGGTCTTCCTCTTCGACGAGCCGCTCTCCAATCTGGACGCCAAGCTCCGCGTGCAGATGCGCGTCGAGATCAAGAAGCTGCAGCGCGCCCTCGGCGTCACCGCGATCTACGTCACCCACGACCAGGTCGAGGCGATGACGCTCTCCGACAAGCTGGTGGTGATGAATGGCGGCCAGGTCGAGCAGATCGGCGTGCCGGCCGAGGTCTATCGCAAGCCGGCGAGCCGCTTCGTCGCCACCTTCATCGGCTCGCCGCCGATGAACCTGCTGCCGGCGAAGGTCGACGGGCACGGCATCATCGCGCTCGGCGATGCCCTGCTGCAGGCGCGCGATCTGCGCGAGGACTTAGCCGTAGGCACTGCGGTTGAGGTGGGCCTGCGGCCCGAGGACATCGAGATCGCCTCGGAAGGCGCCGCCGGCTCGCTGCCCTTCGATGTCGAGTTCATCGAGGAACTCGGTGCGACCCAGCTCTTCCACGGCCAGCTTGCGGGCAAGCCCTTCGTCATGCAGGCGGCGACCGGCGAGGTCACGGCGCAGCCCGGGCGGCTCTGGATCTCGGTCGATCCCGACAAGGTCCACGTCTTCGACGCCGAGAGCGGCGTCAGGCTGGGGCGGGCTTGAGATCAAGCGTCATGCTCGGGCTTGACCCGAGCATCTCAGCCAGGATGGGGTGCCGGCTGGCGCCCTCTCGTCCAGAGATTCTCGGGTCTACGCTTCGCTTCGCCCGAGAATGACGCGTACTTCGTTCAACTCACCGGCGCGTACTTCACCACGCAGCCATAGGCCTTGGTCGCGGGCTCCGAGACCGCCTTGCCGGCCTCGAGCTCTGCCACCGCCCGGCGGACATAGCTCTTGGCGCCGGTGAGGCTGGAGGCGCTCGACGAAGGCTTGTCGTCGATCGCGCCGGCATAGGCGAGCGTGCCCTTGGGATCGATGATGTACATGTGCGGCGTCGTCTGGGCGCCATAGGCCCGGGCCAGCTGGCTCTTCGGGTCGAGCAGGATCGAGGCCGGGGCGGCGTCGCGTGTCTTGCTCAGTTCCTTGGCCTTGGCCGCGTCGACATGGCCCTGCTCGCCGGCGGGCGAGGAGATCACCGAGAGCCAGACGATGCCGTCCTTGGCCATGTCCTTCTGCAGGGTCTGCATGGTCGCGCTGTTATAGTGCTTCCGGACATAGGGGCAGTCGTGGTTGGTCCATTCCAGGATCACCGTCTTGCCGGCATAGTCGGAGAGCTTCTGCAGCTTGCCGTCGACATCGACGACCGAGAAATCGGGCGCCTTGGCGCCGGGCTTCGCCGCGCTCTGGGCGAAGGCGACGCTTGAGCCGAGGCCCAGCGCGATTGCGGCAAGGCCGGCGATGAAATTCTGTCTGGTCACGTCTGTCATGTCTGTCTCCATAGGTTGGTGGCAGATGCGTTGGCGTGGGCGATGTTATCGTGCGGTAGCCGTCTTCACCTCGCGGCCGGCAGCGCGCTGTGCAGCGCTCACCACCGTCTCGGGCGTCAGCAATTGCGGCAGCACCTCCGCCTGCGCGCCTTTGGTGCCGGGATAAAACAGGTAGAGCGGCACGCCGGCACGGCCGTACTCGGCCAGCGTCGCGGCGATCACCGCGTCGCGATTGGTCCAGTCGGCCTTGAGATAGGCGACGCCAAGCTTGGCGAAGGCGTCCTTCACCTCCTGCCGCGACAGCGCCACCCGGTCATTGGCGAGGCAGGTAATGCACCAGGCCGCGGTGAAGTTGACGAAGACCGGCTTGCCCTGCGCCTGCAATTCCGCGACCCGCGCCGGCGACCACACTCCGGGGGCATCGGTACCAGCCTGGGCTGTCGGCTGAGCCGAGGGCGTCGCGCTTTCGAGCACGAAGGCCGAGGCTGCACCGACGAGCAGAATGGCCACCGCAGCCGCGACGGTGCGTAAGGCACGGCCGCTGCCACGCGTCACGCCGATCAGCCAGAGTGCAAAACCGGCGACGAGGATCGCGACGAGCGCGGCGAGGGCGCCATCGGCACCGGCCTGCATGGTCGCGACCCAGACCAGCCAGATCGCGGTCGCGAACATCGGGAAGGCGAAGGCCTGCTTCAGGATGAGCATCCAGCGGCCGGGCTTGGGCAGCAGGCGCAGCAGGCCGGGGGCGAAGGAGAGCGCGACGACGGGCGCGGCGAAGCCGAGCGCCAGCGCCATGAAGATCGCGATCGCCGCGGCTGGTGGCTGCGTCAGCGCATAGCCCATCGCCGCGCCCATGAACGGGGCGGTGCAGGGCGTCGCCACCACCACCGCGAGCGCACCGGTCATGAAGGCGCCGACCGGCCCGCTGCGGCTGGCGAGCCCGTCGCCGACACCCTGCAGCTTGCCGCCGATCTCGAAGGCGCCGATCAGGTTGAAGCCGATCAGCGTCATCAGCACGGCGAGCAGGATGACGAGCGGTGGCGATTGCAATTGGAAGCCCCAGCCAGCGCCGAGCGCGATCACGGCCGAGGCCAGCGCGAAGAAGGTCGCGAGCACGCCGGCAAGGAAGAGCAGGCCCTGCTGGCGGACCTCGCCGCGGCTCGCCTGTGCCAGCTGCGCGAAGCCGAGCGCCTTGATGAACAGCACCGGCAAAACGCAGGGCATCAGGTTGAGGATCAGGCCGCCGGCAAAGGCGAAGGCCAGCGCCAGAAGGAGCGTCAGGTCCTCGGCCGGAGGCGGCGGCAGAACCACCTTCGCCGGTGCCTGCGCCGGTGCCGCCGCAGCCTGCAACAGGGCCGGCGCGACCTCGGCACTCAGCGTGATGGCCCGCCTGGCGCCGCCCTCCTCGAAGGTGACCACGCCATCGGTCGTCGGTGTGCCCACCTTGAAGGCGGTCGAGCGGGTGAGGGTGAGTGCGCCGTTCGCGAGCGGCTGCTCGGCCGCATGCTCGATCAGCGTATCAAGGATCGGGAAGAAGCGGACATCGCTGGCGCCGGCCGGGAGGCCGGGCAAAGCGAGCGCAAGCTTGTCATCGCCCTTCGCCGTCAGCTTGCTGGTGAAGCCGGCTGGCTTCGGCAGGGCGGCGCGCGCCTCATCGATCCGGGTCTCGGCAGCAGTGTCGACAATGCCGGCGGCCGCGATGGGCAAATCGAGGGTGAAGGCGCCTTCTTCGGGAATGCAGATCTTCTCGCAGACCAGCCAGGTCGCCTTGGCCGAGAGCGTCAGCCTCTCGCCCGGCTTGGCGTTCGCCGGGACCGAGATCTCGACCGGCAGCAGGACATGGTCCTCGAAGCCGAAATTGACGAGAGGCTCGACCCGGATCGCCTTCGGCGCCGGCCATTGGATCGCGCCGGCGCTCACGCCCTCCGGCAACGTCCAGTCGATCTTCGTCGCTTCGCCTGAATCGCCGGGATTCTGCCAATAGCTGTGCCAGCCCGGAGCGAGCTTCTGGGTGAGGGCGACCTGGAAACGCTCGCCCGGTGCGACGGCATCGCGGCTCGACAGCAAGGTGGCGGTGACGCGCTGCGAGGTCACGGCGGCGGATTCGGCGGCGAGCACAGGTGCAGGCGCGAGCAAAGCGAGCGCCATGGTGGCGCGCTGCAACAGCCGGAATACGGTCCGGCGCGGGAGGCTCGTCGCGATCATGCCAATCAGATGCCCGCTTCTGCCGCGAAAAGCCAATGACAAGCGGGTGAGGGCGGCGCGAGGTCGCAGGGTCAGGTGGTGCGCCCGACCTCGCGCGCGACCTCCGAGAAGGGGCGCATGCCGCTGTCCGCCCGCGTTGCGATCGACAGGAAGCGGGCGGCGAAGGCGAGCGAGTCGCGCTGGCTCGGGCTGAGCTGGTCGCAGCGTTGCCGGTCGCCGAGTCCGGTCTGCTCGGCCTGAGCCAGTGCGGCCTTGAGCTCGGCTTCGCTCAGGGCGCCGGACGTCACCAGCGAGCGCAACACGGCGGTGAAGGCCAGCAGCATGCCTTCGAGCTGAAGATTGGCGACGTTCATCTCGTCCTCCCGATTCTGATCGGGCGGTCGGACGGCCACCGGACAAGCCTGCGCCGGGGGCCGTTCATCGGCGCCCGGCGCATCTTGGCATGACAAGCCGGTCAGGGCGACCGGCTTGTGATCAGGCTGCCTGCGGCTGCTCGACCGGCGGCAGATAGGCGCCCTGGAAGGTCGTCATCACATGCGCGACCATCTCGCGGGCGATGTGGAGCTGGTCGTCCTCGAAGGCGATCGCCCGCGGCGAGTTGAGCACGATCTCGTAGCTCGGGAAGTAGTCGATATAGTCGAAGCGCCGGAACAGCTCCTCGGCGACGGCGCGCAGCAGCGATTTCGAGGCGCTGTTGGCGACGATCACGTCGGCATCCTTGAAGGTTGCACCGAACGGCACCGGCGATACGGTGACGACGAAGCGCATCTCCGGATTGCAGTGCTCGCGGATCAAACCGATGATGTCGAGCATGTCGGCCAGCGTCGCATCGTAGCCGTAGTCGACGAAACGGAAGCGCTCCGGCATACGCTGCAGCCAGCTCGGCCCGGGATGGGCATTCATCGCGATCCCGGTCTCGGCATCCAGCCACGTCTCGGTCAGGCCGAGCGTGAAGAAGCAGATGCGCGCCTGCTTGATCGTCGCCGTCGCCTCGGTGAGGCGCTTGCGGTTGGCGAAGGCGGTCTCGCGGTCGAGCAGCTTGAGTCCGCTGGCATGCGGATCGAACCATTGCCCGGGCGCAAGCTCGATCAGCCCGTCATTGGGGTAGTCCTCGCCGCGCAGCACGCGCTTGAGCTCATGCGTCATCGAGCGGACCGAGTACTTGTTGAGCGCGCCGCGGCTGAGCTGGCCGCGATCGGCGCCGCCGCCGCGGCCCGTCTCCTCGTCCCAACTCTCGAAATGCTCGGCCGGCACGCCGTGGCCGCGCAGCAGCAGCGGCAGGCCGCGCATCATCAGGATGTTCTCGACCTCGCGCGCGAAGCACGAGCCCATGGTGAAGATCGGCCAGGCCGGGTCGATCTTGAATTTCGGCTTGTGCTGGACGGCGAGGTAGTTGCCCGTCGTCAGCCGCTCCTTGGCCATCTTCTCGGGCTTGCCCGAGGTCCAGCCACGCACGGGATTGCCGCGCATGATGGAAAGGGCCGTGCCGGCATCGTATTCGATCTTCATCGATCGTCTCCTGGTTCGTGCAAACCTCTCGGCTCGACGCTGCGGACTTCAGGAAGTCTCGTAAGCACCGGGCGTTTGCAGATGGCCCGGTGACCTCCGGGCGTTTCCTCCAACCGGCGCGGTCTTCGCCGCGCCGGGTCTGTTCACATGCGGTGGGGAATGCCGTTGCGGTCGAGGAAGCCGCGCATCCGGTCGTAGGACGCGGCATAGCTCTTTGCGAGATTGTTCAGCGCCGCCTCCTGGTAGACGGCGCGCCAGCCGCCTTCGGCCAGTGCAGCCTCAGACACGACCGGGATCTTCAGGGTCTCGGCCAGTTCCTGGCTGCGCGTGTCATAGGCGACGAGCACGCCGGGCACGCCATGCGCGACGGCCGGCAGCACGCCGTGGACGCGATAGCCGACGGCGAGGTCGATCGACCTTGCGAACTCGTCATAGCGCTCGACGTCGAAGAAGGAGAACAGCTGCTTCTCGTAGATGCGCCGCATCGGCGCATCGTCCGGGCCGTCCCACCACTTGGTCCGAACGAACTCGGCGACGGCCTTCTCCTTCGCGGCGCCATCGCGCAGGAAGAACGCCTTCTCCTCCTGCTCGCCATGCGAGGACATCACCATCTCGCTCTGGGCGTCGACCTTGAGGAGGGCGGCCTTCTGATTGCGCAGATAGGCCTCGGGGTCGGCGGTGTAGCTCTTGTCGGCTTCGCGCCGCAGGCTGAAGGCGACCTTGCGGATCTCGCGCTGGTCGGGGATGCGGATCTTGAGGTCACGATTGCGGGTCCGGAAGATCGAGGGGCAGCCGACGACCTCGACATTGCGAATGCCGTTCTGGCGCAGGGTCTCGGCGCTGAAGGCGCCGCGGACGCCGATCGAGGCGCAGCGCTCGGCGACGATCGACCAGAAGCGCTTCGAAGGCTCGGGCAGCTCGATCCTGCGGTTCTGGCTCGCCTGCGCACCGACGCCGATGGCGTAGACCGGCAGCTTCACCCGCTCCAGCACCTCGACGGCGCGGAACCACTCCATGTTCTCGTGGATGAAGTTCGAGCCGCGCACGAAGACGAAGTCGAATTCGCTGGCATAGCGCTCGATGTCGGCTTCGGTCGGCGACATGATCTTCATCGGCTCCAGATGCGCATAGCGCAGGAGCTTCAGCGTCGAATCGTAGACGATCATGTCGCCGATGTTGAAATAGTCGCTGAGCAGCTTCTCCATCGGCGCGCGGTACCAGCGCACCTTGTCGTGCTCATGGACCTCGCCGGCCGGATAGATCACCAGCGCGCGCAATTTGGTCTCGGTCGCGATCGGACGCAGATTCGAGCCCGGGGCGAGCGTGCCTGTGGCTGCGTCGGCGATCGCGACCGAGTGGGGGCGCCCATTGGGCATACTTGGCAGCGGGATCGTCAATTCCGCGACATCGGCGTCACCGGTGACGATCGCGCCGGGATGGATGGTGGCGTAGTCCTGCCCGTCGAGCATCAGCTTGAGCGCCGGCCAGCTCCGGTCGGGCCGGCGCCCGATCGCGACGACGACCTCGCCGGTGGTGGTGCGCAGGATCTTGATGGCGTTCTCGGCCGAGACGACGGAGCCGAGATTGAGCACGGGCGCGTTCATGGCCCCTCCTTGACGAACTGAACCTTGAGGCGGACCAGATCCCGGTCAGGACCGAGCTTGCAGTCGGCGACCTTCATCCTGGTCATGAAGAGGTAGGCCTCGTCGCCGGTCGTCTCGAAATTGCGCGAGCGCGAAGCGGGGTCGGCGAGGGCGCCATAGCCGTAGCGCAGCCGGTCGCTGCAGTTCTTGCTCCACATCGTCGGCTGCACCATCAGCGTCTGCAGCGGCGACCAGCGGATCAGGTCGTCGGACCAGCTATAGGCGACCCGCCCGCCGGCGATGTTCTGGCTCGGGTCGGGGCCGAGATGCAGGAGCGCGAGCCATTTCCCGCTCGGCTCGTGCCGGGTCAGGGATCCTACGGTGGTCGGCAGCGGCTTGAGCGTCTGGCACGGCCGCGCCTGGCTGAGATCGTCGCGATAGGGATCGACGGCGCGGATGGTGAAGTCCTGCCCATCGAAGGCGCGCCAGGAGGTCGGGTCCTTGATGTTGGTCGAGCGGAACAGGCAGACGCCGTTCTTCTGGCCCTCGCCCCCGGTCGTCATGATCAGCGCGTACCAGGCGCCGTCCTTCTGGACGATGTTCGAGGGGTTGAAGAAGCCGCGGTGGCGGCCCTGGCCGACCTCCTGGGGAAAGCCCGGCGCAGCCACCAGCGGGCGCGGTTCGTCGGTCTTGAAGCTCAGGCCGCCATCAGCGGAATGGGCGGCGGTGACGACATTGTACCAGCAGCTCATCGCATCCTTGAAGCGGCAGGCGCCGGGATGCTTGTCGGCATGGTACTCGGCGTGCACGAGCGCCTCGACATTGCGGCCATCACCGGTCCAGGTCGCCGCTATCCAGCTCTTGTCGCTGAACTGGCTGGGGTCGGCGCTGCTCTTCGCCTCGAAGGAGACGGCGCAGCTCTTGCGGATCGCGCCGAGATTGCCGCCGATCAACGGCCGGCTGCGGTAATGGCTGGCGAAGGCGACGACCTCGCCCTTGTTGTCGCGGAAGGCGCGCAAGGGCGCATCCGGCAGGTCCCATTCCTCGCAGCGCTCGCGTGCCCAGGAGACGACCGTCTCCTCCTTCGCGTCGGGTGCGATCTCGAGCCGGTAACCCGGCCCCTTTGGGGCGGGTGCCTGCTGAGCGAGACCGGCAACGGGAGCGGCGGCTGCCAGCAATACCGCTGGCAGCCAGACGAAGGCGCTGCGAAGGCTCCTCATGCCACCTTCCTTTCCGGCTCGGGAGCCGGCGGCGCGGATGGGGCGGCCGCAGCGAGCCCTGCCATCTTGTGGTCGACCTTGTTCTCGCTGAGGAAGGCGCTCATCGCGCCATAGGTCCGGGCATAGGCTGCGTTGAAGCGATCGAAGCGCGCCTGGTCCCAGTACTCTTCCAGCCTGAACGGCTTGTCGCCGAAGACGTCGACGCTCGGGATCTGGAAGGTCTCGGCGAACTCGACGGTGCGGCTGTCATAGGTGAAGTAGATCGAGGGCGTGCCGTTGGCGAGCGCCATCAGATTGCCGTGCAGCCGGTAGCCGAGGACGAGATCGAGCTTGCGGACGAGCTGCTCGTAGCCGGCGACGACATCCGAATAGAACATCCGGTCGCGGTAGAGCGCTTCCATCTGCTCATCGAGATACCATTGGGTCGCCCAGCCATTCTCGCGCAGGGCCGCCATGCCCTCCTGCTTCTGCTCTGGCGTACCGAGAGCGAGCTTCTTCTCCTCGACCTCGCCCTGGGACATCAGCGTGACCTCGAAGCGGTCCGCCATCGCCTTCACCAGGTCGCGATGGAAGGTCAGGTAGCGCTTGATGTCCTTGGCGTAATGCTTGGAGACCTCGCGGCGCAGCGTGACTCCGACCTGCTTCACCGAGTCGAGCGCCGGCAGGCGGATGGCGAGGTCCGGCCGGTTGTTGCGGAAGGCGGTCGGGCAGCCGATGATCCGGGCATTCTTGATGCCGAGCTCGTGCATCACCTCGGCCGAGTAGGTGCCGCGTACGCCGACCGAGGTGGTCGAATCCGAGATCAGCTTGAGAACGGTCTTGCTGTCCTCGCTGAGCTCGAGCTTGCCGCTGACCGGGGCCTGAGCGCCGATGCCGAAGGCGAGCACGGGCAGCTTCAGCCGGCGCAGCACCTCGGCGGTGCGGCTCCAGTTCATGCCGGCGTGGACATAGTTCGAGCCGCGCAGGAAGACATAGTCGAACTCGGCATTGAACCGGTCGATCTGGGCGGGATCGATGCTGGTGATCGGCAATTCCTCGAGCTTCTCGAAGTTGAGCAGCTTCAGCGAGGAATCGAAGACGAAGGCGTCGCCGATATTATGGTAGTGGTTGATGTGGCTCTGAAGGTCGGCATGGCGGTACCAGCGGACATTGTCGTGGTCGTAGACTTCGCCCGATGGGCTGATCACGAGGATGCGGGCCATGGTTGCGTTCTCCCTTCTTGTGTCCGCGCAGCTCACGCGATCATCGGCGCGGCGGCGCGATTGGCCGGGGTCGTCACGCCCCGCTCGGCGATCAGGCGCTGGTAGAGCGCCAGATGCTGTTCGGCGCAGTCGACATGGCTGAGCGGCTTCTTGATGCCTGCGCGCAGGCGCTCCCATAGCCCGGGCTCGCTCAGCGCCCGGGTCATGCAATCGACGAGGTCCTCCGGGCTGCCGGAGCGGAAGTGCAAACCGTCGACCTCGTCGGTGATCTTCTCGGCCATGCCGCCGAGATTGCTGGAGAGGATCGGGCGGCCGTGGAAGAAGGCCTCCTGGATCACGATCGGCGAGTTCTCCCACCAGACCGAGGGCATCACCACCCAGTCGACCGAACGCATCAGGTTCGGCATCTCGTGGTTCTGGAAGGGGCCGCAGAAGCGCACGCGCCGCCCGGCCGCCTCGACCAGGTCGGTGAACTTCTTCTTGTAGGCCTCGGGCTGCCGGTCGAGATTGCCGCCATAGACGAGCAGCACGCTGTCTTCGCCCCAGACCTGTTCCGGGATGCGGGTGACGGCGTCGATCAGCACGTCGGCGCCCTTATAGGGTGTGAGCTGGCCGAAATAGGCAAAGCGCGAGCGCCGGCCGTTGGCTTCAGGTCCCGGCCGCGGCGGCGCGACCTCGGCGACGTCGATGCCGTTCTCGATCACCGAGAAGCGCTCGGCCGACAGGCCCCATTGCTGGTAGCGCTCGGCCAGGAACCGGCTCGGCGAGATGAAATGGTCGGCGAGGTTGAGGATGCCCTTAATGAAGGTCTCGCGCGCCAGGAAGCGCGACGGCGAGATGTCCGGGAAGCAGGCGTTGCAGTCGCTCGGCGAAGACCGGTAGCAGAGCTTGAAGGCGCCGGTCTTCACCATCTGGCCGTGATGGTGGCAGATCGAGAGATATTCGTGGAAGGTCACCACGATCAGCGCATCCGGCAGCGTGTCGCGCACTGCGAAGATGCATTCGAGGCCGAGGCCGATGAAATGGTGGAAATGCACCACATCGGGCTTCAGGTCGCGCAAGACGCGGACGAAGTCGCGCTCGATCTCGTCGGTGGCGCGGTTCGACAGCAGGAAGTGGTCGTATTCCTCGGCATAGTAGAGCAGTTCGCCGCCGCGTTGGCGCAGGCTCATCAGCGCCGTGCCGGCATGGCGCGGTGTCGGCGCGCCGACCCTGGCGAGATAGTGGGTGTCCACCTCGCTATTGGCCTGGAAGCCCTTGTGCAGGTTGTAGGAGGCGACTTCGGCGCCGCCGAGCGAGAAGGAAGGGTGGCCGTGCGAGACGACGAGGATACGCATGCTCATCCTCTCATGTTGGAAATGGCCAGCGCCCAGCGCCGGTCGAAACTGGTGCGGTCGGCGAGATTGATCAGCGCGCCGACATGCGGGCGGGTCTCGGCGTCCTCGACGACATAGATCTCGACCTCCGGCACCCAGAGCGACGGAACCCCGTTCATCCGGAGCTTCAGGCAGAGATCGAGGCCCTTCTCACTGGGCGTGAAGTAGCTGCGCGAGAAGCCGTCTGCCTCGAGGAAGGCGTTGCGCGACATCACGCAGCATTCGGTCGCACCGGCGGCGACCTCCATCGGGCCGAGGCTGCCGATCGCATCCAGGGGATAGCCGACGAAGCGGTTGTAGACGCGCCGGTTGGCGCCTTCGCCTTCGAGCCAGGCGCCGGCCCAACGGATCGAATTGTCCTCGAACAGCAGGGTCGGGCTCGCCACGCACTGGCCGCCGCGGCCGCGATAGGCGCGCTCCAGCCGTCCGAGCCAGCCCGGCATGCGGATCTGGGCCGCGCCGGAGAGCAACGCCACCGTCTGGAAGCGGCAGGCGCGCACGCCCGCCTCCAGCGCGTCGCAGCTGTCCTCGACGCCCTCGACCAGGACGAGCCGGACCTGGAGCCCGTAGAACTTGGCCAGCCGGCGCGCCTCGGCGCCGAGCCGGTCGAAGCTCTCGCCGGGGGCGGCGACGACGATCGGCAGCGGCCTGACCTCGGGGTCGATCGCGAGCAAGGCGAACAGGCTGGAAAGCTCGCGCTGGCGCTGGTCGAGACCGATCACCAGGCCGAGTGCCGCATCGGCATTGAAGCGGCCGATATCATGCGTCTCGATCGCCTTGGGCGGCTGGATCTCGGCGGCCTGCAAAGCGGGCGCGATCTGCTTCTCGACCACGGCGGTTGCAGTGGAGGACCGCGGATCGAGCAAGCCGAAGACCCGCTCCAGCGCGCGCCGCGCCGGGTTGCGTCCCGGCGCCAGCGGCAGGAAGGCCGGGCCGTGACCCTCGACCTCGAATTCGAGATAGAGCTGCTGGCCGGGCTCCGGCAGCAGTTTTGGCGCGAAGACGATGAAGCCGTGGCTGTTGCGCCGGCTCGCCATGGCCGGGCCGAAGCGCGGATCCTCGGCGAAGGCGGCGGTGACGTCCGGCCGTACCGCTCGCGTCCAGCTCTTGTCGATGGCGCAGGACTGCGTGCCGCTGCGCAGCGTGACGTTGCCGGTCAGGCGTTCGGGATCGAACAGCCAGCCGATGATCAGCACGCCGGTGCCCTCGACGATGGTGGCATCGTCGATGCCGGCGCGCACCGGCTGTTCAAGGAAGGAGATGGTGTCGCGCCCGTCGAAGCGCTGTGAGGCCTGCTTCAGCTTCTCGGTCGTCGCCGGGGGCGCGGTACCGCGCTGCAGCCCGTCGCGCAGATGGCCGGGCACCGTGATCTGCTCGAGCAGGACGTGGCGATCGTAGACTTCGAGCGCCCGCCAGCCGTCATTGGCGCGGAAGAACAGTCGCTCGATCTCGCTGGGATGGCGGATCGCGCACTCCTCCAGTAGGCCGAAGAAACCGCAGGCGCCCTCGCCGAGGTCGTCACGCTCGAAGGTTCCTGCCTCCAGCACGGCCGGTGACAGCCCGCCATGCGCGATCAGCAGTTTGGTCCGGCCGGCCGCGAAGTTCGCGGTCCAGCCCTGCAGGAAGATGCCCTCTTCGAGCGGGCCCATCACTTCGACGAAGCCGCCGGGCTTGGCGACCGATTGCAGCAGCATGCCGACGGCGCGCAGGCGGCGCGGGTTCGACTTGCCGGCGAGCAGCACTTCGAGGAGCCCGTCGACCACGGTCGGAAAGGCCTGGCCGGCCTCGTCGGCGAGCGCCGCGAGGAAGGCCTGCAACGGCATCGGCTTCGGAGCCAGGATCAGGCGCAAGGGCCGGCCGGGCCGGCCGAGCAGGATCGCGCCGGAGCCGGCACGGTCCGGCGACGGGGCCGGGGCGAGGCAGAGGAAACCGGTGGCGTGTGCGGCATCGGCCTGCGGCCGGCGCCAGGTCAGCGCCATCGTCTCGACCCGGTTGCGCGGATTGCCGTCGACCGCGACCGGCACCTTGCCGGGCAGCGCATCGCAGGCGCTCATCACCAGGATCGCGTTCTCGCCGAGCGGGGTCCAGGCCACGGTCGGCGCCGGGCTGATCATGGTCCGCTCGGGGATGATGACCTCGTTCATCGCGTCACCTGCCCATCAGCATGACGGTGAGGGTGACGAAGGAGAGCACTGCCGATAGCCCCGAGAGGAAGCCGAGCACGACGGTGACCTGCCGGAGCGGCGCTTTCGCCTCTTTGCGGATCGCGACCAGCCGGTCGTCGAAGGCACGCAGCGTCTGGTCGAAGCGCATCTGGAAGACGTCGATCTCGCCGAGACGGGACGCGATCGCACCATTGCCCTCGACCTCTTCGGATTGCCTCACCTCGGCCTCGCGCTGGCGATGCTGCGCCAGCTGCACGCCGAGCTCGCCGACCTTGTCGAGCAGTTCCTTCTGGGCCAGCTGCGAGCGTCGCTGCAGCGCGATCAGCGCCTCGACCCGGTCGAAGAAGCGGGCGAGCGGCACGGCGATCGCCGCCTCCGCCGCGAGCTCCGCCGGCGGCGGCAGGCGCAATTCGAGCTCGGCGCCGGTGCTCGGTGAGATACCGACGATGGTCAGCGCCTCGCGCGCCGCCGCGGTGCGGTCGTCGAGCTCCATGGCGAAAGCGTGCCGGCCGTCGCCGATGCCGTTGCGGCGCAGGTCGATGCGGCCCTGGTCGGCGACAGCCTCCTGCACCTTGAGGCCATTGCGCATCAGGCGCACGGTCAGCCGCTCCTCGGGACGGGCCTCGTCCCAGATCCAGCCATGCAGCCGGTTGCCGTCGAGCGCGTCGACGCGCCCGTTGAGCTTTGCCGGGGTCGCGCTCGCTTCGCTCACGGTACTGTCCGGACTGTGCATCGTCGTCATGCTGGTCATGCCGCCTCCGCCAGTTTGAGTTGATCGAACAGGGCAAGGTGCGCCTGCGCGCAGTCGTCCATGCCGGGTTGCGGCGCGATGCGGTCGACGAGGCGGTGCCAGAGCCCATCCTCGCTCGCGGCGCGCGCCATGACCTGCGCGAGCTGGCGCGGATCGCCCGGGCGGGCGTGCAGCCCGTCGATGCCGTCGCGCACCATCTCGGCCATGCCGCCGATACTGCTGGCGATCACGGGCCGCAGATGCTGGAAAGCTTCCTGGATGACGAGGGGCGCGTTCTCGTACCAGATCGAGGGCATCACCACCCAGTCGACCTCGGCCATCAGCGCTGACATCTCGTCGCGGCGATAGGGGCCGCAATGCACGACCTCGGCGCCTGCCTCTGCGAGCGCCTTGTCGAGTGCGGTGGTGAAGACCTCGCTCTGGAACGGCGCGTCGCCATGGATGCGCAGTTCGAAGCCGTCAACGCCCTCGTCGCGCAGAAGCTTGGCCGCTTGCAGCAACGGCAGCGCGCCTTTCCACGGGTTGAGATTGCCGAAATAGCCGAAACGATTGCGCGCCCCATGGGTGTGCCGGTGCGGCACCGGCATCTGCGCCGGCCGCGCATTGGCGATCACCTCGATCTTCTCGCTTGGCAGGCCCCAGTCGATGTAGCGCTGGCGCAGGAAGCGGCTCGGCGAAACGAAGCGATCGACGGCAGAGAGATGCGTCTTCAGGAAGCGCTCGCGCAGCAGGAAGCGGTCGGGGCCGATCTCCGGGAAACAGCCATGGCATTTTGCTGGCGAAGCTCCGGTGCAGCGCTGCTTGTCGCCGGTGCGCACCATCAGCCCGTCATGGTGGCAGATCGAATAATAGTCGTGCAGCGTCATCACGATCGACGCCTGCGGCAGCAGACGTCGCGCCAGCGCCAGGAACTCGGCGCCGATCAGCACGAGATGATGGATGTGGATCACGTCCGGCCGGAATTCGATCAGCAGCGAACCGAGATCCTGCAAGGTGCCGTAATGGTCGATCTGGCTGAGATGGAAGCGATCGAAATGCCCGCTCCACAGCAACAGGTCGCCATCCGGGCCGGTTGCCTGGAAGGCGGTGCCGGGATGCGGCTGGCGGTGGATCGCATTGGTCGCGCCGAGGAAGAGCACCTCGCAGCCCTCGCCGCGATAGGCGCTCGCCAGGTCATGCGCGAAGATCTCGGTGCCGCCCGGATGCAGGTCCGGGTGGTTATGGGCGACGACGAGGATGCGCCGGCTCATCGCTGAACCCCCGATTTCACCGCGACCAGCAGATCCTGGTAGTGGGCCGCGCTGTGGCCGCGCCAATGGCCGGGGTCGAGCCGCTCGACGGCGAGGCCGGCCTGCGTCGCGTGTTCGAGCAGGAAGCCGGCGTCGATGCCGGCGGCGGCCAGCGGCGCCTCCTCGATCGCATACCAGCCGGGACCCTCACCCCAGCGCCGGAACTTCAGGCGCTCCTGGCCGGTGCTCTGGCCGTCGAGCGCGAAGGCGGTGAGGAAGAGCCGCCCGCCCGGGGCGAGCAGGCGCGCGACTTCGTTGAGGTAGACCACCAGCTCGTCCGGCGGCAGGTGCGTCGCCACCGAGGTCATGGTGATGAAGTCGAAGCTCTGGTTGGCGAAGCCGAAGCGCACCTCGTTGCCCGGCAGCGAGCCCTGCGGGTTGTAGAGCGGGTGGGCGATGTCGAGGCGCTGGAAGCGGAAGCGCGGATAAGCCGGAGAGATCGTCTGGGCGCACCAGAGGATGCCGTCCATCACCGGATCGACGCCGTCATAGCTGCCGCGCTCGGGGTCGAGATATTGCGTCAGCGGCACCGCCATGCGGCCGATGCCGCAACCGATGTCGAAGACGCGCTCATGCGGCTGCAGCCGGCCGATCCGGACGAAATGGCCGAGGAACTCGGCGCCGATGGCGCGATAGTCGCCGTCGCCGACGAAGATCGAATCCGGCGGCGGATGCGGCAGGAACCGGTTCGTCTGGACATGCGCCAACAGCCAGGCGAGTTCGGGCGTCGCCGGCAAGATCGCGGGCGCTGCTTCTGAAGTGGTCTGTCGCAGGGCGAGGGTCGCCGTCATGCCGCAGTCGCCCTTCTGAGGTTGGCGCGGGAGAGGAGGAATTCCGGATCGAGGCTCAAGGACGGCGCCGGCGCGGATTGCTGCTGGGGCGCCGGCTTGTCGATCGCCGCCATCAGCGCCCCGATCTCACCGTCCCAGCGCTTGGTCTGGAGCCAGGAATTATGCTGCGAGGCGACGCCGCGGGTGTAGTCGAGGCTCTTCGAGATCGACTGGCGCTCGAGGTGATAGAGCGACACGCTCGGGACATAGACGATGCCGAGCCCGGCCCGGGCGATCTTGAGGCAGAGATCACTGTCCTCGTAGTCGCCGATCACGTAAGCGTCGTCGAAGCCGCCGACCTCCATGAACAGCGCCCGCGTCATGACGATGCAGGCGCCGGTGACGCCGGGCACAGACCGCTCGACATTGGCCGGCGCATAGCCGCTCGGCATGCCCTTGAAGTAATGATGGTTGAGCCAGGTGCCTTTACTGTCGCGCTTGAAGTAGAGCCCGGCATGCTGCAGCGAGCCATCGTCATAGAGCAGCTTGGGGCCGACCGCGCCGGTGCGCCGGTGCGGCTCGAGCCGCTGCAACAGCGCCGGCAGCCAGCCCTCGCTGTCGGGGATGACATCGGAATTGACGAGCGCCAGAGCCTGTCCGCGCGAGGCAGCCGCACCGGCATTGCAGGCGGCCGAGAAGCCGCCATTGCGGCCCATCACCACGAGCTGCATCGGCAGCCCATAGGCGAGGAAGAGCCCGCCGAGGAGGTGGGCGACCTCGCCCTCATGCTCGGGTGAATCGAGCACATAGATCAGCTCGGCCTTCTCGACGAACCAGCGATCGGCGGCGAAGGCGCAGACCTGAATGCGCAGGAAATCGTAGACGCGGTAGAGCGGGATCACCACCGAGACGGCCGGGCTCGCCGGCCCCTTGCCGAAGCTCTTGATGCGGGGCTCCGGCAGGCTCTGGCGCAAGGCCGCCTGGCAGTCGGCCAGCACCGGCGCGATCGTCCGCTCCAGCATCTGCGCGGTGAGATGCTGCGGCGGGATCGCGGCCAGCGCCCGGGCGCGGATGGCGAGGGTGTCTGCCGGCTGCGCATTGGGGCGCAGCGACAGAACGGTGCCGGATTTCAGCTTGAGCTCGACCCGTGGCTGCAGCACCGGCGCGCCACCGGCATAGCCGGGGATCAGGGCTGCAAAGCCGATGGCGCGCTTGACGTCGCCATTGGTGCCAGCGGGCAGCAGCGCGGGGAAATGGTCCAGCCGTTCGAGCACCGGCGTCGGCTCACCCTCGGAGCGATGCAGCAGCACCTCGTCGAGCAGCCCCTCGGCATCGCGATACCAGCCACCCAGCAACAAACCGGCCGGGGTGGTGACGGCGAGGTCGAGCTCGGCCGAAGGCAGGTCGTCATTGCGGCGCACGGTCTGGGCCGCGAGTGGCAGCCGCCTCTGCATCTCGATCGCCAGCAGGCGGCCCTGCTCGGAGAGGCCGGAAAGCTGCTCGACGAGCCAGCTGCGCAACCCGTCGCGCTGGCTGGCCTTGCCGGCCCACCAGCGTCCGAGCGAAGGGATGTCCTGGCGGGCGGCGACGGTCCGAACGATCAGGCCGGATTCGGCCTGCAGGATCAGGAGGCCGCCGGCCTGCGGCGGGAATTCATCGATGATCAGGTGCAGCGGCCGGTTGCCGGCGCGATCGGCGCGGCCGAGCCGCGGCCGGCCGGGCAAGCGGGAGAGGCCACCTGAATCAAGTCGATAGGCGGTGCGGACGCCGGAGAGCCGGCCGGGAACCGTCGTTTCCAGCAGGACCTTGCCTTCGGTGAGCCGGGCGACCGGGGACGCCGCTAACGGCTTGCGGGCGAGGATCAGCAGGAACTGGCGCAGGAAGCCGAGATAGCCGGCAGCCTGGCTGAGCCCGAACAGCGTCGGCCAATGGCCGACCAGGGCGTTGGCGAGCATGCGACGCGCATCGGGCGTCGCGTCGCGGACGAGATCCTCCGCATCGGCCATGCCATGGACGAGATCGGGATCGAAACGCGCAGTGGTGTCGCCGCCCGGATGATCGTCGGACAGAGCCGCGACGACTTCACCGGATCCGCCATGGCGGAAGACGACGACGACGCGCAGGCGTCCATCGCCGAGAGGCAGGACGACCGAGCCCGAGGCGAGGCGCTTCTCCCCTGCAGCGAGCGCGATGCGCGGCCGCGACAGCACGGGAGCGTCGATGGTCCAGCTCAGCAGGAAAACCGAGCCGCTCAGCCTGGAGAGATGCAGCTGTGGGCTCAGGCCGTCCGTGGCCGGCGCGGGCGCAAGAGAGAGCATGAGGAACCTGTTCCGGAAGGGCAGGGGGAGGCGCCGGCCGGACCGTGATCCGGCCGGCGCCAGCTTTCGTCAGGCGACCGAGAAGTAGGAGTTCGGATCGGCCTGGATGTCTTCGGCGGAGACGCCGACGATGGTCACGGTGTCGCCATTGCCGAGATCGATGACGGCGTTGCCGCCGACGGTGGTGGCGCGCGCCGCCACGTCCTCGGCCGAGCCGATGTCGGTGCCGTTGATGCCGCTCGAGATCTGCAGCAGGTCGTGGCCGGCATCGAAGTCGAGCACGACGTCGTTGCCGCCGCCGCCATTGAAGATGAAGATGTCGTCGCCGGCGCCGCCGGAGAGGATGTCGTCACCCGCGCCGGCGAAGAGCAGATCGTCGCCCGCGCCGCCCTGAAGGACGTCGTTGCCGGCGCCGCCTTCGAGCACGTCGCTGCCGGCGCCGCCCTGCAGGACGTCGTTGCCCGTGCCGCCGAGCAGGATGTCGTCGCCCGGCCCGCCCTGGAGCAGATCGTCGCCGTCGCCGCCACGCAGCACGTCGTCGCCGGCATTGCCGCGCAGGATGTCGTCGCCGGCGCCGCCGTCGAGAACGTCCTCGCCCTCGCCGCCGAACAGGCTGTCATTGCCTTCGCCGCCGGTGAGCACGTCGTCACCCTGGCCGCCGAAGAGCGCATCATTGCCCTCGCCGCCGGACAGGAAGTCGTTGCCGCCGTCGCCATAGAGCAGGTCGTCGCCCTCTTCGCCGAAGAGAGAGTCCACCTGGTTGCCACCATGGACGATGTCGTCCCCGGCGCCGGCGAGGATCACGTCACTGAAGCGTGTCCCAATCAAGAAATCATCGAATGCACTGCCTTCGATCGTGGCCATTCGTCACCTCCTCGGTGATCAGAGAGCACCACCAGATATGCGGAGAACGTCCGCCGCTCGTTCTGGGTCACGGTGCGATTTCGACGGCGACCCAAAGGTTCGCCATCGTACGACGCTCGCGAGAGTAGCCAAGAAGAGTGTCGTATCAAGCAATATATTATGACCTTTTTGCGATGCAGCAAAGTTTATGTCATTTTATATATTGTTCAAACGAGCATTATACTAAGAACTTGATACGGATTTCGAAGTATATTGTTTCGAGTTGGAATCGACCGGCGATGCGGTCCGATCCCGGCGGCCAGACAGGCCGGGCTCAATCCTCCCTGAAGGCGCGGTTGAAGCTGTCGCGGATGGGCGAGAGCAGGTAATCGGCCGCAAAACGCCGGCCGTTGACGATCAGCACCTCGGCCGCCATGCCGGCATGCAGCGTCACCTTGTTCTCCTTCAGGCTCTGCGGCGTGATCTCGGCGCGGACGATGAAGAAGGCATTGCCGGTCTTGTCGTCGATCAGCTGGTCGGCTGCGACATAGCTGACCTTCGCCAGAAGCGGGGGCATGATCCGGGCGTTGAAGGCGGTGAGTCTGACCTGCGTGTCGGCGCCGACCCGGACCGAATCGATGTCGCGCGGATCGACCTTGGCCTCGACGACCAGCGGCTCCTGCTCGGGCACGATGTCGAGGATAGCCTCGCCCGCGGCGACGACGCTGCCGGCCGTGCGCATACGGATATTGGCGACGATGCCTTCCTGCGGCGCGGTCACCACCAGCCGGCGCAGCACGTCCTGCGCCTGGACGATACGCTCGACCACCTCCGAGAGCTGGAGCTGGCTGTCCTGCAAATCCTTGGCGATCTCGCTCTGGCGATCGAGGCTGATCGCCTTGATCTCGAGCTCGGCGCCGGCGACGGCCTGCTCGGCCTTGGCCTTGCGTGCCTTCATCTCGCCGGCGCGGCCGGTGAGCTCGCTCTGCCGGGTCTGCAGCTCGACGAGCTGGGAGCGCTTGGCATAGCGCTTCTCATAGAGCTCGGCGATCGTCTTCACCTCGTCGTCGATCAGCGTGCGCTGGTTGCGCACGGCGTCGATCTGCGCTTGCAGCGCCTCGGATTCGGCCTGGTGCTGCTCGATCACGCGCTGCTGGATGCGGGTCTTGCCGTCGTAGACTTGGGCGCGGGCGCGGAAGAGAGCGCGCTCGGCATTGACCACCTCGCGTGCGATCGGCGTCCGCGCATTCTCGATGTCATCCGGGAAGTCGATCTGCGTCGCATCGCTCTGCTCGGCGCGCAGACGGGCGAGCCTGGCGTCGAGGCCGACGCGCTTGCCTTCGAGCTGCTGCAGCTCGGCGCGGGCACGGGCGTCCTCCAGCCTGAGCAGCGGCTCATTCTGCGAGACGCGCTCGCCTTCCGCCTTGAGCAGGGTCTTGAGGATGCCGCCTTCGAGATGGCTGACAGTCTTGCGCCGGCTGTCGACGATCACGGTCGCCTGCGCGACAGCGGCATTGTCGAGCCGCGCCGTCACCGCCCAGGCGCCGAAGCCGCCGAAGCCGATCGCCACCGCGGCGACGCCGGCAAGGACGAGGTTGCGCAGCGAGGGCATGCGCTCCTCGGGCTCCGCCTCGATCTTCATCGGCACGAGCGCACGGTCTGGCCGGCGCAGCATCGGAAGCTCGCTCATGCGCTCACCTCGCGGGTGGGGACCGGTTTTGCCTGTTCGATCTCGACCACGCCGCCGGGCGTGATCATGCCGGAGATCGCCGAGCGTGGGCCGAACTGGGCGACGCGGCCCTCGCGCAGCACCAGGATCTTGTCGACGATCTGCATCACCGAGGGGCGGTGCGCGATCAGGATCACGATCGCGCCGCTCTCGCGGGCGGCGTTGATCGCCCGGATCAGGCTCTGCTCGCCCTCGGTGTCGAGATTGGCGTTGGGCTCGTCGAGCACGACGAGGCGCGGCATGCCGTAGAGCGCCCGCGCCAGGCCGATGCGCTGGCGCTGGCCGCCGGACAATTTGAAATCGCTGTCGGCGACATTGGTGTCGTAGCCGAGCGGCAGGCGGCCGATCAGCTCGTGCACGCCGGCGATCCGCGCCGCCTCCAGGATGGCATGCGGATCGGGTTTGCGCATGCGGGCGATGTTCTCGGCGATGGTGCCGTCGAGCAGCGAGACCGATTGCGGGAGATAGCCGACCATGTCGCCGAAGGAGCCGCGCTCCCACAGATAGGTGTTGTGGCCGTCGAGATAGACGCCGCCGACATTCGGCTTGAGCACGCCGACGATCAGGCGCGCCAGCGTCGATTTGCCGGCTCCCGATGGCCCGACCAGGCCGAGCACCTCGCCCGGCTCGAGCGTGAAGGAGACGCCCTTGATCACCGTCTGCTCGCCGCCCCTGGGCGCGTAGACCAGCCGGTCGATGACGAGGTCGCCCTGCGTCGCCGGGGTCGGCACGCTCTGGCGCTGCGAACTCTGCGACTGCAGAAGGTCGCGCACGCGCTTCCAGGCCGCGGCGGCGAGCACCCATTGCCGCCAGTCGGTGATCATCGAGTCGAACGGTGCCAGCAGGCGGCCGAGCAGGATGCTGCCGGCCATCAGCGTGCCGGCGGTGACCTCGTGCCGGATGATCAGCACGGCGCCGGTCGCGTAGATCGCGAGCTGCATGGTCATGCGGCTGGCGCGGGTGATGGCGGCGATGAACTTGCCGCGGCGCGTGCCGAGATCGAGATGCTCCAGCATGGCGATCTGCTTGGCCCGCCAGCGGCTGGACAGGGCCGGCAGCATGCCCATCGCCTCGATCGTCTCGGCATGGCGCAAGGTGGCGCTGATCTCGTTGATCGAGGCGACGCCCTCCTCGTTCGCCTCCTTCAGCGCCCGCCGCGTCAGCATGTCCGAGACGACGCCGAGCAGCAGCAGGATCAGCAGCGAGGCGAGACCGACGAGGCCGTAGATCCAGTGGAAGGCGAAGAGCACGGCGAGGAAGATCGGCGACCACATCGCCTCCAGCGGCGTCGCGATCGCCGAGCTCGCGATGAAGTAGCGGAGCTCGTTGAGATCGCGGATCGCCTGCGTCGCCTGGCCGGAGCCCTTCTCCAGCGAGGTCGAGACGGCGGCCTGCAGCGCCGGCAGGTTGAGCCGGCGGGCGAGGATGCTTGCCATCGCCTGGAAGGTCAGCGAGCGGATGAACTCGATCGTACCGTAGAGCGCCAGCGCCCCGGCCGCGATCACCAGCAGCATGGTCAGCGTGTCATAGCTGCGGCTGACGATGACACGGTCCTGAACCTGCAGCATGAACATCGGCACGGTCAGCAGCAGGATGTTGACGCAGAAGCTGAGGAAGGCGGCATAGGCCAGCCCCCCGGCAAAGCCGCGCTGCAGACCACGAATCAGGACGTCGGCAGGCTGGGTCGCAACCTTCATGCAGGTCTCCGAATGGGGCTGGCCATCAGATGGCGCCGTCGACGCCTATGCCGATACGGCAGGTTCTGAACGTTATAAAAGCGTGCCACATAAGTCATGTCTATAATATGACAGATGAGGCCTTGTGAAATAACGGCATTTACCGAGAATATGGCAGAAGCGTGCTAAATTTCAAATTTTGAAACAGTTCATGACTATGTTCAGTTCGATAAAATCTTAATCTCATTCGGTTCGGGGTGGCATGTGCTTTGCGTATAGGCTATTCGTCAGCCGAAGGGGCTCGGAGGGCTGACTGCTCATTTCGAGATCAGGCGGAGTAGGGAATGCATCTAAAACCCCATGATGGCGCTCGATTCCTAGGCAATGGTTTCAACGGAGATCCCCCCGACGGCATCCGCCGTCTCGAAGCCGAATCAGCACCGGCGCGGGCGCCGGTGTCGCAGCTCGACCTCGCCCGCATGGTCGAGCGGGTCAGCCGGCGTTTCCTCGACTATCTCAGGCTCGAGCTGACCAAGCTCGGCGTCGACGACATCTCGCCCTCGCAGGTGATGGTGCTGTTCACCATCGGCTCCGGCGAGATCGCGGTGCGCGATCTGCTCGACCGCGGCCACTATGTCGGCTCGAACGCCTCCTACAACCTCAAGCAGCTGGTCGAGAGCGGCTATCTGGAGCGGGGGGCCTCGCCGCGCGACCGCCGTCTCGCCCGGATCTCGCTCTCGCCGAAAGGGCAACTTCTCGTCGAGCGGTTGAAGCTCCTCGATGAGACCAGCCAGTTCGGCCAGGGCCAGGATATCGACACCGAGGGCGACCTCCAGACCACTCACGATACGCTGCGCCGCCTCGAACAATGGTGGGGCGATGCGCTGCGTTATGGCGGGATCCTGCTGGCTTCATGCACGTCCTATTCGTTCATCGTTCAGGATCTGGTCAGTTCGCTCACCTGATCCAGCGCCTCGTCGCCGAGGGTGGCGAGGTCACGCTGGTGACGGAGAAGCCTGAACCGGATCGCCCGGGCGTGAGGCAGATCGCTTATTCCGTCGGCGAGCCGGCGACCGCGCATGCGACGCTGGCCGCCACCGACTACCATGTGCGCACTGGCGAGGCGGTTGCCGCCGAGTTGAGCAGATTGCACCGGCACGACCGGCCGGATGCGATCCTCGGCCATGTCGGCTGGGGTGGCATGCTCTTCGCCAAGGACGCGATGCCGGGCGTGCCGCTGATCGGCTATTGCGAGTATTTCTACAACGCGGCCGGCTCCGACCTCGACTTCGACATAGGCATCCCCGTGCCGGACGCCGAGCGGCGACGCATCCGCATGCGCAACGCCGCCCAGCTGGTGACGCTGCAGGCGCTCGACTTCGCTTATGCGCCGACGCGCTGGCAGCAGCTGCAATACCCGCGGGCTCTGCAGCAGCGCATCGCCGTCTGCCATGACGGCATCGACATCCATTTTTGTCGGCCTGACGCGCAGGCGGCGTTCACCCTGCCCGATGGGCGCGTGCTTCGTCCCGGCGATCCCGTTGTCACCTTCGCCGCTCGCGACCTCGACCCCTATCGGGGCTATCCGCAATTCATGCGCGCCGCGGCCCGGATCGCGCAGGAACGGCCCGAGGTGGTCTTCGTCGCGGTCGGCGGCGACGGGCCGGGCTATGGCCGGCCGCGCCCGGACGGGCAGCTCTGGCGCGAGGTCATGCTGGAGGAGACCGGCCTCGGCGATCGCATCGTCCATATTCCCTGGCTTGCCCATGCCGACCTGATCAGGCTGTTCCAGGTCTCGGCCGCCCATGTCTATCTGAGCGTCCCCTTCGTGCTGTCCTGGTCGATGCTGGAAGCGATGGCCTGCGGTGCGCTGGTCGTCGGCTCGGCGACGCCGCCGGTGCAGGAGGTGATCCGCCACGGCGCCAACGGCCTGCTCGCCCCCTTCTTCGACGAGGCGCGATTGGCGAAGACAGTCATCGCTGTGCTCGACAGGCAGGCCGAGCTCGCACCGCTGCGCGCTGCGGCGCGCCAGACGGTGATTGCGCGCTATGAGCGCGAGGCTTGCGTCGATCGCCAGCTCGGCTTCATCGGCCGGCTGGTCGCCGAAGACGACCTCTTGGCGGCGCAGTAGCCGGCTGGCTCAGCCGGCGGTGGACGTGTCCAACGGCAATGGTCCGAAGAAGCCGATGATCTGGGTGATCCGGCCATCATCCCCGATAACGGCGATGTCGAGCCCTTCCGGCAGCGTCGTGCCGTCGGCCTCGATCGCCCGCCAGGCGAAGCGGGCAAAGCCATGATGATGCTGGACCGCGCTGGTCCTGACCACGCGGGCGCCAGGGCGCTGCGCCAGCACCCCGGCGATGTGTTCGAGCAGGGCCTCGGCGCCGTGGGCATCGGCCCTCGGGTCGGTGTAGCGTCCGCCGTCAGCCCAGACTTCAGCTAGCGCGGCGGCGCGCGCTGCCGGCTCAGGATCGGACCAGGCTTCGCAATAACGGTCGATGATCGCCTCGATCGACATGGCCGATCCCTTCTATGCAGTGCCGATCTCAGGCTGCGCTCTGATAGGCCCAGCTGCCATGCGTCTCCAAAGCCGAGCGTACCGAATTGGCCAGGAAGCAGTTGGCATGGGCGTCGTGATGCAGCGCTTCGACGGCGGCCTCGTCCGGCACCTTCTGTCCGCTGAAGACGATATGCGGCTTCAGCGTCACCGTTGCGACCCACTCCTTGCCGTCGGCATTCTTCAGCATCTTGCCTTCGGCGGCATCGGCATAGCTGTCCACCCGGTAGCCGCGCAGGGCCGCCAGATTGAGGAACCAGAGCATGTGGCAGCTCGATAGGGCCGCGACGTAGGCCTCCTCCGGATCGACATTGGCCGGGTTGGAGAAGGGCACGCGCACCACATGCGGCGAGCTCGAAGCCGGCACTTCCAGCCCGCCATCGAAGCGCCAGAGATGGGCGCGGCTGTAGCGGTTGTCGAGAAAGGCCTCATCGCCGCGCTGCCAGGTGATCGTCGCGCCATGCGTCGCCATCAACTCTCTCCTTCTCCGGAGCAGGCCGCGAGCACGACCGCCCGCGTCCCCTGCAAATGCTGTTCGAGGATCGTCTGGGCGGCGGCCGCATCGCCCGCCGCGACCGCGGCGATCAGCCGGCGATGTTCGTCGGCCCAGCCCTGCTTGCGCGCCCCGGGGCCGAGCGCCTGTGCGCTGAAGCGGTCGATCGGCGCGCGCAGCTGCCGGAACAGGGCAAGGCTGCGCGGGCGCTCGGCCGGCGCATAGAGCGCCTCGTGGAAAGCGATGTCGCCGGAAATCCAGCCAAGCCGGTCCTCGGCGTCCTCAAGCCTGTCCTGCAGCCGCGTCAGTTCACGCAGCGAGCGCTGGTCGTGCCGGCCGAGCGCCCGCGCCAGGAGGTCGCCCTCGACCAGCAGCCTGAGATCGAACAGTTCGTCGATCTCCTGTGCTTGCGGCCGGCTCACGCGGGCGCCGCGATAATGTGCGATCTCGAGCAGGCCCTCGCTCTGCAACTGCGCCAACGCTTCGCGCACCGGTATGCGGCTGACGCCGTATTCGGCTGCGATCTGCTCCTGCCGCAACAGTTCGCCCGGCCGCCACCGGCCGGCATCGATCGCCTCGCGCAGGCGCTGGGCCAAGGCGGATGCGGTCGTGGCAGCGGCGAGTTGGGAGGTTATCATAGGATAATTGTATCCAAAACTTGCATGACCGCAAGCGCCCCGTTTCGGCGCTGTTGTCAGAGGCTCACTGGCGCAGTTACAAGCACCCCGAACGAGAGGATCGTTCGGGCATGACATTCGAGATCGCCGCCACCCCGCAGGAGGCCGTCGACCGGCTGGAGCTGCTCTACGAGCAGGCCCGGACGGCGCTGCGCGACGATTTGCAGCGCTTCTTCACCACCGCCGAGCCGCCGACGCCGGATGAGCGGGCGCTCTATCGCTACCCGATGCTGCGCGTCACCTACGAGCCCTCGAAGCTGCCGGCGGCGACGCGGCGCGGTTATGCGAAATTCGCCACGCCGGGCATCTATTCGACGACGGTGACGCAGCCCGCCGAGTTCCGCGCCTATCTGCTCGATCAGCTCCAGCCGCTGGTCGACGAGTACGGAGCGACAATCGAGACCGGAATCAGCAGCCAGGAGATTCCCTACCCCTACGCGCTCGACGGCGGCGACGAGCTCGGCCGCGGCACGGTCACGGCCGCTGAGCTCGCCCGGCACTTCCCGACGCCGCTGCTGGCGTTGGTCGGCGACGAGATCGCCGACGGCACCTTCGAGATCGTCGAGGGCGAGCCGCGCCCGCTCTCGCTCTTCGATGCGGTCCGGGTGGATTACTCACTGCGCCGGCTGGTTCACTACACCGGCACCGACTGGCGCGCCGTGCAGCCCTGGGTGCTGCTGACCAACTACCATCGCTATGTCGACCAGTTCGTCCGGCTGGCCCTGGCCGAGATCGAGGCGGGGACCGCAGAGGCGCTCGTCGCGCCGGGCGGTATCCGCATCGATCGCGACGGTATCGACGTCAGCGCCGCCGAACGGGTGATGTCGGCGCCCTGGCACCGCTTCCAGATGCCGGCCTATCACCTGATCCGTTCGAGCGGCGAGGGCGTCACTTTGGTCAATATCGGCGTCGGCCCCTCCAATGCCAAGAATATCACTGACCATCTCGCGGTGCTCAGGCCCAATTGCTGGCTGATGGTCGGCCATTGCGGTGGCCTGCGCCAGACGCAGATCATCGGCGATTACGTCCTCGCCCACGCCTATCTCCGCCAGGACGGCATTCTGGACGAGTTGGTGCCGCCCGATGTGCCGGTCCCGGCGCTGGCGGAGGTCCAGGTTGCGTTGCAAGAGGCGGCGGCCGAAGTCACCGGTGAGAAGGGCGACCGGCTGAAGCAGCGCCTGCGCACCGGCACCGTCGTGACGCAGGACGATCGCAATTGGGAGCTGCGCTGGAGCAAGGAGCGCAAGCGCATCAACCTGTCGCGCGCCATTGCGGTTGACATGGAGTCCGGCACGATCGCGGCACAGGGCTATCGCCTGCGCGTGCCCTACGGCACCTTGCTCTGCGTCTCCGACAAGCCGCTGCACGGTGAGATCAAGCTGCCCGGCGCCGCCAACGCCTTCTACGAGCGCGCCGTCGGCGAGCACCTCAAGATCGGCCTCGCCGCGCTCGAGAAGCTCAAGAAAGCCGGCTCGTCGATCCATTCGCGCAAGCTCAGGAGCTTCGACGAGCCGCCGTTCCGCTAGGAGCCTACCCCGCCGGGCAGGCCGCTCCGCTATCGGCCCAGGCCTGCATCAATTCGCCGAACTGCGCATTGGTCCCCGGAGCCGGCTGGCGGCCCTTGCCGGGGTTCCAGGCCCAGAGCACCAGCGTGTCCGAGGTGACGTGCTTGACGATCGCGGCGAGGTCGCGGCTGCCATTGCGGTTCTGGTCCTTGAGCTGCTCGCAGATCTGGCCGAGCGTCTTGCCTTCCCAGGCCATCGAGGCCGGAGCCAGCGCCCAATGGCCATCGCCGGGGATGCCGGCCGGGTCGAAGTTCTGCTTGCCGTGGCAGGTGGTGCAGGCGAGGCCGGGCGCGCCATGCCCGTCCTTGCCGCGCACCACCATCGGCTGGTGCAGCCGCCTCGCATCGCTCTGGCGCGGCCGCTCCGTCGCCGGATGGCAGTTCATGCAGCGCGGATGCTGCAGCACCTTGCCGATCTCGGTGAACAGCGCGACCGAGCGGTCGCGCTGATTGGCGACGCCAGCGAAGCTGGCGGCGGGGCGTAAGGCCGCCCCACCCGGTGCCGGCGCGGTCTGCGCCAGCGTCAAGGCGCTGCCGAGCAGCAGGGTGACGGCGGCAGCCGCCGTGGCGAGAGCGATCGATCGCATCACACGGTCCCTCCGACCATCGGCAGCGACAGCGGCCGCTCGCGCCCGAGCCGCGCCAGCGCATTGGCGACAGCAGGGCCGATCGGCGGCACGCCGGGCTCGCCGACGCCGGTCGGCTTCTCGGTCGAGGGCACGATCCTGACCTCGACCTCCGGCATCTCGTTGATCCGCAGCGAGCGGTAGCTGTCGAAATTGCCCTGGACCGGCTTGCCCTGGTCGAGCGTCAGCTCGCCATAGAGGGCATGGCCGAGGCCGAAGCCGATGCCGCCCTCCATCTGGGCGCGGATGATGTCGGGATTGACCGCGACGCCGCAATCGACCGCGCACCAGACCTTGTGCACCCGGGGCTCGCCGCCCTCGCCGAGCGAGACCTCGGCGATCTGCGCCACATAGGATCCGAAGCTCTCGACCACGCCGACGCCGCGGGCGCGTCCGTTGACCGGGCCGGGTCCGTTCCATTTGGCGAGGTCAGCGACGGCTTTCAGCACATTGGCGAGGCGCTGCTGCTTGCCCATCAGGGCGAGCCGCCCGGCGACCGGGTCCTGACCCGCCGCCTGCAACAACTGATCGATGAAGCATTCGACCGCATAGCCGGTATGGGTGTGGCCGACCGAGCGCCACCACAGGGTCGGCACGCCGACATCGACGGTGTGCAGGCCGCAGCGGAAATCGGCGATCTCATAGGGCAGCTCGTTGGCGCCCTCGACCATCACCGGGTCGATGCCGTCCTTGATCATCGCCTCGAAAGGCGAGCCCTTCAGGAAGGACTGGCCGACGAGCGAGGCGCTCCAGGCGGTGATCTTGCCGTCCTTCACCGCGCCGCGCAGGCGATGCAGGAAGAGCGGGCGGTAATAGCCGCCGGAGAGATCGTCCTCGCGGGTGCGTACCAGCTTGACCGGCCGGTTCGGGCCGATCGCCTTGGCGACTTCGGCAAGTTCGACCGCAAGCTCGGAACTCGGCTGCGCGCGCCGGCCGAAGCTGCCGCCGCCCAGCATGGTCTCGACCGTGACCTTCTCCGGTCCGAGGCCGAGCACCTTGGCGATGACCTGATGGTCGATGGTCTGGAGTTGGCTGCCGAGGCGGGCGAGCGCTCCTTGCGCATTCCATTCGAGATAACCGTCGAGCGGCTCCATCGGCGCATGCGCCAGATAGGGGAAGGCGTATTCCGCCTCGATCACCTTCTCGGCCTTGGCGAGCACCGCTTCGGCATCGCCGTGCTTGCCGGCGATGGTCCCTTCCGTCCGCGCGAGCTTGCGATATTCGGCGAAGAGCTCGCGGCTGCCGCGCTTCTCGGCGCCGCTTTCGTCCCAGGTGACCTTCAGCGCCTCGCGCCCCTTCAGCGCCGGCCAGGTCCCGGTCGCATAGACGGCGACGCCCGACGGAATCTGCTTGATGTCGACGACGCCCTTGACCTTCTTGGCCTCGGTCGCGTCGAAGGACGCGACCTTGCCGCCGAAGCGCGGCGGCCTGGCGACGACGACCGTCAGCATCTCCGGCGTATGGATGTCGATGGTGAACTGCGCCGTGCCGGTCGACTTGCCCTTGCTGTCGAGACGAGGCGTCGCGCCCTCCTTGCCGATCAGCCTGAACTGCGCGGGATCCTTGAGCTTGACCTCGGCGGGCGCCTGCAGCTTCGACGCCGCCTCGGCGAATTCGCCGAAGCGCCCTTGCTTGCCGGAGGCATGCTTCAGCACGCCCTTCTCGACGCTGATCTCGGCCGCAGGGACCTTCCAGGCCTCTGCTGCCGCCTGCACCAGCATGGCGCGGGCGGTCGCGCCGGCCTTGCGCATCTGCTCATAGGAATTGGCGATCGCGGTCGAGCCGCCGGTGCCCTGGATGCCGAAGGCGAGGTTGGCATAGAGCTTGGGATCGGAGACCGCGTGCTCGGCCCGCATCTGGGCCCAGTCGGCGTCGAGCTCCTCGGCGACGAGCGTGGCGAGGCCGGTGAACGGGCCCTGGCCGAACTCGATATGCTTGACCAGCACCGTCACGGTGTCGTCGGCAGCGATGCGGACGAAGGCGTTCGGCGCGAAGGCAGCCGTGCCGCCCGGCTTGAACACCTGGGCCGCGCCCGATTGCGCCCGGCCGGCCTGCGGCAGGCTCATGCCGATGACGAGCGCGCCGGCGCCCTTCAGGAGGTTGCGGCGCGAAAGGGAGATGTCGTGCACGGTCATGGTCAGCCCTCCAGCGTGCGCGCGGCGTCGTGGATCGCGGCGCGGATGCGGACATAGGTCGCGCAGCGGCAGAGATTGCCGTTCATCGCGAGGTCGATGTCGCGGTCGGTCGGCTTGCGGATCTCCTTGAGCAGCGCGATCGCACTCATCACCTGGCCGGACTGGCAGTAGCCGCATTGCGGCACGTCGTGCTTGACCCAGGCGGCCTGCACGGCTTCTGCCTCCTTGCCGGAAAGCGCTTCGATCGTGGTGATCTTCGCTTCGCCGATGGCGGAGACGGGCATGGAGCAGGAGCGCAGCGGTTGGCCGTCCATATAGACGGTGCAGGCGCCGCATTGCGCGACGCCGCAGCCAAACTTGGTGCCGGTCAGCTGCAGAGTGTCGCGCAGCACCCAGAGCAATGGGGTGTCGTCGTCGACATCGACGCTGTGGCGCGTTCCGTTGACTGTGATGGTATGGGCCATGGCTGCCTCTCTGGCTCGCTGGGCATGACACAGCGCGGCACCAGGGCTGCCGGATCGAGGCTCGCTCGAAGGCCCGTTCTGACATATCAGAAGGCGGGCGGTGATCCGTCGTCTGGGTCGCGCGACTAGACGAGTTAGACGTTTTGCGTCTAACTAGAATGGTCGCCGACAGTTTGGATTCTGTCAAGACTGCAAATGAGCGACCGCAGCGAAAGTTCCGTAGCGTCCGCAGAGGACGGCAAGGGCCGCATCGAGCAGATCGCGGAGGCGGCGCTGCGCCTGTTCGCCCGCTATGGCTACAAGCGCACCTCGATGGACGACATCGCGCGCGAGACCGGGGTCGCCCGCGCCACGCTCTACCTCCACTTCAAGGGCAAGGACGACGTCTTCCGGGCCATGCTCGCGGGCCTCGGCGGCCGTGTCGAGACACGTTGCCGCGAGGCCCTGGCGACGCCCGGCCCGTTCGCCCATCGGCTGGCTGCGCTGATGGAAGCTCATCACGGGACCGCCTTCAGTGCCTTCAGCGCCGGCGAGCATCTCGGCGAGCTCAAGGCGGTGATGCTCGCCATCGCCGGAGCCGAGCTCGCCGCCTTCGAGACGATCTTCGTCAGCTTCGCCCGGCAGCTCTTCGAGGATGCGGCGGCCCGCGGCGAGATCGCGATCGCGCGCAGCGGCCTTCCACTGGAGACCTTGATCGCCACGCTGGTCCGCGCCGCCGCCGGTGCGAAATATGGCGAGCAGCCTTCCTGCGAGCATTATCTCGTCCGGCTGCGCGAGGTCGCGGCGGTGTTTGCGGCTGCGGTTGCGCTGGACGCGCCGGCACGAAGCTGATTGCAGCGCAAGCCGGCTCTTGTGCTTAAGCCTTTCGTCTAGCGGCGGTTGCTTCGCGGGCTCTGTATGGGGTTCTGCGCACGCCCGCGCCGTTGACATGGGCGATATGCGCGGTGCAGCATGCCGCCCGGGAAACGAACAATCGAACAATGGGCAAGGTTATCCAGGGATGTCTGAGGATACTATTCTCTCGACCTCAGGCCTGACGAAAGAATTTGCCGGCTTCACAGCTGTCAACGGCGTTGATCTGAAGGTTCGTCGTGGCTCGATTCACGCTTTGATCGGACCGAACGGGGCAGGCAAGACCACTTGCTTCAACCTGTTGACCAAGTTCCTGCCGCCGACGCGCGGGCAGATCGTCTATAACGGCCGCGATATCACTCGCGAGAAGCCGGCGGAGATCGCCAGGCTCGGGCTGGTGCGCTCCTTCCAGATTTCGGCGGTGTTCCCGCAGCTCTCGGTCAAGACCAATGTCCGCGTCGCCTTGCAGCGCAAGCGCGGCGACAATTTCGACTTCTGGCGCTCCGAGCGGGCGCTGTCCCCGCTCGATGCGGAGGCGCTGCGCCTGGTCGACGCGGTCGGACTCTCGGCCTTCGCCGAGCTGCCGGCGGGAGAGCTCTCCTATGGCCGCAAGCGCGCGCTGGAGATCGCGACGACATTGGCGCTCGATCCCGAGATGCTGCTGCTCGACGAGCCGATGGCCGGCATGGGCCGCGAGGACATCGACCGGATCGAGGCGCTGATCCGCAAGGTCTCGGCCAATCGCACCATTCTGATGGTCGAGCACAATCTCTCGGTTGTCGCCGCGCTCTGCGACCGCATCACCGTGCTCGCCCGTGGCCAGGTTTTGGCCGAGGGCGATTATGCATCCGTCTCGAAGGATCCGCGCGTGGTCGAAGCCTATATCGGATCGGGGGTCGGCCATGGTCACTGAAGCCGTGCGGGAGCGCCCGGCGGTGGCCGGCGGCAAGCCCTTGCTCGCCGTGCGCGGGCTCGAGGCCTGGTATGGCGAGAGCCATGTCCTGCATGGTGTCGAGCTCGACGTCGGCGAGGGCGAGGTGGTGACGCTGCTCGGCCGCAACGGCGCCGGCAAGACCACGACGCTGAAGTCGATCATGGGCGTGATCGGCAAGCGCAAGGGTTCGGTCACCTTCGCCGGGCAGGAGACGATCGGGCTGCCCTCGCGCGCCATCGCCCGGCTCGGCATCGGCTATGTCCCGGAGGAACGCGGCATCTACTCGACCCTCTCGGTCGAGGAGAACCTGATGCTGCCGCCGCAGGTGAAGCCGGGCGGCCTGCCGGTCGAGCAGATCTTCACGCTCTTCCCCAACCTCAAGGAGCGGCTGAAGAGCCAGGGCACCAAGCTCTCGGGCGGCGAGCAGCAGATGCTGGCGATCGGGCGCATCCTGCGCACCGGCGCCAACCTGCTGCTGCTCGACGAGCCGACCGAAGGGTTGGCGCCTGTCATCATCGACCAGATCGGCGCCACCATCCGCATGCTCAAGAGCCAGGGTTTCACCATCGTCCTGGTCGAGCAGAACTTCCGCTTCGCCCAGACCGTCGCCGACCGCCACTACGTCGTCGAGCAGGGCAAGGTCATCGACATGATCCCGAATGCAGAACTCGACGCCAATATCGACAAGCTCCACAGCTATCTCGGAGTCTGACGCAGGGCGTCCAACAAGAACCGTCGCAATTCAGACATCCCCAGGGAGACCAACATGAACCTCAAGACATTGCTTGCGGCCACGGCGCTCGGCGCGCTGATGGCCGCGCCGGCGCTCGCGCAGCAGATCACCGTCAAGGCCGGCGTGCTCAACGACCGCTCCGGCATCTATGCCGACCTCTCCGGCGAGGGCTCGGTGATCGCCGCGCGCCTGGCGGTCGAGGACTTCAAGGCGGCCGAGAAGGGCATCAAAGTCGACATCGTCTCGGCCGACCACCAGAACAAGCCCGACGTCGGCTCGACCATCGCCCGGCAATGGTACGACCAGGACGGCGTCGACCTGATCCTCGACGTGCCGACGTCCTCGGTGGCGCTGGCGGTGAGCCAGATCACCAAGGACAAGAACAAGATCCACATCAATTCCGGCGCCGGCACCTCGGACCTCACCGGCAAAGCCTGCTCGCCGAATACCGTCCACTGGACCTATGACACCTATGCCCTCGCCCAGGGCACCGGCGGCGCGATGGTGAAGGCCGGTGGCGACAGCTGGTTCTTCCTCACCGCCGACTACGCCTTCGGTCATGCGCTGGAGCGCGACGCCACGGCCGTCGTCACCAAGGCTGGCGGCAAGGTCGTGGGCGCGGTGCGCACCCCGTTCCCGGGCACGGACTTCTCGTCCTTCCTGCTGCAGGCGCAGGCCTCCAAGGCCAAGGTCATCGGCCTCGCCAATGCCGGCGGCGACCTGACCAACTCGGTCAAGCAGGCGAGCGAGTTCGGCATAACCCAGGGCGGCCAGAAGCTCGCCGGCCTCTTGACCTTCGCCAGCGACGTGCATGCGCTCGGTCTGCAGGCGGCGCAGGGCCTGGTGCTGACCGAATCCTTCTACTGGGATCGCGATGACGGCACCCGCGCCTGGTCGGAGCGCTTCGCCAAGCTCAATGGCGGCAAGAAGCCGACCATGGTGCAGGCGGGCGTCTATTCCGGCCTGCTGCACTATCTGAAGGCGGTCGAGGCGGCCAAGAGCAAGGACGCTGCCGTGGTCATGGCCAAGATGAAGGAGATGCCGACCGACGATCCGCTGTTCGGCAAGGGCTCGATCCGCGTCAACGGCCGCAAGATGCACCCGATGTATCTCTACGAGGTCAAGAAGCCCTCGGAGTCGAAGGGCCCGTGGGACTACTACAAGCAGATCGCGGTGATCCCGGCCGAGGAAGCCTTCCAGCCGCTCGCCGAGACCGGCTGCTCGCTCGTCAAGTGATGACGGGCTGACAAGGTCCGCACGACGTCTCTTTCCGGGGCCGAAGCCGGCCCCGGACCAGTTTTCACGAAACGGTCGATCCGATGTTCGAACTTCTAGGCGTACCGCCGCAGGCGCTGTTCGGCCAGGTCCTTCTGGGTCTGATCAACGGCTCGTTCTACGCGATCCTGTCGCTCGGGCTGGCGGTGATCTTCGGCCTGCTCAACATCATCAACTTCGCCCATGGGGCGCAGTACATGATGGGCGCCTTCGTCGCCTGGATGTGCCTGAACTATCTCGGCCTGAACTATTGGGCCGCGCTGCTGATCGCGCCGATCGTGGTCGGCGCCACCGGTATCGTCATCGAGCGGGTCTTCCTCGCCCGCATCGCCAAGTACGACCATCTCTACGGGCTGCTGCTGACCTTCGGCCTGGCGCTGATCATCCAGGGCCTGTTCCGCAATTATTACGGCTCCTCCGGCCTGCCCTACGGCATCCCGCCGCAGCTGACCGGCGGCCAGAATCTCGGCTTCATGTTCCTGCCGACCTATCGCGGCTGGGTCGTCGTCGCCTCGCTGGTGATCTGCCTCGCCACCTGGTTCATGATCGAGAAGACCAAGCTCGGCGCCTATCTGCGGGCGGCCACCGAGAATCCGACCCTGACCCAGGCTTTTGGCATCAACGTGCCGCTCCTAGTGACGCTAACCTATGGCTTCGGCGTCGCGCTCGCCGCCTTCGCCGGCGTGCTCGCCGCCCCGATCTACGCGGTCAACCCGAACATGGGCGCCGACCTGATCATCGTCGTCTTCGCCGTCGTCGTCATCGGCGGCATGGGCTCGATCATGGGTGCGATCGTCACCGGTTTCTCGCTGGGCCTGATCGAGGGCCTGACCAAGGTGTTCTACCCCGAGGCGTCCTCGACCGTGATCTTCATCATCATGGTGCTGGTGCTGCTGGTGAAGCCCGCCGGCCTGTTCGGCCGCACCGCCTGAGGATGCAAGGACCAAAGACATGACCGACCTTGCCTCCAGCGATACTCCCACCGCCGCCGTCGTCGCCGAGACCGACGACAGCGCCGCGCGCCTGCATCGCAACCTCTTCGTCGCGATCGCCGTCTTGCTCGCGATCGCGCCCTTCGTCGCCTATCCCGTCTTCGTGATGAAGGTGCTGTGCTTTGCGCTGTTCGCGCTCGCCTTCAATCTCCTGCTCGGCTATGGCGGCCTGCTTTCCTTCGGCCACGCCGCCTATTTCGGCATGGCGAGCTATGTCAGTGCCTATACGGCCAAGCACTGGGGCCTGACGCCGGAGCTGGCGATCCTGCTCGGCACCGCCGTTGCCGCCTTGCTCGGCCTCGTCTTCGGGGCGCTCGCCATCCGCCGTCAGGGCATCTATTTCGCCATGATCACCCTGGCGCTGGCGCAGATGGCCTTCTTCTTCTCGCTGCAGACGCCGCGCTTCACCGGCGGCGAGGACGGCATCCAAGCGGTACCGCGCGGCAAGCTCTTCGGCCTCGTCAGCCTCGCTGACGACCGCGCGCTCTATTGGCTGGTTGCCGCGATCTTCATGGGTGGGCTCCTGCTGATCTACCGGATCATCCACTCGCCCTTTGGCCAGGTCTGCAAGGCGATCCGTGACAACGAGCCGCGCGCCATCTCGCTCGGCTACCGCGCCAGCCAGTACAAGCTCGCCGTCTTCGTGCTCTCGGCCGGACTCGCGGGCCTTGCCGGCGCGACCAAGGCGATCGTCTTCCAGCTGGCATCGCTCACCGACGTCTACTGGACGATGTCCGGCGAAGTGGTGCTGATGACGCTGGTCGGCGGCCTCGGCACCGTCTTCGGACCCATCGTCGGCGCGGCCGTCATCGTCGCAATGCAGAACTATCTCGCCGGCCTCGGCTCCTGGGTGCTCGTCGTCCAGGGCGTGATCTTCGTCGCCTGTGTCCTGCTCTTCCGCGAAGGCATCGTCGGCGTCATCGCCAAATGGATCAAGAAGCCGCTGTGAGCGCGGCTACTGCTTGAGCAGGTAATCCGCAACCGCCGCCCGATCCGCCGTGCTGAGGCCGGCGGGCGGGCTCATCCAGCCGCCTTGCACCACCGCATCGGGATCGGCGAGATAGCCGAGCAGCCGCTCACGATCCCACTTGAGGCCTTGCGCCTTGGCGGCCTTGAACGCTGGCGAATAGTCGAATTCTTCGGCCGAGCCGAGCACCCGCCCGTTCAACCCGGCAAGATGCGGCCCCGCCATGCCGGTCTTGGCGGGGTCGAGGCTGTGGCAGGACTGACAGGCCTTGAAGATGGCGGCTCCAGCTGGCTCTTGCGCCCGCACCGCACCGCCGGCGATCAGTCCGAACGCGATGAGCGCAGCGGAGGCCGCCCTCACGCCGGCTTCACCGTCTGGATGCGCACCAGCCGGTTGGTGCCGCTCTCGCCGCCCCAGGCCTCGCCGCTGCGCCCGTCCATCTGGCGGACATTGGCGCCGGGCTTGTCGCTCGGGAAGCTGTTGAACTCCTCGGTCAGCGGGTCGAAGCGGACGATGCTGTTGAGGGCGAAGTCGGTGAGCCAGACCTTGTCGGCGTCATCGACATAGACCGAGTAGGTCCGCGGCTTGTGGCCGGGCAGCTTCCAGCCCTTCCAGCTGCCGCTCTCAGTGTCGTAGGCCGAGACCTGGCCCGAATTCCACTCGCTGACCCAGATCCGGTTCTTCGAATCCGACCAGACTCGGCGTGCGCCCTGGCCTTCGGTCGGCGGGTCGACCACGGTGAAGCTGCCGCTCTGGGTGTTGATCCGGGCGATGTAGTTGCCGGCGAGCGAGGCGAACCAGATCTCGCCCGAGGGCGTGCGCGTCATGCCATAGGGGCCGGCGCCGCGCGGGGCGTCGAAAATGTCCATCTTGCTCGATTTCGGATCGAATCGGCCAACGATGCCGTTCTGGCCGCTGAACCAGAGCATGCCGGCCTTGTCGAAGACCGGCGTATTGAGATTGGCGCGCTCGCGCCCGGCCGGCAGCTTGAACAGGTCGACCTTGTGGGTCTTGTCGTCGATGCGGGCGATGGCGTTCTGGCCGCCCTCGGTGACCCAGGCGGCGCCGTCCGGCCCGCGCACCACGCCATGCGGGGCGGCGCCGTCGCCGAGTGGGATCACTCTGGTCTGGCTGGTGCGCGGATCGAAGCGGCCGAGCACGCCGTTGCGCTGGCCGCAGACCCAGATCGTGCCGTCGCCGGCATCGGTGACGTCACGCGAGCCCTTGATCTCCGGCACCTCGAAATAGGTGACGATGAACGGGCTACCGGGCTGAGGCTGTCCGGTCGCCTCGGCGCTGCGCAGGATCAGGTTCGGCGCGGCGAGGCCGGCGATACCGAATTTCAGGAACGAACGGCGCAGCATCGGCGTCTCCTTTCGTCGTCGGCGGCGGATCATCCGCCTCCCGGCGAGAAGCGTAAACCGACAACATCGTGAAACTGTGGCTGTGGCCGGGTGGTTCCCTTCGCTCGTGTTCAGCGTTGACGCTGGATGCCTTCCGGCAGCGTCGAGACGCGCGCCATCTCGCCGCTACGGAGGCTTGCGGGATCGGCAAGATAATCCAGCGCCATCGGCATGGCATCGACGCCCCAGAAGACCTCGCCATCGATCACCAGGCTGGGCACGCCGAAGATCCCGGCGGCGACGGCGCCCTCCGTGGTCTGGCGCAAGCGATCCTTGACCTCCTGCTCGCCGATCTGCGCCAGCGCTTCGGGGTGGCCGGCGGCATCGGCGACCTCCTGCAACACCTGCGCGTCATTGGCGTCACGCCCTTCTCCCCAGACGAGGCGGAAGGCGGCCGTGACCGCTGCCTCGTTGCCGTCGAGCGCGGTCAGAAGACGCAGCATGGCCAGCGGATTGAAGGGGTGGGCCGGCGGGAAGCGGAATGGCACGCCCATCGCCTGCGCCAGATGCGTCGAGAGCCGGTAGGTATGGACGCGCTTGGGCGCGACCTCCGCCGGCCCGAGCTGGCCCCAGGCCTTGAGCACGCCGCCGAAGACGATCGGCTTCAGCACGACCGGCCGGTGCGCCCGGATCGCACCCAGCCGCGTAAGCGCCAGATGCGCGAAGGGCGAGATGATGTCGAAATACCAGAGGGCGGGCTGAGGCATAGGCAGGCTCACTTGATCAGCTTGGCGCCGGCGCGGAATTGCGGGTGCTCGGCCGTGCGCAGCCATTCGAACACTACCATCTCGGTGATGACGATCTCGGCGCCGTTCCGCTCCAGCCGCCGCAGCGCCACCTCCTTGCTCTCCGGGACGCGCGAGCCGACGGCATCCTGCACCACGAAGACGCGGCGCTTGTTCTCCAGCAGCGAGAGCGCGGTCTGGCCGACGCAGACATGCGCCTCGCAGCCACAGAGGATCAGGTCCTCGTCGCCGGCGATGGCGTCGATGAACTCAGGCGCGCCGCACGAATCGAAGCTCATCTTGGCGATCGCGGGTGCGGCCTCCGCCAGCTCCGGCACTGTCGCGCCGAGTCCGGCCGGGTTCTGCTCGGTCATCACGATAGGCACCTCCAGCAGCCTCGCCGCAGCCACCAGCCTTGTCGCATTGGCGACGAGGCGCGGCCCGTCATGGATCACCGGCATCAGGCGTGCCTGGAAATCGATGATGACGAGGCGGGATCGCTTGGCGCTCATCAGGTGCATCGGCGTCATCTCCGCAGGAGCCGGTCGAGCTCGGTTTCGACATGGCGTTCCATCAGCCTGCGCGGCGATGCGCCGAACATGCGGATGCGCCGTGTATGCGCCAGGAGCAGCACGCCGGAAGCATGGGCGAAGGCGTCGGTCATGATCAAGTCGGCCTGCGCGGCATCGGCACCGAGCACGAGCGCCGCCTCGCGGATCGGCGCGAGGGTCGCTTCCAGCGCCTCGTTCAGCGCCCGGTCACGCTCGCGGCCGAGGCCGTGCGGGCGCATGCCGCCACGGAACAGGTAGAAGCCGAGGTCGAGATCGCGCGGATTCTCCGCATAGAAGTCGAAGAAGGCGAGGGCGGCGGTGCGGAAATGGTCTGCGGGCGTCTCGGCGACTGCGACTGCCGCATCGACGGCGGCCTGCAGGGTCGCGATCGAACGGCCGAGCACCTCGGCATAGAGCGCTTCCTTCGAGTCGAAATGGAAGTAGAGCGCTGCCGGCGTATAGCCGGCCTCGGCGGCGATCGCCCGCAGCGAGGCGCCGTCCAGTCCCTCGCGCTCGAACACGGCGCGCGCGGCGGCGACGATGCCCTCGCGCTTTGCGTCTGTCGCGGCATAGCGACCGCGCTTCCGGCCCGCTGCTTCTTCACTCACCCTGGAACGCCTTCAACCCTCTTGACGAAAATCTAACGCCGTTCAATTTTAACGGCAACAACCTTTCGGGAGGAGGCTAGCATGCTGATGGATGCCGCCGGCTATCGCGAATCCCTGCGTGCTTATCACCCGCGCGTCTTCGTCGGAGGGCAGCGGGTCGAGAGCGTCGCCGACGAGAAATTACTGCTGCCGGGGATCAACGGCATCGGTGTCACCTACGACCTTGCTCATGACGCGGCCTGCCGGCCGATCATGACCGTGGTGCAGGGGGCTTCCGGCAAGACCGTCAACCGCATGCTCCATATCGACGCCTCGTCCAGCGATCTTCTCGCCAAGCTCGAAGCGGTCCGCCTCGTCTGCAAGATCTCCGGCTGCGCCCAGCGCTATCTGACGCATGACGCCTTCAACGGCATCCTGCAGGCGACGGTCAGGGCCGACGCCAATCACGACACCGACTACACCGAGCGCTTCTTCGCCTATATGCACCGCATCCAGGACGAGGACCTGACCTGCGGCGTCGCCATGACCGACGCCAAGGGCGACCGCTCGTTGCGGCCGGGCCTGCAGGCCAATCGCGATTCCTACGTTCACATCAAGGAACGCCGGGTGGATGGCATCGTCATCCGCGGCACCAAGGCGATCGTCACCGGCGCGCCCTATGTCCACGAATTCCTGGTTATGCCTTGCCGCACTCACGCCAAGGGTGACGAGGATTTCGCGGTGTGCTGCGCCGTGCCCTGCGATGCGGAGGGCATCACCATCGTGGCGCGCCCGGCCGGGCGGCCGGGCGATCCGGCAGCGAAATTCTCGGCGAAATACGGCCAGTCGACCGGCGCGGTGATGTTCGACGACGTCTTCGTGCCGTGGGAGCGTGTGTTCATGGCTGGCGAGATCGAGGAGGCCGGCTATCTCACCACCAGCTACGCCACCCATCACCGCCATAGCTGCATCGCCGCCCGGGCCGGCTTCGGTGACCTCCTGATCGGCGCCGGCGCGCTGATGGTCGAAGCCAACGGGCTCGATGCCGACAGGCATTCCCATGTCCGCGAGCAATTGGTCGAGCTGATCACCATCACCGAGAGCTTCTTCGCCTGCGGCGTCGCGGCCTCGGTCTATTGCAGCAAGGACGGCTCTAGCGTGGCGATGCCCGACGCAGTTTTCGCCAATATCGGCAAGCTGCTGCTCGCTACCAAGATCTACGACATGCACAGGATTGCCCATTATGTTTCGGGAGGCTTGATCGTGGCGCTGCCCGGCCCGGACGAGGACCACAACCCTGAGACCTCCGCCTCGCTCTCGGCCGTGCTGACCGGGCGGCCGGACATCCCCTATGAGCAGCGCGCCGAGGTTGCCCGCTTCATCGAGGACCTCACGGTGTCCAAGGAGGCCGGCTGGTATTCGGTGATCTCGCTGCATGGCGGCGGCTCGCCCGAGGCGATGAAGCGCGAGATCTGGCGCAATTACCCGGTCATGGAGAAGGTCGCGCTGGTCGAGAGCCTGCTCGATCGCGGCGTGCTCGCTGACGGCTCGCGCGTCTCGAAGCAGCCCGGCCGCTGCTGCGTCACCGGCTGCGAGGTGCCCGAGCGCATGACGACACCGGAGGCGGCGGAATGACCATGCACGCTCACGCCACCCATCAGGTCCTCAACCAGGCTCGTCCCGCGACCGGCTGGAACGCCTTTTCCGGCGATGCGGTGCTGCAGGGCATTGTCGCACGCGGTGCACCTTGGGTTGCCGAGAAGGCTGCGGCGCTCGGCGCCCAGGCCGGCGATACCGACGTGCAGGAGCTCGCCCGCCTCGCCAACCGCCATGGGCCCGAGCTTCGGAGCCATGACCGCTACGGCAACCGCATCGACTGGATCGAGTTCCACCCGGCCTGGCACGAGCTGATGGCGCTAGCCTTTGCTCATGAGGTGCCTTCGCTCGCCTGGACGACGACGGAGCCGAACGGCCATCTCGGCCGCGCCGTGCTGTCCTATCTCTGGAACCAGGTCGAGCACGGGACGGGGTGCCCGACCGGCATGACCTATGCCGCCTTTCCCGGCCTCGCCCAGCCGGAATTTGCGCTCTGGCGGCAGAAGATCACCTCGGGCCGCTATGACAAGCGCCCGCTGCCGGTGGCGCTTAAAGAGGGCGCCAGCATCGGCTATGCGATGACCGAGAAGCAGGGCGGTTCCGACCTGCGCCAGACCCAGACCACGGCCCGCTTCCTCGAAGATACGCCGGAGGGCAGGGTCTATCTGATCACCGGGCACAAATGGTTCTTCTCGGTGCCGCAATCCGACGGGTTCTTCACCCTGGCGCAGACGCAAAGTGGCGTCTCCTGCCTGTTCTGCCCAGGCTTCCTGCCCGATGGCAGCCGCAACCGCCTGCAAATCCAGCGCCTCAAGGACAAGGCCGGCAACCGCTCCAATGCCTCTTCCGAGGTCGAGTTCCGCGAGTGCCTCGGCTGGCTCGTCGGCGAGGAAGGCGCGGGCATCAAGGAAATCCTCAGCCATGCCCATCTGACGCGGCTCGACTTCGCCGTCGGCTCGGCCGGTCTGATGCGGCAGGCGCTGACGCTGGCATTGAACCACACCCAGTCCCGCCGGGGCTTTGGCTCTTCGCTCGCCGAGCAGCCGATGATGACCAATATTCTCGCCGATCTCGCGATCGACTCGGAAGCCTCGACCTTGATGGCCTTCCGTGTCGCCGCCGCGACCGATGCGATGGAGACGACCGAGCAGGAGCGTCATCTCGCCCGCGTCACCACCCCGCTCGCGAAGTTCTGGAACTGCAAGCGCGCCGCCGCCTTCGTCGTCGAGGCGCTGGAGTGTCATGGCGGCAACGGCTTCATCGAGGAGAACCCGATGGCGCGGCTCTATCGCGAGGCACCGCTCAACGCGATCTGGGAGGGCACCTCGAACATGATGTGCATGGACGTGCTGCGCGCCTTCAATCGCGAGCCGCGCACCAAGGAAGCCTTCATGATCGAGGTCGGCGCGGCGCGCGGCGCCAATCGCGCCCTCGACCGCTGGCTCGACCGGCTCGGCGACGAGGCTGCCAAACCCCGCAACGATGACGGCCATGGCCGCCGTCTCGCTAATCTGATGGCCTATGCGCTGCAGGCTTCGGAGTTGAGGAAGCATGCCGACGAGGCGGTGTTCGAGAGCTTCTGCCGCTCGCGGCTCGACGCCGACTGGGGCTATGTCTTCGGCACACTCGATCCGTCGCCGGAGCTGGCGGGGATCGTGCGGCGTGCGACTGTGGCGCAAGGCTGAGGCCGGCCGCGCGCCCTCAAGGCAGGTTCTCGCGCAGCACGATCTCGATGCCGGGCCGCGCCGTGCCCTCGGCCGCCGGCCGGCCGGCGCGCAGATTGGCGAAGATCGCGACGCAGCTCATCAGCGTCGCCAGAGGCTGCTGGGTGATGACCGCGTCCATTGTGCCGTCGACGAGGAGGCCGCGCGTCTCCGGCGTCAGGCCGTGGCCGACGAAGACGACGTCCTGCCGCCCGGCCTCCTTCAGCGCCCGGGCGATACCCTCCGGCCCGCCGCCGATATTGTAGATGCCGGCGAGGTCCGGATGCTGGCCCAGCAGGGTCTTGGTCTGGCGATAGTTCTTGGCCTCGTCGTCATGACCCTCGCGCAGGCCGACGACCTTGATGTCCGGATAGAGCTCCTCGAACAGGTGCAGGAAGCCCATCTCGCGCTCCTCATGGGCGCGGTAGCTCAGGCTGCCGGCGATCATCGCCACTTTGGCGACTTTGGCCCGGCGCGGCCCGATGAAGCGGGCGATGAGCTGGCCGGCGGTGCGCCCGGCAGCACGGTTGTCGAGGCCGACATAGGCGGCGCGGGCGGTGTTGGCGATGTCGGAGATCAGCGTCACGCTCGGCACGCCGCGCTCGGCGAGGGCGTCGACCGCCTCGCGCACCGTCGGATGCTCCAGCGCCATGAAGGCGATGCCATCGACCTCGCGGCCGATGCGCCGGAGCTCATGGGCCAGCAGCTCCGGCTTGAAGCTCTCGATATGCTCGACCCGGGCGCGCATGTTGAAGGAAGCGAGCTGATCCTGCGATCCGGCGATCAGCCGGCCGAGCAGGCCGAGGAAGCGATTGTTCCCGGCCGGCAGCAGGAAGCCGAGGCGCAAGGGGCGAAGCGCGCTCGCCGGCAGCGCACCCTCCATGACATAGCCGAGTTCGCCCGCCGCTTTCAGCACGCGCTGCACCGTCGCCGGCCGGACGCCCGGGCGCTGGTTCAGCACCCGGTCGACCGTCGCGGTCGAGACGCCAGCGAGGCGCGCGACGTCCTCGACCCGCGCCATCTGGCGGCGGCGTGGCCCGGACGGCTCGGACTCCTCGGCAAGCTTGGGGATCGGCGCGTTCATTCAATCAAAAACCATCAGAAAATGAGCTTGAAGACCATCAGACGCGATTTCTATGCTGAGCGTCAAGCACTCAAGAGCGATCAAATCGCATCAGCACGTCCAGGGAGGACATCATGACCGGACCGAGCCGCCGCACGCTCATCAAGGGCCTCGCCGCCGCCCCCGCCGCATCGCTGATCGGCATGCCGATGATCGCGCGGGCCGCCGAGATCGAGCTGAAATACGGCAACAACCTGCCGCTCAGCCACCCGCTCAACATCCGCGCCCAGCAGGCGGCCGAGCGCGTCGCCAAGGAGACCAACGGGCGGGTCGAGATCAAGATCTTCCCGAACAATCAGCTCGGCGGCGACACCGACATGCTGAGCCAGGTCCGCAATGGCGGCATCACCTTCTTCACTCCGTCGGCGCTGGTGATCGCGACCCTGGTGCCGGTCGCGGCGATCAACGCGGTCGGCTTCGCCTTCGCCGATTACGACCAGGTCTGGAAGGCGATGGACGGGCCGGTCGGCGCGCATGTCCGCGCCGCCATCGAGAAGGTCAATCTCTACGCCTTCGAGAAGATGTGGGACAATGGCTTCCGCCAGATGACCACCTCGGGCAAGGCGATCGAGCAGGCGGCCGACATGGCCTCGCTCAAGATTCGCGTGCCGGTCTCGCCGCTCTCGATCTCGATGTTCAAGGCGCTCGGCGCCGCCCCCGCCAGCCTGCAGTTCTCCGAGGTCTATTCGGCCCTGCAGACCAAGGTGGTCGATGCCCAGGAGAACCCGCTGCCGATCATCCAGGTCGCCAAGCTCTACGAAGTCCAGAAGAGCTGCGCGGTCTCGAACCATATCTGGGACGGCTTCTGGTTCATCGCCAATGGCCGCGCCTGGAAGGGCCTGCCGGCGGACATCCAGAAGATCGTGGCGTCGGCCATCAACGATGCCGGCGTTGCCCAGCGCGGCGACATCAAGAGCCTCAACGATACCGTGCAGGCTGATCTGCAGTCGAAGGGGCTTGCCTTCAACAAGACCAACCCCGACAGCTTCCGGGCCAAGCTCCGCGACGGCGGGTTCTACAAGGAATGGCAGGAGCGCTTCGGCGCCGAGGCCTGGAGCCTGCTCGAGGGAGCGGTCGGCAAGCTCGCCTGAGGCTTGCCGGGACCGACATCTCGGGGAAACGCCATGGACGCTCACGCCGCCACTTTGCCGCCGCCGGCCGCGCCGGCGACCGGTTTAGGTCGCCTCGCGGACAGGCTCGACCGCGCCGTCGGCACGGTGGTCGAGCTTGTCGCAGCCGTGCTCGTCCTCGCCGAGATCGTCATCCTGGGTGCGGGCGTCACCGCCCGCTACGCCTTCCATGCGCCGCTGGTCTGGTCGGACGAGCTCGCCTCGATCCTGTTCCTCTGGCTTTCCATGCTCGGAGCGGTGGTGGCGCTGCGCCGCGGCGAGCATATGCGCATGACCGGGCTCGTCACTCGCGTCGGCCCGCAGGCGCGCCTCCTGCTCGAAGCGCTCGCCATCACCGCGGCGATCGCCTTCCTGGTGATGATCCTGCCGGATGCGCTGGATTATGCCGAGGATGAGCGCTTCATCGTCACGCCGGCGCTGGAGATCGCCAATTCCTGGCGCGCGGCGGCACTGCCGATCGGCATCGTGCTGATGCTGTTCGCCGCCTTTTGCCGGCTGCTGCGCTTCGGCTCGTGGAAGACCGTCGTGCTCGCGGTCGCAGTCACCGTGGGGCTGATCGCGCTGTTCTATGTCGCCGGGCCGGTGCTGAAGCCGCTCGGCAAGCTCAATTTGGTGATCTTCTTCGTCGGCGTCGTCGCGGCGAACGTCTTCGCCGGGGTACCGATCGCCTTTTCCTTCGCGCTCGCCACCTTCGGCTATCTCTCGCTGACGACCTCGACGCCGATGGTCGTGATGGTCGGCCGGCTCGACGAGGGCATGAGCCATCTCATCCTGCTCGCCGTGCCATTGTTCATCTTCCTCGGCGCGCTGATCGAGATGACCGGCATGGCGCGCGCCATGATCCAGTTCCTGGCCTCGCTGCTCGGCCATGTCCGCGGCGGCCTGTCCTATGTGCTGGTCGGCGCGATGTATCTGGTCTCCGGCATCTCCGGCTCGAAGATCGCCGACATGGCCGCGATCGCGCCGGTGTTGTTCCCGGAGATGCAAAAGCGCGGCGCCAAGCCCGGCGACCTCGTCGCGCTGCTTTCGGCGACGGGCGCGCAGACCGAGACGATTCCGCCTTCGATCGTGCTGATCACCATCGGCTCGGTTACCGGCGTCTCGATCGCGGCGCTGTTCACCGGCGGCATGCTGCCGGCGGTCGTGCTCGGCATCGCCCTCTGCTTCGTCGTCTGGTGGCGCAACCGGGGCGAGGACCTCAGCCACGTCACGAAGTATTCGAAGCGTGAGATCGGCAAACTCTGCCTGATCGCAGCGCCGGCGATCGCGCTGCCCTTCGTCATCCGCGCCGCCGTCGTCGAGGGCGTCGCCACCGCGACCGAGGTCTCGACGATCGGCATCGCCTATGCGGTGCTGGCCGGCATCTTGATCTATCGCCAGTTCGACTGGCGCCGGCTCAAGCGCATGCTGGTCGACACGGCGTCGCTCACCGGCGCGATCATCTTCATCATCGGCTGCGCCACCGCCATGGCCTGGGGGCTGACGCAGTCGGGCTTCTCGCAGGACCTCGCCAAGGTCATGGCCGCGGTGCCCGGCGGAACCTGGGGCTTCCTCGCCATCTCGATCATCGCCTTCGTCATCCTCGGCAGCGTGCTCGAGGGCATCCCGGCGATCGTGCTGTTCGGCCCGCTGCTCTTCCCGATCGCCAAGCAGATCGGCGTGCACGAGGTGCACTATTCGATGGTCGTGATCTTCGCGATGGGCATCGGGCTTTTCGCCCCGCCCTTCGGCGTCGGCTATTACGGTGCCTGCGCGATCTCGAAGATCAATCCCGACGAGGGGCTGAAATACATCTGGGCCTATGTCGCAGCCCTTTTGGTCGGCCTCGTCATCGTAGCCGCCGTGCCGTGGTTCTCCATCGGCTTCCTCTAGACATCTTCGCAGGAAAGCACCCGCCATGAGCCGTCATTTTGGCCAGATCCGTCAGGCCGGCTATGTCGTCCCCGATATCGAGGCGGCGATGGACTATTGGAGCCGGGTGCTCGGCGTCGGGCCGTTCTTCTACAATCCAAAAGTCCCGATCAGGAACTACCGCTACAGGGGCGAAGCCTATGAGCCGCATAACTCGGTGGCGCTCGCCAATTCCGGGCCGCTGCAGATCGAATTGATCCAGTGCCGCAACGCGGTGCCCTCCATGTACAAGGACTTCACCGACGCCGGCCATAGCGGCCTGCAGCATGTCGCCTACTGGACCTCGGACTACGATGCCGACCTGGCGCGGCTGTTGGCCGAGGGCTTCAAGCCGGTGATGTCGGGCGAGGTTGGCGAGCGCGGCCGCTTCATCTATTTCGACACGCACTATCATCCGGGCACGGTGATCGAACTCTCCGAGGTTGCCGGTCCCAAGGGCGAGATGTTCCGGCTGATCCGCGAGGCGGGCGAGAGCTGGGACGGCAAGGCCCCGGTCCGTCCCTTCCCCGATCTCAGCAAGCTCTGAGCGATCATGGCGACCGAGCGTTTCACGGCCACCTATCTGATCGAGACGCCGCTCGATCCCCGCAAAGTCGCGGACGTCATGGCCGGCGAGCAGTCGAGCGGCACCTTCACCCGCGTCGCCGGCGAGACCGACGAACTGCGTGACCGCACCCGCGCCGTCGTCATCGCGGTCGAGGAGCTCGATAGCGCAGCCGAGCCGAGCCTGCCCAATGCCTGGCTGGCACGGAAGGGTGTCAGCGGCCCATGGCGCCGTGCCCGGATCACGCTGTCCTTCCCGGTCGACAATGTCGGCGCCAACCTGCCGACGCTGGCCTCGATCGTCGCCGGCAACCTGTTCGATCTCGGCGAGGTCACGGGCCTCAGGCTGGAGAGCATGGCCCTGCCGGCTGCCTATCGCCGGCTCTTCCCGTTGCCGACGCGCGGCATCGCCGGCACCCGCCGGGCGACCGGTGTCATGGATGGTCCGATGATCGGCTCGATCATCAAGCCCAATGTCGGCCTGCGCCCCTATGAGACCGCAGAATTGGTCGGCAAGCTCTGCGCCGCCGGCCTCGACTTCATCAAGGATGACGAGATCTCGGCCGATCCGGTGCATGCGCCGCTGGCCCAGCGCGTCCCTGCGGTGATGGCCGCGGTGCGCCGCCATCAGGACCGTACCGGCAAGGCGGTGATGGTCGCCTTCAACATCACCGCCGAAACCGACCAGATGCGCCGCCATGCCGAGTTGGTCGAGCGCGAGGGCGGCACCTGCGTTATGGTCAGCCTGAACTGGTGCGGCTTCTCGGCGGTCGAGACCCTGCGCCGCTCGACCAGCCTCGCTCTCCATGGCCATCGCAACGGCTTCGGCGCGCTCTCGCGCCACCCGCTGCTCGGCATCGGCTTCCAGGCCTACCAGACGCTGTGGCGACTCACCGGCGTCGACCACATGCATGTGCATGGCTTGCAGGGCAAATTCGCGCAGGAGGACGAGGAGGTCGTGACCTCGGCCAAGGACTGCGTTACGCCGCTGACCGAGGGCATCGACGACCGCGTGCTGCCGGCCTTCTCCTCCGGGCAATGGGCCGGCACGGCGCAACCGACCTGGGATGCGATTGGCCATGACGACCTCTTGTTCATGGCCGGTGGCGGCATCCTCGCCCATCCCGCCGGACCGGCAGCCGGCGTCGCCAGCATCCGCCAGGCCTGGCAGGCAGTCGCGGCCGGCATACCGCTGAGCGAAGCGGCGAAGAGCCATAACGAGCTCGCGCAGGCGCTCGCCTTCTTCGGCAAGGGCGGCGGCTGAGCATGGCTGAGGCAGGCCCGCGCTACGGCTGGTATGGCGACGACTTCACTGGCGCCACCGACACGCTCGCCGCGCTGGCGGAAGCCGGACAGCGCGCTCTGCTCTTCCTGCGCATCCCGACGCCTGAGCAATTCGCCAGTGCCGGAGCGCTGGACGCGGTCGGCATCGCCGGGGCGACGCGGGCGATGGCACCTGACGCCATGGCGCAGGAGCTGGACGGGGCAGGACGCTTCTTCGCCGCGCTTGGTATCGGCCTGCTGCACTACAAATGCTGCTCGACTTTCGACAGCGCGCCCGAGGTCGGCAGCCTTGGCGCGGCGGCGCGTGCCTTGCGGCCGCATTTCCGCAATCCATTGCTGCCGGTGATCGGCGGCCAGCCCAATCTCGGGCGCTACTGCGTATTCGGCAATCTCTTTGCCGCGGCCGGAGCGGGCGGTACGGTTCACCGCATCGACCGCCATCCGACCATGAGCGTCCATCCGGTCACGCCGATGGGCGAGGCGGATTTGCGGCGGCATCTCCAGGCGCAGGGGCTGGAGCGCGTCGCGCTCGTCGATTACCGCAGCCATGAGGTCGCCGAAGCCGGACAGGCCCTCGATATCGCGCTGGCGTCGCAGCCCGATGCCGTGCTCTTCGACGTCTCGCGCCCCTCCGATCTCACAGCGATCGGCGCCTTGCTGCGCGAGCAGATGAGCGCGGGCCCGATGATCGCGATCGGCGCGAGCTCGGTGGCGCAGGCTTTCGCCGGTTTCCCGAAGGCTGCCCAACCCGCGATGCCGAAGCTCGCGCGCAGCGAGTCGGGTGGCAACCTGCTTGCTCTGGTCGGCAGCCTGTCGCCTGTGACCCGCGCGCAGGTCGAGCTCGCCCAGGGTTATGGGACGATCGCCATCGATCCGGCGCGGCTGACCGGCGAGCCTGCCTACCTCGAAGCGCTACGCCGCGAGACGCTCGCTCGCCTGACGAAGCGCAATGTCATGCTGATCACCGACAAGCCGGCTGGTGCGCCGGCCGAGACCGGCAAGGTCGCCGCTGCGACCGGTGCTTTGCTGCGCGCAATCATGGCCGAGGCGCGGATCGCGCGGCTGGTCGTCGCCGGTGGGGATACCTCCACGCTGGCGATCCGCTCGCTTGATCTGTGGGGCCTGTCCTATCGCTCGCCCTGTACGCCGGGCGCGCCGCTCTGCCGCGCCCATAGCGATGATGCCGGGCTGGATGGCCTCGATATCGTGCTGAAGGGCGGCCAGATGGGCACGCCCGACTTCTTCAACCGTGTCGCCGAGACGGCTTGAGCCGGCCTCATCTTACGGGCAGACGAAGCCACCCTGATTGTCGGGCACGCAGCGCGCGCCGTTCGGCAGGTTGAGCGCGCCGGAGCGGTCACGCCGGACATAGGCGCCATTGGGCAGGCTGAAGCCGCCGCTCTGGTCGGTCTGAACACGCGTTCCATCAGGCAATTGCAGGCCACCGGCGCCATCACTGACAATACGCTTGGTCATCGCGGTGGGGCCCGGCGCGGGGCTGGGCGCCAGGCCGGGAGGCGGGGCGCCGAAGCGCTGCGGCTGCGAACAACCAGCCGTGATACCGGCGAGACCGATCGCCCCGGCCACGAAGAATACGCGTCTCATCCCAATCCGCCTCCTCAATATGCCTTCATCAAATCCGCAGTCTCCAGCAAGGCCGGGCCGCGGTCCAGCGCGCCGCCGCGCGCGGCGGCAGGATCGACCAGTGATTGTGCCGCTTTCATGACGAGCAGGTCAGACGCTGGCGCATGGCCGGAAGGATTGCCTAGCCCCCCGGATATCCGCGACAGTTCCATCCGGGACGGAACGGCGGAGAAGAAGAGCGCATGGTCGACTGGACGAAGGGACGCAGCGAGGCGCAGGCGCTCGCCGAGCTCTGGACGCGGCAAGGCGGACCGGGTGGCGCTATCGTGCTGTTCGATCGTGACGGCGTGCGCGAGAGCGCCAGTGGCGGCTTCGCCGTGATCGAGCATCGCCTGCCCTTCACCCCCGATACGCAGAACCGGCTGGCCTCGATCAGCAAGCACATCTGCGCCGCCCTGCTGTTGCGCGAGGGCGTATCGCTCGACGCGACGCTCGGCAGCTTCATCCCCGAACTACCGGGGGCGCTGGGCGCGGTGCCGCTCGGCCGGGCGCTCGACATGACCGGCGGGCTGCCGGACATGATGGAAGCGCTCTGGCAGCAGGGCACGCCGTTCACCGCGAGCCTTTCCGCTGGCGAAATCTTCGCCGCCGCCTGCCGCCTGCCCGGACTCAATGGCGAGCCCGGCAGCGAGATGGCCTACTCGAACACCGGCTGGCGCCTGGCGCAGGCGGTCCTCGAACGTCGAACCGGCAAGGGCGCTGCGCAACTGGTCGAGGAGATGATGGCACCGGCTGCGCTGCCGATCCGCTTCGTTTCCGACGAGAGCGAGGTCGTTCCCGGCCTCGCCACCGGCTACTGGCATGACGGCCAGGCTTGGCGCCGCGGCTTCTACGGCTTCAACTTCTCGGCTTCGGGTGGCATGGCCGGCAGCGCTGCGGGCTTGGCGCGCTGGGCGGCGGGCCTGATCGCCGGGCGTGGTTCTCAGGCCGGGCTGCTCGACCAACTCGCCGCCCCGCGCCAGTTCGCCGATGGCAGCGAGAGCGGCTATCGCCTCGGCCTGGTCGCGAGCCGGCTCGGCGGCGTCAAGGTCATTGGCCATGGCGGCTCGCTGACCGGCTACCGCAACCACATGCTGATGGCGCCGGAGCAGGGCGCCGGCGTCGTCGTGCTGACCAATCGCGAGGAGGATGCGCTCTGGCCTGCTTTGCGCGTGCTGGCGGTGCTTACCGGCGAAGCCTTGCCTGATGATCCGGTGAGTGTTCCGACTGGGCTCTATGCGGCCGAGGACGGACCGTTCTGGGCCGAGTTCGCGGGCGGCGCCATCAGCGTCATGGGTGGCTATGAGAAACTGGTCTCGGATGGCGATGGCGGGCTGCGCAGCCTGCCGGCCTATCTCGACATCGCCCTGAAGGCCGAAACCGACGGCGCCTTCAGCGGCCGGATCGGCGGCGTGTCGCGCCGGCTGCTGCCGGTGCCGGCTGAGACGACGCTGGACGAGCGCCTCGTCGGGCGCTGGCGCGACGAGCGGCTCGGCGTCGAGATCACGATCCGGGCCGATGGCACGGCATCCTGGCCCTGGGCCGGGACGATCGGCCTCACAACCCCGCTGACGCCACTTCCCGGTGGGCGGGCGCTGGCCGATCTGAAGCATGGCCCCTGGCGGCACCGGCCTTGCTTGTGGCTGCAGGCGGACGGGAGCCTGCGCCTTGCAAGCCATCGTTCGCGCATCCTGCATTTCACCCGCATCGACCAGGAACGCCGGCCATGATCCGCTCCCGCCTCGCTGCCGCACTCATCGCAGCGGCCGGCCTCGCCCTTGCCACTGGGGCGCAGGCGCAGTCCGCACCGAAAAACGTGTTGCGTGTCGCTCCGCACGCCGACCTCAAGACGCTCGATCCCGTCGCCGCCTCGGTGCTGATCACCCGTATGCACGGGCTGATGATCTATGAGACCTTGTTCGCCTGGGATGCCAAGCTCCAGCCTAGGCCGCAGATGGTCGAGAGCTTCTCGACCTCGGACGACAAGCTCAGCTGGAGCTTCACGCTGCGGCCGGGCCTCAAATTCCATGACGGCCAGCCGGTGACGACGCGCGACGTCATCGCCTCGCTGAAGCGCTGGATGGCGCGCGACACGATCGGCGGCAAGCTCGGCGAGTACACCGAGGGCATGACGGTGGTCGATGACCGGACCTTCCTGCTCAAGCTGAAGAAGCCGATGGCGCTGGTGCCGTTCGCGCTTGGCTCGGCGGTCGGCAACATCCCGGCGATCATGCGCGAGGCCGATGCGGCGAGCGATCCGCTGAAGCCGATCACCGAGGCGGTCGGCTCCGGCCCGTTCAGGTTCAACCGCGCAGAATGGCGCAGCGGTGCCAAGGTCGTCTACGACAGGAACCCCGATTATGTGCCACGCTCCGAGCCGCCCGACGGTCTCGCCGGCGGGCGCATCGTCAAGGTCGACCGGGTCGAGTGGCTGATCATGCCCGATCCGGCGACGGCCGCAGCCGCGCTGCAGACCGGTGAGATCGACATCTGGGAGCAGCCGAGCCAGGACCTCGTGCCGATGATCGCGGCGACGAAGGAGATCAAGGTCGAGCGCTATGCCAGCCTGCCGGACCAGGCGCTGCTGCGGCCCAATCATCTCTACCCGCCCTTCGACAACCCGAAGGCGCGGCTCGCTCTCGCCTATGCCACCGACCAGGCCGAATTTTTGGCCGGCGGCTTCGGCGACGAGGAGTGGTGGCAGCGCTGCAATTCCTATTTCATCTGCGGTGGGCCGAACGGCACGGAAGCCGGCGCCGAGGGCTTCGCCAAGCCCGACCTCGCTAAGGCCAAGCAGCTGCTAGCCGAGAGCGGCTACAAGGGCGAGCCGCTGGCGCTGATGTCGAGCATGGACATCCCCTCGATCGGCCGCATGGCCGAGGTCGCGGCCGACAGCCTGCGCAAGGCAGGATTCAACATCGATCTGCAGTTCTCCGATTGGGGCACGGTGGCGACGCGCCAGCAGAACCGCAGCGCGCCCGGACGCGCCGGCTGGAACCTCTTCGTCACCACCATTCCCGGCGCGACCATGCAGTCGCCGCTGACCAATGTCGGCACCAACATGGCTTGCGAGAAGGCCTGGGCCGGCTGGGCCTGCGATGCGCAGACCGAGACGCTGCGCGGCGCTGTCGTCGATGCGCCCGACGAAGCCGGCCGCAAGGCGGCGGTCGAGACCTTGCACAGGCACCTTGCCGAGGTTCAGCCCTATCGCGTGCTCGGCCAGTTCGTTCAGCCCTATGCTCGGCGCGCCAATGTCGCCGGCGTGCTCGCCGCGCCGGTCATGCTGTTCTGGAACATCGAGAAGCAATGAGGGCGCCCTCGGCGCCGTATACCCTGCATTTCAATAATATCGAGGGAGGCCAGCCATGATCCGATCCCGCCTTGTCGCCGCTCTGTTCGGCACGACCGCGCTGCTGCTCGCCGCTGGTGTGCAGGCACAGCCGGCGCCGAAGAACGTGCTGCGTGTCGCGCCGCATGCCGATCTCAAGACGCTTGATCCCGTCGCCGCCTCGATCGTCATCACCCGCATGCACGGGCTGATGATCTACGAGACCCTGTTCGCCTGGGACGCCAACCTCCAGCCCAGGCCGCAGATGGTCGAGAGCTTCTCGACCGCGGACGACAAGCTGAGCTGGACCTTCACCCTGCGGTCGGGCCTCAAATTCCACGACGGCCAGCCTGTGACCACGCGCGACGTCATCGCCTCGCTGGCGCGCTGGATGAAGCGCGACACGATTGGCGGCAAGCTCGGCGAGTACACCGAGGGCATGGAGGCAAAGGACGACAGGACTTTCGTGCTCAAGCTGAAGAAGCCGATGGCGCTGGTCCCGTTCGCGCTCGGCTCGGCTGTCGGCCAGATCCCGGTGATCATGCGCGAGGCTGATGCCGCGACCGACCCGATGAAGCCGGTGGCCGAGACGATCGGCTCGGGCCCGTTCAGGTTCAACCGGGCGGAATGGCGCAGCGGCGCCAAGGTCGTCTACGACAGGAATCCCGACTATGTGCCGCGCCCGGAGCCGGCCGACGGGCTCGCTGGCGGGCGCGTCGTCAAGGTCGATCGCGTAGAATGGCTGATCATGCCGGATGCGGCGACCGCTGCCGCCGCCCTGCAGACCGGCGAGATCGACATCTGGGAGCAGCCGAGCCAGGACCTGATCCCGGTGGTCGCCACGGCCAAGGACGTCAAGGTCGAGCGCTATTCCAACCTCGCCAACCAGGTGATGCTGCGGCCGAACAGCCTGCATCCGCCCTTCGACAACCCGAAGGCGCGGCTCGCTTTGGCCTATGCCACCGACCAGGCTGAGTTCTTGGCCGGCGGCTTCGGTGACGAGGAATGGTGGAAGCGCTGCGCCGCCTACTTCATCTGCGGTGCGCCCAACGGCACGCAGGCAGGTACGGAAGGCTATGCCAAGCCCGATCTGGAGAAGGCGAAGCGGTTGCTGGCGGAGGCCGGCTACAAGGGCGAGAAGCTGGTGCTGACCACCAGCAACGACATCGCCGCGATCGGCCGGATGGCCGAGGTCGCCGCCTCCCAGCTCAAGAAGGTCGGCGTCACCGTCGACGTCCAGTTCTCGGACTGGGGCACCGTCACCACCCGCCAGCAGAACAAGAGCCCGCCGGATCAGGGCGGTTGGAACCTGTTCGTCACCTATGCCTCGGGCGCGACCATGCAGTCGCCGATGACCAATATCGGCACCAACATGGCCTGCGAGAAGGCCTGGGCCGGCTGGCCCTGCGACGCCGAAGCCGAAAAGCTTCGGGGCGCCGTGGTCGACGCGCCAGATGATGCCGCTCGCAAGGCGGCGGTCGAGGCCCTGCACAAGCGCCTGGCCGAGATGCAGCCCTATCGCGTGCTCGGCCAGTTCGACCAGCCTTATGCCAGGCGCATCAACGTTTCGGGTGTGCTGGCGGCTCCGGTCATGCTGTTCTGGAATATCGAGAAGAAATGAGGCTGCCGCGGCGTTAACCGGTTCCTGACCGATTGCGGGCGAGACTCGGGAGAACGATTCGCCTTCTTAGTCTCGTGAGACGCGTAATGGGTCAGGTCCTGATGGGTCAGGTTTTGCAGTTCCGCTTGAAGCCGCCCGCCGTCATAGGCGATGGCGATGCGCTCGACCTGATGTCGGCGATCGACTTCGCCTTGCGCGACCTCGCCGACATCACCCCGCATATCCTGCATGAGCCGAGCCGCGAGCAGGCGCGGCAATGCCGGCAGATGCTGCAGGATGCCTTCGACGCGGCGCTGCAGGCCGGCTGAACTCAGTTTCGCCTGACGTCGACGACATAGCCCTCGTCGTTGACGACGACGCGGATGTCGTCGCCTTCGTCGTCGGTGCCCGTGACGATCCAGACGCCGCGACGGCGGCTGACGTTCTCGACATCGACCACGCCGCGGCGGCGGGCGATGCGCACTGCTTCACGCTGGCTGATGCCGTAGTCCCGATCGTCTTCCTCATAGGCCGGGGCCGGCGGCCTGGGCGCGCGCGGTGGCGGCGGAGCGATATTGGGCGCCGGAGCGGGCAGGGGGACAGGCGGGGGAGCGGCTCCCGGTGGTGCGCTCAGGCCGCCACTCAGGGCCTGAGCCATGACCGATCCCGTCGGAACGAGGCCGAGGCAGGCGGTGAGGACGAAGCGACGGGTCAGCATAGCCGATCTCCAGAAGAGGCTTGCCTTGCGTAAGCAGCGATTGGGTCGGAATCTGGACGGGATTGCGGGCGAAGCTGGCCTGTGACAGGCATCGCCACAGCTATTCCAGCAAAAGTGCGCAGCGGTTTTGCGTCCGGAATAGCGTGAGATGGCGGGACGAGATGGAGATGCGGCGCATGCAGCCTGCCTGGGCGATCGGCCTGATGACCGGAACGGTCCTCGACGGCAATATCGACATCGCCGCGATCCGCACCGATGGCACTGCTGTCGCCGAGTTCGGGCCGTGGCGGCTTTCGCCCTATCGCCAGGAGGTCCGTGATCTTCTGGCTGAAGCGGTTCAGGCGGCGCTGGCCTGGCGTTTCGAGGGGCCGGAGCCGGCGATCTTTGCGCAGGCCGAGCGCGCTTTGACATTGGCGCAGAGCGAAGCGGTCGCCGAGTTCCTCGCGGCCGAGGGCATCGCTTCGAGCGAAGTCGCGGCCATCGGCTTCCATGGTCAGACCGTGCTGCACCGCGCCCCGACCAAAGAGCGCAAGGGCGACACACGCCAGCTCGGCGACGGGGCGCTCATGGCGTGGCAGCTCGGTATCGACGTCGTCTACGATTTCCGCACCGCCGATGTCCGCGCCGGTGGTCAGGGTGCGCCGCTGGTCGCAAGCTATCACGCCGCGCTGTTGCGCAGCATCGGGGCCGGGCAGGAGACCGCGGTGCTCAATCTCGGTGGCGTCGGCAATCTCAGCGCCTTCGCCGATGCTGAGCGTGTCCTTGCCTTCGACACTGGCCCGGGCAATGCGCCGCTCAACGACTGGATCAAGCAGCACGGCAAGGGCGAGATGGACCGCGACGGCGCCTTCTCGCTCGCGGGCACTGTCGACGAAGCCAGGCTCGCGCGCCTGCTCGAGCACCGCTATCTCTTCGCGCCCTATCCGAAATCGCTCGACCGCTACGATTTCACGGCGGCCATGGCAGACGGACTCTCCTTCGAGGACGGAGCGGCGACGCTGACCGCCTTCACCGCCGGTGCTGTCGGGCGCGGGCTCGACCTGCTGCCGGTCAGACCACGGAGGCTGATCGTCTGCGGCGGCGGGCGACGCAACCCGGCGATCATGGCGGCGCTCAATGCCCGCACGGGCACTGAGGCGGTTCCGGCCGAGGCGGTCGGCTGGCGCGGCGATGCGATCGAGGCGGAGTGCTTCGCCTTCTTGGCCATGCGTCGCAAGGCCGGCCTGCCGATCTCCTTCCCGCTCACCACCGGCGTTGCCGAGCCGATGACGGGCGGGCGGATCGCGAGAGCTGGATCCGATCAGATTGGATCAATCTGATCGGTGAATCCGTGGCGGGCGTTGACGTCGCGCGCCGGCGAGGGTTCAAGGGCGGCATGAGCAAGTTCGTCTTCGAGCCCCTCGCCATTCCGGCCGTCGTGCTGATCAAGCCGAAGAAATTCGGCGATGCACGCGGCTACTTCATGGAAACCTATAGCGCCGAGGCCTTCGCGGCCGCCGGCATCGATGCCGCCTTCGTCCAGGACAATCAGTCGCTCTCGGCAACGCGCGGCGTGGTACGTGGCCTGCATTTCCAGGGACCACCAGCGGCGCAGGCCAAGCTGATCCGGGTGCTGAAGGGCGCGATCTTCGACGTCACTGTCGATATCCGCGTGGGATCGCCGAGCTATGGCAGATGGTGCGCGACGACGCTCACTGCCGAGGGCGCCGAGCAGCTCTTCGTGCCGCGTGGCTTCGCCCATGGTTTCTGCACGCTCGAGGCCGATACCGAGGTCGTCTACAAGGTCGATGGACCCTATGCGCCGGAGACCGAGGGCGGCATCGCCTGGAACGACCCTGAGCTTGCGATCGACTGGCCGGTCGCAGCCGCCGAGGCGCAGCTCTCCGGCAAGGATGCCGTCCTGCCCGGCTTTGCCGGTTTCGCCAGCCCGTTCCGCTACGAGGCCCAGCCATGAAGCGCTATCTCGTCACCGGCGGGGCCGGCTTCATTGGCTCGGCCGTGGTGCGCCACCTGATCCGGCAGACGCCGCATCAGGTGCTGGTCGTCGACAAGCTGACCTATGCCGGTAACCGCGACAATCTCAGCTCCGTCTCGAACGATCCGCGACTGGCGTTCCTCCAGGCCGATATCGGCGACGTGGCGGCGATGCGGCAGGCCTTTGCCGAGTTCCGCCCCGACATCGTCATGCACCTGGCCGCCGAGAGCCATGTCGACCGCTCGATCGATGGGCCGGCCGCCTTCATCGAGACCAATATCGTCGGCTCCTTCGTGCTGCTGCAGGAGGCGCTGCGGCACTGGCGCGCGCTGCCGCCGGCCGAGCAGGCCGGCTTCCGCTTCCATCAGATCTCGACCGACGAGGTCTTCGGCTCGCTCGGCCAGGACGGGCTGTTCAGCGAGACCTCGCCCTATCAGCCGAACTCGCCCTATTCGGCCTCGAAGGCGGCATCCGACCATCTGGTGCGCGCCTGGCACCACACCTACGGCCTGCCGGTGGTGCTCTCGAACTGCTCGAACAATTACGGGCCCTATCACTTCCCCGAGAAGCTGATCCCGCTGATGATCCTCAACGCACTCGAGGTCAAGGACCTGCCGGTCTACGGCTCCGGCGCCCAGATCAGAGACTGGCTGCATGTCGAGGACCACGCTCGCGCGCTCGCTTTGATCGCCGAAAGCGGGCGGGTCGGCGAGAGCTACAATGTCGGCGGCTCGGCCGAGCGCAGCAACCTCGAGGTGGTCAAGGCGATCTGCGTGCTGATGGACGAACTGGCGCCCGATGCCGCGCTCGGCTCGCGCGAAAACCTGATCCGCTTCGTCGCCGATCGGCCGGGCCACGACCAGCGCTATGCGATCGACGCGTCCAAGATCGAGCGCGAGCTCGGCTGGCGGCCGCGGGAGAGCTTCGAGAGCGGCCTGCGCAAGACGGTCGCCTGGTATCTGGAGAACCGCGAGTGGTGGGGCCGGATCCGCTCTGGCGTCTATCGCGGCGAGCGGCTCGGCGCTGGTTGAAGCCCCTCGCTGCGGGCCGGCAGCTCGTACGCCGCCCGCAGCGATCATCGAAAAACACGCGCCCCAAGCCCGGCTCCTCGCGGAAGCGGGCATCCCACCGACCCTATGCGCGTGGTCTGGCTCGCTGTGCCCTCAGGCGGCGCAGCAGGCGTGAGCTTTTGGCCCGTCCTCGTATTCGTCGTGGCGCTTGACGAAGCTCAGCGTCGAGGTCTCGTTGCGGCCCTTCGGTGCGCGGTCGAGGATCATCAGCGTCGTCAGCATCTCCTCGCCGCCGCGGGCGTAGGACGAGTAGGTGTGGAACACTTCGCCCGCCTCGTTGCAGATAAAGGAGCTGAGCCCGGGCAATTCGTCATGGGCCTGCTCCGACGGCGTGCGCGTGAAGTTGTAGAGCACCGCACCCTCAGCCAGCTCCTCCGGGCTAAAGGAGACGTGGTGGTCGAAGTTGAAGTCGCTGCCGAAGGACGAGACCCAGGGCACGCTCCAGCCCATCCGCGCCTTGTAGCCCTCGATCTTGGCGAGCGGCGCTCGCGAGACCATGGTGAGCGTAACGTCATGGTTGTTGAGATGCGCCAGCGTGCCGCCGAGATGATCGGCTATGAAGGAGCAGCCGGGGCAGCCCGCCTCCCAGTCCGACCCGAACATGAAGTGGTAGACCACCAGCTGGCTGCGGCCGTCGAACAGCTCGGCCAGTGTCTTCTTGCCCGCAGGCGTATCGAACACGTAAGTCTTGTCGACCTTGACCCAGGGCAGGGCCAGCCGCTCCGCATTGATCTCGTCGCGCAGCCGGGTGAACTCCTTCTCGCGGGCGAGCAGGGCCTTGCGCGCATCCAGCCAGTCGGAACGGGAAACCACCTGATGCTCCATTATCGCCTCCTTGCAGCACCCAGCCCTTCAGCCTATTCTTGATGCGTTGATATCAACATATCTGAACGATGTCAAAATCACTGGAAGCACCCCTCGAATCCCTCGTCCCCTTCGCCACGACGCTGCATGTGCGCGACCATTGCCTGTGCCTGCACGTCCAGCGCGCGGCGCGGACGCTGGCGCGATTGTTCGACGAGGCGCTGCGCCCGGTCGACCTGACCAATCAGCAATTCTCCCTCCTGATGTCGCTGAACCGGCCGGAACCCCCGCCGATCGGCCCGGTGGCGAACCTGCTCGGCATGGATCGGACGACGCTGACCGCGGCGCTGAAGCCGCTGGAGCGCCGCGGTCTCGTCGTCGTGACCGCCGGCGAGAAGGACCGCCGCAGCCGGCTCCTGGCAATTACGCCGGAGGGAGTTGCCCTGCTCGCGCGCGCCCTGCCGATCTGGCAGCGCACGCATGATGAGGTCGATGCCCGTCTCGGCGACTTCGAACCGGCCAAGCTCAGGCAGGCGCTTCAGGCCATGTCATAGCGCCGCCGCATCGCCCCGGCCCACCGGCCATTGCATCCACCAGGGCAGTACCGACCCGAGGAGCACCAGATGCCACAGATGATTTTCGTCAACCTGCCGGTGAAGGACCTCGATAGGTCGAGGGCCTTCTTCGCGGCGCTCGGCTTTTCCTTCAACCTGCAATTCACAGACGAGACCGCCGCCTGCATGGTGATCAGCGACACCATCTTCGTGATGCTGCTGACCCATGAGAAGTTCAAAAGCTTCTCGCCGAAGCCGATCGCCGACACCAGCCAGGCTCTGCAGGTCCTGCTCACGCTCTCGCGCGACAGTCGCGAGGCGGTCGACGCGATCGTCGCGGCGGCGCTTGCCGCCGGCGGGACGACCACCGACGAGCCGACGGATTACGGCTTCATGTACGACCACAGCTTTCTGGATCTCGACGGCCACGCCTGGGGCGTGATGTGGATGGATCCGAGCGCTGCGCAATAGGCCAGATCGGCATACTGCTCTCTCCTGCCAGATCGAAAATGGGGCCGGGGGCGGCATTGCGAGGGAGATCAATGTGTCTGGCGGTCGTTATAATTCTTAAATAAGGTTTATGACTTTATATATTGACATATGGCCTTATAAGGTCCATAATGACCGTGCGTCTTGCGATAAGCCGCTATTTAATGATATTAAAGGAGATAATGATTATGACGAAGGATTTTACGCAGGAGATTATTGATGCGATCCGCAGCCTCTATCAATCGGACGAGGCGGCGGAAGCCTTGTTCGACTGGACTGCACAGCGCGAGAGAGATGCAGCGTCGACGAGTATCAATCGAATCTGCAAACAGCTCGGAATTTCGCGTGGAGATGCCGTTGCACTTGCCCGCCGTCTAGAAGGCACAAAATGTGGAGAATTTATTGTCGGTCGCCGCGGTCAAAAATCTCGATTTTGCTGGTTTTATAGTTGCATTAGCCTTGGGCAGGCTGCGGCCGGAGAATCTTCGAATATCGAAGAGACAAAGAACCCAATTTCTGAAGCAGAAGATGATGCAATTGAGCTTTATGAGATTGGAGATACTGAAGATTTTGGCTCAAGGAGAATAACAATACCAGAAGCAAAAATCGCTCTAGCCAATTCGCTTGGAATTTCAGTTGATAATATCGAAATTATTATTAAAGCTTAATTTAGATAGAAGGTCGTGCTAGGAATATGAATCAAATACGAGTTGTTCTTCTGCCTGTTGCCGAAGGTATCAAAAATCGGGGGCGCGGCATTGCTGCCGCGCCCCTTTTGCGCATCCGAGCCGGGAGGAGGGGGCTCAGCCGCGCTTGGGGGGAGACGCTGGCCAGCTCTTGATCAGCGTGTCGTAGTCGATCGTCTCGCCCTTCGGCTTCTCGTTGGCGAGCTTGCGCTGCGGCGCGATCGTGCCGGCCTTTTCCGCCTTGGCGAACCACTCCTCGGCCGAGGTCTTCGGGTTGAGCTTCGGTCCGCAATCGCCCTGCACGCCGGAGCGCTCCAGGCGCTCCATCACCGAATCCTGGGCCGCGGCGAGGGCATCCATCGCCGCCTGCGGCGTCTTGGCGCCCGAGGAGGCGTCGCCGATGTTCTGCCACCAGAGCTGGGCGAGGCGTGGATAGTCCGGGACGTTGTTGCCGGTCGGGGTCCACTGCACACGCGCCGGCGAGCGGTAGAACTCGATCAGCCCGCCGAGCTGCGGGGCGCGCTCGGTGAAGCTCTTGTCCCAGATGTCGCTCTCGCGGATGAAGGTCAGGCCGACATGGCTCTTCTTCAGGCTGACCGACTTGGAGACGATGAACTGCAGATAGAGCCAGGCCGCCTTGCGCCGGTCGACCGGGGTCGAGTTGAGCAGCGTGGCGGAGCCGGCGTCCTGGTAGCCGAGCTTCATCCCGTCCTTCCAGTAGGCACCCTTGGGTGAGGGAGCCATGCGCCATTTCGGCTTGCCGTCCGAGTTCATCACCGGCAGGCCGGGCTTGACCATGTCGGCGGTGAAGGCGGTGTACCAGAAGATCTGCTGGGCGATGGTGCCCTGCGCCGGCACCGGGCCGGACTCGCCAAAGGTCATGCCCTGCGCCTGCGGCGGGGCATATTTCTTCAGCCAGTCGACATATTTCACGATCGAGTAGACCGCCGCCGGGCCGTTGGTGTCGCCGCCGCGCTCAACCGAGGAGCCGACCGGGCGGCAGCCTTCCATGCGGATGCCCCATTCGTCGACCGGCAGGCCGTTCGGGATACCCTTGTCGCCATTCCCCGCCATTGAAAGCCAGGCGTCGGTGAAGCGCCAGCCGAGCGAGGGATCCTTCTTGCCATAGTCCATATGGCCGAAGACCTTGGTGCCGTCGATTTCCTTGACGTCGTTGGTGAAGAACTCGGCGATGTCCTCATAGGCCGACCAGTTCACGGGCACGCCGAGATCGTAGCCGTATTTGGCCTTGAACTTCTCCTTCAGGTCGGCGCGCTGGAACCAGTCGTAGCGGAACCAGTAGAGGTTCGCGAACTGCTGCACCGGCAGCTGGTAGAGCTTGCCGTCCGGCCCAGTGCCGAAGGACTTGCCGATGAAGTCGTCGACGTCGAGACCGGGGTTGGTGACGTCCTTGCCCGGGCCCGCCATCCAGTCGGTCAGGTTGGTCGCCTGCTTGTAACGGAAATGCGTGCCGATCAGGTCGGAATCGTTGATCCAGCCATCGTAGATGTTCTTGCCGGACTGCATCTGCGTCTGGATCTTCTCGACGACGTCACCTTCCTGGATGATGTCGTGCGTCAGCTTGATGCCGGTGATCTCGGTGAAGGCCTTGGCCAGAACCTTGGACTCGTATTCATGCGTGGTGATCGTCTCCGAGACGATGTTGATCTCCATGCCGGCGAAGGGCTTCGCCGCATTGATGAACCATTCCATCTCCTTCTGCTGCTCCTCCTTGGAGAGCGTCGAGGGCTGGAACTCGCTGTCGATCCATTTGCGCGCCTCCTCGGGGCCGGCGAGAGCCGGTCCGGCGGCGAGCGCAAGCGCGAACAAGCTCGCACCGGAAAGGCTGATAAGGGTCCTGCTGAGCGTCGTCATCGTTGTCCTCCGACGTTTCCCTTGGGGTGCCGCCCGTTCTTCCGGGCCGGTCGTTTCTTGTTCTTGGGCCGGAGCCGGATGCTTTCAGGAAAGATCGCTCTGCGATTTTTCCTGAAAGCTGAATCCGTCTCCCACCTAGAAGTCAGAGCAGGAGCCGATGCGAAAAACCGGTTCCCACTTTTTCGCGTCCTGCTCTGGCTCTTCAGACGAAGCGGAACACCGCTGCGGCATAGAGGAGCGCGAGGCCGGATGCCCACCACAGCGGCTGGCCGACGATCCCGAGCCAGGCGAGGTGAATGAAGGCGCTGCCGAGCAGCGAGATGAAGAGCCGGTCGCCGCGCGTGGTGGCGATGCCGAGCACGCCGACCCGCTCGGTCTCGGGCCGGAACACCGCGAGCAGGGTCAGGATCAGGAGCAGGCTGGCGATCCCGGCGAAGAAGAGGCCGGTCTGCCAGGTCCATGCCATCCAGTTGAGTTCCATCACACCCTCCCCAGGGCAAAGCCCTTGGCGATGTAGTTGCGGACGAACCAGATCACGAGCGCGCCGGGGATCAGCGTCAGTACGCCCGCCGCTGCGAGCACCCCCCAGTCCATGCCTGCGGCCGAGACGGTGCGGGTCATGGTCGCCGCGATCGGCTTGGCACTGACGCTGGTCAGCGTGCGCGCCAAGAGCAGTTCGACCCAGGAGAACATGAAGCAGAAGAAGGCGGCGACGCCGATGCCGGACGCGATCAGCGGCATGAAGATCTTCGTAAAGAAGCGCGGGAAGGAATAGCCATCGATGGCCGCGGTCTCGTCGATCTCGCGCGGCACGCCCGACATGAAGCCTTCGAGGATCCAGACCGCCAGCGGCACATTGAACAGGCAGTGGGCGAGGGCGACGGCGAGCGGCGTGTCGAACAGCCCGATCGCCGAATAGAGGTTGAAGAAGGGCAGCGCGAACACCGCGGGCGGCGCCATCCGGTTCGAGAGCAGCCAGAAGAACAAATGCTTGTCGCCGAGGAAGCGGTAGCGCGAGAAGGCGTAGGCCGCCGGCAGCGCGAAGGCGAGCGAGAGCAGGGTGTTCAGCGCCACATATTGCAGCGAGTTGATGTAGCCGTTGTACCAGCTCGGGTCGGTGAAAATCTTGGTGTAGTTGTCGAAGGTGAAGGCCCGCGGCCAGAGCGTCAGCGCGTTGGTGATCTCGGTGTTGGTCTTGAAGCTCATGTTGACGAGCCAGTAGATCGGCAACATCAGCGCGATCAGGTAGAGGGCAAGGATCAGCCGGCCGCCGCGCATCAGCCCCTCCCCGCTTCGGAATCGGCCCGCGCATCGGCCGCGGTCATCACCGTGTAGAACACCCAGCAGACCGCGAGGATGATCAGGTTGTAGACGATCGAGAGCGCCGCCGCCTTGCCGAGGTCGAACTGGCCGAGCGCGAGTTTCACCAATTCGATCGACAGGAAGGTCGTCGAATTGCCGGGGCCACCGCCGGTGACGACGAAGGGCTCGGTGTAGATCATGAACGAGTCCATGAAGCGCAGCAGCACGGCGATCAGCAGCACGCGGCTCATCTTCGGCAATTGAATGGTGCGGAACACGGCCCAGCGCGAGGCGCCGTCGATGCGCGCCGCCTGGTAATAGGCGTCCGGGATCGATTTCAGGCCGGCATAGCAGAGCAGCGCGACCAGCGAGGTCCAGTGCCAGACATCCATCACGACGATGGTGATCCAGGCCGCCACCGGGTCGGAGACGTAGTTGTAGCGGATGCCGAGCCCGTTGATCGCGGCCCCGAACAGGCCGATGTCGCCGCGCGCGAAGATCTGCCAGATCGTGCCGACGACGTTCCACGGGATCAGCAGCGGCAGCGCCATCAGGACAAGCGTCGCCGAGACCGTCCAGCCCTCGCGCGGCATCGACAGTGCGACGAGGATGCCGAGCGGAATCTCGATGGCGAGGATGATTCCCGAGAAGGCGAGGTTGCGCCAGAGCGAGTCGTAGAAGCGCGAGCCGAGATCGCTCTTGGGATCGAGCAGTTCGGTGAACCAGCCGACGCCGTTCCAGAAGAACTGGTTGTTGCCGAAGGAATCCTGGACGGAGTAGTTCACCACCGTCATCAGCGGGATCACCGCCGAGAAGGCGACGATCAGCAGCACCGGCAGGACGAGCAGCCAGGCTTTCTGGTTGACCGGCTTCATGGCTGGCCTCCCGCGAGCGCTTCGCCTTTGACCAGATGGCCGTCGCTGTAGATGTGGATCTGGCCGCTCTGCAGCGAGAGCGCGGCCAGATCGCTATCGAAGCTCGCGCCCTCCGGCACGCTTGCGGCGAGCTTGAGTCCATCGAGTTCGACGCGGGCGATGCGGGCGCGACCGATGTCGTCGATCCTGGCGATCCTGACCGGCAGCCCGGCGCCGCGCGGAGCGAGCGTCGCGTATTCCGGCCGGATGCCGAGCTCGACCTTGCCGGTGAGTGCTGGATAGTGCCTGGTCAGCGCGATCTCCTGACCGGCGAGGCTCGCCTGCGCGCCCTCGATCTTGCAGGGCAGCACGTTCATGCCGGGCGAGCCGATGAAATGGCCGACGAAGGTGTGGGCCGGGTGCTGGAACAGCTCCTCCGGCGTGCCGGTCTGCACCACGCCGCCATCATGCATCACCACCACCGTATCGGCGAAGGTCAGCGCCTCCGTCTGGTCGTGGGTAACGTAGATCATGGTGAGATCGAGCTTGCGGTGCAGCTCCTTCAGCATCGAGCGCAATTGCCATTTCAGGTGCGGGTCGATGACGGTCAGCGGCTCGTCGAACAGGATCGCGGCGACGTCGGGCCGCACCAGCCCGCGCCCGAGCGAGATCTTTTGCTTGGCGTCGGCCCCGAGCCGGCTCGCCTTGCGATCGAGCGCCGCGGTCAGATCGAGCAGGCCGGCGATCTCGGCGACACGGGCCTCGATCTCCGCTCGCGCGACGCCGCGATTCTTCAGGGGGAAGGCGAGGTTTTCGCGCACCGTCATCGTGTCGTAGACGACCGGGAACTGGAAGACCTGGGCGATGTTGCGCGCCTCGGTCGGCAATTGCGTCACGTCCTTGTCGTCGAACAGGATGCGCCCGCGCGTCGGCACCACCAGGCCGGAGATGATGTTGAGCAGCGTGGTCTTGCCGCAGCCTGAGGGGCCGAGCAGGGCATAGGCGCCGCCCTGGCGCCAGACATGGTCGACCTCACGCAGGGCATAGTCCTGCGGCCCCTGCGGATCGGGCTTGTAGGAATGGGCCAGCTTGTCGAGCGTGATCCTGGCCATGTCACGCCGCCTTTGCCGGAGCTGCCGCCGTCAGCCTGCCGGCAGCGTCGAACAGGAAGATGCGGGTGGGATCGAGCCAGGCCGTGACGGCGGCACCTGGCTCCAGGCGGCGCACGCCCGGCACTAGCGCGACCAGGCGATGCTCGCCGACATCGAGATGGACGTAGGATTCCGAGCCGGTGATCTCGGAGACGGAGACGGTCGCCGGCAGCTCGATCGCCGGGGCCGGCAGCGCGTCAAGCGCGAGATGATGGGCGCGGAAGCCGATCGTGTAGGCGCCATCGGGGACGCTGGCGAAGGCGCCAGTGGCAGGAATGCTCTGGCCGGTCGAAAGCCTGACCTCGCCGCCCTGCCTGGTTCCGGACAGCGTGTTGAGCGGCGGGTCGGAGAAGACCTGCGCGGTGACGAGATCGTCAGGCTGGCGATAGACCTGCGCGGTCGGCCCGAACTGCGTCACCCGTCCCTGGAACAGCGTCGCGGTATTGCCGCCGAGCAGCAGCGCCTCGCTCGGCTCGGTGGTGGCATAGACGAAGATCGCGCCGGATTCGGCGAAGATGCGCGGCAATTCCTCGCGCAGTTCCTCGCGCAATTTGTAATCGAGATTGGCGAGCGGCTCGTCGAGCAGCACCAGCTCGGCCCGCTTCACCAGCGCGCGGGCGATCGCGGTGCGCTGCTGTTGGCCGCCGGAGAGTTCGAGCGGCTTGCGCTGGAGATAGGGTTCGAGCCGCAATAGCGCCGCCGCGCTCTTCACCCGGGCGTCAATCTCGCTCGCCGGCAGGCCGGCGACGCGCAAGGGCGAGGCGATGTTCTCGTAGACCGAGAGCGCGGGGTAGTTGATGAATTGCTGGTAGACCATCGCGACATTGCGCTTCTGCACCGGCAGTCCGGTGACGTCGCGGCCCTCGACCAGGACCTTACCGCTGCTCGGTGCGTCGAGCCCGGCCATCAGGCGCATCAGCGAGGTCTTGCCGGCGAGCGTGGCGCCGAGCAGCACGTTGAGCGATCCCCTCTCCAGTGTCAGCGAGATGTCGGCGAGCAGGGTTTGCGCGCCACGGGTCAGGCTGAGACGGTCGAGGGTCAGGCTCATCCTCGCGCCTCCACCTTGGCGGAAGCGGGTGGCGAAGCCTTTGCCGCCATGTAGTCGTCGAGCGCGCGGCGCTGCTCGGGCGAGAAGCGCAGGCCGAGCTTGCTGCGCCGGAACAGGATGTCGTCGGCGCTCACGGCCCATTCCTGGCTCATCAGCCAGGCGACCTCGCGCTCGGTCAGGTCGGCGCCGAAGACGCGGCCGAGATCGGCCATCGCCTTGGCGCCTTCGAGCAGGGTTTCCGCGCGAGTGCCGTAGGCGCGGGCGAGCCGGCGCGCCAGCTTGCGGTCGAGCCAGGGGCGGGGGGCAGAGATGCGCTCGACCAGCCCTTCGAAGCCCTCGACCGGGAAGTCGCCGCCGGGCAGATGCGCCTTTGCCGTCCAGGTCGGCGCCCGCAGGGCCGGCACGGCGGCCGACAGCTTCTCGACCGCCGCTTCCGCCAGCCGGCGCGCCGTGGTGATCTTGCCGCCGAAGACCGAGAGAAGCGGTGCCGAGCCGGCGGGCTCGTCCAGCGTCAGCACATAGTCGCGGGTCGCTTCCTGCGCCTTGCTGGCGCCGTCGTCATAGAGCGGGCGCACGCCGGAATAGGTCCAGACCACGTCCTCGCGCTTGATCGGCTTGCGGAAATACTCGCTCGCCGCGGCGCAGAGATAGGCGATCTCGTCCTCGCTGGCGGCGACCTTGGCCGGATCACCGTCATAGTCCTTGTCGGTGGTGCCGATCAGGGTCAGGTCGCCCTCATAGGGGATGGCGAAGATGATGCGACCATCGGCGTTCTGGAAGATGTAGCAGCGATCGTGCTCGAACAGGCGCGGCACCACGATATGGCTGCCCTGGACCAGCCGCACCGAGGCCGGACGGTTGCTGGCGACGATGCCGTTCAGCACATCCGCGACCCAGGGACCGGCGGCGTTGACGAGCACGCGGGCGCTGGTCTCGGCCCGGACGCCGTCGGGGCCTTCGGTCGTGACCACCCAGAGATCGCCCTGGCGCCGGGCCCCGATCACCTTGGTCCGCGGCAGGATTCGGGCGCCGTGCTCGGCCGCATCGCGAGCATTGAGCACGACGAGGCGGGCATCCTCGACCCAGCAATCGGAATATTCGAAGGCGCGGCCGAAGCGCGGCTGCAGCGGCTCGCCGGCCGCGTCGCGCTTGAGATCGAGCGAGCGCGTCGCCGGCAGCAGCTTGCGGCCGCCGAGATGGTCGTAGAGGAAGAGGCCGAGCCGCAGCATCCACCAGGGCCTGAGGCCCGCATGATGCGGCAGCACGAAGCGCAGGGGCCGGATGATGTGCGGCGCGGCGCGCCACATCACCTCACGCTCGGTCAGCGCCTCGCGCACCAGCCGGAACTCGTAGTGCTCGAGATAGCGCAAGCCGCCATGGATCAGCTTGGTCGAAGCCGAGGAGGTCGCGCTGGCAAGATCGCCTTGCTCGAACAGCACGACCGAGGCTCCGCGCCCCGCCGCGTCGCGTGCGATGCCGCAGCCGTTCACGCCGCCGCCGATGATGGCGATGTCGAACACCGGAGCCGTCACGCGATCCCTCCCGCAGGCACTCCTGCGAGTGCCTCTTCAACGCACGGTAGAGCGTGATTTTCTTGCGTGCAACGGGAAAACGAAAGTGAAAGCGAAAATTCTAGCTTTCACTTTCGGTGTATAGGGCCGACTCAGCCAGCGTTTCGGTTTCGACCACGCTGATGCCCTCGCTGCGGCAGAGCTCGCGCAAGGGCGGCGGGCCGAGCCGATCGGTGACGAAGACGTCGACATCGCGCAGATGGCCAATGCGCACAGGGGCGGAGCGCTCGAACTTGGTGCTGTCGGCGACGAGCAGGCATTGCCGGGCATTCTCGATGATCGCCTGCGAGACGCGCACCTCGCGATAGTCGAAATCGAGCAGCGCCCCCTCCTCGTCGATGGCGGAGGTGCCGATCACGGCATAGTCGACCTTGAACTGGCGGATCAGGTCGACGGCGGCAGCGCCGATTACGCCGCCATCGGAGCGTCGAACTGGCCCGCCGGCGACGATCACCTCGATATTCTGATGCGGGTAAAGCAGCGTCGCGACATGCAGGTTGTTGGTGATGACCAGCAGGCCGTGATGGTCCGACAGCGCGCGCGCCACCTCTTCTGTGGTGGTGCCGATATTGATGAAGAGCGAGGCGTCGTTGGGGATCAGCGCAGCCGCCGCCCGGCCAATCGCCGCCTTCTCGTCGCGGGCGATGAAGCGGCGCGCCTCATAGGCTAGGTTCTCGACCCCGGACGCGACCACGGCACCGCCATGCACGCGCGACATGATGCGCTGGTCGCAGAGCTGGTTCAGGTCCTTGCGGATGGTCTGGGCGCTGACCTCGTAGCGCGCCGCGAGATCCTCGACATTGACGCGTCCCTGCGCCCTGGCCAGCGCCACGATCTCGCGCTGGCGTGGCGTGATGCTCTCCATGTCCGGCTCCTCGTGACGTGGCGCCAAGCTGACCGCGCCGGCTGGCAGCGTCAACCGTGTCAAGTTCGGCGGCTAACGATCGCGGGAGCTGCCGAACGCACTCGCGATGCGCAACCCTGTCAAAAGACATGCGCGTTTGACAGACACTGCGCTAGCGGTCGAACTGTATCGTCTTCACCCCGACTCGAAGGCCCACCTGTGCCGACACAGCTCGACAAGGATGCTCGTTTCCTGCGCGCCGTGCTGGCGGCGTCGGACGACTGCATCAAGGTGATCGGCCTCGACGGTTCGCTCGAGTTCATGAGCGAGGGCGGTCAGCGCGTGATGGAGGTCGCCGATTTCGAGGCGATCCGCGGCTGTCCCTGGACGCAGTTCTGGGAGGGGCAGGGGAAGGCCGAGGTCGAGGCCGCGCTCGCGGCGGCGCGGGCTGGTCACAGCTACCGATTCCAAGGCCAGGCCGACACTGCCGCTGGCAATCCGCGCTATTGGGATGTGCAGGTTTCGCCGATCGTCGCTTCGGACGGCAAGCCCGAGGCGATCCTCTCGGTCTCGCGCGACATCACGCAGATGCATGCCGGCGAGGAGCGCTACCGCCTGCTCGCCGGCGAATTGAACCATCGCATCAAGAATCTGCTCGCCATGGTCTCCGGCATCGTCAACCAGTCGCTGCGCAGCTCCAACGAGCCGCTCGATATGGTCAAGCGCCGTCTGTCCGACCGCTTGCAGGCACTGGCCGCGGCGCAGGATGTGCTGATGATGGCGAGCCGCCACGGCGCTGATCTCAGGCAACTGGTCGAGGTCGTGTTGTCGCCGCACCGCTCCGCCGAGCGCCTCACCGTCGACGGTCCCTCGGTGACGCTCTCCTCGAAATGCGCGCTGGCGATGGCGCTCGCTCTGCACGAGCTTGGGACCAACGCGGTGAAATACGGCGCACTCTCACAAGATGGCGGCCATGTCGACGTTTCCTGGCGCAACGAGGGCGGCGCGTTCCACTTCCACTGGCGGGAAAGCGGCGGGCCGCATGTGACGGCGCCGCAGCGGCGCGGCTTCGGCTCGCAGATGATCGAGAAAGTGCTCGGCAGCTATCTCGGCGGCACCGCGAAGATCGATTTTGCGCCTGAGGGCATCGCGCTTTCGCTCGACGCGCCGACCGCGGCGCTGGCCGAGGGCTAGCCGCCGATCGTCGCCCACTGTATGGCGGCGCGAAACCGGCTAGTCTTGCCGGCAGGTTCCGGCAGGAGGTCGCCACGCTGATGCTGAGGAGGTCGCGCCGCGCCGCCATCCTCATCGCGGGCCTCGTCGCGTTCGGGCTCGCCTGCGCCGCCTATTCGCTGAACCGGCGCAGCCATGACGCCGCCGCGCTGGAGGAAGCCGGGCGCACCCTGCATCGCCTGATCTCGCAGCGGGTCGACCAGCACGATGCCCATCTGACCAGCCTGTCGGCCCTGGTGCAGGCGGCCGAACCGGCGCCGGTCGCGACCGTCGAGCAGGTCGCGGCCAGCATCGTCCGCTTCTATCCGCGCATCGTCGGCATCGATGTCGTCGATCTCGCGCTGACTCCGCCGCGCTCGCTGCTCGACGCCGCCGATCCCGCTGTTGTTGCGGAGGAGGCGCGGCAAGCAATCGGGTCGAGCCTGCGGCTGCGCGCTCTCGGCGGCGACAAGCTGCTCATCGTCAAGCGGGCGCTCACCGACGGCGTCGGCCACTACGCACTCGCCCTCATTATCGACATGAACAGGCTTTCTGCCAGCGATACGCCGCTGCCGGAGGGGACACGGGTCCAGTTGCAACTGATCGAGCAAGGTCGTGCGCTCGACGAGCCGGCAGGCGCCTTCAGTGCCGATATCGCCAGCCGGACCCAGCCCTTACGTCTGACGCTGACGACGAGCGCGCCGGGCTGGCCGCTGCCGCCTCCGGCCGTCCTGATGCTGGCCGGCCTCCTCATCGGCCTCGCCACCTTCCTGGTCGACCGCTTGCTCGAAGCACGCAGCGCCGCGCGCGAGGCGGCGCGAAAGGCCGTAATCGCCGAGCAAGATGCCCGCCTCGCCCATGCCGGGCGGGTCAACGCCATGGGCGAGCTTGCTTCCGGTATCGCTCATGAGCTGACCCAGCCTCTGACCGCGATCCTCGGCCAGGCCCAGGCCGGCCGACGCCTGCTGGCTCAGCCCGATGCGGATCAGGCGGTGCTGGCGGGCGCCTTCGAGGCGATCGCGCGCAATGCCCGCCGTGCCGGCGACATCCTCGGGCGTTTGCGCGCCTGGATCAGCAAATCCGAGCCCCAGGTCGAGAGCGTCGACCTGACCGAGCTGGCCGGCGAGGTCGTCGATCTCCTCGCGGCCAACGCGCAGGCCGTGGGCGCAACGCTGTGCGTCACCGGTGATGGCAGCCGGCCGCTGGTGCGCGCCGACCGGGTCCAACTCGAACAGGTCGTCTTCAACCTTGCCCGCAACGGGCTGGAGGCGGTGGAGGGGCTCGATGGCGAGCGTCGCGTGACGATCGAGGTCGGCACGCAAGGGGGCGAGGCGGTGCTCGCGGTCCACGACAGCGGTCCAGGCCTGTCATCGGAAGCGCAGGCGCGCCTGTTCGAGCCGTTCTTCACGACCAAGCCGGCGGGCCTGGGTCTCGGTCTTGCCCTCTGCGTCCGGCTCGTCGAGCGCTTCGACGGAACACTCGCCGCGGAGAATGCCGCCGAGGGCGGTGCGGTCTTCAGCGTCCGCCTGCCGCGCGTCGCGAGCGAGGCTTCGCGGGAGGCGACTGAATGAGCCGGCAGCTCGTCCATCTGATCGACGATGACTGGGAGGTGCGCGAGGCGCTGAGCTTCCTGCTGCGGACCGTCGGGCTCGAGGTCCAGCCGCATGCCGACGGCGCCGCCTTCCTGGAGGCGCTGCCCGGTCTGCGGCCGGGTTGCATCGTCACCGATATCCGCATGCCGCGCCTGACCGGGCTGAAGCTGCAGGAGCGGCTCGCCGCCGCGCGCTGCCGCTGGCCGGTCGTCGTCATCACCGGCCATGGCGATGTCGAGGCCTGCCGCGCCGCCTTCCGCAACGGCGCCGCCGATTTCCTGACCAAGCCGGTCGACGAGCAGGTATTGATCGACACCGTCCAGGCGGCGCTGGCGACGCTCGACGGCATGCTCGCGGCCGAGAGCGGCAGCGCTTCGTCGCGGGAGAGGCTCGGCCGCCTGTCGCAGCGCGAGGCCGAGATTCTCGCCCTGATCGCCGAGGGACGCTCGACCAAGGAGATCGCGCGGGCGCTGTCGATCTCGCCGCGGACTGTCGACACGCACCGCGCCCATCTCGCCGAGAAGCTGGAGACGACCTCGGTCGCCGAGATGGTCCGGCTGCATCTCGTCGGTAGAACTACGTAGGCTTTGCGCTTATCGCCCGGATGCAAGCGCGACGCCGGCTTCGGCATTGTCCCCTCACACCAAAACGGTGGTCACCAGAGGGATCGTCATGTCGTTCGCCCGTCTCGCCATCATGTCTGCCGCCATCGCCCTGCCGACGCTCGCCCAGGCCCAGGTCGCGCAGATTCGCGCTTTGCCGACGGCGCTCGCCGTCGAGCTCGCCCAGGCGACCGTCGCCGCCTGCTCCGCCAAGAACTTCAACGTCGCGGCGACCGTGGTCGACCGTGGCGGCATCGTGCTCGCCACCATCCGCGCCGATCGTGCCGGCCCGCACACCATCGACGCCAGCCGCGCCAAGGCCTTCACTTCGGTGTCCGCCAAGAACAACACCGGTGCCATGGCCGAGGCTGCCGCCAACAATGCCGGCGCCCGCAACCTCGTCTACATCCCCGGCTTCCTGCTGCTCGGCGGCGGCGTACCGGTGAAGGTCGGTGACGAGGTCATCGCCGCGGTCGGCGTCGGCGGCGCTCCGGGCGGCCACCTCGACGAAGAATGCGCCAATGCCGGCCTGCAGGCGATCGCCGCCAAGCTGAAGTGACCGGTCTTCAGTGAGGGGGGCGTCAGGGCCGTTGCCGCAAGGCAGCGGCCCTGATCGTGTTAGGGAGCAGGCTTCGCTGTCATGGCGCGCGTCGCCTCATTGGGCATCGCCTTCAGCGTCGCCGCCCAGAACACCAGCGCGATCGCGGCGATCGCCGCACCGAGCAGGCGGACGCCGGTCCAGCCGGCTTGCGCATAGACCAGCGTCGAACTCGACGAGCCCAGCGCGCTGCCGATCGAATAGAACACCATGTATCCGGCCGTCAGCCGGCTCTGCGCCTCCGGCCGGACGCGGTAGATCATCGCCTGATTGGTGACGTGCACGGCCTGCAGACCGAAATCGAGGATCAGCACGCCGGCGATCAGGAAGAGGATCGACTGCGGCAGGAGTCCGATCGGCAGCCAGGCGAACAGCATCAGCGCCAGCGCGATGCCGGTGAGGCGCTGGCCGTGGCCGCGATCGGTCCAGGCCCCGGCCCGCGCCGCACCGAGCGCGCCCGCTGCGCCAGCGAGGCCGAACAGCCCGATCGCCGTATGCGACAGCGAGAAGGGCGGGGCGGCGAGCGGCAGCACCAGCGGCGTCAGCAGCGTGGTGACGTCGGCGAAGATCAGCATGGCGATCACCGCCCGGATACGCAGCACCTTCTCGTCGCGGAACAGGGTGAAGAGCGAGCCGATGAGTTGCGGATAGGAGAGCCGCGCCGGCGCCTTTCGCTCCGCTGGCAAGGCCTTGAACAGGACAATGGCGATGATGAGTGTCGCTCCTGCCGAGAGCAGATAGACCGCGCGCCAGCCCGAGAGATCGGCCATCGCGCCGGCGATGGCGCGGGCGAGCAGGATGCCGAGCACGATCCCGCTCGTGACCGAGCCGACGACCTGCCCGCGCTCCTCCGGCTTTGCGAGGCTCGCGGCATAGGCGACGAAGGCCTGCGTCACCACGGCGAGGAAACCCATCGCCGCCATCGCCGCGAGCAGCATCGCTCCCGAAACGGAAAAGGCGACGCAGACCAGCGCCGCCACCGAGAGCAGCGATTGCAGCACGACGAGCTTGCGACGATCGACGAGGTCGCCGAGCGGCACCAGCAGGATCAGCCCGAGCCCGTAGCCGATCTGCGTCGCGCCGACGACGAGGCCGACCGTGGCGCGCGAGAGCTTGAGATCGTCGGCGATGATGTCGAGCAGCGGGTGGGCGAAATAGGCGTTGGCGACGGCGAGCCCGCTCGCCACCGCGAAGAGCAGGATCATGCCGGCCGAGAGCCGCACTGTCGGAGAAGGTGATGGGCGTGCGTCGGCGCTCGCGGCGCCGGCTGGCGCCGCCTCGATGTCCAGTCGCATGGAAGAGTCTCCGCTAGATAAGTTTCATAATGAAACTCATTGCGGTGTAGCGATGTCAGTTTTATCTTGCAACCGAAGAGCGATCACGGAGCCTTGAGGAGAACGCCGCAGCGATGGTGAAACGCCGCAGCCTGGTTAGCGATTATTGCCCGAGCGCCCGCGCGCTCGACGCGATCGGCGACTGGTGGTCGATGCTGATCGTGCGCGACGCCTTCGACGGCATGACCCGCTTCAGCGAGTTCCAGAAGAGCCTCGGCATCGCCCGCAACATCCTCTCCGAGCGGCTGCGCACGCTGACCGCGCGCGGCATCCTCGAAGCCGTCCCGGCAGCGGCCGGTAGCGCCAGGCAGGAATATCGGCTGACCGCCAAAGGCCGTGATCTTTTCCCGGTGATGGTGGCGCTCAGGCAATGGGGCGAGCAGCACCTGTTCGGGCCAGGCGAGCAGCATTCCTCGCTGATCGAGCGCGAAAGCGGCCGCAAGGTCACGTTGATCGTGCAGACCGAGGATGGCCGCCCGATCGATGCCGAGGGCGCGATGATCCTGAAGGTTCCGGAGTCGGAGAAGCAGCGCTAGTCGAGGGAGGCCGGCTCGGCTTTTGGCAGCTTGGCGCGATAGAGCAGCTTCCAGGCATCGCTGCCGAGCGCGAAATCCTTGCATCTGAGGTCGGCGATCCGGCGGCCGCCTCGGGCGATGCGAATGCCGTCGCGCTCACCCTGTCCTCGCACGATGATCGAGTACAGCGTGTAGCGGGTCTCGCCGCGGCTGAAGCGGACGATGTCGCCGGCGAAGCCGGCATCGCCGACGACGGCAGTGCTGAAAGCCTGGTCCGGCGGCACGGGCTTGTCCGGATGGGTCAGCTCGATCGCGTCCTTGCGGCCGAAGCGATAGCTCAGGCTGCCCTGGCCTGGACCGATATCGCGGGAGGCGCAGAGCGAGGCTGTCTTGCCGCCGATCGCACAGGAAAAGATCGCTGCCTCCCCGGCCCCGCACAGCGAGGGACGCGTGTCGGCCGATGCGGTGTTGCAGACAAGGGCGGCTACGAGTGCAGCCAGGCAGCGCAGCTTCGTCATTTCAGCCAGAGTCTGAGCGGGATCTTTCCAGCCTTGCCGCAATCGGCGAAGGCGACGCCGTCCTCGGCCAGGGTGCCGGTCACCGCGCAGCTCTCCTCACCGACCACCAGCATCGCGGCATAGCGCTGCCCGTCGCGCCGCAGGTTGAGCGTGCCGGATTTCTCGGCGACCTCGCCCGGCCCGCACAAGGCGAGATGCTTCAAGGTCACCGGTCCGGCGAAATCGCGCTTGCGCTTGGAGGCGGCAGGCTCCGCCTCGGCGAGTGTCGCCGTCACCGCCCATTCGCCGGCATAGCCATAGCGGCCGGTCAGCTCGAGCGCCTCGGCGGCGATCGGCATCATCGGCAGCAGGGCAAGTAGCAGATGCGCGCGCATGATTCCTCGCAGCAGAATGCATCATGCTAGCCGCGGCGTGCGGCTCGCGCGAATCCAGGGCTGCACCCACTTCGCGGCGGCCTTGCATCCCTGACTCTGGCGCATGGCGGGCCCGGGCTCTATCCTCCGCTATTCCCCAAGCACAGGACGGACAGGTGCCGATGGACAAGCGGGTTGAGACGCCGCCGGCGCAGGCGGCGCTTTCCCATGCCGATATCCGGTCGATCCTGATCGGGACCATGCTCGCCATGTTCCTGGCGGCGCTCGACCAGACCATCGTCGCGACCGCGATGCCGACGATCGGCCGCGAACTCGGCGACGTCGCCCACCTGCCCTGGGTCGTCACCGCCTATCTGCTCGCCGCGACCGCGGTGACCCCGCTCTACGGCAAGTTCGCCGACATCCATGGCCGGCGCGTCACCATGCTCGGCGGCATCGTGATCTTCGTGATCGGTTCGGTCGCCTGCGCGCTGGCGCCGTCGCTCTGGCTGCTGGTCGCCGCCCGCTTCGTGCAGGGGCTCGGCGGCGGCGGCTTGATGGCCATGGCGCAGACCATCGTCGGCGACATGGTCCCGCCCAAGGAGCGCGGCAAGTACCAGGTCTATTTCGCCAGCGTCTTCTTCACCTCCTCGCTGCTCGGGCCGGTGCTTGGCGGCATGATCGCCGAGGCGCTGCACTGGTCGGTGATCTTCTGGATCAACCTGCCGCTCGGGCTCGGCGCCTATTGGATGACCGACAAGGCCCTGCAGCGCCTGCCGCGGCATGAGCGGCCGCACAAGCTCGACGTGCTCGGCGCGCTGCTGATGACCGGCGCGACCATGACGCTGCTGCTGGCGCTGTCCTGGGGCGGCACGCATTATCCCTGGGGCTCGCCGCAGATCCTCGGGCTGGTCGCTGGTTCGGTCCTGCTCTGGCTCTGCTTCGCCTGGCGCCTTCGCACGGCGGCCGAGCCTCTGATCCCGCTGACGGTCCTGGCCAATCCGGTGGTCCGCAACGCCACCGTCGCCGCCGGCTTCGGCATGGGCACGTTCATCGGCCTCACCATCTACCTACCGCTCTATTTCGAGACCGTGGCGGGTCTGTCCGCCGCCAATTCCGGGCTCGGCCTGATCCCGCTGACCTGCGGCACCGTTTTCGGCGCGACCTCCTCGGGCCGGGCGATGGGCAAGCTGACGCATTACAAGCGCGTGCCGGTCGCGGGGTTGAGTCTCGCGCTCGTCGGCACGGCCGTGCTGATCGCTTATGGCGACCAGCTGCCGCTCTGGGCCTTCGGGCTCGTCCTGGCTCTGATCAGCGTCGGCTTCGGCATGCTCCTGCCGGTCGCGACCGTCTCGATCCAGAACGCCGTGCCGATGCACCAGCTCGGCACGGTCACCGGCACGGCCAACTTCTTCCGCCAGATCGGCGGGGCGCTGATCGTCGCCATCTTCGGTGCGATCGTGCTCGGCGGCCTCGGCGCCAGCGGCGCCGGGCTCTCGGCCGAGACCCTCAAGGCCGGCGGCGTCGATCGCGCCACCATGGTCGGGCTGTTCCGCCATGTCTTCGCTGCAAGCTTCGCGGGATTCGCCTTGGCGCTGCTCTTCCTGCTACGCATGAAGGAGCTGCCGCTGCGCGGTTCGGCTCTCGCGGCTGCGAAAGAGGTGGCTGGAGACTAGCGGAACGTGCCGCTTCGTCGCGCGTTTGCCGCTAGCCCGTCACAGAGCGGTTGCAGCTTGAGTTGTCGCGTCAGAGGAGTACGCCATGTCCGATCTCGTCGTCATCGTCTATCCGACCGAAGCCCGGGCCGAGGAAATGCGGCAGAAGCTCTTCGGCCTGCAGAAGGAATACCTGATCCAGATCAGCGACGCCGCAATCGCGGTGATGCACGAGGACGGCAAGGTCAAGCTCAACCAGTTGCTCAACACCACCGCGCTCGGTGCGGCGTCGGGTGGCTTCTGGGGCTTGCTGATCGGTGCGATCTTCCTGATGCCGGTCTTCGGCGCGGCGATCGGCGCGGCCTCGGGCGCGCTCGGCGGTGCACTGACGGATTATGGCGTGAACGACGGCTTCATGAAGGAGCTCGCCGCCAATCTGCAGCCCGGCAATGCCGCGCTCTTCGTGCTGATCCAGAAGATGACGGGCGACAAGGTACTCGAGGCGATCAAGGGCACCGGCGGCGTCGTGCTGAAGACCTCGCTCGATCATTCGCAGGAGCAGGCGCTGCGCGACGCGCTCGCGGCTTCGCCGGCCGCACAGCGGCAGGAGCCAGTGCCGGCCTCGGTGGAGCCGACGCCCAATCCGATCCCCGGCGCCTAAGTCGAAGTTTGGCTTCCGCTACCGCCGTTTGAAGCTCTGCTTGGCGATGGTGAGGATGATGGTGCGGCCAGTCTCGGCCGTGCCTGTCATGCTCTGAGCCACGAGTTCGGCGCCGATGCCGGTGAGGCGCAGGCCTGCGGGCTCGTCGGGCAGGCTCCAGCTCTGCGTGTCGGCATGGAAGGCGAGCGGCTGGTCGAAGCGGCCGCCGGCACCGGCCAGGAAGGCATTGATCTGGCCGACCGTGCCGGCCTTGGTCTGGTCGAGCCTGACCCGGTAGAGCGCGCGCCGGCCGATCAGGTCGAGCTCGACCCCGATGACGAGATGCTCGGCCGGGTGACGCGTGTAGATGCTGGTCGAGGAGACGCTGCGGCGATCGATCGTCGCCTCGCCCTGCATGCGGATGACGCCGCCTGCATCGGTGGAGAGCTGCTGCCCGGTGCCGGGCGCGCTGATCTCGGCATCCGAGCCGATCGCGACCCGGACATCTCGGCCGGCCAGCGGCTTGCCGGCTTCGTCGACGAGCTTCAGGGTCAGCGCGACCGGTTCGGCCTGCACCGTCGTCGACGCCAGGGAGAACAGGGAGAGGAAAGCGGCGCTCAGAAGCGTCTTCATCGGCTCCGCCTCCGCTATCCTCAGTCGCGCAGCAGTTCGTTGATACCGGTCTTGGCGCGGGTCTGGGCGTCGACCGTCTTGACGATTACGGCGCAGTAGAGCGAGGGACCGGGCGTGCCGTCGTTCAGAGGCTTGCCCGGCAGCGAGCCGGCGACCACGACCGAATAGGGCGGCACCTTGCCGACATGGACCTGGCCGGTGGCGCGATCGACGATCTTGGTCGTCGCCGAGATGAAGACGCCCATGGCCAGCACCGAACCCTCGCCGACCACCACGCCCTCGACCACCTCGGAACGGGCGCCGATGAAGCAGTTGTCCTCGATGATCGTCGGGTTGGCCTGCAGCGGCTCGAGCACGCCGCCGATGCCGACACCGCCCGAGAGGTGGACGTTCTTGCCGATCTGGGCGCAGGAGCCGACGGTCGCCCAGGTATCGACCATGGTGCCGGAATCGACATAGGCGCCGATGTTAACGAAGGACGGCATCAGGATGACGTTGGGCGCAAGATAGGAGCCCTTGCGTGCCGCCGCTGGCGGCACGACGCGGAAGCCCGCGGCGCGGAAACGGTTCTCGCCCCAGCCGGCGAACTTCGAGGGCACCTTGTCCCAGAACACGCCCTCGCCCGGGCCATGCGCCATGATCTCGTTGTCGGCGAGGCGGAAGGACAGCAGCACCGCCTTCTTCAGCCACTGATTCGTGACCCAGTCGCCGCCGACCTTCTCGGCAACGCGTGCCTGGCCGGAATCGAGCAGCTCGATTGCTTGTTCGACCGCCTCGCGCACGGCGCCCTTGGTGCCGAGGCCGATCTCGGCCCGGTTCTCCCAGGCGGCGTCGATGGTGGCGGCGAGATCGGTCAGGGACATGGAGCGGCTCTCTCTCGTCATGGTCGGCCTCGTGCCGACCATCCACGCCTTGTGGACGTGGATGAAAAGGGGAAGACGTGGCGGCTCGGGACGGACCCGAGCTTGACGGGGTGAGCGATGGCGGAAGCCCGCGGCGCCGTCAAGGCAAAGCGGGATTGCGGGCAGGCCATCCATGTTACAATGCGAACAGGCTTAACGCGGCGGAGTCGAACGATGACCCGGATCCTGATTGCTCTTTTCGTCTTCGGTCTCGCTGGTGCGGTGCAGGCGCAGGGCCGGCCGCAATCGCCGACGCTGAGTTGCGCTGCCAACCGCCAGAGCGTCCTCGCCAATGGCGCGATCGTGCTCGGCACCGGCGGCTATACCTATGATCGCTTCGTGCGCGACCGCAGCTTCTGTCAGTTCGACGAGATCACCTATCCGGCTTGGGTACCCGCTCGCGATACGCCGCAATGCTTTGTTGGCTACCGCTGCAAGAACGCCTCGCCCTGGGACGATTGAGGCAACCTCAGAAGCCGGTGCGCTGGCGGATCGCTGCCGCCAGGGTGCCGTCATCGAGATAGTCGAGTTCGCCTCCGACCGGCACGCCATGGGCGAGCTTGGTCACCTTGATCTCGAGGTGTGCCAGGAGGTCGGTGATGAAATGCGCCGTGGTCTGGCCCTCGACCGTGGCGTTGAGCGCCAGGATCACTTCCTTCACCGCAGGTTCCGAGGCGCGTGCCACCAGCGCGTCGAGCGAGAGGTTCTCGGGCCGAATGCCGTCGAGCGCCGAGAGCACGCCGCCGAGCACATGATAGCGCCCGCCGACCGCACCCGAGCGCTCCAGCGCCCAGAGATCGGCGATATCGGCGACGACGACGATCAGACTGTCGTCGCGGCGCGGATCGCGGCAGAGCCCGCAGGGATCGCTGGTGTCGACATTGCCGCAGCGCGAGCAGACGACGATGCGCTCGCGCGCCACCGCCATCGCCTCCGAGAGCGGGCCGAGCAATTGCTCGCGCTTCTTGACGAGGTGAAGCGCCGCGCGCCGGGCCGAGCGGGGGCCCAAGCCCGGCAGCTTGGCCAGGAGCTGGATCAGACGCTCGATCTCGGGGCCGGCGATGGTGCGGGACATGGGTCTCTAAGGCGGCATGGTCGGCCTTGAGCCGACCATCTCAGGACAGGAGGGCTCTTCTGCGAGAGATGCTCGGGCCAAGCCCGAGCATGACGCTGAGCCTGCTTCAGAACAGCTTAGGCATGCCGGGGGGAAGCGGCAGGCCTTTGGTCATCTCGGCCATCCGCTCCTGCACGGCCCGCTCGGCCTTGTTGCGGGCGTCGTTGCTGGCGGAGATGACGAGATCCTCCAGGATCTCCTCTTCGCCCTGCACCATCAGGCTCGGGTCGATCTTTACCGATTTCAGCACGTTTTTGGCGGTCATCACCAGTTTGACCAGGCCGCCGCCGGCCGAACCCTCGAATTCGAGGGTGTCGAGCTGGGCCTGCATCTCGGCCATCTTCTTCTGCATGTCCTGCGCCTGCTTCATCAGGCCCATCATGTCGCGCATGGCGGCGCTCCCTTTGTGGTCAGTTGTCGGTCAAGAATTCGACCCCGTCGAAATCGGGCTCGCTGTCGTCGAAGAGCGGCTCGAATTCGGGCAGGTCCTCGTCGCCGCCCGTGGCGGTGGCGGACGCCTCGGCTTCAGCCGCACGGGGATCGCGGACATCGACGATACGTGCGCCCGGGAAGCGCTCCATCACGGCGCGGACGGCAGGATGGCTCGCCGCGTCGCTCTCGCGCTTGTCGCGGGCAGCGACCGCCTGCTCGCGCATGGTCGCCGAGCCCTCGGCATTGACGATGGCGACCAGCCAGGTTTGGCCGGTCCATTCCTTCAGCCGCTTCGACAGATCGTTGGCGAGCAGGCGGTTGCCGTGCTCGGCCAGTGCGAACTCGATCCGCCCTTGCTCGAAGCGCACCAGGCGGACATCGCGCTCCAGCGCCAGCTTCATGGTGATGTCGCGATGGCGCGAGGCGAGCGCGACGACCTCCTCGAAGCTCTGCGGTTGCGGCAGGGCGCTGGCCCGTATTTGGGCCACCGGCGCCGCGGCGGGCATCGGATTGGCGCTGGCCAGCACCGGCCGGGCCGCGAGCGCGGTCGCGCCGCCGCCGGAAGGAGGGCGCGGAGCGGGCGCGCCGTTGCCGCCGACGGCTCCGCTGCCGTCACGCAGCATTCTCAGCGCTTCGTCCGGCGTCGGCAGGTCGGCGGCATGGGCGAGGCGCACCAGCGCCATCTCGGCGGCCATCACCGGGCGGTCGGCCTGGCGGACCTCGCTGACGGCCTTCAGCAGCATCTGCCAGGCCCGCGCCAGCACGCGGATCGACAGGCGCTGGGCGAAATCGGCGCCGCGCACCCGCTCGGCCTGGGACAGGCTGTTGTCCTTGGCCGCCTCCGGCACGAGCTTGAGGCGGGTGACGAGATGGCTGAACTCGGCGAGGTCGGAGAGCACCACCGCCGGATCGGCGCCGGCGTCGTATTGTGCCCTGAGCTCGGTCAGGGCGCCGGCGATGTCGCCCTTCATCACCAGTTCGAACAGGTCGATGACGCGTGCCCGGTCGGAGAGGCCGAGCATGCTGCGGACCTCCTCCAGCGTGATCTTGCCGCCGGCATGGGCGATCGCCTGGTCGAGGATCGAGAGCGAATCACGCACCGAGCCTTCGGCGGCGCGTGCCACGGCGGCGAGCGCCTCTTCTTCAGCCTCGGTGCCCTCCGCCCGGCAGATCTTGTCGAGGTGCCCGACGAGGAGCGCCGCATCGACGCGGCGCAGGTCGAAGCGCTGGCAGCGCGACAGCACCGTCACCGGAACCTTCCGGATCTCGGTGGTGGCGAAGATGAATTTTGCGTGCGGCGGCGGCTCCTCCAGCGTCTTCAGGAAGGCGTTGAAGGCGCCTCCCGAGAGCATGTGGACCTCGTCGATGATGTAGACCTTGTAGCGCGCCGAGACCGGGGCGTAGCGCACCGCGTCGTTGATCTGGCGGACATTGTCGACGCCGTTGTTCGAGGCGGCGTCGATCTCCATCACGTCGATATGCCGGCCCTCGACGATCGCCTGGCAATGCACGCCGAACTGCGAGAGGTCGGTGGTCGGGGCGCCGCTGCCATCGGCGTTCTGGTAGTTCAGGGCGCGCGCCAGGATGCGCGCCGTCGTGGTCTTGCCAACGCCGCGCACGCCGGTCAGCATCCAGGCCTGCGGGATGCGGCCCGCGGCGAAGGCGTTGGTCAGCGTCCGGACCATGGCGTCCTGGCCGATCAGGTCGCCGAAATGCGCCGGCCGGTACTTGCGCGCCAGAACGCGATAGCCCGCCGGCGTTGCGGCGGCCGGGGCTGGCACCGGGGCCATGCCGGGGAAACCCGGCTCGTCGGCGGGGACGGTCTCGTCGGTCATACCCCTGCTTTCGCCAATCGCGGCGCCCCGGTCAACGCCGCTCTGTCATAGGAGGGCGCGAACGCGTCAGGAATGTGAGGGAAGCCAAGGCCCGCGCATCCGCGCGCGACAAGATTTGCGCTGAAGGACTTGCGCGAAAGTAGGAGGTTGGACGAAGACCCGTTCGGTCTCGTTACGGCTGCTTCCTTCCGGATCTGACCGGGTTGGCGAGTGAGACGTCCCTCGCCAACCTCCCGGGCGCTATATCGTGCATGTCGAGCCGCAGCGCAACCCGGCTCTGCGCTTCAATCCTGCGCGGGGTGTCCGGCCGGGCGATTCTCCTCCTGGGCCGCGAAGACGTTCTGGGCGTAGGCGTCGAGAATCGTCTCCGAGCGCGCCAGCCGTTCGGTGGCCTCGCCGCCGCGCGGCGCCTTGTAGAAATCGAGCTTCCGGATCTTCTCGATCCAGGTCTTGAACTTGAGCAGTTCCTGCTCGTTCTCCCCCAGTTCCGCGAAGGTGAAGTGCCGGACGCGGGTTTCCTCGGCGATCTCAGCCTCGAAGGCGATGCATTTCTCGATGAACTCCTTGTACTCGTCGTTGCGGTCGGCGTTGAAGCGGGCGATTATCTTCTCCTGCTGCTTCTGGTCGAGCCCGGTGGTCGCGAGCAGCAGGGCCTCCCCCTCCGCCTCGGTGATCTCGTTCTCCAGCACCTTGAGGCGGCGCAGATGGTCGTCGGTCTTCGGCAGCAGGCAGACGCCGCCCTGCAGGTAGATCGCGCCCATGCCCTTCAGCTTGCGCCAGACCGAGACACGCCGCCGCGCCGGCTCGGCAGGGAGCTTGTAGGTGAGGAGAAACCATTCCAAGGGCATGAGTGAACCTAATGAATGTTACGATAGTTACACAGATATGTGACTGGCCGTTATGTTTCCTAGGTTCCATTGTGACGGTTATGGGAGCTGTTGACCAGCCTCCCGCTGCCTCGGGAGGCAATCGACATGACATGGGCTACAGCCTTTCCCGCGATCTCCGCCGCTTTCCTTGCGTCCTTGGTCGAGGTAGTCGAAGCCTTCACTATCGTGCTTGCGGTCGGGACGGTGCGCGGCTGGCGGCCGGCTCTGACCGGAGCGGCGGCGGCGCTTGCGGTGCTGGCTGCGCTGGTGCTTGGCCTCGGCCCGCTTCTCGAACGGGTTCCCCTGCAGGCGTTGCAACTGGTCATCGGGGTGTTGCTGCTGTTGTTCGGATTGCGCTGGCTGCGCAAGGCAATCCTGCGGTCGGCTGGAATCGTCCCGCTGCATGACGAGGACGCGGCCTTCTCGAAGCAGGCCACCGCACTCGCCCGGACCGGGCCGTCGGGCCGGCACCATGACTGGATCGCCGGGCTGACCGCGTTCAAGGCAGTGGTGCTGGAGGGCATCGAGGTCGTGTTCATCGTCATCGCGGTCGGTGCCGGTCGCGGCCTCGTCTGGCCGGCGAGCTTGGGGGCGCTCGCCGCCTGCTTGCTCGTGCTCGCGATCGGCGTCGTCGTCCACAAGCCGCTCGCGCGGGTACCGGAGAACACGCTGAAATTCGGTGTCGGGGTCATGCTCTCGGCCTTCGGCGTCTATTGGACGGGCGAAGGGCTCGGTGTGCCGTGGCCGGGGCACGACCTCGCCATCCTGGCCTTCGTCGCGTTGTTCCTCGCCGTCGGGATCACCACCGCCGCGCTGCTGCGCCGCCTCGTCATGGAGCCCGCCAGATGAACCTGGTCCAATCGATCTGCCGTGAAGTCGTCGGCCTCTTCGTCGATGACGAGTTTCTGGCGCTCGCCGTGCTCGGCGTCGTCGGTCTCGCGGCGCTCTTGGCTTTCTGGTTGGTGCTGCCGACGCTCGTGACAGGCGCCGTTCTGCTGGTCGGCTGCATCGCGGTCCTGGTGGCGAGCGCGCTGCGGGCGCGCGAGCGCTGAGCGCTCGGTCCGGATCTCGCACGGCGAGCGCGCGGCTTCGTCGCGGGATGCGTCTTCGGCATTGACTCAGGTCCCCCCATCCGCCATAAGCCCGCGACCTGCGCTGCCTACCGGGCGGCGCGGCCCTTTTTGCATGACAGGCCTGGCGGGCATCGGCTTTCCCATGAAAGCTGCGCTTGCCCTGCCGAACAAGGCCCCGGAGACGGACCGTGAAGAGAACCTATCAACCCAGCAAGCTGGTGCGTAAGCGCCGTCACGGCTACCGCGCCCGCATGGCGACCACGGGTGGCCGCAAGGTCATTGCCGCTCGTCGCGCCCACGGCCGCAAGCGCCTGTCGGCCTGATGAGCCTAGAGCATGCTGCGAAAAAGTGGGAACCGGTTTTTCGCTGAAAACATGCTCTATCTTAGAGTCGATCACGTTTCCTGCATTTGGATGGGGCCATCCAAATGCAGCGTGATCTAGAGGCGCGCGTTGCAGGCGCGTCTGTTCCGGAAGACTGGCCAACCGCCATGCGCCTCGCCCGTCTGACGCAACGCAAGGACTTTCTCGCGGCGGCCGAGCATGGCCGCCGTTTTCGTTCGTCCGCCTTCACCGTGCAGGTGCTCGACAAGCCGGGCCAGGACGATCTGCGTCTCGGGTTGACCGCTTCACGCAAGACCGGCAACGCCGTGGTGCGTAACCGCATCCGCCGCCGCCTGCGCGCTGCTGCAGCGCTCGCTCTGGCCGAGCAGGCCGGCAAGCCCTGCGATCTCGTGATCGTCGCCCGGCCCGAGACCGTCCAGGCCGATTTTACCGCGATGATCGCCGACCTTTCGGTCGCGTTCGACCGCGCCCGCCCAGCCAGTGGCGGCAAGCGCCGCTCCGCCCCCCGCAAAGCCTCTTAGGGCCCCTCAGGGCCCGCGAGACTGCCTCCGAGACGGATGATGAAAGAAGACAACCGCAATCTGTTGCTGGCGATCACGCTCTCAGTGGTCGTGCTGCTCGGCTGGCAATATTTCTACGGCCTGCCGCAGGCCGAGAAGCAGAAGCAGATCGCCCAGCAGAACCAGCAGACGCAGAGCCAGCCGGCGACGCAGCCTTCCGGTGCGCCGACCGCCTCCGGCACTGCTCCGGCTCCGGCCCAGGGTAGCGCCCCGGCGCAGCCCGGTCAGGCTCCGGTCACGGCCGCTCCTGCCGCGACCCGCGAGGCGGCGCTCGCCGCCGGCCCGCGCCTCAGGATCGACACCGGGAAGATCGCCGGCTCGCTCTCGCTGACCGGCGCGCGCATCGACGACGTCTCGCTCAAGGCCTATCACGAGACGGTCGACCCGAAGAGCCCGATCATCGTGCTGCTCTCGCCGGCCGGTGGGCCGGACGCCTATTATTCCGATTTCGGCTGGGTCGCCGGGCCTGGTGCCAATGTCCCGCTGCCCAACGCAAATACGGTCTGGAGCGCCGACAGCCAGGTCCTGACCTCGGCCAAGCCGGTGACGCTGACCTGGGACAACGGCCAGGGCCTGCTGTTCAAGCGCACCGTCTCGGTCGACGACAACGCGATGTTCTCGATCCGCGACGAGGTCGAGAACAAGGGTGCGAACGCGGTCTCGCTCTACCCCTATGGCCAGGTCGTGCGCGTCGGCAAGCCGCATACGCTCGGCTACTACGTGCTGCACGAGGGTATGATCGGCTCGCTCGGCGAGCAGGGCCTGCAGGAGTTCACCTACGACGCGATCGACAAGGAGCCGGCGCTCGGCTCGGCGACGCATGGCAAGGCCTGGAAGGACGTGCTCGGCGGCTTCGTCGGCATCACCGACAAGTACTGGGCTGCGGCCGCGATCCCGGACCAGGGCAAGAAATACGAGGGCCGCTACTCCTCGGTGCAGACCGGTTCGGTGCGAACCTACCAGGCCGACTTCCTCGGCGAGGTCGTCAATGTCGCGCCCGGTGCCTCGGCCAGCGCCTCCTCGCGCCTGTTCGCCGGCGCCAAGGAAGTCGCTGCGGTCGATGGCTACGAGAAGAACCTCGGCATCAAGCGCTTCGAGCTGATGATCGACTGGGGCTGGTTCTATTTCATCACGAAGCCGATGTTCTACGTGATGGACTGGGTCTACAAGCATGTCGGCAATTTCGGCATCGCCATCCTGGTCGTGACCGTTCTGCTGAAGGGCCTGTTCTTCCCGCTCGCCAGCAAGTCCTACGCCTCGATGGCGAAGATGAAGGCGGTTCAGCCCGAGATGGTGGCGATCCGCGAGCGCTATGCTGACGACAAGATGAAGCAGCAGCAGGCGCTGATGGAGCTGTACAAGACGCAGAAGATCAATCCGCTCGCCGGCTGCTGGCCGGTGCTGGTGCAGATCCCGGTCTTCTTCGCGCTCTACAAGATCCTGTTCATCACCATCGAGATGCGGCACGCGCCGTTCTATGGCTGGATCAGGGACCTCGCCGCGCCCGATCCGACCAATCTCTTCAACCTGTTCGGCGCCCTGCCGTTCACGCCGCCGGCGATGCTGCATCTCGGCATCTGGCCGATTCTGATGGGCGTGACGATGTTCGTGCAGATGAAGATGAATCCGGAGCCGCCGGATCCGGTCCAGAAGATGATGTTCACCTGGATGCCGGTGTTCTTCACCTTCCTGCTCGGCTCGTTCCCGGCCGGCCTGGTGATCTACTGGACCTGGAACAACCTGCTCTCGGTGACGCAGCAAGGCTTCATCATGAGGAAGCACGGCGTGAAGATCGAGCTTTGGGACAACATCAAGGGCATGTTCGGCAAGAAGCCGGCTGCCGCGACTGCGACCCCGGCTGTGCCCGCTCCCGGCAAGCCGGCAAACAGCAACAAGAAGTGAAGTAGCGGGGCGAGAGCCTCGCCCGTGAGAGACATCGAACGCCGGACGCCTCCTGGGGCTCCGGCGTTTTTCTTTTTGCGCCGCTTCGCGGCTTGTCCCCGATGATGGCGATGTGCTTAGTGCCGCGCCATGCCTCTGCCCGATCCGAAAACCCGCCACCCGATCGCCGGCTGGAAGGGCACCGCCTTCCTCAAGGCGATCGTCGATCATCCGCTCGTCGAGGTCGGCGACTACTCCTATTACGACGACTCGCGCGGGCCCGAGCATTTCCTCGCCCGCTGCGTGCGCTATCATTTCGACTTCATCGGCGACCGGCTGATCATCGGCAAATTCGTCGCGATCGCCCAGGCAGCGCAGTTCATCATGAACGGCGCCAACCACCCGATGGGCGGCTTCTCGACCTATCCGTTCGGCATGTTCGGCTTCGAGAACGTGCCCGACTTCACCCGCGACGGGCTTGGCCTGCGAGGCGACACCGTAATCGGCAACGATGTCTGGATCGGCCGCGAGGCGGTGGTGATGCCAGGCGTCACGGTCGGCGACGGTGCGATCATCGGCACGCGTGCCCAGGTCTCCCGCGACGTACCACCCTACGCCGTCGTGGTCGGCAATCCCGGCCGCGTCGTGAAGCATCGCTTTTCGCCGGAGGTGGTCGCGGCGCTGCTCGAGATCTGCTGGTGGGATTGGGAGCCGGAAAAGATCGCGCGCAACCTGCCATTGATCGCCGGCGCGGACATCGACGCGCTGCGCTCTGCCGTGTAGGCAGGGGCTATGACCTCAGATCAGACCACGCCCTTCACCGCCGACGAGCTCGAATCCGCCCGGAAATTGTTCGAGGGGCCTTGGGACTTCGTCTGGGCCTCGACCAAGATCGACGACCTGCCGCCCATGGTCGGGCAGGAGATCGCCTTCGCCGGCCGCTCCAATGTCGGCAAGTCGAGCCTGATCAACGCGCTGACCCGCCGCAACGCCCTGGCGCGCACCTCGCATACGCCGGGCCGCACCCAGCAGCTCAATTTCTTCCGGCAGGTCGGTCATGACGAGCGCCTGACCATCGTCGACATGCCGGGCTATGGCTACGCCGCGGTCGGCAAGGAGAAGGTCGCGGCCTGGACGCGGCTGATCCATGATTATCTGCGCGGCCGCGCCAATCTGATGCGGGTCTATGTGCTGATCGACGCCCGTCACGGCATCAAGGATGTCGATGGCGCCGTGCTGGAGACGCTCGACAAGGCAGCCGTCAGCTATCAGGTCGTGCTGACCAAGGGCGATGCGTTGAAGCAGGCCGACCAGACCTTCATGGCCGAGGCGACCTATGACGAGATCAAGCGCCGCCCAGCCGCCTTTCCCGAGGTGCTGCTGACCTCCAGCGAAAAGGGACTCGGCATCCCCGAGTTCCGGGCGGCGATCGCACGGGCGCTGGCGGAGCGGGCGTAGCACGCTGCGATTCCCGGAAGGCGATATGTTCAAGGCGGTGTCAGACAGCGCCGCGGCGGCCGATGGCGGCTCGCTCGCCCTGTTCGTCGAGCGCTCGGACGGAATGGTCGAGATCTTTGTGATCAACCGCTCGATCGCAAGCCGTGGAACGGCCTCCTACAAAAAGGTGTCGTCCAATTTGCGCGCGCTCACGCCGGTGGACTGCACGGATATCGCCACTGCGCTCAATGCCTTGGCGGCGGAGACTCCGAGCGTCCATCCGGTGGCGGAGTTCGTTGATGCGCTCAGGCAGCAGCGCTGACCCAGCCGGTCGCGAAAGCCGTTTCACATCGTTTCTGACCGCGTGCTTATTGCGCAGATGCAATCTCGGACTTGCCCTCCCCAGGGGCGACAAGCAGGGCTGAAAGCCCCATCTTGTGGCGAGGCGGCGTTGCCGCCAGCAAGTTCGGAGCGATCTCATGTCCGCAGCCACTGACACTCTGGCCCAGCCCCGCAACGAGGCACTCGACGCGCCCGTCCATATCGGCGCGGTGAGCTTGCGCGTGCGCGATCTCGCCGGGCTGACGGCGTTCTATCGCGATACGATCGGGCTTTCGGTCCTCGAGCAGGATGCGGAGCACGCCGTGCTCGGTGCCGGCGGCGAGCCGCTGGTGAAGCTGGAAGCGGGCGCGCAGCATCCCTCCTCGGCTGCCGGCCTGTTCCATATGGCGATCCTGCTGCCGTCGCGCCGCGATCTCGGCAACTGGCTGCAGCATGCCGCTGAGACGCGCACCGGGCTGGAAGGCGCCTCGAACCATCTCGTCAGCGAGGCGCTCTATCTGTCCGATCCCGAAGGCAATGGCATCGAGATCTATCGCGACCGGGGCCGCTCCGAATGGCCGCGGCTCGATGGCGGCCGGATCAAGATGGCGACCGAGCGGCTCGATCTCGACGCGTTGCTGCGTGACGCCGATGGGCGCGCCTATGCCGGCATGCCTGAGGGCACGGTGATGGGCCATATCCATCTGCGTGTCGGCGATGTCGAGCAGGCCGAGGGCTTCTATCGCGATGCGCTCGGCTTCGAGGTGATGGTGCACTATCCGGGCGCGAGCTTCATGGCGACGGGCGGCTATCACCACCACATCGCGACCAATACCTGGCACAGCCGCGGCGCCGGCCCTCGCCGGGACAACGAGGCGGGCTTGTCGAGCTTCGAGCTGGTCGCGCGCGATGCGGAAACTCATGCCGCGCTGGGCCGGCGCATGGCGGCCGCTGGTGGCGATGATGGCTCGGTCGTCGATCCCTGGGGTAACCGGATCACGCTCCGGCCGTGAGAGACTCAGCGCGTCAGTAGATGGGTCCGGCGCGTCCCGCCGGCATCGGGCCGAAAGCCCATCGCCTCCCAGAAGGCGGAGGCGCCGGCATCGGCGGCGTTGAGCGAAAGCCGCGGCGCCAGCGCGAAGCCCTGCTGGATCAAGGCGCTTGCGAGGACACGGCCGACGCCCTCGCGCCGGTTCCTCGGCCGGACGTAGACATGGCGCAGGCGCAGGAGGTCGGGCGCCGGGTCATAGGGATCTGGCGTCACCGCGCCGATCGCCGCCAGAACGCCCTCGCGATAGACCACGAGCAGCGTGTTGCGCTCGTCTTCGCCTGCGTAGCGGCCGGCATCCCATTCCTCCAGGATGCCCTCGACGAAGCGGTAGCCTTCCGCCGCCGCCTCGTCCTGCAAGGCAGGCAGGTCGTCCGGCAGCGCATCGCCGACCCGGACGATCTGCAAGCTTGCTGGGATCACAGGCCCTCGAACAGCGCGCTGGAGATGTAGCGCTCGGCGAAGGACGGGATGATCACCACGATCGTCTTGCCGGCGTTCTCCGGCCGGGCGCCGACCTCCAGCGCCGCCGCGACGGCCGCGCCCGAAGAGATGCCGGCCGGGATGCCCTCGGCCTTGGCGAGCGCCCGCGAGGTCTCGAACGACGTCTGGTTGCCGACGGTGACGACCTCGTCGATGACACTGCGATCGAGGATGCCCGGCACGAAGCCGGCGCCGATGCCCTGGATCTTGTGCGGGCCGGCCTGGCCGCCCGACAGGACCGGTGAATCCTCCGGCTCGACCGCGACCATCTTCACCGAAGGCTTCCTGGCCTTCAGCACCTGGCCGACGCCGGTGATGGTGCCGCCGGTGCCGACGCCGGAGATGACGATGTCGACCGCGCCATTGGTGTCGTTCCAGATCTCCTCGGCCGTGGTCTTGCGGTGAATCGCCGGATTGGCCGGGTTCTCGAACTGCTGCGGGATGATCGCACCGGGAATCTCGTTCTTGAGCTCCTCGGCCTTGGCGATCGCGCCGCGCATGCCGCCGGGACCGGGGGTCAGCACCAGCTCGGCGCCGAGGAAGGCCAGCATCTTGCGGCGCTCCAGCGACATCGTCTCGGGCATCACCAGGATCAGGCGGTAGCCGCGCGCGGCGGCGGCGAAGGCGAGCGCGATGCCGGTGTTGCCGGAGGTCGGCTCGATCAGCGTGCCGCCGGGCTTGAGCGCACCCGAGGCCTCCAGCGCGTCGATCATGGCGACGCCGATGCGGTCCTTGACGCTGGAGATCGGGTTGAAGAATTCGAGCTTGGCCAGGATCGTCGCCTTGACGCCGCGCTCGGCCGGCAGGCGGTTCAGGCGCACCAGCGGGGTATCGCCGATCGTGTCGGTGATCGACTCGTAGACGCGGCCGCGGCCGGGGACGTGGGCGGGCTTCTGCGCTGAATCGGCCATGGCGGCCTCCTTGCTGGTCTGGGCTTGGCTGTTTGAGCGTATGAACCGGGTCTCACGCTAGCATCAAATCACAGAATCTGTCGAGGAATGACAAATTAAACAAATCAGATCGTGAAATCTGTGTCGATCGCCGATTTACCCGTCGCTGCGTGCTCTTCCGCCTCGCGGCAGAGATCGGCGACGGAGACGGCGTCGAGCCTGGCGAGCCAGGCCTCCATCGCCTGCTGCATCATCGGGTCGATTACCACATCCACCAGCGCGGATTGTGGCAGCGGAGGCAGGGTTTCGTCGGCATTGGCCTGCATGGCGGCGCGCACGATCTCGCCGGCGGTGATGCGGCGGCGCTCCTTGGCGAGCTCATAGCCGCCGCGCGGGCCGCGCACGCCCTTGAGGATGCCGACCCTGACCAGCGCCTGCAGCACGGTCTCGAGATGGCGCGGCGGCAGTTCGTGCCGGGCCGCCAGCGCCTTGGCCGCGACCGGGGTCGGGCGGGCGTGCAGGGCGATGTCGACCACTGCGGTGACGGCGAGCAGGCTACGACGCGAGAGCTGGATCATGCCTTGTCTCCGCCTGCCTGCCGCGGCGTAGCATTGCTCACCCCGGTCGAGCCGAAGCCGCCTGCGCCGCGCGTGGTCTTGGAGAGCTCCTCGACCTCGACGATTCCCGCCTGCAGCACGGCCGCAACGACAAGCTGGGCGATGCGGTCGCCATGCCTGATGGTGAAGGCCTCCCCGCCGTGATTGATCAGGATGACCCCGACCTCGCCGCGATAGTCCGCGTCGATCGTGCCGGGCGTGTTGAGCAGGGTGACGCCATGGCGCAGCGCGAGACCCGAGCGCGGCCGGACCTGCCCCTCCGTCCCCACGGGCAATTCGAGCACGAGCCCCGTCGGCACGAGCAGCCGCGCGCCCGGCTCTAGCCTCAGCGGCCCGCCCGGCAAGGCGGCGCGCAGGTCGAGCCCGGCGGCACCGGCCGTCTCATAGGCCGGCAGCGGCAGGTCATGGGCGTGCGGCAGGCGCTGGATGCAGAGCGTCGCCATCGATCTCAGCCCTTCTGCGCCAGCAGATCGGCGAAATGCGCGACGAGACGCGTCGCCACATCCGCCTTGGGCAAGGTCGGCCAGGTCTCGACACTGTCGGCGGTGACGAGGTGGACGGTGTTGACGTCGCCTCCCATCACGCCGGTGCCGCCGACATCATTGGCCACGATCAGGTCGCAGCCCTTCTTTGCCAGCTTGGCGCGGGCATAATCGACGACGTTCTGCGTCTCCGCCGCAAAGCCGACGACGAGGGCAGGCCGGTCGATCTCGCGCGCCGCGATGGTGGCGAGGATGTCGGGGTTCTCGACCAGAGCGAGGCTGGGCGGAGCCTTGCCGTCTTTCTTCATCTTCTGGCCGGCGGCACCGGCGGTGCGCCAGTCGGCGACGGCGGCGGCGAAGATCGCGATATCGGCCGGCAGCGCCGCCTCCGTCGCTTCCAGCATGTCGCGGGCGCTTTCGACATGGACGGTATTGACGCCGGCGGGGTCGGCGATGGTCACCGGCCCCGAGATCAGTGTCACCTGAGCGCCTGCTGCGGCTGCGGCTGCGGCGATGGCATGGCCCTGCTTGCCCGAGGAGCGATTGGCGATGTAGCGCACCGGGTCGATCGGCTCATGGGTCGGACCGGAGGTGACGAGCACACGTTTCCCCGCGAGCGGCTTCGGCCCCGAAGGCGCGCCGCCGGGCAGGCGGCCGAGAAAGCCGATCGAGGGCGTCTGCCTGTTATCGCCGGCGAGGGCCAGTTCGATCGCCGCCAGCAGCTCATGCGGCTCGGCCATGCGGCCGGGACCGCTCTCGCCGCGCTCGGCCATGGCGCCGGAATTGGGGCCGACGACGAGGACGCCGTCCTTCTGCAGCGTCGCCATGTTGCGACGCGTCGCCGGATGTTCCCACATCCGCGGATTCATCGCCGGGGCGATCAGGATGCGTTTATCCGTTGCAAGCAACGCGGTGGACGCGAGGTCGTCGGCATGGCCGTTCGCCATCTTGGCGATCAGGTCGGCGGTGGCGGGCGCAACGACCAGGAGGTCGGTCGAGCGCGACAGGGCGATATGCCCGATATCGGCCTCGTCCGTCAGCGAGAACAGGTCGGTGAAACACTTTTCGCCCGCGAGCGAGGAGACCGCGAGTGGCGTGACGAACTGCTCGCCGGCCTTGGTCAGGATGCAGCGACAGGCGATGCCGTGATCCTTCAGGCGCCGGATCAGCTCGAGGCACTTATAGGCGGCGATGCCGCCGCCGATGATCAGCAGGATGGAGCGGGAAGCGGACAAGGGCGTGGCTCCGGAAGGCAGGGCGCGCCGTTTGGTAGCATCGGCCGGGCCGGGCTGTCATGTCTCGCCATTCGAGGCCCGTGGCTGCGCATCGTCACACGACGGGCGCGTCAGCGACTGATGTTGCAACCGCACCATGCGCTCGGCTAGTTGTTTTCAAGGCTCCCTTACGATCACCCAGCGACGAAGGCATCCCGATGAAGAAGGTTTTTCCTGACGCCAAGGCGGCGCTCGCCGGCGTCGTCAAGGACGGCATGACCATCATGGCCGGCGGTTTCGGCCTCTGCGGCATTCCCGATACGCTGATCGAGGCGATCCGCGACTCCGGTGCCAAAAACCTGACCTTCATCTCCAACAATGCCGGCGTTGACGGCGCCGGCCTCGGCATCCTGCTCGAGACCAAGCAGATCAAGAAGATGATCAGTTCTTACGTCGGTGAGAACAAGCTCTTCGCCGAGCAGTACCTCTCCGGCCAGCTCGAGCTCGAATTCAACCCGCAGGGCACGCTGGCCGAGCGCATCCGCGCCGGCGGCGCCGGCATCCCGGCCTTCTTCACCAAGACCGGTGTCGGCACGCTGATCGCCGAGGGCAAGGAAGAGCGCGAGTTCGACGGCGAGCGCTACATCATGGAGCGCGGCCTCTTCGCCGATATCTCGATCGTCCACGCCTGGAAGGGCGATACCGAGGGTAACCTCGTCTACCGGAAGACGGCGCGCAACTTCAATCCGATGATGGCCTCGGCCTCGCGCATGACGATCGCCCAGGTCGAGCATCTCGTCCCGGCCGGCGAGATCGATCCCGATCACATGCACACGCCCGGCATCTTTGTGAAGCGCATCGTGCACGTCGCCAATCCGGTGAAGCGCATCGAGCAGCGCACCGTGCGCAAGCGCGAAACGGCCTGAAGAGGAGATCACGCACATGGCCTGGACCCGTGAACAGATCGCCGCTCGCGCCGCCAAGGAGCTCAAGGACGGCTTCTACGTCAATCTCGGCATCGGCATCCCGACGCTCGTCTCGAACTACATCCCCGACGGCATGAGCGTGCAGCTCCAGTCGGAGAACGGCATGCTCGGCATGGGCCCCTTCCCCTATGAGGGCGAGGAGGATCCGGACCTGATCAATGCCGGCAAGCAGACCATCACCGAACTGCCGACGACGAGCTATTTCTCGTCATCTGACTCCTTCGGCATGATCCGCGGCGGCCATATCGATCTCTCCATCCTTGGCGCCATGCAGGTCGCCGAGAATGGCGACCTCGCCAACTGGATGATCCCCGGCAAGATGGTGAAGGGCATGGGCGGCGCCATGGACCTCGTCGCCGGAGTCAAGAAGGTCGTCGTGGTGATGGAGCACGTCGCCAAGAACAAGGACGGCTCGGAATCGCCGAAGCTGCTCAAGGCCTGCGACCTGCCGCTGACCGGCGCCGGCGTTGTCGACATGGTGATCACCGACCTCGGTGTCTTCTCCATCGACGAGAATGGCGGCGGCATGACCTTGCTCGAGCTCGCCGAGGGCGTTTCCCTCGACGAGATCAAGGCCAAGACCGAAGCGCCCTTCAAGGTCGCGCTCTGACCTCGCAGAGCCGCGCCAGCGTCTCCGCGAAGGCGCGGGCGGCCGGGCCCATCGCCTCGTCGAGGCGGTGGGCGAGATAGGCTTCGGCCGGGAGCTGCGCGTTCCGGCCGAGCGCCCTCGTCGCGACCCTGACCAGCCTGCCCTCGGCGAGATCGCGCGCGATCAGCCAGTTCGGCAGCCGGCCCCAGCCGAGCCCGGCCAGGATCATCGCATGCTTGGTGTCCTGCCCGGTGACGCGGCAGGTCTGCGGCGAGAGCACGCCGAAATCCTGCGCGCCCGAGATCGGCGTCGGGTCGATCTGCACGATCTGGAGATGTCCGGCGAGTTCGGAGCGCGACAGGACGCGCCCGTCACCTGCCCGGGCGAGCGGATGTGTCGCCGCGACGACCGCAATGGCCTCGATGCTCGTCAGGGCCTCGATCGCGATGCGTGAATCACGGAAATTCTCGCCGACCGTGATAGCGAGGGCACTGCGCCGCTCCAATAGCGCCGCGATCGGTCCGCCCAGCGGCTCGATGGCGAGCCGGATCGAGACAGACGGGTAGCGCTCGCGCAGGTCGGCGAGCGCCGCGCCGATCAGCGGGGAGGGAAACAGCACGTCGATCGTCAGCGACAGCTCGATCTCGACGCCCCGGCTCAGGCCATGGGCGCGGGCCTTCAAGGCGCCGACCCGCAGCAACACCTCTCTGATGTCGGCGAGCAAAGCCTTGCCTTCCGCCGTCAGGGCCGGGCGATGGCCCGAGCGGTCGAACAGCTGGAGGCCGAGCTGCCCCTCCAGATTGGCGATGGCATGGCTGATGGCGGACTGGGCCCGCGATAGCCGCGTCGCTGCCGAGCGGAAGCTGCCGGCTTCGGCGACGGTAACGAAGGTCCGCATCTGGTCGAGGGTGAGCGCATCGAGCATGATCGATTTCCTTGATCGACTCGATGCCAATTATCTCACTTTTCGAGATCGACGGGAAACCGCATCTCCGGGCGACGCCGTAGCGCCGCCCAAGGAACAGAGCATGGCCGACCATCCCGCTGAGATCATCGTCGCGAGGTCGCGCTCATGACGGCCGCCGTCGCAACGCCCGCGAGCAGGACCGACTGGCTCGCTGTAACGGTCGTGGTCGCCAGCGGTATCGTCGCGGCGCTGCAGGTCGGCAAGGCGGCGATCGCGATGCCGCTGGTGCGTGCCGAGTTCGGGCTCGATCTCGGCACGCTCGGCTGGCTCGCCTCGATCTTCGCTGTGCTCGGCATGGTCGGCGGCATCCCCGTCGGCACGCTCGCCATCGCCCTCGGCGCGCGGCGCGTTCTGCTGCTCGGCCTGCTGGCGGTGGCTGCCGGCGCGCTTCTGGGTGCGGCGGTGCCGCGCTTCCCGATGCTGCTCGCCTCGCGCGTCGTCGAGGGGCTCGGCTTCCTGCTGATCACCATTGCCGCCCCGGCAATCCTCCAGCGGGTCGCCAGCCCCGCCCAGCGCGATATCGTCATGGCGCTGTGGAGCTGCTTCATGCCGACCGGCATCGCGCTCGCCATGCTCGCGGGCCTCTGGCTCAGCGACTGGCGCATGATCTGGCAGGTCACCGGTGCGCTCGCGGTCGTCGCGATCGTCCTGACCGTGCTGACGGTGCCGAACACCAGCGGCGGTACGCGGCCATCCTGGGCGGCTCTTGCCGGCGATGCCTGCGCGGTCCTGAGCGCGCGCGGGCCAGTGCTGCTGGGCTTTACCTTCGCGCTCTACGCGCTGATGTTCTTCGCCCTGTTCAATTTCCTGCCGGTGCTGCTGATGCAGCGCATGGAGGTCTCGCTCGCGACGGCCGGCCTGCTCGGCGCCCTCGCCAGTGCGGTGAACATCATCGGCAATCTCACTGCGGGCCTGTTGCTCGCGCGCGGCGCCTCGCGCGTCGGCCTGATCGTGTCCGCGAGCCTCGTCATGGGGCTGTCGGCCATCGGCATCTTCCTCGGCCTCTTGCCGGATTCCGCCACCTTCCTGCTTTGCGTCCTGTTTTCGATGGTCGGCGGGATCATTCCTGCGACCCTGCTGTCGTCTGCGCCGGTGCTGGCGCCGGCGGCCGGGTTGACGCCTGTCGTCATCGGCCTGCTGATGCAGGGGAGCAATCTTGGCCAGGTTGTCGGGCCCGTCGCCATCGGTAGCGTCATCGAAGCGTTCGGTTGGCCTTCGGCGGCCGGGCTCGTCGGCGGTGCGGCCGTGATCGCCATCCTGACCGCGCTCGGCCTGCGCGGTGCGCCTGGGCGGAAGGTCTAATCGCGTTCCGTGAGTCGCTGGTCGCGTTCCCAGCCGGCGCGGACGAGCTCCGGCACGTCGTTCTCCTCCTCGGGGTAACCGAGGCAGAGATAGCCGATCAGTTTCCACTCCGGCGGGGCGCCGGTGATGGCGGTGATCTCGGCGGGAGCGAGGATCGAGACCCAGCCGAGGCCGAGCCCATGGGCGCGGGCGGCGAGCCAGAACTGCGTGATCGCCGCTACAACCGAATAATCCAGCATCTCCGGCATGGTCCGGCGGCCGAGGCCATGACCCTGCGCGGTGCCATGGTCGCAGAATACCGCGAACTGCACCGGCGCCTCGCGCAGGCCTTCGAGCTTGAGGCGGGCATAGAGCGCTGCGCGCTCGCCCTCATACTCGGCCAGCGCATCGGCATTGCAGCGGGAAAAGCTCGCCTGGACCGCGGCGCGCTGCTCGGGATCGTCCACCCGCAGCCAGCGCCAGGGCTGCGAATGGCCGACTGAGGGCGCGAGCTGCATCAGATCGAGCAGCTTCGCCAGCAGCTCCTCCGACACCGGCTCGCGCCGGAAGCGCCTGATATCGCGGCGCCAGGCGATGAGCTCGCCGAGCTTGTCGCGGAAGTCGTCATCGAAGACGGGCGGCGAACTCACGCCCCCTCCCGCACCGCGATGGCGTGGAAGAAGGAGCCCGAGACGAGGCCGCGACGGCTGCCGGCGGGTGCTGGCGGCGAGCCATGTGGGTCGGTGACCACCGCGAAGGCCGGGTCCTCGCCTTGCGAGATCACGGTCGCATAGTGGAATTCGTGGCCGCTGAGGCGATCGCCGGCGCGGCCGAGCGGCCCGTTAGTGGCGAGCACCGCATTGCGATAGCCGAGATTCATCTTGCGCCTGGCGAAGCTGGTCTCGACCGAGAGCAGACCGGCCATGGCGTGGCTGACCCCATCGGCGTCGATCAGGCTCTTGCCCAGCACCATGTAGCCGCCGCACTCGCCATGGACCGGGCGGGTGCGGGCGAAATCGCGTAAGCCGTCGAGAAAGCGCGAGGCGCCAGCGAGCCGGCCGGCATGCAGCTCGGGATAGCCGCCCGGCAGCCAGCAGGCGTCGCAACCTTCCGGTGGCGGCTCGTTCGCGAGCGGTGAGAAGGGAATGAGCTCGGTTCCTTGCGAGCGCCAGCCGGCCTCGACATGCGGGTAGACGAAGCTGAAGGCGGGGTCGCGGGCGATGGCGAGGCGCTTGGCCGGTGCCGGCAATGGCGCGGTATGACGCGTGGAAGCCGGCAAAGCGGTCGCGCCGGCAACAGCGATGACTGCGTCGAGATCGACAGCTGCCGCGACGGCCTCGGCGAGCGCATCGAGCCGCTGGCGCAGGTCCTCGGTCTCACCGGCCTGGACGAGGCCGAGATGGCGCTCGGGCAGGATCAGGCTCGCCTCGCGCGGCAGCGCGCCGAACACAGGCAGGCCGATCTTCTCCATGCCGGCAGCGGCAAGCCGCCGATGGCGCTCGCTCGCGACCTTGTTGAGGATCACGCCGGCGACCCGGATGCGCTTGTCGTAGAGCATGCAGCCGAGCGCGACCGCTCCCGCCGATTGCGCCTGGCCGGAGACGTCGATGACCAGCACCACCGGCCAGCCGAGCAACGCTGCGATGTCGGCGCCCGTGCCGGTATGGCCATCGGGGCCGGGCACGCCGTCGAACAGCCCCATCGAGCCTTCGGCGACAATAATGTCTGCCGCTCCGGCCGCCTCATTGGCGATCTGGCCGAGCAGCGCATTCGGCATCGCATAGCTGTCGAGATTGGCGCTGGGAGCGCCGGTCGCGGCGGCGTGGAAGGCGGGATCGATATAATCCGGCCCGCATTTCAGCCCACGCACCTTGAGGCCGCGCTGGGACAGTGCCCGCTGCAGGCCGAGCGTGATCGTGGTCTTGCCGGAGCCGGAACGTGGCGCGGCGATGAGCAGGCCCTTGGCCGTCATTCCTGGCCTCCACGCGGCCGGAAGCGGCGATCATAGCCGGTGGAATAGAGCGCGCTCTCGGAAAAATCCTCGGCCGCCAGCGCCGGGCCGACCAGGATCAGCGCGGTGCGCTCGAGTTCCGCCGCCCTGACCTGACCAGCGATATCGGCAAGCCGCCCGCGCAGGATGCGTTCCTCGGGCCAGGAGGCGCGGAAGACGATCGCGACCGGGCAGTCCGCGCCATAGAAGGGCGTCAGCTCGTCCACCACCTGCTCGATCACGTGGATCGAGAGATGGATGGCGAGCGTCGCACCTGATGCCGCGAAAGTCGCGAGCTTCTCGGTGTCCGGCATGGCCGAGGCGCGGCCGGAGGTCCGCGTCAGCACCAGCGACTGTGCGACGCCGGGCAGGGTCAGTTCCCGCTTGAGCGCGGCGGCAGCAGCGGCGAAGGCCGGCACGCCTGGTGTGATCTCGTAGGGGATGCCGAGTGCTTCGAGCCGGCGCATCTGCTCGCCGGTCGCGCTCCAGATCGAGATGTCGCCGGAATGCAGCCGGGCAATGTCCTTGCCCTCGGCATGGGCCGCCTCGATTTCCGCAATGATCGCGTCGAGGTCGAGCGGAGCGGTGTCGACGATGCGCGCGCCGGGCGGGCACCAGCCGAGCATCGCCCTGGGGATCAGCGAGCCCGCATAGAGGCAGACCGGGCAGGCGCCGATCAAGTTGCGTCCGCGCAAGGTGATGAGATCGACCGCGCCGGGCCCGGCACCGATGAAATGGACGGTCACGCGGCGCTCCTGGCGAGCGCGCAGGTGACGCGGGCGGTGGCGATGCGCGGCTGGATCAGGATGGCGCCGGGGCCGGCTGCGGCCAGCGCGGCGGCCTCCGCCACCGAGCCAACGCCGTAGAGCCCGGAAATCCGGGTCGAGCGCGTGGCGCAAGCGGCTTCGAAGCCGGCGAGCGCTTCGTCCGGGATGGCGATGAGCGTGAGGTTGTGCGCCTGCGCGACGGCGGTTAGCCCCGGCTCGTCGTGGCGCGAGGCAAGGGTGGCGAGGCGCTTGATCGCATCCACTGGCAGGTTGGCTGCGGCCAGCGTCTGCGTCAGGCAGGCCTCGATATCAGCCTCCGATGTTCCGGGGCGCAGGCCAATGCCGGCGGTGATGCCGCTCACGGCTTCACCACGCGCCATTGCGTCACCGCCATCGCGGCGCGCCAGCCATGCATCGTCCCGATCGGGTCGAGATGCGAAACGCCGATGCGGCGCAGATTCCCACCATGGACCGAGAACAGCGCGGCGAGCCTGGCTTCGCCTTCGATCGTCACCGCGTTCGCCACCAGCCGCCCGCGCGGCTTCAGCGCCGCGAAGGCGGCTTCGAAGACGCCGGGATCGGTCAGCCCACCGCCGATGAAGACGGCGTCCGGCGAGGCTTTTCCGGCGAAGCTCTCGGGCGCCTTGCCCTCGACCACCTCGAGCGGCGGCGCGCCGAGGGCGAGCCGGTTGCGGGCGATGCGGGCGGCGCGCTCCGGCCGCTCCTCGAAGGCGATGGCGCGGTTGTGGCGGTGGCGCAGGCTCCATTCGATGCCGATCGAGCCCGAGCCGGCGCCGATATCCCAGAGCAATTCGCCGGCGCGCGGTGCCAGCGCCGACAGCGTGATCGCCCGGATATCGGCCTTGGTGAGCTGGCCGTCATGCTCGAACCAGTCGTCCGAGAGCCCCGTCGCCAGCGGCAATATGCGGGCGTCACGGCTGGCGACCACCTCGATCGCCAGCAAATTGAGCGGCACGATGCCGTCGAGCGCGAAGCTGTCGGCGCGGGTCTCACGGATACGCTCGTTCGGGCCGCCGATCGTTTCCAGTACGGTGATCGTGCTTTCGCCGAAGCCGCGGGCGCTCATCAATTGGGCCACGGCGAGCGGCGTCGAATCGTCCCAGGACAGCGCCAGAACCCGCGCGCCCGGCTGGAGAAAAGGGATGATCCTCTGAAGGGCACGGCCATGCAGCGAGACCAGCCCGCATTCCTCCTGCGGCCAGCGCATGCGCGTGCAGGCCATCGAGAAGGAGGAGAGCTGCGGAATGACGCGCATCTCCGCCGCCGGCACCGCCTTGGTCAGCCCGGCGCCGATGCCGTAATGGAACGGATCGCTGGTCGCGAGCACGCAGACATTGCGGCCCTTTTCGGCCAGAATCGCCGGCAGCGCATTGCGGAAAGGCTGCGGCCAGGGCCTGGCTTCACCGGGCACGTCGCCGATCAATTTGAGATGTCGCTCGCCGCCGAAGACGATCTCGGCGCTCTCCAGCGCAGCCAGCGCCTCGGCGCAGAGGCCGGCGCGGCCATCCTCGCCGAGCCCGACCAGCGAAAGCCAGGGGCCGGGCGGCGTGCTCGACAGCGTGGCGGTTTCAGGCGAAAACTGTTCCATGACGGTCCTCATCCTCGGCGGCACCAGCGAAGCGGCTGCGCTCGATCAGCTCCTGGCTGAACAGGCACCCGAAATTCGCGCCGTGATCTCGCTCGCAGGCCATACCTCCGACCCGCGCCCTCTGTCCTTGCCAACCCGCACCGGCGGTTTCGGTGGCATTGCCGGCCTCCGGCAATATCTCCTCGACGAGGGCGTCGTCGCCGTCATCGACGCGACCCACCCCTTCGCCGCGATCATGCCCTATCATGCGCAAGCTGCCTGCAAGGCGGAAGGCGTGCCACTGCTGGCGATCCGGCGTGAAAGCTGGAAGCCGCAGGACGGCGATCGCTGGAAGTGCGTGCCCGACATCGATGCTGCCGTCGAGGCGCTCGGCGACGAGCCGCGCCGGGTCTTCCTGACCATCGGCCGGCTCGAATTGCCGCATGTCTTCGCCGCCCCGCAGCACCATTACCTGATCCGCGTGATCGAGCCCGTCAGCGACCTGCCGTTGCCGCACGCCAAGGTGCTGCAGCAGCGCGGGCCCTTCGAGGCGGAGGCCGAGGAGAGACTGATGCGGGAAGAGGGCATCGAGATCCTCGTCAGCAAGAATGCTGGCGGGCCGATGACCCTCGGCAAGCTTGTCGCGGCGCGACGGCTCGGACTTCCGGTGGTGATGGTCGAGCGGCCGCCCAAGCCCGATGTCGAGACCGTCGAGCATATCGATCAGGTCCTGCCCTGGCTGGTGACGCAAGGGCTCTTCGTCACCGAGCGCGGCGTATAGACGATCGGGCTCTCGCCTTCGCGGGCGATCAGCCGCGTCGCGCTGGCGCCGATCATCACCAAGGTCGCCATGTCCGCGGTCTCTGCTGCCGCAATGGCCCCTGCCAGCGTCAGGATGCGCAAGCTCTCGTCTGGCCGCCCGACAGCCCGGGCGAAGATCACCGGCGTCTCGGCCGCGCGGATCGTCGCCGCCAGCTCCAGCGCCTTGCCGAGCTGCCAGGGCCGCGCCTTCGAGATCGGATTGTAGAGGCAGATCACGAAATCAGCCGATAGCGCCGCGGTGAGCCGCGCCGTGACGACGTCCCAGGGCTTGAGGTTGTCGGAGAGCGAGATCGCGCAGAAATCGCCGCCGAGCGGTGCACCGGCCTTGGCCGCTGCGGCAAGCATGGCGGTGATTCCCGGCTCGACATTGATCTGAAGTTTGCGCCAGTCCGGCTCGCCCGCTTCCAGAGCCTCGAACACCGCCGCGGCCATGGCGAAGACGCCGGGATCGCCGCCGGAGACGACCGCGACGGCCTTGCCCTCGGCGGCCAGCATCAGCGCGTGCCGGGCGCGCTCGACCTCGACGCGATTGTCCGAGGCGTGCTTGGTCTGGCCGGCGTGAGCCGGCACACGGTCGAGATAGGGGCCGTAGCCGACGAGATCGCTGGCAGCCTCGAGCGCGGCCAGCGCCGACGGCGTGAGATAGCGCGCCTCGCCCGGGCCAAGGCCGATGATGGCGAGCGAACCGCTCACAGCCGCCGCCCCTCGCCGGGAACGAGGATCATCGAGAAATAGGGCGCCTCGTCGTCAGGCTTCTCGGTGAGCCGCGTCACCACCTGCCCGGCCATGGTGGCGCGCTCGACATAGATGGCGCGGTTGATCAGCCCGGCTGCCTGGAGTGCGCGGCGCACCTTGGGCAGGTTGCGGCCGAGCTTCATGATCACGGCCGCGTCGGTGTCGGCGAGGCGGCGCGTCAGTTCGCCCTCGGCGAGCGTGCCCGGCACCACCGTCATCACATCGTCGCCCCAGCTGATCGGGGCGTCGGCGCGAGCCCAGGCCCCGGCCATGCCGGTGACGCCCGGCACGACCTCGGTCGGGAAGCGCTGGGCGAGGCGGCGCCACAGATGCATGAAGGAGCCGTAGAAGAACGGGTCGCCATCGCAGAGCACGGCGATGCTGCGGCCTTCAGCCATCTCGCCGGCAAGCTGCTCGGCCGCCTCGTCATAGAAGGCGGCGATCGGGCCGATATAACCCTCGTCCTCGACCGGCACCTCGATCGTCACCGGGAAGGCGAGCTCGATCTCGCGGGCCGGATCCGGTGCGATGATGGCATCGGCGGTGATGCGGGCATTGCCGCGCCGGCCGCGCTTGCAGAAGTGCACGAGCCGGTCGGCCTTCAGGATGATGTCGCGGGCGCGCACCGTCATGTAGTCGGGGTCGCCGGGGCCGAGGCCGACGCCGTAGAGCAGAGTGCGGGGTGCCTCAACGCTCACGCCGCTCATTCCTTCACCTGCGCCAGCGCGTTGACGGCCGCCGCCGCCATGGCCGAGCCGCCACGCCGGCCGTGCACGACGAGGAAGGGGACGCGCCCGTCCTGCGCCAGCGCTTCCTTCGATTCCGCCGCGCCGACGAAGCCGACGGGGATGCCGATCACCGCCGCCGGCATCGGTGCGCCTTCGTCGAGCATGTCGAGCAGGCGGAACAGCGAGGTCGGCGCGTTGCCGATGACGACGACGGAGCCTTCGAGATGCGGACGCCACAGCTCCATCGCCGCGGCCGAGCGCGTCGTGCCCATCTCCTCAGCGAGCTTCGGCACGGAAGCGTCAGGCAGCGTGCAGATCACTTCGTTCTTCGCGGGCAGGCGCGCACGGGTGACGCCGTCGGCGACCATGCGGGCGTCGCAGAGGATCGGCGCGCCCTTCGCCAACGCCGTCTCGGCGGCCTCGGCGAAATCAGGCGACATCGCCACGTCTTTGGGCAGGTCGGTCATGCCGCAGGCATGGATCATGCGGACGACAACGCGCTCGGCCGTGCCGGAAAAGCGCGACAGGTCGGATTCGACCCGGATGATGGCGAAGGAGCGCTCGTAGATCGCGGCCCCGTCGCGGATATAGGCGTGACGCGTGCTCAAACTCAAAAGACCTGTTTCTGATGGCGCACCGTTTCCAGGCGCGCGCGGATGTCCTGACCCGGTTCGAGCCGGCGCACAAGTTCCGTCAGCGAAAGATGGGCGATGGCGGTGTCGCTGGTGCCGCCATCGATGATCACGTCATAGCGCCCGTCGCGGCCGACCAGAGTGAGATCGGCGCGACCGGGGTGGGCACAGGACTTGGCGCAGCCGGAGACGTGGAGGCTGAGGCCATCGGCAAGAAGTGGGGAAAGCGTGCTTGCTAGCAACATAGCATCGGCCAGCGTCGGCACTTCGCCGCGCGCGCAAGCAGGGGCCCCGGTGCAGGCCGAGACCGCAAGGCGCGGATCGTCCGCTTCGATGATAAGGCCTTCGTTCCGAAGCGCTCCGGTTAGGGAGTTCGCTCCATCAGCCGAGAGGCCGCAGAAGGCGAAACCACGCCAAGGCGACACTCTGATTTCATGAATGCCGGCATCACCGGCGAGTTTGCTCAGATGGCGCAAGCCAGCGGCACCCGTTCGGCCGAAGGGCAATCCCGCGAGTATGGCGACCCTATTGTCCCGCTCGGCGACGAGGCCGGCGCATGCTGGCCTCGGTCGGGAGGCCGGGGCAGGCATCGATCCGAGCCCGGACGATGTCGCCAGCAGTGTCAGGTCATCAGACGAAAGATCGCGCATGCGGCGGACCTTTCCGAAGCTCGCCCTGCTCGCGGCAACGAAGCCGTCGAGCAAGTGAACCGCCAACGCCGCCGCTTCATGCGGCGCAACCGGGCCGAACCAGAGCTCACCCGGCAGACCCAGCGTGACCACGCCTCCCGAGATCGCAAGCAGCCTGAGATCGGCGGCAAAACCATCGAGTGCCAGCGCACCGCCGCCATCCACGACGATCGAGAATTTCGCCGTCAGGCCGACGATGCCGCGCCCGGCACGCTCGACCGCCTCCGCCAGCGCGGCCGCGTCGAGCAGTTCGCCAGCCGCCCGGCCGGCGAGCGGCGAGGTCAGCACCAGCCGGCTCGGGCCATCGCCCTCGGCTTCGTCGACGAGGCCCGCTGTCAGCAGGTCGTCGACCAGCGCCGGATGCGCCTCCTCGCGAATGCCGCGTAGCTGCAGATTGCCACGCCCGGAAATCTCGATCTGGCCATTGCCGTGCCGGCTCGCCAACTCGGCGACATAAGCGAGCTGGTCCGGCGTCAGGACATTGCGCGGCGGATGCAGGCGTACCAGCAAGCCATCGCCGGTCAGCATCGGCCGCAAGGTGCCGGGGCACCAGCCGCGCCGCATCGTCTCGCGGGCGGGGGCGCTCATTCCGCCGCCTCCCGGCCTGAGAGCATCGCCGCCGAGTTCGATCGGCTTGTCCAGAGCCCACGCTCCTGCGCCTCGGCGAGGCGCGCGCGGATCGAGGCCGCGGCCGGCGCATTCGCCCGCTCCAGCGCCTGCCAGATGGCGGGATCGCCGCAGTAGGCCTGGAACACCGCATCGAACAGGCCGTCCGAGACGGCATCTGTCGCAGCCGCATAGACGAAGAGCGCATCGACGGCTTCCGCGAGCTCGGCCGCACCGCGCCAGCCATGGGCGAGATGGCTCGCGATCCAGCGGGGATGGCAGAGGCGGCCATGAACGATGCGCGAGACGTCCTCGGCCAGCGTTCTCGCCTTGGGCTTGTCAGGATCGGAGGTGTCGAGGCTGTAAAGCGCGGCCTTGCCGCCTTGCGCCTGCATCGCGGCGACGAAGCCGCCGATCACGTCGGCGGCGCTGGTCGCTTCCAGGATGTCGCGCCCGGCCGTGTCGCTGACATGGACGAAGGCCTGCGCCTCGGCGACCCGGTTCGCGAAGCCGGCATCGGCCGCAGCGGCGCCGTCCGGCCCGCCATAGGCATGGCTGGTGGCAGCAAGATAGGCCTCGCCGAGCTCGCCCCGCGCCTGCCAGTCGCCGTCGAGCGCCCGGTCGGCCATGGCGGCCCCATAGCGACCGGGCGCGGCGCCGAAGATGCGCGCGCCTGCCTTGCCGCGGCGGTGGGCGGCCGCGGGCTCGTTCCACTCATCCGGCTCGTCGAGCGCGGCGACGGCACGCGCTGCCGCGTCGAGCAACGCGATCTGCGCCGGAAAGGTGTCGCGGAAGGCGCCGGAGATGCGAATGGTGACATCGGCACGGGGCGCGGCGAACTTGGCTTGCGGGATGATCGAGAAGCCGGTGACGCGGGTCGAGCCATGGTCCCAGAGCGGTTCGACCCCCATCAGGTGCAAGGCATGGGCGATGTCCTCGCCGCCTGAGCGCAAGGTCGGCGAGGCCCAGAGGTCCATGACGATCCGGCGCGGATAGTCGCCTTCGTCCTGGAGATGCCTAGCGATGACGGCCTCGGCCGCTCTGGCGCCGAGCCTGGCGGCCGAGCGGGTCGGCAGGGCGCGCGGGTCGAGTGTCGAGAGGTTGCGCCCGCTCGGCAGCACGTCGGGCCGGCCGCGATGCGGCGCGCCGGCCGGGCCGGGCGGCACGAAGCCGGCATCGAGCGCCTTCAGCAGGTTGCGGCGCTCGTTGCCGGCGGAGGCTGGATCGGCGTCCGAAGAACCGAAGACATGCAGGCCGTCGCGGAAGGCAGTCTCGGCGAGATCGCAGAGATGGGCGTCGAGCGCCGCGAGCGCGCTCGGCATGTCCTGATCGGGCGTTACGCCGCTCGCCGCGGCGAGGCCGGAGTGCTTGGCCCGGTCGAGGATCTCGCGCGCGACCAGCTCGGCCCGGCGCGGATCGAGCACCTGCGCCTGCGAATACTCCTCGACGAGATCGCGCAGCAGTGCCGCTTCGCCGGCCGTGTCGTGCGCTGCCAGAGGCGGTGGCAGATGGCCGAGCGTCAGTGCCGACAGCCGGCGCTTGGCCGGCGCCGCCTCGCCGGGATCGTCGACGACATAGGGGTAGATCACCGGCAGGGCGCCGACCGCGAGCCGCGGCCAGCAGGCGGCCGACAGCGCCACGGCCTTGCCGGGCAGCCACTCGGTCGTGCCATGGGTGCCGAGATGGATCAGCGCGTCGGTGCCGAGGATCTCGCGCAGGCCGAGATAGAAAGCGAGATAGGCGTGGCCCGGCGGCGCATCGGGGTCGTGATAGCGCACCTTGCGGTCGGGCGAGGCGTCGCGCGGGGGCTGCAAGGCGATGGCGAGCTTACCGAAGCGGACGAGCCGGAAGCGGAAGGACGCGCCGTCGCAGGCTGGGTTGGTTTCTGGCGAGCCGTGGCTGGCGAGCAGGGTTTCGCGCGCGGCGGCCGGGATGGTCGCGACCCAAGAGCGATAGGCGGCGAGCGGGACGGCGAAGTCGACTGGGCCCTCAGTGAGGGCCTGCATGAGGTCCGCGCCGCCCGTGTCGGACGGAGCTGGCCCGACCTCATATCCGGCCTCATTCAGCAACTCCCGGATCGCCAGCGCACTCGCCGGCGTATCCAGTCCGACAGCGAAGCCGGCGCGGCCGCCGCGGGCGGGATAGTCCGACATCACCAGCGCGACTTGCCGTTCGCTACGCGGCTTGCGGCCGAGAGCGACCCAGTTCGCCGCGAGGTCGGCGAGGTCGGCGATGCCGTCGGCATCTGGTGTGAGCCGCCGCAATGTCAGGCCGGTCGCCGGGTCGTTGATCTCCTGCTTGAAGGCGACGGGCATGGCACCGAGTCGTCCGTCGAACTCCGGCAGCGCCGCCTGCATCGCGAGGTCGGCGGCGGAGAGCCCGCGTGGCGAGGCCTCCCAGGCTTCGCGGGCGCTGCCGACCGGCACGGCCTGCAGGATCGGGCAATCGGCGGCGTCGAGTACGAAGCCTTCGCCGTCGCGGGCGGAGAAGGCGGTGGTGGTGACGATCAGCGCCGGCTTGCGGGTAGCGATCAGCGCGGCAAGTTCGCTGGTGACGCTCGCGTCCTTGAGGCTGGTCAGGGCAAGTGGGAGCGCCGCGAGGCCGCGCCCGGCGAGAGCCGCCGCAATCGCCTCGACCATCGCCGTATCGCCGGCGGCGACGCCGGAGCGGTAGACGAGAATGGGAATGAGCGGGGCGTTCGCCGGCAGGATCGCTAGGGCTTCGCGCCAGGGGAGGGGAGCCGCGTTCGGGCCGAGACCGAAGAGCGTGGGAAGCGGGATAGGGGCAAGGTCGCGCCGGCCCTCATCCCCCTGCCGGGACCTTCTCCCCCGAGGGGAGAAGGAAGCTGCCAGGGTTGTCGCGCTTTTCGTTAGCTGACCCTTCTCCCCTCGGGGGAGAAGGTGGCCCGGCGAAGCCGGGTCGGATGAGGGCAGCGCAGCGAGATAGTCATCGATGCGCGCCAGCAACCGCCGCATGTTCTCGGCACCGCCACCTGCATGGAAATAGCCCAGCAGCTCCGCCGCGAACTCCGGCGGCACCGTGCCGTATCCGGCGAGCCGCTCATCCTCACGGTCATCGCCCGGCAAAACCGCCAGAGCGATGCCATTCTGCCGGCAGGCGGCGGCGATCTGCTCGACGCCGTAGCGGAGATAGTCGAGCCCGCCGAGGCAGCGCAGCAGGACGAAGCGTGAGCCGGCGAGCGTCTTCTCGATCAGCAGGTCGATCGAGAGCGGATGCTTGAAGCGCCGGAGTGGGACCAAACGCAGGTCAAGCCCGCTATCGGGCGCGGCAGCCGCCAGCGCCGACAGGTCACTGTCGCTGAAGGAGAGGACGACGAGGTCTCCCGGCGGCAGAGCAAGGTCGACGGCGTCTTCGCCGTCGTCGAGCCTCACCTCGCTGGTCGAGAGAAGATGCATCGCATCAGCCGGCGAGCGCTGCTTCCACAGCGGCGCGGTCGAAGCCCTTGAGACCGATCACCACGAGCCGGCCGTCGCGAGCCTCATCCGCCCCCCAGGCCCGGTCGTAATGGTGGCCGACGCGCCGGCCGACGCCCTGCACGACGAGCCGCATCGGCTTACCGGGGATGCCGGCAAAGCCCTTGAGGCGCAGCACGCCCTCGGCCTCGGCCGCCCTGGCGACGCGGGCGACGAGCTCTTCCGGTGAGCCGGCCTGCGGCAATGGCAGCGCAACGCTGTCGAAGTCGTCATGGTCATGATCCTCGCCCTCGCCATGATGCGAGGGACGGGCGGCGAGGTCGGTCTCGGCGGCGGCACCGAGCCCGATGATCAGGGCCGGCTCGACCTTGCCATGGGCGGTCTCGACCACCTTGATCGCCTTGGGCAGATGCTGGGCGATCTCGGCCTTGACCCGTTCGCGCCCGGCGGCATCGAGGATATCGCTCTTGTTGAGCAGGATCAGGTCGGCGCAGAGGATCTGATCCTCGAACACCTCCTCCAGCGGGTTGTCGTGGTCGACAGCCTGGTCCTGTGCGGCCTGCGCCTTCAGAGCCTCGGGATCGTCGGCGAACTGGCCTTCGGCCACCGCCGGCCCGTCGACCACGGCGATGACGCCGTCGACGGTGACGCGCGAACGGATCGCCGGCCAGTTAAAGGCCTTGACCAGCGGCTTCGGCAGAGCCAGGCCCGAGGTCTCGATCAGGATGTGCTGCGGCGGGGTTTCCCGGTTCAGCAGCTTTTCCAGCGCCGGCACGAAATCGTCGGCGACCGTGCAGCAGATGCAGCCATTCGGCAGTTCGACGATGTCGTCCTGCGTGCAGCCCTCGATCCCGCAGCCGGCGATGAAGGAGCCGTCGAAGCCGAGATCGCCGAATTCGTTGACGAGAACGGCGAGGCGCTTGCCGCCGGCATTCTCAAGCAGATGGCGGACGAGGGTGGTCTTACCGGCGCCGAGGAAGCCGGTGATGATCGTGCACGGCACCTTGCCGAGCACGGGGTTCTGCGGAGCGTTCATTGATCAGATCCTTGCTGGCGCGGCAGAGGGGGCACGCGCGCGACCACGCCCTTGCGGAACGAGGCGGGTCTTTCCTTCCAGGGAACGATGCCGTTGGCGCTGGCGGCGAATTTTTCCGCCCCGCTGACGATCTCGTCGAGATGAAGACCGGCGTCGAGATCGCCGATCAGATAGGTCCACTTGCCCTCGGCCGCGAGCGCGATCGTGCAGGGCCGCTTGCAGACGGAAAGGCATTCGACCGGGATGACGGCGATGCCGCTGCCGGCCATGCGTTCGGAAAGCGCCGCCGCGAGGCCAATGCCGGGCTGGTCATAGCCCTCCGGCAGGTCTTCGCGCTGGCGCCGGCAGACGGTGCAAACATGGATGGTGCAGCCCAGCTCCAGCCGGGCTTCCGTCGCGAGGGCGAGATCGCCTCCGAGCATCGAAACGCCTCCTTGGATTGGCGTGGCCGTCGCCGGCCGCGCGAGGCGTCAGGCGACCGCGGTCACGGCGCTGCGGCGCGCGAGCCAGGGCCAGAGCACGCCGACGGCGAAGCCGGTGACGAGCCAGAGCGCGGCCTGGATGGCGAGCGAAAGCGCGGCGAAATGCGCGGCGATCTCGGCCGGCACCTTGCTTTCCGGCGCGGCCGGATGCGGCGCACCGATCAGATGCGGCAGCAGCAAGGCGAGTACGGCGAGTGCCCGAGCCCAGGAAGCCTCGACGCGCAGGAAGACGAAGAGCGCGCCGGCGGTGACCACGGCCGTCAGCAGCCACCAGAGCTGTCGCTGCTGCAGCTCGGCCGCCGCGGAGCCCGGCAATTCCGGCGCCAGCCCCATGGCTGGAGCAAGGCCGAAGGCAAGGAAGCCGCAGACGGCCCAGGCGAGCGCCCGGCGCTGGTCGATCTGTTCGTTCGCGGCGATCATCCCGCCGAGCAACAATGCGGCGAAGCCGATCGCGGTGCCGATCGTCACCAGGCTGGTGAAGGCGGTGCGCTGCAAGCCGTCCTGCGGCTTCCATTCATGCTCGCCGGTGTGCTCGGCGCCGGCTTTCGGGTCGTTATGGGCGAGAACGATGCGGGCACCGTCAGAGAAGGCGGCTTGCATCGGTGCGCCCTGCGCGCGCAACGCCGCCTCATAAGTCTCGGCCTTGAGGATCAGCGGGGTGGTGGTGACGTGCTGGAGCGCCGAGATCAGCAGCCCAGCCAAAAGCCCGGCCAGGATGCTGACCGTGAGAACACGCGTGACCATGTGCTTCCCCTCAATGACAGGGAAAAGCGAGGCCGTGACGGGTGTCGTGCGCCGCGTTGTGGACAGTGGACGAGGCGGCGAAGCCGACGGTGTAGATCAGCACGAAGCCGAGGATCAGCGCGGCGGCGACGGCTTTCGCCCGTTCCGAAACGCTGGCCTGGCTGGTGACGGTAGCCGTATTCATCTGGTTCTCCTTGGCCACCCCACCGGCAGCCTGCTGGACGACATCGAAAGACGGCAGGTCTCCTGGCTCACGGCTTGGTGTCCTGCTCCGCCTTCCCGGGAAACCCAGTGGCCGATGGCGCAGGACGCGCCGCTTACAGTTGCGGGGGCAGCCGCGGTCCTTCACCGCGTTCCCTTTTCACCTCGTCGTCGAGGCACCGTCACGGATGATCATTAGCCACAGGCGCGGTGCTGTGCAATGCACGACGTATCCTTGGAAACGAATGCCAGATATGACCCTTCCTCCGCTCACCCTCGTCCTTGGCGGCGCCCGCTCCGGCAAGAGCCGTCACGCCGAGGCGCTGATCGAGGCGCTGCCGGCGCCTTGGACCTATATTGCGACTGCCCAGGCCTATGACGACGAGATGCGCGCCCGCATCGCCGAGCATCGCGCCAGGCGCTCGCGCGATTGGCAGACGGTCGATGCGCCGGTGGCTCTGCCCGAGGCGATTCGCAACGCCAGGCCCGGGCAACCGATCCTCGTCGACTGCCTGACGCTCTGGTTGACCAATCTGCTGCTCGCCGAGCGCGACATCGCGATCGCCACCGGTGAGCTCGTGGCAGCTTGCCGCGAGGCGAGCGCGCCGGTGGTGCTGGTCTCGAACGAGGTCGGCCTCGGCATCGTGCCGGACAATGCGCTCGCCCGCCGCTTCCGCGACGAGGCCGGCCGCCTGCATCAGCGGCTTGCGGCGCAGGCCGGGCGCGTGGTCTTCATGGTCGCCGGATTGCCGATGCAGGTGAAGTCGTAGAGCGAAGTGACGAGATGACGAACGAGGTCGAGGACGCTGCCCGCCATAAGGCGAAGATGGAAAAGCGCAAGGCGGTGCAGGACGCCGAGGTCGCTGGCAAGACGCTGGAGAAGGGCCTGCTGATCGTCAATACCGGCCCGGGCAAGGGCAAGTCGACTGCCGCTTTCGGCCTGATCCTGCGCGCGCTCGGCCATGGCTGGCGCATCGGCGTCGTCCAGTTCATCAAGGGCGCCTGGTCGACCGGCGAGCGCAAGGCGCTGGAGGCTTTCGGCGACCAGGTCTCCTGGCATTCGATGGGCGAGGGCTTCACCTGGGAGACGCAGGACAAGGCCCGCGACATCGCTGCCGCGACGCGCGCCTTCGAGAAAGCCAGGGAGTTGATGGCCGACGAAGGCATCCGGCTGCTGGTGCTCGACGAGCTCAATATCGCCCTGCGCTACGACTACCTGCCGCTCCCCGAGGTCGTGGCGGTGCTGCAGGCGCGCCGCCCTGATCTCCACGTCGTCGTCACCGGCCGCAATGCCAAGCCGGAGCTGATCGAAGCGGCTGACCTCGTGACGGAAATGACGCTGGTGAAGCACCACTTCGCCGCCGGGGTAAAGGCACAGGAGGGGATCGAGTTCTAGAGGGCTAGCGCGAACAGAATTCCAATTCCCGCCAACCCCCAGAGCAGCAGGCAGGCGCGGCGATAGAGGGCAAGAGCCCGCCGGATATCCGCAGCCGTTGCCTCCGCCCTTCCATCGCCCATCCAGCCATCCTCGACCCTGACCGCGCCATAGACGCGCGGGCCGGCCAGGCGGAGCCCGAGCGCACCTGCCATTGCAGCCTCCGGCCAGCCGGCATTGGGCGAGCGGTGGCGGCGGGCATCGCGGCGCACGGCGCGCCAGGCGGCGCCGGCATCGGCCTGCCGGTCGAGCGCCGCGGCGACGGTCAGCAGCAGCGCGGTCAGCCGCGAAGCCGGCAGGTTGACGAGATCGTCGAGCCGGGCCGCCGCCCAGCCGAAGGCGAGATGGCGTGGCGATTTGTGGCCGATCATCGAATCGGCGGTGTTGATCGCCTTGTAGAGCACCCCGCCCGGCAGGCCGCCCACACCGAGCCAGAAGGCTGGCGCGACGATGCCATCGGAAAAATTCTCGGAGAGACTCTCGATCGCGGCGCGTGCGACACCGGCTTCATCGAGGCTCTCCGGATCGCGACCGACGATCATCGAGACAGCCTTGCGTCCCCCGATGAGCCCGCCCTGCTCCAACCCCTCGGCGACGCGGGCGACATGCTCATGCAGGCTGCGCTGTGCCAGCAGGCTCGAGGCCAGCAGCGCTAGCGGCAGCAGAGCGAGCGGCCCGGCAAGACGGCAGAGTGCGGCAAGGACAAATGAGACGACGAGCGCCACCCCAAGCAGGATCACGAGCGCAACGACGCCGGCCACTCGCCGCATCGCGAAACTCATGGTCTCGCGATTGAGGTGGCGATCCAGCCAGCCGATCAGCGCGCCGATCCAGGTGACGGGATGGCCGATCCATGCGAACAGGCGCGCCGGATAGCCGATCGCCGCCTCGATCAGGAGGGCGGCGAGGAGGAGCGGCAGGCTTGTGGAGAGCGACATGGCGGCCGGGGAGATGAAGGAGACGATCTGGCATGGCGGCGACCTCGCCACGGTTAAGGCGCTGTTTCCACAGGTGCCAGAACCCTGGATCGATCTCTCGACCGGTATCAACCCGATCCCCTATCCGCTTCCGGAGCTGCCGTTAAGCCTGTGGCACCGCCTGCCAGGCAAGGCGGACGAGGCGAGGCTGCTCGCCGCAGCCCGCAAGGCCTACCGCATTCGTCCGCAAAGCGGCCTCGTCGCCGCCCCCGGCACGCAGATCCTGATCGAATTGCTGCCGCGCCTGGTCCCGGCCGCGACTGTCGCCGTGCTCGGCCCGACCTATGGCGAGCATGCGTCGGCCTGGCGCAAGGCGGGAGCGACGGTGCGCGAGATCGCCGATCTCGCCGAAGCCGGCGATGCCAATGTCGTCGTGCTGGTCAATCCGAACAATCCGGACGGGCGCGTCGTCGCCCAGGAGAGGCTGGTCGCGCTGGCCGGATTGCTCGGCGCGCGAGGCGGCCTGCTGGTGGTCGACGAGGCCTTTGCCGACTTTGCACCCGCGATGAGCCTGTTGCCGATCCTGCCGGAGGGGGCTCTCGTTCTGCGCTCCTTCGGCAAGGCCTACGGGCTTGCCGGTCTGAGACTCGGCTTCGCCGCTGGCGAAGTGCGCTTCACCGACGCCCTTCAGGCGATGCTCGGCCCCTGGGCGGTGGCCGGGCCGGCGCTGCATGTCGGAGCCGTCGCGCTTGGCGATGCGGAGTGGCTGTCCGCCGCGGGCGAAGCGCGAGATGCCGACAGCAGGCGGCTCGATGCGCTGCTTGCGCCGCTAGGCCGGGTCGTCGGCGGTACCGTGCTCTATCGCCTGCTCGAGACGCTGCAGGCGCCGGCCCTGTTCGACCGCCTCGGCCGCGCCGGCATCTATGTCCGCCGCTTCCAGCACAATCCCTCGCGCCTGCGCTTCGGCCTGCCGGGGGATGAAGCGGGCTGGTCGCGTCTGGCGCAGGCGCTCACGCCGGCTTGAGCCTCGCTGTGCGGTCATCGCAGCCGGCGCATGCGGGTGAGAGTGGGACGAAGCTGCGCCTCGACGCTATCGTCAGGTGATTCCAGCGATCCGGAGATAATACGCAATGCAGCCTTGGCCGAAGCAGTCCGCCCTCACCATCGGCTTCGCCCATCCGGCCTATCAGATGCGCGACGAATATCTCGCCCGCAATGGCCAGGCGACGAGCTTCGAGGTCCGCAGCCTCGACGATCTCAGGGCGCGCGCGCCGGAAGCCGATGTGCTGGTCGTCTCCGGTCTCTGGCGCAACGACATGCTGGAGGGCCTCGGCAAGCTGCGCTTCATCCAGTCGATCAGTGCCGGCACCGACCAGTTCGACAAGCCGAAGCTGGCGGCAGCCGGTGTCCGCCTCGCCAGCGCCCAGGGCGGCAATGAGCGAGCCGTCGCCGAGCACGCGATCTCGCTGATCCTGGCGCTGGCGCGCCAGCTTCATCTTGCCCGCGACAACCAGGCGAAGCAGTTCTGGCGGCCGATGATCGGCGATCGCTCTCGCCGCGAGGACGAGCTCGGTGGCCGCACGCTGGTGATCGTCGGCCTCGGCCGCATTGGCCTCAGGCTTGCGGCGATCGCCTCGGCTTTCGGCATGCGTATCATCGGCGTGCGCCGCCGGCCGGGTTCGGAGCCGAATGTCGAGAAAATCGTGCCGCCGGCGGAGCTGCATGCGGCGCTGGTGCAGGCCGACTTCGTCGCGCTGACCTGTCCGCTGACGCCGGAGACGGAGGGGCTGATTGATGCCGCCGCGCTCGCGGCGATGAAGCCGTCGGCCTATCTGATCAATGTCGCGCGCGGCCGGGTGGTCGAGGAGCCGGCTTTGATCGCGGCGCTCGAAGCCGGCCGTATCGCCGGCGCCGGCATCGATTGCGTCTATGAGGAGCCTTTGCCGGCGACTTCGCCGCTCTGGGCGATGCCGCAGGTGCTGCTGACGCCACACAGCGCCGGCGAGACCCGCGCCTATGAGAGCAACGTCATCGACATCCTGCTCGACAATCTCGGCGCGCTGGAGCGCGGCGAGGCCACGCTCCAGAACCAGATCGTCTGAGCAGCGCCAGCACGCGTGCTAAGCGGCTTTGCCTCCGCAGTTGCGCGGAACCAAAAAGACAAAGCCTCCCCGGCGAAGCTGCGCTCGCCTGGGAGGCTCTGGTCCGGTCCGAACTCACCAGCGCGGGCGCGGGCCGTAGCTGCCGTCGCAGCCGACGAGCGGGCCACCCGGATAGTAGTCGTCGATGACGATGTCCGGCATGGCGCAGCCGCGGTTGGTGCTGCGGCTGATGCGGCGGCGCTGCTGCCCGTAATCATCGGGCTCGACCATGACGGTGCGGCCGTCATAGCGCGGCTCCGCCTGCCGGGCGGTCGCCAATTTCGGGGCCGGGCGCGGAGCCTGGGTGCGTTCGGCCGTCTTCTCGGTGGCCTGCTGGCGCACAGGCGGCAGCGGCGCTGCGGCGACGTCGGTGTCCTTGCCGTCCTTGCCGGCGACCTGCGAGGCCGGAACGACCATGTCCTCGGCGCTGGCGCGCACCAGCTTCTGGACGCCGGTGTCGAGGACGAGCGTGCGGAAGGGAGCATCGCCGCAGCCGCCGCAACGGGCCGGGTCGAGCGGGACGAGATCGACGCGCGCCTTGCCGTCGTCAGTGGCCTGGCCTTCGCCGGTGGCGCGGGCGGCGATCACCACCTTGCCGGCATCCTCGAGCTGCATCTCGATCAGCTGGGTTCGGAGCGCGCGGGCCCGGCGGTAATTGACGACCTCGTCGCCGCCCGAGACCAGGATGGCGAAGGGCGCGCCCTTGGGGGCATTGCCGCGGAAGATGTCGCGCAACTGGGTGATGGCGCGGCGCGCATCGGAGGAGACCTCCCAGCTGCCGGGCGCGAAGGCGATCTGGCGCGTCGTCATGATCTCGCGGGCCGACTGGGCGACGCCGAGCGAGACGGTGCGCGAGGAGAATTCCAGCTTCAGCGACTGTGGCCGCTCGGCGACCTTGGGTGCATCCGGGTTACCACCTTCGGCCTGCGCGAAACCGGCGCCGGCCGAGACGATGACGGCGAGGGCGGTGACGGCGAGGCGCAGGCGGCTGGTGCGCAGGCGGGCGGTCTGGTCGAGCTGGAAGCCCATGGCGGGTCTCCTCATGAACGGGTGTGCGCTGGGCACGTTGCCAGACCCTTGGCGATCCCTGAGCCGGTTTCGCGAACGCCGGCGCAAAGGTGAGGCCTGAATGATGAACGCGCGCGCGTAAGGGCCGCGCCCAAGTGGGCACGTTCATCGGCTGTTCAGGAAAAAATCCAGTTCGCAGCGAAAAAGCGGCAAACAGTGGCAAAGCTCGGACAACGCCATTGCCGCGTCCCGCCTCGGTCGAGCCGGCCGTCGCATTGTCGAGGCTACAGGACTATGCGAAGAGAGGATAAACAGGGGGTTTGGCTATGAAGAACGCAGATGAGCGCAAGGACAACGTCGAGCTTCCCCAGATGATGTCCCGCCGTGCGCTCGGTGGATTCGTCCTTTCGCTGCCGCTGCTGAGCGCTCTTCCTGCGCTGGCACAGACCGACCAGGGTGCGACCAATATCCTGCGCTCGCTGGCGCCGCATGATCGCGTGCCGGGTCGCTCAGGTGGTGGCGCAAGTGGTGGCGGCAGGGTCGTGGTGCGCCGCGTCGCGCCAGTGCCCCGCCGGGTCCATCCGCGCGGTTACGGTTCGGATGTCGTGATCGATCTGACCCGCCGCGTCGAAGTCACCGTCTTCTTCGACAACGACTCGGCGACGCTACGCCGCGGCGCGGAAGCCACGCTGATGCGGCTTGCATTGGCGCTGCGCGATCCGATCCTGCTCGATCAGCGCTTCCTGATCGCCGGCCACACCAGCGCCGAAGGCGGCTACGACTACAATGTCGAGCTCTCGCAGGAGCGGGCTGCCGCGGTCCGCGACTGGCTGGTCTCCTATGGCGAGATCAGCCCTGGCCGCCTCGTCGCCCACGGCTTCGGCCCTGATATGCTGCGCAATCCGCGCAGCCCCTATTCACCCGTCAATCGCCGCGTTGAAGTCATCGCCATCACCGGCTGAGTTTTCTACCGTCTTCCCGAAACAACCATTTGCCTCAGGGGGCATCGTCATGGCTTTGTTCAAGCGCCTCATGCTCGGTCTCGCGCTGCTGATGTCCTTCAGCGTCGTTGCCAGCGCCCAATCGCCGAATTCCCGCATCAACCTCCTGGTGATGTCGGACGACGCCGATCCGGACACGGTTCCGCGCAACAACCGCATCTTCAACCGGGTTCAGCTCCAGCTTTCGGAGTATCTCAACACCCGCGGCTTCCAGGTCTATGACGAGACCAGCCTGGCGCTGGGCATCACCCAGACCGCCCGGGTCCGCCGCCGTGACGCCGAGCTGATCGAGATCGCCCGTGCCGTCTCGACCCCGGTCGACGCCATGGTCGTCTACCAGATCTACGCCTCGGCGCGCCGCGCCGTCGCTGCCGACATCCGCTTCCCCGAGATCCGCATCGCCGGCCGTGTGCTCAATGTCCGCTCCGGCCAGTTCATCGCGGCCTTCGAGGTCGGCGGCTTCCAGCTGCCGGCCCTGCCGAACCCCTGCAGCGCCGAGTGTCTGCTCGAGACCGTCGGCACCCAGTCGCGGCTTCTCGCCGCCGATCTCGGCGCCGCGATCGCCCAGAAGCTCGAAGGCTTTGCCCGCCCGAGCGGTGGTGCAGCCGCTGTCGGCAAGGACGGCATCGTCCTCGGCGGTGGAGCTGCTGGCGGCGGTGCTGCTCCGGTCGCGGCCGGCGGCGACGGCTGCAACAGCCTGCCGACCGACTTCGTGATCCAGCTGCGCGACTTCACCGCCACGGAAGTCGACCGGGTCGAGAGCGAGTTCGTTCGCTGGGGTTGCTACCGCGCTCACCGCGCCACGCAGATGACCTCGACCTCGGCCGACTTCTTCTACTCGACCTCGGCCGACTCGGCCCGCCTGACCCGCAACTTCCGCCTGATGCTGGAACTGGTCGGTCTGAACGGTCAGGTCACCTTCTCCGGCAACCGGCTGGTGGTCAGCAAGGTCGCAACCCGCTGACCGAGAGGGCTTGCGGGTAACCATAAACCTCAGCCCGTTCTTGCAAAAATGCCGCCCGGTCGACATCGACCGGGCGGCTTGTTACTTTAATTATGGCAGCAATATGTGCCGGCTGGGCGCGAGCGGGGCAGGGAGGGGTTCCGCTCGTCGTGACCGAGCCGGTGTACGATGCGGATATTTGACACATGGATTGGGGTATTGACCCGGCACGGGTCGCGGAGATCAGCACGATCGCGTCTTCGCGGCGGTTTTCCGCCCGGGACACCGAGAAGTTCGTTCTCGCGATCACGGGCGGCGGTTCGGAGAATGCCGACCTGCCGCTCTGGGACATGCTGCAGGTCTTGTTCTCGCTGGGAGCGCTGACCGCAAATCCGCGCATGCCGGCCCGTGACGCCGCCATCGGCTGCATGCTCGACGAGAGCGGCATCCTGTTGCGGCCGCTGCGCCAGGACGGGCCGGTGCGAACGAGCTTCGCCGGGGCGACGATCGAAGCCTCCGCGGCCGAGATCGTGCTCTCCTATGGCGACAAGGGCGAAGCGAAGACCCGCTCCTTCTCCTGGAGCCGGATCAGGCGCGCCCTCGGCCTCGCCGACTTTCTCTTCGCCGCCGAAGCCGATGAGCGCTCGGAAGGTGGGCTCGTCGCGCTGCGCACCGCGCTCGACGCCGTCTTCGCGCTGTCCTCTTTCGACGAGGACGGCATGAAGCGTGCGGTGCAGGAGCCGGCCCGTTTCATGCGGGCCTGGCGCCGGCGCCATCTGCCGCTGCTCGCCTTCGCCGATCTGATCCGCCAGCGCGAGGCCTTCCTCAACGCCTCCGGCCGGCGTGAGCGCCAGCGCGAATTCGATCCGGACGATCTGATCGCGCTCTGGAGCTTCGCTTTGCTGCATGGCGAGACCTGGAGCTTCGCCCGCTTCGCCGAGCGTTTCAGTGCCCTGATGCGCGAGGAGCGTTCCAGCGTCGGCCGCCGCGACTTCATGGCACCGGCCTCGATGGAGACGCTGATGGCGCGCCAGCCTTCGGAGAATCCCGAGGAGGCGCTGATCGCCTGGCTCGACCATCAGGCGATCCTCGGCGAGCTCGAGGTCGACGAACCGGACGAGGATGACGAGCCGGAAGAGGAGGATGAGGACGGCGTCGTGCGCGAGCGCGTCTACGCCGCGCTGATGCGCCTGCCGGCCGAGCCGAAATTCCTCAACAAGGAGGAGCGCGAGGCGATCGGCCGGGCGCTCGCCATCCTGCCGCTCGCCCATGAGCAGCCGCTGACGCTGGCGCGCTCGCGCGCTGTCGCGCCCTGGGAGAATCGGCTGGTCGAGGCCAGCCGCCGCATCGCCGGTTCCAATCGTGGCCAGGTCGACCAGAGCCCGGAGCCGTTCGATTATGCCGGCATCGCCGCGAGTCTCGCCGTCCTGGGCAGGCGGCTCGACGAATTGCTGCTGATCGGCACTGCGCTCGAGGCGATCGAGGGGCCGGAAAGTGAAGCAGCGACGGCCGAGGGGCAGAAGCTTCTGCGGCGCTGGCGCCATGATCGTGCGAGCTTCCGGATCGACGATGCGAAACTGGCGCTGACCTTCGCAAGGCATGGGGGAGCACTGAGAACGGTCGCAGCAGCCCTGCACCGGATCAACAGGCAACAAAAGCGCTTCGGAGAAACGACGGACCTGGTCGCCCAGGCCGCCAGCGACGAGGCGCGGTTCACCGACGTCTTCTCGCAGCGCTATCAAGGGCGATCGAAACGGCCATGACAGACTTCCTCAACCAGGGTCCGCTCGAAGACGACCTCCGCGCCGGCCGCGCCACGGCCAGGCTGGTTCTGGCGGCGCTTGCGAGCACCGAGCCGGAAGAGGTCGTCGCCACGAGCATCAGCCGCGCCGATCTTTGGGCGCATGCCCGCCGCGTCCGTGGCGAGCCCGTCAACTTCGCCGCCGAGCGTGCGATCCGCACCGACCCGGAGGCTGCACGGCTCTACCGTCGCTTGCTTTCCTTCCAGGCGGTGGCGCGTAGCGAACTCGCTGCCGCGGCCTATGACAGCAGCGCGACCCACCGCCGCATCGGCTCCTTCGAGCTCGACGTGATCGAGGAGGACGATGCGCCGCCGGCCCTGGTCATCCAGTGCCTGTCGGAGACCGACCCCGCCCCGACCATGATCGAGGTCGTCTCGATCGAGGGCGTGGTTCGTCTGCCGCTGCCGGCGCCGGTCGACAAGCACATCGTCATCGACCTGCCGCGTCAGGACGCCGAGCGCGATCTGCTGCGATTGATGCTCGCCAACCCGCTCGCAGGCGTTTATCTGCTGTAACGCCGGAAGCGCTGCCACAAGCAGCGCTTTACTGGCGCAAGGGAACGGCAGGGCCTGCGAGAGAGGATGATGGCGGCAGATCAGAACGTCAGACGCTCCGGCATCTTCGTCGTCGTGCCGACGACCGACCAGCCGATCATCCTGAAGAAGCTCGCCTGGTCGGCCCGCGTGCCGGTCTCGCGCGTCGTGCTTGCGACCGAGAGTTCCGAGGTTTGCGAGCCCTGGAGCACGCAGTACAGCAACCTGTTGCGCCCCGGCGAACCCTTGCGCCAGATACTCGGCCTGCCCGAAGGCGGCAGCTATCGTCTCGCCGCCTCTGGCTCGATCGACCAGGGCAAGAGCTGGATGGTGCCGACGCTCGCCGCCCATTGCGCGCTCACACATGGCGAGGCGGTGACGCACAAGGCCTCCGAGGCCAAGCTCGTGATCTGGGGCACCGGCGCGATCGACCTCTCGGTCGCCGATACGGCGGGCGAGGCGCGTGTCACCCAGCAGGAATATCACCTCACCACCAAGATCGACCGCTGCCGCCATCTCTTCGCCGATGCCGAGCATGGCGCCACCCCGGTGCTGGCGCTGGTGCCGCGTGGGGAGGAGGCCGAGCGCGCCGTCGCGATCCTCGGCAAGATTCTCGGTGGCCAGCCGCATCATATCGTGGTGGTCTCTTCTCTCGCGGACATCGCTGCGCCGATCGACCTCTTCCTCCGCAGCGGTGCTTTCGAACCGCAGGCCGTGGCGTCCGCGCCGGAACGGCCGGCAGCACCGGGATCGTCTTCGATGGCCCTGAGACCGTTCGAATCCAGGAGCGCCGAGCAGCCCGCGCAAACGGCAGCAGCGCAGCCGGAGCATACCCTCGTCCAGCCGCGTCCTGCCGGGGATGAACCCTCGATCGCCGACGTGCTGAAGAGCCCCCAGGCCTCGCGCTCACGTCGCCAGGTCCTGGGTGACAAGCCGGCATCGACCTCTTCCTCGTCACGCCTCCCGTTGATCGCGGCTGCGGGCCTGGTGCTCGTCGCCGGTGCGGCGGGAGCGGGCTGGTACCTGACCCGGGGCACCGCGACCGAGGATCCCTATCAGGCGCCGCCGACGCTGACCCTGTCCGGCCCCGGCCCGACGACGACGCAGCCATCGGCAGGAACCCAGCAGGGCAAGCCCGCACCGTCCCTCGAACAGCAGGGCGCTACGCCCCAAAGCGGGGCTGCGGTCGCGTCCGGCTCCGGCCTTGCCCGGCTGGTGCTGTTGTCGGCGCCAGCGGGCAGCAGCTGCGAGGCGCAGGTCTACGAGGTGCGCCCTCGCTACAGCGAAGCCTCGGTCGATGTCGGCGAGGCGCCGAATGTCCTGATCGATGGCCAGGACATCTGCGGAATGGCGCTCGATCCGGTCGCGTCCGCCAAGGTCAAGTTCCAGGGCGGTACCGGGCCTGCAGTCGTCGCCTCGAAATCGACGCCGACCCGCCTGGTCTTCAATCCGACGGCAACCCGCGGCGGCATCGCCGCCTTCCCGGTGATCCAGTTCGAGGAGCCGAGGGCGCTCTCGGTCGAGATCAAGCGGCGCTGAGCCGGTTGCAAGCCGTCAGGCTCGGGCTTGACCCGAGCACTCAGGCCGGATGACGCGCCGGTCAGCGCCTTCTCGTCATGTCATTCTCGGCTCTGCGCTTCGCTCCGGCCGAGAATGACAGTGGGCTGATCGTTCACAGCCCCCCGCGCGTCAGCCCGCGCCACAGGCCCCAGGGCGGCGGGTCGCTGGTCGGGGAGAGCTGGCGGATCGCCGCGAGCCGGCCGGCGATCAGGGCGATCGCGATCGAGGGCAGCGCCATCAGCATGTGATGCGAGGTCGCGGCGGCGATGAAGGTCATCGGCTGGCCCATCACCGGCAAGAGGCCGATCGCATTGCCCCAGGAAATGCTCCAGTGCAGCGAGAAGATCGTCGCGATGCCGACGAGGATGATCGCCGTGCCCTTGTTGGCGCCTTCCTGGGCCGAGCCCATGGCGCGCTCGCGCAACAGGCTGACCGCGAGGCAAAGCAGGCCGAAGATGGTGATCACCTCGGCGGCGAGCAGTGCCAGCACGGCCGGTAGGCCGAAGCGCACCGCCAGGAAAGTGGCGATGAAGTCGTTCTGCACCACCGGCAGGCGCACCAGGTCGCTGACGGTGAAGCGGCTCACCGCATCGTCCGCGACCTCGCTCTTGCGCTCGGCGATCGGCGTCGTCCGCGCCCCCGGCATCATCGCGCAGAGCGAGACCGGGGAGGGCGGCAGCTCGTCGAGCGCGCGGCGGATCTCGACCGGCGTCTTGTCGAGGCCGAGGTCGAGCCTGGCCAGCGTGCACGGCATCTCGGCGAGAGCGACCTTGGACTGCAGCAGCTGGAAGCCGAGATCGCGATGGATCACGTCCGGGCCGTGCTCCTGCGCGTTCGCCTGGGCGGTGCGCTTGTTGGCGTGGTCGAGGTCATACCAAGTGATCAGGCGCTCGGCCGGCTTGTTCAGCGAGCCGGCGCGTGCCTTCTCGAGCACCTCGATCGCCGCGAGCCGGTCCTTGGGCAGGGTCCAGAGGCCGGAGATCCCATAGCTGACGAGATGCGGGAAGATGTAGATCAGCGCCGCGTTGATGCCGAGCAGGGTGACGAGGACGAGCGCCAGCACGCCGCCACGCGGCCAGCCGAGCCGACGAACCTTGCGCTGCGGCGCATCGGCCCGGCGCAAGAAGACGCGCATGATCGCGACCAGGCGCTTCAGCGTGCTCGGCAGCAGGAAGGCGAAGGCGAGCACCACGGTGGTCGCCATCATGATCAGCACCGGCGAATAGTCGCTCTTCAGGAACGGCACCGCGGTCTGGAACAGGATGAAGACGAAGACGGTCGCGAGGCTGACGCTCAGCCAGGAGACGTAGTGGCGCTGGTTGTAGAAGTAATCGATCCGCGAGAAGCCGAGGAAGATGTGCGCCAGCACCAGGACGAGCGCGATCTTGCCGACCTCGACCGGCTGGAAGCCGGCAACGCCGGTCTCGGTGCCGATCACGGCCCAGACGACGAAGCCGGTCAGGATCACGATCGCCGGCACGGCACGCAGCAACTGGTCCTTGAAGCCGACGCCCATGAAGAAGGAGCGCGGCAGCGCCGCGATCGCCCGTTGCGGCTGGCAGGCGATCATCACCGCGACGACCGGCACGAGGTCGAAGAACAGCAGCTTGTTCTTCTCGGCATGGATGGTGAAGTCGGTCTTCTCCGCATCGACGCCGAGCGCGAGCAGGGTCAGGCTGCCCAGGCAGCAGAGCATGACGAGGCCGAGCCAGGTCAGCCTGAACGGCGTGGTGAAGCGCGGCCCGATCATGATCGCGACGCAGGCGATCGCATAGCCGAGGATGGTGGCGTGCAGCGCCGACTCATAGGAGATCGAGGCGCCGCCGAGCCGCGACAGCTCCGGGGACAGCGCCAGCATCGTCGTCGCGCCGATCAGGGCGGTGGAACCGAGCGCGCCGGCCAGCCTGACCAGAATGGCGCTGCGCCGGAACAAGGTGGCGTGATGCATGGCCGAGAGCACGCCGAAGCCGGCGATGGCCAGTGTCAGCACCAGCCGCACGGCGCGCTCGGCGCCGTTGAGCGAAGAAAGCGGGTTGCCGATCTCGGCGGCCGACATCGGCTGGCGCGGCGGCGTCACCACGGGCCGGACGCTCTCGGTCGTCGCGCTGGCGCGCAGCGCCTCGGCTTCGTCGGGAGCGAAGCGGTGGGTCTTGCTCAGCGGCGTCAGCCGCAGCGGCAGGCGGCCATTGGATTCGGCGCCGATGTCGACGGCATAGCGCGTGCGGCCGATGATCATGTGGCTCAGCCGCGACGGCCCTTCGGGATCGAGCTCCCAGGCGATGTCGGTGAAGTCGGTGATGCGCTGGTTGCCGCGCGCGAACACGACCGGCGGGCGCGGCGCATCGACGGCGTCGCCCGGCGCCAGGAAATAGCTGCCGCCGCGGGCCATGATGCTGAGCGCCTTGAAGGGCAGAGCGGTTGCCGCGACATGCGCTTCCTCCCTGACCGAGCAGGTCAGGCGGCCGCCGATCGAGACGATGCGGTCCTCGCCGCGTTCGTCCGCGGCGATCATGCCGGTGACGACCTCGCGCACGCGGTCGGTGGCCTTGCGCGGCTGACAGATCGGTAGCGTGTTGCCGTCGAGCCTGAGCGTCGAGAGCGGGCCGGCCTGGTCGATGGTGAGCTTGCGAGCGCCCTGCTTGCCGGCTTCTGTCAGGGAGAGCGCGAGCCGCCCAGGCCTGGCCTCGTCGACCGCGATCGACAGGGCTCCGGCGGCGATGCGGTCGCCGGGCTGGAAGCGCCAGCGCGCCGAGAAGCTGCCGGCGCCGTTGAGATAGTCGAGCCAGAGCCGGCGGTTATTGGCGACGTTGCGGATGGTGACGCGGCCATCCGGCTGGCGGGTGAAGGTGACATGGCGCGTTTCGGCCGCGTCGAAGCGCTGCGGCTGCAGGAGCTCGCGCCGGCCGATCGTCACGGTCTCGCCGCGGGCGAGGGCAAGGTCGAGCCGCTCCAGGCTGACCACGGGCCGGGCGCTCTCGATCAGATGGGTGGTGTTGTGCCACCAGAAGCCGAGCACGCCGAGGCAGAGCGCCAGCAGGACGAGGCCGGTCACGGCCCCGCCGGCGCCGCCGATGCGGATGCGCGGCAGGCGGAACGGCCGCAAGGTCAGCCAGCGCCCCATCAGCTGGCGCAGCGCGGTGGTCTCGTTCACTTCTTGTCTCCGAGCGCGGCGACCTTGCCGAGCAGGCCGGCCATCAGCCGGCCACAGGCGCGTCCGCCGGTTTCCCGCGTATGCGAGACCAGGCAGCTGAAGGCGACGCGTTTCCTGCCCGCGACATTGTCCATCCAGCCGGTGAACCAGGCCGAGTTCATGCCGTCGGTGGTATCGGCCGTGCCGGTCTTGCCGAAGATGCGCTTGCGGATATCCGGCGGCAGCGAGGCCATCACGCCGGCCGCAGTGCCGCCCGGCGAGTTGACGACGCCGTGGAGACCGCGCTGGGCGCCGTCGAGGAAGGGCTCGGCCTGGCGCGGGTCCATGCCGGGGATGACCGGCTTGCCCTCGTTCGGCTGCGGCGTCTCGGCGACGTCGGAGACGGGCTTCAGCACGCGCGGGCGGATCACCTTGCGGGCGCCGACCGAGCCGTAGATCGAAGCCATCGCGATCGGCGTCGCGCGCACACCCTGGCCGTAGGAGTTGGTGGCGAGGTCGATGCGGCGGGCGTTGCGCTTGTCCTCGACCGCGAGGTCGAGCGCCTCGCCGGTCAGGCGCTGTGCGCCCGGCACGATGCCGCGGGTCAGGTCGACGCCAGGCTGGGCGAGCGCTCCCGGCTGGGTGATCGGGTAGAGGTGCTCGGTCAGCTCCGCCAGGATCGTGCCGGTGCGGCCGGGCACCGTCGTCGGTTTTCCGCCGACCTTGCGCCCGTCCATGGTCAGCGCCATGCCGGCGAACCACAGGTTCGACGACTTGATCAACGCCTCGCAGAAGCCGATCTGCGCACCGCGGCCGGCATCGGGGCAGCCGCTCTGTGCCGGAGACAGGATGCCGTAGTTGAAGCCGGCACCGCCATAGTTGGCGATGCCGACGCCATCGACATTGAGGCCGCCGCCCCCGCCGATGCCGAAGATCTGCGCTTGGCTGCCCGGCGGGGTGCGGCCGAGGATCATGTCGGGGAAGCGAGGCTGCTCGCGGATGCCGAGGATGCTGGCGAGGCCCGTCACCAGCTTGAAGGTCGAGCCCGGCATGGTGTGGACGTCGCCGGCGCGCCAGCCATGTCCGGCGAGCGGCGAGTCGCTGTCGCGCCCGGTCGAGAGCGCCTGGATGTCCCAGCTGTGCATGCCTGGCACGAAATCGGGCCAGCTCGCCAAAGCGAGCAGCGAGCCCGGCTCGTCGCCGGCATCCATCAGCAGCACGACGGCGCGGCCGTCGCCCTGGTCCGGCGGCTCCTGCTCGGGGGTGAGGTTGACCGGCAGCGGACCCGGCTTGCGCGGGCGCTTGCCGCGGCCGAGACGCTCGCCCATATGGCCGTAGACCGCTTCCTGCACCAGCTTCTGCAGGCGCGGCTCGATGGTGAGCGTCAGGTTCTCGCGGGTGCGGGCCCGGCCGAGCGCGGCCGAGAGCGAACCGACATCGCCGGCGCCATAGCCGATCATCGCGGTCAGGCCGAGCTCGTCGACGATCGGCAAGGGGATGCCGCTGTTGTCGAGCGCCGGCGTGCCGTCGGAGAAGTAGAGTGCGCGCGCCGCGCCGCTGCGCCGCTGCGTGACCGCGCCGCGCCAGCCGAGTTCGCAGACCAGCTTGGTCTTGGCCCGCTCGCAATCGGCCTCGATATGCGAGGAGCGCCAGAGCTTGACCTTGCCATCCTCGCTCTGGATGCCGGAGCCGCCGAGGATCTCGCGGGCGCGGGGCGGCACGGCCCGGACCGGCTGGCCTTCGAAGCCGATCTCGACATCGCGCCGGCGCGCGCCGGTGATGGTGAAGCGCCAGCCATGCGGCAGGCCCTGCTGCGCTTCTTCGGTGCAGCTGGCGAACTCGTCGCTGTCGGAACAGACGCGCTCGGCCGCGATGGCGAGGCCGGCGAGGCGCACGGTCTGCTCGTCACGCTTGGGGTCGAGGTTGACCCGCTCATTGCCGACGACGATGCGCGCCGGCTCGAGGATCATGTCGACGGTGACGCGGCGATTGCCGGCGGGCAGCCGCGTCGAGAGCACGAGCCTGTCCTCCGGCGCGCGCAAGGGGCCGAACAGGGCCCAGTCCGAGAGCTGGTTGCCGCGGCGCTTGGCGAAGTCGGCGAAGTCGCGCGGCGGCGGCACCGCATTCGGCATCACGTTGAGCGGCGCGGCGAGGTCGGTGGTCTGGGCGACGCGCGCGGTCCAGCTCGCCGGGCGGCAGCCGGCCGGCACCACCGGCAGCGTCAGCGGCGTGCCGTCGGCGCAGCGCCGGTCGGGGGCGCGGTCATCGCGGGCGCCGGCGATCAGGAACGAGTTGTTCCAGGCCAGCATCTCCGAGCGGATCTGCGCGCCGGCTGGCAGGTTGCAGAGCCGGTCGAGCAGGGTCCGCGAGAACTCCTTGGTGCCCTGCGGCGTCGGCACGGTCAGCGAGGCGTCGTAGAGCGCTTCGCAAGGCTGCGAGCGGATGACCGGGCCGGCGGCATCGAGCCAGATCAGCCCGGTCGCGACGCCCTGCTCGAACAGCTCCTCGTTCGAACGGCTGGTCTCGGTGAAGTCGGGTTGTTTGATCCAGGCGCGGCTGGCGGCGAGCTCGCCGATCAGCCCGCCCGAAAGCCAGAGGAAGCCGGCGATGGTGACGGCGCCGACCGTGACGGCGGTGACGCTGCGCTTCAGGCCGCGGAAGAGCGGATGGCTCATGGCGTCGCCTCCCGGAGCTCGACCACCAGCGGCCCGAGCACGAAGGGGCCGTTCGGCGGGATGGTGCAGGTTCCGGCCGCCTGCGGCTTGCGCCCGCCGAGGAGCCAGATGTCGCCGGCCGACTGCACCGCGACACCGCCTTGCGCGGCCGCGATGAAGCCGACTGGGTTGTGATCATAGAGATCGTCGAGCCGCTCGACGATGCCTGAGCCGAACTGGATGCGCACGGCTTCGCCGAGCCAATCGAAGGTGCCGTAGCCGCGCGAGGACTGGTCCGGGCCGAAGGCGATCGCGGTCTGCTCGCGCGGCAGGCCGATATAGCCGAACTCGCCATCCTCCAGCATCAGCAGCGAACGGCGGCGGCCGTCGAAGCTCATGCTCTCGGCGCGGAATTCGCCGCCGACCCGGCTGTAGCGCAATTCGCGCCGGTCGTAGCGGCGGGCGTCGCGGCCCTGCACGACGATGCTGTCGCGCTGGGCCAGCATCGCCGAGGACATCAAACGCCCGCCATAGCTGCGCTCGACCCAATAGCGCGCCATGCGCCGGCCGCCGAAATTCTCGGGGATGGCGAGGCCGGTGACGGCAAGATGCGGACCCTTGGGTGGCTGCGCCTGCAGGCGGCTGGGCCTGCGGTCGAGCGTGACGTCGACGAGCCCGAGCGATACCCGTCCGACCTGCGGGCGCACGCCGAGTATCTCGAAGCGGGCATCGACATTGCCGCCGGGCAAAGCCAGCGTCTCGACCTGGATCGCCTGGGCGCGCGCCTCCGGCGTCTGCGGCAGGGCGGTGAGCAATGGCAGGCCGCCGGCATCGCGGGCGGAGGCGTCGACCGGATAGCGGCCGAGGAAGAAGATCGTGCCGCCCGGCAGATCGGGATGCACCGCCGGTGTCAGCATCTCGCTGCGCGAGAAGGAAAAGCGCGCCTGGCCGGAATAGAGCCCGCCCGGCGTGTTGACGCCGATGATCGGCTGGCCGATCGCGGTCTGCGCATCCTGCCGGATCACCACCTCGCCATGCGGCAGCCGGTTGTCTGCCGGCGGGGCGTAGACGCCATGACCGAGATAGACCGCGACCGGTGCGGTCGCATGCAGGCTCTGCTCGACATGGACGGTGACGCCGATATCGGGGTCGATCACGTCGCGATAGCGCTGCTCAATCCGGTCCGCGAGAAAACGGCCGAGCTCCTGCGCGCCGGGCAATGCCTCGGCGGTCAGCACCACCAGCGAGGTGAAGGGCACGTCGATCGGCTGCGGGCCGCTGCCGCCATCGGTGAGCGCGATGCTGCGATAGCGGTCGATCAGGTCCTCCAGCGAGGCCTTGCCGTCCTTGGTCGGCTGGCCGCCGGCGGTCAGGCTGAAGACGGGCTTGCGCCAGAGGTTCTCGATGCCGGGCATGGCCTCGCCCGGCTCGCCGGCGACGGCGCGCAGGCTGGTCAGCCGCCGCGGGTCGTGCATCACCAGGTCCATGAGATCGGGCAGGGCCATGGCGTCAGCTCACTTGGGCGGAGAAGGCGGGGTGATGGGATTGCGGTCGCGGCGGCGCGGGCCAAGGCCGCCCTTGTGAACGCCAGAGCCGTTTTCGCGTGCGGGCCATGACGATCCTGCGATCCCTAGTAGATGCGCGAGACGCGGTCGTGCTCGATCCGCCAGCAGGCTTCCCAGCCTTCATTGGCGGCGACGACCGTGACCTTGCGGCTCGTCGGCGACAGCACCTCGCTGATGATCTCGCAGACACCGAAGCCGTCGAGCCCTTCGCGATGGGCCTCGACGATCGAATCGCCCTCGAGCAGCACCATCGGATCCTGGCCGTCGAGCAGCGGACGCAGGCGCGCGAGAGACTTGCCCTGCGGGTCGAGGCCCGGGATCGTGCGCACGAACTGGAAGCGGCGGCCGAGATTGGCGCGCCCGCCGAGGCTCGGCGCCGCCTCGTCATGCTCGGCATGGACGCGCGCACCCGAGCCGATGTCGTAGCCGAGATAATGGATGCGCTCGGCCGCGAACTCGGTGCGCAGGCCGGTGGCGCCGAGATCGCGCATCTGCACCGCCATGGCGGCGATGCCGAGCGGGTTCTTGTGCTGCACCGCGCTCCCGGCCATGTCGCCTTCGATGCCGAGGATGGCAGCCCCCGCGATCACCGCCTTCTTCATCGCCGCCGGCGAGAACGGACGCTGGAACGGGAAGGCGGCGCGGCTGGCGTCGGCTTCGGCCGCGATCGCCTCGAAGATCGGCGGCCAGAGCGCGGCGCGCCCGGTCGGAACCATGATCACGGTGGGGCGCTTGACCGGATTGGGCCCGGCGGCGCGAGCGAGGCGTGGCAGCAGGCCGCCAAGCACAGCACCGATCTCGGCAAGGTGCTGCGAGCCCTCGCCTGCGCCTTTCTCCAGGGCACCACGCGAGAGCTTCAGCACCAGCCGGCGCGTCCCGGCCTTGTCGGGCCCGTCGACGGCGAGCTGCAGGCCAGGCCGCCGCGTCGTGTCCGCCAATGCCGGCTCGTTCTGAGCGACATAGAGGCCAGTCGGATCGGCATCCGGCTTCAGCTCGGCAAGGACGATGTCGAAGGTCTCGTCGGCAGCGTCCGCATCCCAGCGATAGCGCGTGCCGGAACCTTGGGCCTTTTCGCTGAGGCGGGTGGCGAGACCGGCCTTGGCCTGCTTTACCGCGTTGCGCAGCCAGCTGCGCGCCGCCAGCGCGGCCGCGTCCTCGCGCTGAATGGCGCGGGCGAGCGAGGCTTCGGCGAAGGCCGGCTGCCAATGCGCGTCCTGGCCGTCCATCGCCCGGTCGACCAGCGTCGCGGCGATGCCGGTCAGCGCCTCGTCGATCAGGTCGCCGCCGACGGGCAGACCGAAGGTGGCGAGCGTCTGATGGTTCAGCCGGTCGCCGTCGCGCCGCAGCGAGGCGAGCGCGACGTCGCTGGTGCCGCCGCCGATGTCGAGCGTGACCAGCAGGGCCTCGCTCTGATCCGGCACGGCGGCGCGCACCTCCGGCAGGCTGGCGACATAGCGCGCCGCGGCGACCGCTTCGGGCACGGTGACGGCTGCATCCGGGAAGCTGGTTGCGCCGGGGAAGAGGCGTTCAAGACGCTGGGCGAAGAGTTCGAGCGCAGCGCGATAGCGCGAGGCGATCTCGTCGCCGATGCCGCTCGGGCAGGAGACCAGGATGCGCGGCACCACCGGTGGCGGGGCATGGTCCTCGACGCGCAGTCGGTCCTCGCCGAGCCGCAACACATAGAGATCGACGAGTTCGTCGAGCACGTCGGCGACCAGCGGAGCGATCTCGACGGTGTTGGTGGCGACGACGCGGTCGGTGGCGGCGTCGTAGCGATGCACCTGCTCGTTCAGCGTCAGCGATACCGCGCCGGAGGTCAGTGCGTGCTTGAGCGAGTCGATCCGCCGGCCGCTTTCGGGCAGGCCTGACTGTGGCGGCGGGGCGGGGGCCGAAACATCGTAGCGTCGCGCGAACGCCTTGAGACGGCGCGCCACGCTGGCGCGGTCGGAGCCGATCAAGGCGAGGTCGGGCAGGCTGTGCGGTGCATGATCGGCGCGCAGATTATTGCTGGAATCGAGGCCGACATGGCTCGGGATCAGCGGCGCGGCGCCGGCATCCTGCAGGGCTGCCTCGCCATGGCGCGGGTCGACATGGGCGGAAAGCCAGGTGCCGAGCGCCAGCGGCTTGATCTCGGTCGCCCGGCCGGCGGCGCGTGGTGCGCCAGACCAGATCGAGGTCGCGGACGCCCCGAGGTCGATGCAGATCGGCAGGCGGTGGACGCGGCGGCTATAGCGCAGCGGCAGGCTCGCCTGCGCAAAGGCCCGGCCGCCCTCGTCGCCGGCCTTGATCGCCAGCGAGATCGTGATCTCGCCGCGCAGCACATTGGCGCCGCTGGTGCGCACGGCGCGCGACAGCGTCGTCGTCAGGTTCTGCATCGGCACGACGGCGCGGCCGCGCCGGCCGAAATCGCCCTCGCGCACGATTTCGAGCGGGAACGGCGTCGGCGGCTCGGCGATCTCGCTCTCGCCCATCCTGCTGCTGACTTCGACGGTCAGCGGCGCGGTCCGGGTCAGCGGCCAGCGGCGCAGGTCGATCACCAGCCCGTCGCAGCGCACGATCGAGGTCTCGTCGTCCGGGTCGACCTCGGCATTGAGCCCGCCCGTGATCTCGAACTGGGCGGTTCCCCCGAGCGGGCAGGTGAAATGCTGCCCGGCGATGGTCAGCGCGACCTCGCCGCGGTTCTGGCTAAGGATCGGCACCGAGCGGGATTCGAGCGCGCTCGACCAGGGCTTGGCCGGACCGTCCGGATCATGGCCGGCGCCGTCCTGGCCGACCCAGCCGCCGAGCTTGGCGGTGAGCCTGACCTGCAGCGGCGCCCTTGGATTGGCCTGGCTGGTCTCGTCGACGAAGTCGAGCACGGCATCGCGCGTCAGCGTCACGTCGAGGCGCACCTCCTGGCCGGCCAGCGCTGGCGCGTCGGCGAGCCAGATCAGGTGCCGGCTGGTCGATGTGCCGGCGTCCGGGAAGCGCCTGAGCGAGACCGAATGATCCATCGGCGCGGCGACGCCGAGCGAAAGATGCTGCGCCTTGATGCCGAAGCAGCTCGCCTCGATGGTCAGCCCGCGCCGGCCTTCGAGCACGATGTCCCTGGGGATGTCGATCGCGATCTGGCCGATCGCCAGCTGCTTGCCGGCCTGCAGCGAGTCCAGGTCGATTTCGACCGGCTCGATCCGCCATTCAGGTTGGGACGCGCCGGCGAGCGCGGCGATCTTGAGCAGGCGCCGTGGCGAGGCACGGGTGCCGCCCGCGGTTTCGACGATGGTGGAGAAGGCGATTTCGAGGCTGGCGTCGCTGTCGACATCGGCCTGGGCGCGATGGTTCGCCACCGCGCGCATCACCGCTTCGCGCTTGAGTCCCAGCACGAGCCGCTCGCCGGCCCGGACTGCGGCCTTGTCGAGCAGGGCATTGCCCTGCAGCCAGCCGATATCGATGCCGCTCGCAAGGCTCGGCGCATGCGAGACCAGCGAGACCGTCACCGCCTTGACCATGTCCTCGGGCGCCTCGAAGGCAAGGAGGTCGATCAGCTCGCCGCTGCGGTCGAGCGCGATGGTCGCCGCGAAGCTGCCGAGCCGGGTTTCGAGATTGTAGCAGGGCAGAGTGGTCATGCGTCCTGCCTCGAAGCGGCGGACCCGGAGTTGCCGCCAAGCGTGCTTCCCCAGTGATGATCGAGCCCGGTCAGCGCGGCGGCGGCGGCGAGATAGCGCGGCAGCATGTCGCCGCTCCCGGCTCTCAGCCTGCGATAGGCGGCGCCGAAGCCGGTATCCTGCGGGTCGGCGAGCGCTTTTCCGGCAAAGGGCACGGTGGCGAAGGCGGCATCGGCCTCGTGCCGTACCAGCTGCGCCAGCAAAAGGCGTCCATAGCCGTCGAGCGTCTCGCGCAAGGCCTTGTTGCGCGCCGTGCCTTCGCCGGCGGGGCCGAGCAGCCCGTCGATCGCGCCCGCGAGTTCGGCCAGGGCCGGGGCGAGGCTTTCGATCCGCGACAGCGAGCCGGCGAAATTGCGGCTGGCTGCCGCGAGCCGCTGCGCACCGCGCACGGGATCGCCTGATCGATGTGCACGAGCGGCGAGGCCGGGACAGCCGGCCACCTCTTCCCAGCTGCGGATGAGCTCGGCCGCCGCCGCCGCCTGCTCGACCTCGCGTCGCAGGGACGCGAAATGACCGTGCAGCAGGACGATCTCGCCCGGGGTCAATTCGCCGAGCCGCCGCCCGAGTTCGTCCGTGATCGCAGCCGGCTGGCTCGCCTGCCGGGCGGCCTCGGCGAGCTCGCTGCGCATGCGGGCGATCGCCTCGAGGCCTGGTGTCGGCTGCCGCTGCGGCTGCCGGCGCAATTCCAGCAGCAGGGCATCGAGCGGGGAGAGCCGGCGCTGCCCACGTTGCGTAGCGGCCGCAGCCATCGCCTGCTCGACCTCGATGGCGAGCCCGGTCTCGATCCAGCTCTGATGGACGCTGGCGGCGACATCGTGCAGCAGCCGCATGGCGCGCCGATCCTGCCCGGCCAGCGCCATCGCCTCGCGGGCGAGCGCCTGCGGGAGATTGGGATCCTCGTACCAGGCGAGCAATTGCTCCAGCCCAGCTTCGTCCTGTGTCGATCCTGGCAAGGGCAGGATGAGGCGCGCGGCACAGGCACGCGCTGCGAACTGCGGCTGCGTCAATGCACGCTGGAGCATGGCGACCTGCTCGGTAAGCGTGCGCTCGCCGAGTTCTTCGATCCGGTCCGGGTCGATCCCGGTCGTCGTGACCAGCGCCTCCAGCAGGCTGACCGGGGTCGCGGGAGCCTTGCTGCGCGCATCGAGCAGGGCGAGGGCGCCGCTCGGCGTCCGGGCGAGGCGCAGCGCGATCTCGCCGAGGATGGTGCCGAGGCGTGCCGGCCTGGCGGCGTTCGTCGCGCGCCACAGCCCTTCGGCCAGTCGTGCTGCCGCGAGGGCGAGGTCGTCGTGCAAAGGCGCACTGCCTCCCGCGGCCGCGACGACGAGCGCGTTGCCGCCGCCCTGGCCGAGCGTCAGTCCGGTTGCGGCCGAGGCCGCGTAGCGCGCGCCAGGCGAGAGCACCGCAAAGGCGCCCTCCTGCCAGCGCAGCGTCAACGGGCTGCCGCTGACTGCTTCGCCATCGCCCGCCCAGACGAGCTGGCGCCGCGGTTCGGCGAAGACGATGATCTCGTCCGCCTCGACCCAGTCGGGGAGCGGGAGCACGCCACCTCCGGCCTCGGCGTGGGGCCGGAGCAGGCGAAAGCCACGGCGTAGTGCAGCGACGCGGCCGAGGCCGGTCGCATCAACGTCGCGCTGATCGGCCGGCGAAGCTGCCAGCGTGTCGAGCTCGGCCTCGATGGCGAGCCGCAGGTCCTGGTCGATTTGCGCCAGGCTCTGCCGCGCCTCGCGCATCGCTGCCGGCAGATGCGCCACCAGCAGCCCTTCTGCCGCGGTTTCGGCCTCGTCGCCGGCGAAGGCGAGCGTCAAGCCGCCGGTCTCACCGCGGCTTGCTGTAAGCATGGTCGTGGCGGCGCGTTCGTCGTCCGGATGCAGGAAGGGGCCGGCCAGCAGCCGATAACCCTCGCTGTCCGAGCCGCTGGCCCGGTTGAGCCCGGAGGCCAGCATTGCCGCCAGCGCCGGTGGGACCGAGCCGGCGGGGCCAGTCTGCTGGGCCAGCCGGCCTTCATCGTCGAGATAGGCCTGCACCAGTGCCAGGCCGGCGGCGCTTCGATCGGCCTCGGCCAAGGACAGCTTGTCGTCGAGCTGCACCGGGATCGCGGTCAGCCTGCCATCGGGCTCGACAGTCACGGCATGGAGCACATGGCTGCCGGGAGGCAGGGTCGCGAACAGCGGCGCCGTCCCGGCATCGGCGGCGGCGATCAGGCTGATACGGCCGCTCGCCTCTTCGGCTGCGAGGAAACGGGCCGGTGCGCTGTCCCGCCAGATCGCGGCGACATGACGTGAGCCGTCCCAGATGATGGCGACCGGCGCCACGGAAAGAGTCACGGAAACAGGCTCCGGGGAAGACGAATTGGGCGGGGCAACGTGAGCGGACCTTGCGCGATGGCCCGCCGTCTTGCAAGACATGCGCTCGGCTCGACCTTGTCGGTGCGGGCCTGATCTTGCGGCCGGCTGGCTGCACTTGCGGAAACCTGCCGCGCCGGGCTCTCGGCGCAGGTCGGTCGGGAGCCGAGGCGGAGCGGGATGTGATGACGGCAGAATCGGTTTGCTTCGCCGCCTTGCCCGCCGCGCTGCCGGCTGCGCTCGCTCAAGCGAGTGCCGGCGAGGACGTCACGCAGCGTCGCCTGGCGCTCTCCGACGCGTCCGGCGTGGACGCGCGCGAGGTCGATGCGAGCTTCCTGGCGCCGCGCCTGCTGCCGCGCCTGTTCCGCGATCCGGGCCAAGTGGCTTCGCAGGCCCAGGCGACCCTGCTGGATGCCGCGCGGCTGGTCGTCCTCCTGCCGGTGGGGCGTTATGACGACGGTGTCTGGGCCCCGATCATCGAGCGCATCCTGTCGGGGCTGGAGGCTGCGGCGGCGCGCCCGCGCGAGATCATCCTGGCCTGGAGCGGGGTTGAGCCTTTCCTGGCGCCGTTCGGTCGCCGGGCGCAGGAGGTCTGGAACGATCCCCGGCTTGTACCGGCCATGCTCGGTGTGCTCGAGCGGTCCGCGCGCTCGCTCCCGGCGGTGCTCGACAGGGCCGCCAATGTCCGTCGTGGCCTGATCCGGTTTGAGCCGGCGCAGGATGCGGGACCGGCGCGGGCCGCGCTGGCGCTGGCCTGAGCGCATAGGCTGGCGACTACTTCCAGACCAGCGCGTTGGCGAGGTCGCGGCGGCCGCATTCCAGCGACATGGCGTTGACGGCGGCGCGGTAGCCCTGCAGCGAGTAGATCACATGGGCCGGCCGGCCATCGGTCGCCGTACCCTGGATCTCAAGCGTGGTGCCCCTGTTGTAGCCGGCGACGGCATCCATATCGAGGATAGGCTGGCCGTTCGAGCCCTGCTTCGTCGGGCGGATGAAATTGCCCGCGGCGGTCGGCGCCGCGTTGAGCCGGCGCACCATGCCGCCGCCTTCGCGGATCACGGCCTCGAAGGGCGTATTGGGCTTGTAGTAGCGCTTGTCTTCGATCAGGTGCTGGAGGTCGCCGTTTCCGACGCCGGCGCTGCTCGCCTGCAGCAGGATGAACGGCGCCTGCTCGCGCCAGTAGCGCGGCCCGGCTTCCTGCGCCGCGGTATAGGCATAGCAGGTGCGCTGTCCGGTGCGCGGATCCTCGGAGACGCTGGCATACCAGTCCTGGAAGCGGCGCAGCAGCCGGCCCGGCGCCTCCGGCATCAGCATGTCCTTGGTGTCGACGGCGCGCGCCCGCAGCTGGAAGTCCTGCGCGACCGGGCCGGCGCTGGCGACGCGGATCGTGTATTCGCCGGGACCGAGCTTGTAGCGCCGCAGGTTCGGCCGGCTCGGATTGACGATGTGGATCGTCTTCATCTGGGCGTTGTTGCGGCCAAGCACGTCGACGGGTACGGCCGGGTGCGGGCCGCGGACGCTGGCGGTCGGGATGTCGACCTCGACATAGGATTCCTGCGCGACCAGGAAGGGATATTGCTGCAGGGCCCGGCCGCCCTCGATCCGCGCATTGATCCGCATCGGCGTCTGGTCGAGCCGGGGCGTATGGGCCTCCGGACCGAGCGCCGCCCATTGCTGCATCGTCGGCAACTCGTCGAGCGTGACCAGGCCGTCTTCCGAGACCGGTGTCGTGTTCCGGCGGTTGACGCTGACCGAGATGCGATAGCCGAGCGGGCGCGGATCGACGGTGACCATGCCGTCCCAGCGCTTGTCCTCTGCACTTGCGGGGTCGTGTGCGATGACCAGCTGGACATGGCGCTCGGCCCGGATCTTGGTCTCCTTCTCCTCGGCGTTCTGCTTGCTCAGCGCGCGCCGCAGCTTGTCGGAGAAGAATTCCTGCCAGCCGGGGCTGACCGGCAGCCCACTCAGCATCCTGACCGACAAGGTCATCGGATTGCCGGTGTCGACCGAGGCCGCCCAGACACCGGCGGCGACCTTGTTGAAGAGCTCGTCGGTCGAGCTGTATTCCTCGCCGATGAAATCCTGGGAGACCGGGAACGGGTCGAGGCTCGGCGAGCAGCTCTCATAGCCGTTCCAGCCATGCGCCGACAGGTTGAAGCGCGTCGCCGCGCCGGCCTTGTAGCCGGAAGCCCGGACCTCGAGCTGTATCTTGCTGAGCTGTTCCTTGTTGTCGCCGGCCAGCGGATTGTCGAGGACGCCGGTATCGACGATGCCCTTGATCGGATCGATGTCGAGCCAGGGCGCCATCGTGATGCCGGGGATGTTCGAGAATGCAGCCCGGATCTGCTGCATGATGTTGTTGCCCTGGTCGGTCGTGAAAGCATCGCGCGTCGCGGGACGCGAGGCGATACCTATGGTGACCGGCAGCTTGAGCTGCGGGCATTGCTGCTGGATGCGCTGCCAGAGGATCTGGGCGGCCGAGCCGAACGGGTTGTACGGATCGAAGCCCGCCATCATCTGCGTCTGCGCCGTAGCCCCCATCGGCGGTGCCGCCATGAGGCAGGCAACCGTCAGGCAAAGGGCTCGTTTCGTCAGCGCTCGCGCAGTCATCTCGGTTCGATACTCATGGGGTCCCCCCTCGCAAGCGAGGGAGGACCGGTTCTCGTTTCGCCGCGGCTCAGATGCCGGACGCTTCGTTCGTCGCCAGATTGACCTCGACCTGGTCGGTGCCGGCGGCCTTGCCCTCGCGGGTCACGCTGCGCTCGACGACGCGGATGCGCTGGCCCTGGCTGTTGTTGTAGGTGCGCACGGTGCGGGCGCGGACCGTCACGGCCTGGCCGCTCGAGTTGCGGAAGCTCTGGGTGTTCGAGCCGCCCGAGCGCGCAGCGATATAGGCGGCCTCGCGGGCACGCTCCTTCTCGATCGCGTCGGCGATGACGAGACCGGCGACACCGCCGATCAGGGCGCCGATCGCGGCGCCGCGCCAGCCACCGGCCGCGCCGCCGATCAGGGCGCCGGCGCCGGCGCCGAGAGCGCCACCGGTCGCGACGCGTTCCTGGGATCCCGTGCAGCCGCCGAGCGCGAGCGCGCCCGCGACGAGGATGGTTCCGGCCTTCAAGGTCTTGGCATGCATAACGTCACCCCAGTAAAAAGTTGCTTCCAAAATTGATGGTGCCAGCAATCTGGTAGCCCTTGCCCCCGGCAGAGCCGGTTTCGCAGAACCGGGCAGGACCACACAGCACCACACCTGGCATCTGTTCCATATTGGCCTTTTTTGGGCAAGAGCCGCCGGCCTTTGTCACGATTCTGCCAAGTTTTAAATTGTTCGCGACCCAATCATGGGTCGAAGAGCCAAGAACGACAGGGCTCCGCGGTGCTTCGCGTTGCGGCTGTTGCGCCGCACCGAACACCACCGCCGCGATATCTTTAAAAACATCGGGTTCATCTTTAACGCTTTTCCGGCGCCTGTGGTTAATTCGCCGCGGTCGGCTGCGGCGGTTGTTCTGTCTGCCGCATGGTGATGCGCATCGGCATGCCGCGCCCTGGGCGCAGCGTGATGCGCTGGACCGGCATCGGCGCCTCTTCGCCAGCATAGTCGAAGCGCAGCCGCCGCAGCAGCGAGGCCAGAACGATCACCGCCTCGACCATGGCGAATTGCTGGCCGATGCAGATTCTCGGGCCGGCCCCGAAAGGCAGATAGGCATAGCGCGAGATGGCTTCGCGGGCGCCGGGCAGGAAGCGCTCTGGCCGGAACTGCTCCGGTGCCTGCCAGAGCGTCTCGTGTCGGTGCAGCAGATAGGGCGAGATCACCACCAGCGCACCCTTGGGGATAACGCACGCGCCCGCCATGTCGTCGGCGAGTGCCGTGCGCGACAGTGACGGCACCGGTGGATAGAGCCGCATCGCCTCCTCGATCACGGCGCGGGTGAGCGCCAGGCGCTCGCCCGACAGGGCGGCAGCGGCGAGATCCTCGCCGGCGGCGTCGATCTCGGCCTCCACTGCATCGCGCACATCCGGCGCGAGCGATGTGAGATAGAGCGACCAGGTCAGGGCGTTGGCGGTCGTCTCATGGCCGGCGCCGATGAAGGTGACGATGTTGGCTCCGACTTCTGCGTCGCTGAGGCCCGTCCCGGTCTCGGGATCGCGTGCGGCGAGGAGGGCGTCGAGGAGGTCGGGCTTCTCCGGATGCCAGGTCCCGCCGGCATGCAGCGCCTGCCGTTCCGCGATGATCGCCTTGACCTGCGCCTCGAAGAACGAGATCGCCGGGCGCGCCATCCAGCGGCCGATCCGCGGCAGCCATGAGGGCGCGCCGAGTACGTCGAGCGGGTCGATCCGCCCTTGCGTCTCGAAATAGCGGGTCAGGGCCTTGCCGAAGGCCTCGGCGCCGCCGGCGATCGCGTTCGAGAACATCGTCTCGGCCAGGATGTCGTAGGTCACGCGGGTCATGTCGGCCGATATGTCGACGATGCGCCCGCTGCGCCGGCGCGCCATGCGCATGACGGTCCGTTCGGTCGGAGCCGTCATGCGCTCGGCGAGCGCCGCGACCCTGCGCGGTGTGAACAGCGGCGCCAGCGTCCGCCGCACCCGCTTCCAGGCCTCGCCCTCTGCCGTCAGCAGGCCTTCGCCGAGACCAGGCGCGAGGACGGTGCGCTGCAGGTCGTCCTTGCGGTAATTCGCCGCGTTCTCGACCAGGACATGCCGGACGGCATCCGGGTCGGAGACGACGACGCCATAGCCGAAGAGGCCCTCGCCGGCGACGATAGGCTCGCGGAAATGGCGGGTGCGCCAGATCGTCAGCGGGTTGCGGCGCAGGCGCAGCAGCAATTCGAGCCGGCCGAACTCGCGTTCTTCCGGCACGGGGGCGGGCGGGCGGCGTCGACGGGTCTGCGCGGCCGGCATGGCCGCATCCGCTGCGCTCATGAGATCTCTCCTTATGGAGACGATGAGAGCCGGCCGGTCGGAACCGGCTCTGAGGCAGACAATCTCCTGCCGGTTTCAGGCTTTCCAAAGGCGCAAGCCCCGTGCCAGTCCGATCTGCAATTGTTGCATTGCAGAGAATAATCCAGGCAATCTTGTGCAGTGCACAATAAGTGCTATTTTAGGCATCCAAGGAGCCATCGAGATGCCCGAATACAAGAATCCCCCGCCGCGGATCCTGCGCCCGCGCAAAGAGCTGCCGACCCTCGAAGAGGCGGTGACGGCGGCGCAGTGCATGAGCGATTCGCCGGAGCAGCAGGCCGAGCTCGCCGCCCAGCTGATGGGCGTTACCGTCGCCGAGGTCGTGCCGCTGATCCGCAAGGCCGCGCATCGCACCACGGTGATGACGCCGAACCGGTCCGTCGTGGTCGTCCGCCGACCGACCCGCACCTTCTCGCCGCGCCTCGCCGAGGCGATGCGGCGCTGAACGGCGCTGCCGACGACACATTCTTTTCGTATCGGCGAATGCCGGGGGCCTGGAAAGGCCTCCGGCATTTTGCTTTGCGGCGTCTCAGTTCGGCGAGCCGATCTTGTCGAGGATCGGGCAGTCCGGCCGCTTGTCGCCATGGCAATGGCTGGCGAGATGGCGCAGCGTAGCCGCCATCGCCTGCAGCGCCGCGGCCTTCTCTTCCAGCTCCGCGACATGCTTCAGCGCCAGCGTCTTGACGTCGGCGCTGGCGCGCGAGCGGTCGCGCCAGAGCGCTAGCAGCGCCCCGGTCTCCTCGACCGAGAAGCCGAGGCTGCGGGCGCGGCGCACGAAGCGCAGCGTATGGATGTTCGGCTCGGCATAGACCCGGTAGCCTGATTGCGAGCGCGCCGGCGGCTCGATCAGTCCGATCTGCTCGTAATAGCGGATCATCTTGGCGCTGACGCCGGAGGCTTCGGCTGCTTGTCCGATGTTCATCCCATCCTCCCGAAGGCCGGGGCCGAGTTCGGCGCCGTGGTGATGTCCTGCCGCGCCGCAAAGCGGCGCAGCCTTAATGCATTTGCCAGCACGCTGACGCTGGAGAAGGCCATGGCGAAGCTGGCGAAGACCGGCGACATCAATACGCCCCAGAGCGGATAGAGCGCGCCGGCCGCGACCGGGATCAGCAGCACATTATAGCCGAAGGCCCAGCCGAGGTTCTGGCGGATATTGGTCATCGTCGCCTTGGACAGGCTGATCGCTTCCGGCACGTGACGCAGATCGCCCGAGATCAGAACGATGTCGGCGCTCTCGATGGCGATGTCGGTGCCGGCGCCCATGGCGATGCCGATATCGGCCTGGGCCAGGGCCGGCGCGTCGTTGATGCCGTCGCCGACGAAGGCGACCTTGTTGCCGCCGCCTTGAAGCCGCCCAACGATCGCCGCCTTGTCGGTCGGCAGCACCTCGGCCTCGACCGCGTCGATGCCGAGCCGGGCTGCGATCGCCTCGGCGGTGGCGCGGTTGTCGCCGGTCACCATGACGATGCGCAGGCCGAGCGCCTTCAGGGCGGCGATCGCGGCCGAACTCCCCGGCTTGACCTGATCGGCCACGGCGACAAGGCCGGCGATGCTGCCGTCGACCGCAACATAAAGCGGGCTTTCGCCGTCGCGAGCCGAGGCCGCAGCCTTCTCTGCGAAAATCCCTGTGGGGACGCCGCGCTCCGCCATCAGCCGGGCCGAGCCGACCAGGACCTCGTGCCCCTCGACCCGGGCCGAGATACCGAGACCGGGCTCGGCCGTGAAGTCGACGGCCGGGGCGAGCTTGAGGCCGCGCCGCTTCGCCTCGGCGACGATCGCCTCGGCGGAGGGGTGCTCGGAGGCGCTTTCCGCCGATGCGGCGAGGCGCAGGGCATCCTCCTCGGCCAAGCCTTCGGCCGCGACGAAGCGCGTCACCTCGGGCCGGCCCTTGGTCAATGTTCCCGTCTTGTCGAAGGCGATGGTCGAAACCTCGCTCAGACCCTGCAGCGCTGCGCCCTGGCGGAACAGGATGCCGAGCTCGGCGGCGCGGCCGGTGCCGACCATGATCGAGGTTGGCGTCGCCAGGCCCATGGCGCAGGGGCAGGCGACGATCAGCACTGCGACGGCGTTGACCAGGGCATAGGTCAAAGCGGGCGAGGGGCCGAAGACGAGCCAGGCCGCGAAGGTCAGCAAGGCGACGGCGATCACCGCCGGCACGAACCAGTTGGTGACGCGGTCGACCAACGCCTGGATCGGCAGCTTGGCGCCCTGCGCCTGCTCGACCATGCGCAGGATCTGGGCGAGCAGGGTGTCCGCGCCGACTTTCTCCGCCCGGAAGCGCAGCGCGCCGTTGCGGTTGATGGTGCCGCCGATCACGCTGGCGCCGACGCTCTTGTGGGCGGGGGCGGGTTCGCCGGTCACCATGGCTTCGTCGACATAGGACGCGCCTTCGACGACCTCGCCGTCGACCGGGATCTTCTCGCCAGGTCGCACCAGCACGAGGTCGCCGACCCGGACATGCTCGATCGCGATCTCGCTCTCGACGCCGTCGCGCAGCACGCGGGCCGAACGCGCCTGCAATTGCACCAGCCGCTTGATGGCCTCACTGGTCCGGCCCTTGGCGCGGGCCTCGAACCAGCGCCCGAGCAGGATCAGGGTGACGATCACCGCTCCCGTCTCGAAATAGGTGTAGTCCGTGCCCGCTGGCAGCCAGTCCGGCGTGAAGGTCGCGACGACCGAATAGGCATAGGCCGCGCCGGCGCCGAGCATGACCAGCGCGTTCATGTCGGGGGCGCCGCGCAGCAGAGCCGGCCAGCCCTTCAGGAAGAAGCGCAGGCCCGGCCCGAACAGCACGATGGTGGTGAGGCCGAAGGCGATCAGTTTCAGCACGAAGGCGTCGATGCGGGCATAGAGCCAGTGATGGAAGACCTCGCTCAGATGCGGCCCCATCTCGAGCACCAGTAGCGGCAGCGTCCCCAGTGCCGCGACGACGACGGCGCGGAAGAGGGCGGTCTGCTCGGCCTCGCGGCGGGCGGCGGCATCGCTCTCGTCGCTGCGTCCCTCGTCGAGGGGCTTGGCCTCGTAGCCCGCGGCCGCGACGGCGGCGACGAGCGCCGGCACAATGCCGGCATCTGCGGCCCGGACGGTCGCCCGTTCGGTCGCGAGATTGACCTCGGCGCTCAAGACGCCCGGCACCGTGTGCAAGGCCTTCTCGACCCGGCCGACGCAGGAGGCGCAGGTCATGCCGGTGATCGCCAGTGCGATCGTCGTTGCGCCCGGCTCGTAGCCTGCGCCGCGGATCGCATCGGCCACCGCTTCGGCGCTGCCGCCGGCCAGCGTCACCCGAGCCTTGCCGGTCGCAAGGTTGACCGCGGCTCCGTTCACGCCGGGAACGGCTGAGATCGCCTTTTCCACGCGCCCGACACAGGACGCGCAGGTCATCCCGTCGACCGGGATATCGATCACGCTATGCCCGGTCTCGGGCCCTTCATGCTTCACATGCATCGTCATGACGCATCACCTTCCTTGTCTCGTTGGAAGATGGCTACACCTTCCCATCATGGGAAGGTCAAGCGGTTGTTTTTTAGGTGCCCGTCCTGGTTCGATCGGCGGCCCGCGAGGCAGAAACCGGGTGTCGCGAGCCGAGGCTTGCGCGTTCCATCGCCGTCGACAAGGCCAGCGAAGGACGTAGATCATGGCGGCGACGGCGGCTTCGGGCTCGAGAATGCAGACGATGGACGGGCGCGTGGCGGCGCTCGACTGGCCGCGGATCGGGAGCGAGCTCGACGAGCACGGTGTCGGCCTGACCGGGCCGCTGCTCGACGCCGGCGCCTGCGCTGCGCTACGCGCGCTCTATGATGAGCCCAGCCATTTCCGCAGCCGTATCGTCATGGCCCGCCATGGCTTCGGTCGCGGCGAATATCAGTACTTCGCCCACCCGCTTCCCGATGTGATCGCGGCGCTGCGCCCGTTGATCTATGCCCGCCTCGCACCGATCGCCAATCGCTGGAATGCGGCGCTGGGCATCGCCCAGCGCTATCCGGACGCGCTCGACGACTTCCTCGCGCTCTGTCATGCGCAAGGCCAGCAGCGGCCGACGCCGCTGCTGCTGAAATATGGCGCGGGTGACTACAACTGCCTGCACCAGGACCTTTATGGCGACCTGTTCTTCCCCTTCCAGATGGTGATCCTGCTCTCCGAGCCGGGGAAGGATTTCGCCGGTGGAGAGTTCACTCTGGTCGAGCAGCGCCCGCGCATGCAGTCCCGGCCCGAGGTGGTGCCGCTGCGGCAGGGCGAGGCTGCGATCTTTGCCGTGCAGCACCGGCCGGTGCAGGGAACGCGCGGAACTTATCGCGTCAATCTGCGCCACGGCGTCAGCCGGGTGCGCTCGGGCGAGCGCTATACGACCGGGCTGATCTTCCACGATGCGCGCTGAACCAGGCGGTCAGGGCGCCGTGAATCTCAGATCGCGGAGGATCGCGCCGAGCGCAGGTTCGTCGACGAGATCGGCCGCATCGGCCTGGGTGAACCATTGGCAGCGACGCTGGTCCTGCTCGGGCCAGGTCGGAAGCTGCTCCTTCACCGCGAGCAGATAAAGCCTGACCTTGCACAATACGAAATCGCGGGTGCGCCGCTTCCAGTAGGTATAACGGCCGACGGGCTTCTTGCCGACTTCGCCGAGGAGCCCGGCTTCTTCCATGGCTTCGCGCGCGGCGGCTTCATAGCCTTTCAGCCCGCGGATCGGCCAGCCTTTCGGCACGATCCAGCGCTGCGTCTCGCGCGTCGTCACCAGCATGATCTCGACAGCACCGTCCGGCCGGTGCCGATACGGTATCGCGCCGATCTGAACTTTTGGCTCGCCCGCCTTCTTTCCGACGGTCGCCTTCGCTGTCCTTGCCGACTTCCCCATGCGCCCTCCGGCGGCACCATATGGTGATTCGGGGGGCTGCTCGCCAGTCAAATTTGTAGCCGGCAATGCTTTCGAGCATGCCTCGCCGGCAGCGAGCCGGTGCGGAGGCTTCTTCCGGGCCGGCATTTTCCTGTCCTGGAAGCGGTGATACCGGCGCCATAACGGGCGGCGCCGGCGTCCTTGAGCCGGCACCGCCCATCACAAACCGGAGCGGCGGGCCTTGATGGTCTCTCAGAGCTTCTTGCCGTCCTTGCCGAACTGCTTGAGGAAGGCGGTGAGATCGGCGATTTCCTTGTCGTTCTTGATGCCGGCGAAGATCATCTTGGTGCCGGGGATCTTGGCCTTCGGATCCTTGATGTATTCGGCGAAGACCGCCTCGTCCCAGGTGATGTTGGCGCCTTTGTTGGCGGTCGAATAGCTGTAGCCCTCGACCTCGCCGGTATGGCGCCCGAACAGCCCGTTGAGCTGCGGGCCGACCAGGTTCTTGGCGCCTTCGCCGATCTGGTGGCAGGCCCGGCACTTGTTCCACGAACGCTCGCCGGCCGAGACGTCCTGCGCCCGGGCGGGGGAGGCAGCCATCGCGGCAAGGGCGAGCAGGGTAGCGCTGGCAATCAGTCTCATCGGGCGTCTCTCCTAGCTTAGACTCCTTCTGAGATAGCGCAGCCCGCTCCTTTGGATACAGGGGCAGTTCGTCGCGGTGGCGCTACAGCGCCCCGATCCACTCGGCGACGTTGGCAGTGAAGGCGTCGGGGCGGGAGATCGGGAAGAAGTGTCCGCCGGTATCGAGCAGCGTCTTGCGCGCTCCGGGCATGGCGGCGGCGAGCTCCTCCTGCAGGAAGGCGGGCACGATCATGTCGTCGCGCGTGCCGAGGATCAGGGTCGGCGGGGCAAGCTCCCCGGCCCAGGCCGAGGCGTCGAAGGCACGCAGCGCGTCGATGCGTTCGCGCACCACCTGCTTCGCTTCGGGGGTGTCGGGCGCGGTCGCGACGGCGGCCTCATAGACGCTCCAATGCGCCTCGAGCCATGTCGGCGGATAGGCCATTAGCGCTGCGGTCGCCGCATAGGCGCGCGGGTGCTGATCGAGGATGGCAAGGCGGGTCTCGAACAGCGCGGTCATGTAGCGGTTCTGCTTCAGCCAGCTGCCGCTGAGGATCAGCCCGTCGAGCCGCTCCGGCGCCTGATGCGCCAGCGCAAGGCCGATACAGCCACCGGTCGAGTGTCCGAGCACGGTGGCGCGTTCGACGCCGGCCGCATCGAGCACGGCGAGGCAATCTCTCGCCAGTTGGTCAATCGTGCAGGGCGCGCTGCCGCGATCGCTGGCGCCGATGCCACGCTGATCGAAGCGCACGACCTGGAAGGAGCGCGCGAGCGTCGCTGCATTGTCGTCCCAGAACGCGGCGCTACCAGCGAGCCCGCTGACCAGCAGTACGGGGCGGCCCTGGCCCTGCGACAACGCACGCAGCACGGCGCCATCAGGCAGCCTCACCTTGAATTCGCCGCTGACCGCGACTCCATCGGCTGCGTTGGTCGGAGCCGCATTGGAAGGATCGTTCTGGTGCCGTCGCGCTGGTGTCATGGCTATCTGTCCTCTTGCGCGGGAAGGCCGGCTGCCGGAAGGCTGGCTGATTGTCGGGGGATGAAAGCGGGATCATTCGGCGCGCATGCAAACGGCGCCTTGATCTGGATCATCGATGTCGTCCGCCGCTGCGGCCCGGATACGGTGCCGAACGGGACGGTCCTGCTGGCGGCTTGCCCTGCCATGCCGACCTCCCTTGCGTTTCCCCATGCGACTGATCGTGCCGCTGAGGCGGTGTTGTCCAGCCGCCTTTGTTCATGGCAGCATTGGCTTAGACGCAGATCGGCCTATTGGAAAAGAGCGTTGTTATGCGCCATGTGCATGGCGGTGCGGGCTACAGGCAGTTGACCCAGAGCACGCGGGTGATGCCGTCGTGCTGATTGGCGAAGCGATGCGGCCGCGAGGAGAGGAAGCGGAAGCTGTCGCCCTCGCGCATGACCCAGTTCTCGTTCTCGACATTGAGCAGCATGGCGCCGCTGAGCACGAGGCCGGCTTCCTCGCCATGATGGATGTAGTGCTCGTCGCCGGTGCTGGCACCAGGCTCCATCTCGACGATGAAGAGGTTGAGCTTGGCGCCTTCCGCTTGCGGGGTCAGCAGCTGCTTGCGGATGCCGGAGCGCCAGAGCTGCAATTCGCCGCGGTCCGACTGGCGCACGATGGTGGCGGTCGGGTCGACCTGCCGCTGATCGGTCGGGAAGAGCTCGGAGATTGCGGTGCCGAGCGCGTCGGCGACAGCGGCGAGCACGCGCAGCGTCGGCGAGGACAGGCCGCGCTCGATCTGGCTGAGGAAGCCGATCGACAGTCCGGTGCGGCTCGCAAGCTCTTCCAGCGACAGCCGGCGCGCACGCCGGAGCTGGCGCAGCCGCGCCCCGATCTCACGATCGACATGCAGATGCGGCAGGTCGGCGGCAGGCAGGCTCATCGCGATTCCTTCTTGGCCTATTTCATGTGCATGAAAATCGCTTGCCGGCAAGATCGTCCTATGCTCGTATCTTCATACTCATGAAAATATGAGCCGACGCCTCACCGGGCGTACGGACAAATGAGGGGACATTGCCATGGAACGCCGGACCTTCCTGACCCTGCTGGCCGGAGGCGCCGTCGCTGCGTCCGTATCGCCGGCCGCAGCCCAGTCCGTCCTCAAGGTCGGCTCGACGCCGACCGGCATGCCGTTCACTTTTCTCGACACCAAGACGAACACGATCGAAGGCGTGATGGTCGACCTGGTCAAGGCGATCGCCGCGGCCTCGGACCTCAAGGTCGAGGTCGAGGGCATGCAGTTCTCGACGCTGGTCGCCTCGCTCACCGCGAACAAGATCGATCTGATCTCGGCGGCGATGTACATCACCCCGGCCCGCAAGGAGGTGATCGACTTCTCCGACCCGATCTACACCTATGGCGAGGGCCTGCTGGTCCCCGCCTCCGACAAGAAGGACTATGTCGAGCTCGCCGACATGAAGGGCTACACGGTCGGCGCTCAGATCGGCACCGCCTATGTCGAGGCGCTGCAGAAGACCGGGCTCTTCCCTGAGGTGAAGCTCTACAAGACCTCGCCGGACATCCTTGCAGACGTCAACGCCGGCCGCGTCCAGGCCGCTTTCGCCGACGCGCCGATCATGGCCTACACGTTGAAGCAGGGACAGTTTCCGAACGTCCGGCTCGTCAAGTCCTACAAGCCGATCATCACCGGGTCGGTCGGCATCGGCGTGCGCAAGAGCGACGGCGAACTGCTGAAGAAGGTCAATGCCGGTCTCGCCAAGGTCAAGGCCGACGGCACGCTCGACAAGATCCTGGCGAAATGGGGCCTGGAATAAGCGCTCCCGTGGCATTCCGGCTTCGCCTCGCGGTCTGATCGACGAGGCGAGGCCGGCGGCGCTTCCGCGATCACACCGTCGAAACCGACCTCCGATGCAATCCTTTCTGCGCGATGCCGCCCAGTTCCTGCCGCTGCTGCTGCAGGGGCTGAAGTTCACCATCCTCGTGACGCTCGGCTCGCTGGCGCTCTCCACCGTGCTCGGCCTGGTCTGGGCGCTGATGCGCGTCTCGGGCGTGGCGCCGCTGGTGCTGGTCGCCAAGCTCGTCGTCAACACGCTGCGCGGCATCCCGATCCTGGTGCAGCTCTTCTACATCTACTTCGTCTTCCCGGAGTTCGGTCTTGCGCTGACCGCGCTGCAGGCGGCGATCCTGGGCCTCGGCATCGCCTATTCCGCCTATCAATCCGAGAATTTCCGCGCCGGCATCGAGGCGATCGACCATGGCCAGGTCGAAGCGGCCCAGTCGATCGGCATGGGCTGGTTCCTGATGATGCGCCGGGTGATCCTGCCGCAGGCGGTCAAGGTCGTGCTGCCGCCCTATGGCAACATCATGATCATGATGCTGAAGGATTCCTCGCAGGCCTCGACCATCACTGTCGCGGAGCTGACGCTGCAGGGTTCGCTGCTGGCGTCCTCGACCTTCAAGAACATGACGGTCTACACGCTGGTCGCGCTGCTCTATCTCTCGATGAGCCTGCCGCTGATCGCCTTCGTCGGCTGGCTCGAACGCCGCTTCGGCAAGGGAGCCAGGCGATGATCGAGCTCTCCAGCGTCACCAAGAGCTTCGGCACCCATCAGGTGCTGAAGGGCATCACCGGTAGCGTCCAGCGTGGCGAGGTCGTCTGCCTGATCGGCCCCTCCGGCTCGGGCAAGTCGACTATCCTGCGCTGCATCAACGGGCTTGAATCCTATGATGGCGGCTCGATCACGGTCGATGGAGCGAAGGTCGACCGCGCCGATCGCTCGATCGTCGGCATCCGCACCGCCATGGCGATGGTGTTCCAGCGCTTCAACCTGTTCCCGCACCGGACCGCGCTCGAGAACGTCGTCGAGGGGCCGATCCATGTGAAGAAGGAGCCGGCCGCGCAGGCCCTGGAGCGTGGGCGCGACCTGCTCGCCCGCGTCGGCCTCGCGGACAAGTTCGGTGCCTATCCGGCCCAGCTTTCCGGTGGCCAGATGCAGCGCGTCGCCATCGCCCGCGCGCTCGCCATGCAGCCCAAGGCGATCCTGTTCGACGAGCCGACCTCGGCGCTTGATCCCGAGCTGGTCGGCGAGGTGCTCGGCGTGATGAAGAGCCTTGCCGAGGAGGGCATGACCATGCTGGTCGTGACCCATGAGATGGGCTTCGCGCGCGAGGTCGCCGACCGCGTGCTCTTCCTCGATGGTGGCGTCATCGTCGAGGAAGGCGCAGCCCGCGAGGTGCTGAGCGCGCCACGCAATCCGCGCACGCAGGACTTCCTGCGTCGCGTGCTCAAGCCGATCTGAAGGATATCGAGATGGCAGAGCCTTTCCCGCTGCAGCCCGCGCTCTGGCACGCGACCGCTCCGGCCGCGCCGCTGACACCGCCGCTCGATGCGGATGCTCGGGCCGATGTCTGCATCGTCGGTGCCGGCTATGCCGGCCTCTCGACCGCGCTGCATCTCGCCGAGGCCGGCGTCTCGGTCGTCGTGCTGGAAGCGCGCGAACCGGGCTGGGGCGCGTCGGGCCGCAATGGCGGTCAGGTCATCCCCGGCATCAAATATGATCCCAGCGAGATCGTCTCCAAATTCGGGGCCGAAGCGGGCGCTGCGCTGGTCTCCTTCGTCGGCTCGACCGCCGATCTCGTCTTCGGGCTGATCGAGAAGCACGGCATGGACGTGCCGTATCGCCGCGCCGGCTGGATCCAGGGCGCCCATACGCCCGCCATGGTCGAGACGGTCAAGCGCCGGGCCGAGCAGTGGACGATGCGCGGCGTCGCGGCCCGCTTCCTCGATGCCGATGACGTCGGCCGCCTCCTCGGCACGGACCGCTATCTCGGTGGCTGGCTCGACCCGCGCGGCGGCGGCGTCCAGCCGCTCGCCTATGCCCGCGGCATTGCCCGCGCCGCGCAGAAGGCGGGCGCTGTGATCCACGGCCAGAGCCCGGTGACCGGCCTTCGTCGCGATGGCGGCAACTGGGTCGTGCGCACCGCCCAGGGGGGCAGCGTCACCGCACCGCGCGTGGTGATCGCGACCAACGGCTATACCGGCGACCTGATCCCGAAGCTGCGCCAGACGGTGATCCGGCCGAACTCCTTCATCGTCGCGACCGAGCCGCTCTCCGACAATCTCGCCGGCACGATCCTGCCGGAGGGGCAGGTCACCTCCGACACCCGCCAGTTGTTGCTCTATTTCCGCAAGGACCACACCAATCGCCTGCTGATGGGTGGGCGCGGGCCCTTCCGCGAGCCGCAGGGCGTCGCCGACTGGGCCCATCTCGAGCGGGTCGTCGGCAAGATGTACCCGCAGGCGAAGGGGCTGCGCTTCGAGTATCGCTGGTGCGGCCGCGTCGCGCTCACCCGCGATTTCCTGCCGCATCTGCACGAGCCGGAACCCGGCCTGCTTGTCGACATCGGCTGCATGGGCCGCGGCGTCGGCCTGCAGACCGCGATGGGCAGAGCGATGGCGCAGTATATCTCGACCGGCGACAGAGCGAGCCTGCCTTTCCCGGTGACGTCGATCACGCCGCTGCCGCTGCACGCGCTGAACGAGCTCTATGTCTCCGCCATCATCGCCTGGTACCGCCTGACCGATGGCGGCATGAAGGACCGCGCCGCTTGACCGGCGCCTGTTCCTGACGCACGGCGAGGGCATGAGCATCGTCCTCGCCTGCGATCTCGGCGGCACCTCCTTCCGCGCTGCCCTTGTCGATGACACCGGCGCCATCCGCGCCCAGCACGCCATTGCCGGGCCGGTGAGCCGTGACGATCGCTTGGGTGCTTCCGAGATCGAGCCGGATGCCTGGTGGACCCTGCTGGTCGAGGCTTGTGCCAGACTGGCAGCCGAGGCACCGGCACTGTTCGATGCAATCGAGGCCGTCGCGATCTGCGGCGTCACCCGCACGCAAGTTTTCCTCGGCGGGGATGGCCGGTCGCTGCGCCCGACGATGACCTGGAAGGATACGCGTGCCGACGCGCTCGCGGTGCGTCTGCGCGAGCGGCTCGATCCTGCCCATCCCGAGAACGCCGCGGTGAATGCCTTCCATCCACTCGCCCGCCTCGCCTGGCTGCGCGAGCAAGAGCAGGAGGCTTTTGGCAAGCTCGCCTGCCTGCTCGAGCCGAAGGACTATCTGAATTTCCGCCTGACTGGCCGACGGGCCAGCGATCCCGTCTCGATGGCGCGCTTGCTGGCTGCGGCCGCCTCGCATGACGGCCGCGGTCTGCTGGCGGCAGCCGGCATTCCCGCTTCGATCCTGCCGGAGATGCTGGAGCCTTGGGATGAGGTTGCCCCGGTCGAGTCCGGCCTGCCTGCGCCGCTTGGTCGCCTCGCCGGCAAACCGGTGTTCTGCGCCTCTAACGATACCTGGGCGGCGGTTGTCGGCCTCGGCGCGATGCGCGAGGGTTTCGCCTACAACATTTCCGGCACCACCGAGGTGCTCGGTGTGGTCGGCCGCGAACCGGCACGGGCGGAAGGCCTGCTCACCGTCGATTGGCGCGGCCTGTTCCAGCTCGGCGGCCCCAGCCAGACCGGCGCTGACACCGTCTCCTGGCTGCTGGCGCTGCTCGGGCGCGATGGGGCGGCGGTGGGGCAGGAGATCGATGCCCTGCTTTCGCGGCAACGCGACTCGCAGCCGCTGCTCTTCCTGCCCTATCTCCAGGGCGAGCGCGTGCCCTATTGGGACCCGTCCTTGCGTGGTGCCCTCATCGGCCTGAACCGTCGGCATGAGCCGACCGATCTCGCCTATGCCGTGCTGGAGGGCGTCGCCTGCCTCAACCGGATCGTACTGGAGCGGGCCGAAACCGCGCTCGGGCGGGAAGCGAGCGAGATCCGCTTCGGCGGCGGGGCAGCGGCCAATCCGGTCTGGAGCCAGATCAAGGCCGATCTCTGCGGCCGGCCCGTCGTCGTCGCGGCCTCCCGGGAGCCGGGCCTGCTCGGTGCGGCGATCATTGCCTTCGCGGGGCTCGGCCGTTTCGCCTCCCTTGCCGACGCGCAGCAGGCGCTCGTCACCGTTGCCCGCCGCTTCGAGCCCGATCCCGCGCGCAAACCGGTCTATGACGTGCTCTTCTCCTTGTTTCGCCGGGCCGAGGCTGCGCTGGCGCCGATCTCGCGCGATCTCGTCGCTGGCGCTCATGAGAGCGGGGCGCTTGCCGATCTCGCGCGCCATGCGTCTGCGGCCACGAGCCTGCACGCCGATTGACGTTGCGGCTGAGGAGCTTGCGCCTTACCCAGATGGAACCAATCTCCAGAGAGAGGTCCATGCCGCGTCCCTGTCGCGCTGTAGCGTTTCGTTTCTCTCCGGTCGTCGGCAGGGCCGGCTGATGCCGAAGCCCGTCACCCTCATCACCGGTGCTTCCGGCGGCATCGGCGGCGCGCTCGCGATGACGCTGGCCCCGGCGCATAGGCTCGTTCTCTCCGGGCTGGAGGGAGGCCCGCTGCTCGAACTCGCGGACCGCTTGCAAGCTGATGGTGCCGATGTCGCCGCCATGACCGGCGATGTCCGCGACCGCGACCTTGCCGGCGCGCTGGTCGAGCTGGCCGTGGAGCGCTTCGGTCGCCTCGACAATCTGGTCACAGGTGCCGGGGCTTCGCGCCCGGTGCCGATGGTCGAGATGGAGGACGAGGAGTGGGACAAGCTCGTCGACATCAACCTCTCGGCTGTCTTCCGCGTCTCCAAGGCCGCCGCCAGGCGGATGATCGAGCAAAGCGAGGGCGGCGCCATCGTCCACATTTCCTCGATCGCCCATAGCAATGGCGGGGCGAACCTCGCCTATGGCTCGGCGAAGGGTGGCGTCGCGACGCTGACCTATGGCATGGCCCAGCAGCTCGGGCGTCATGCCATCCGCGTCAACGCGGTCGCGCCGGGGATCATCGACACGCCGATGGTGCGTGGCGGCTTCGCCAGTCAGTTCAACGCGCTGGTCGAGGGCGCCTCGCTGCGCACTCCGCTCGGTCGCCTCGGCCGTCCCGAGGATGTCGCGGGGGTCATCGCCTTCCTGCTCTCGCCGGCTGCCGCCTTCGTCACCGGCGCGCTGCTCCCGGTCACCGGCGGCATCGAGATCCTCTCGCCGATCTCGGCGATCGCCAAGGGAACTGCCTGACGATGCGCGAGATCATCGGCCGCTACGGCACCGCGCTCGCCGGCCTCGTCCTGATCGCCTTCTTCGTCGCCTTCGCGCCGAATTTCGCGACGACGATGAACATCGTCAACGTGCTGAAGGATACCAGCTTTCTCGCCATCCTGGCGCTCGGCTTCACGCTCGCCCTGATCGTCTCCGAGCTTGACCTCTCGATCGCCGAGGTCGCGAGCCTGTCGGCCGTCGTCACCGGCTGGCTGATCCAGGGCCAGCAGCACCCGGCGCTCGCTGTCACTGCAGGGCTGCTGGTCGGCCTCCTCTGCGGCGCGGCCAATGGTTATGGCGTCACGGTGCTGCGCGTGCCTTCGCTGATCATGACGCTCGGCACGGCCGCGATAGCGCGGGGCTTCGCGTTCATGATCACGCAGGGCGTCGCCTTCGTCGGGCGCTGGCCGGTCTCGTTCACCGGGCTTGCGCGTGGCACGAGCTTCGACATCCCCAATCTCGTGCTCTGGCTCACCGCCGTCACGCTCGTGACCTATGGCCTGATCAAATGGACCCGCACCGGCGCCCATATGGTCGCGACCGGCGAGGCCGACGAGGCGGCTCGGCTCTCCGGCATCGCCACCAGCAGGATGAAGCGCATCGGCCTGTTGCTGACCGGGCTCTGTGCCGGCATCGCCGCCGTGCTGCTCGCCGCCAACCTGTCCTCGGCAGCGCCGAACATGGCGGGCGACTACCTGCTCTATGCCATCGCTGCCGTGCTGCTGGGGATGACCATGTTCGAGCCCGGCAAGCCCAATATCCCCGGCACCGTCTTCGCCGCGCTGGTCCTGAAGGTGCTTGGCAACGGCTTGGTGCTGATGGGCGCAGCCTATTACGTTCAGGACATCGTTCTCGGCGTCATCATCATCGGCTCGGTCGCCTTCTCGGCCAGCGCGTTGAAGAAGGCGGCGTTCAAGGTCTGACAGTTCACAACGACAACGAGGGGAGAGGTCGTCATGGTCGGTTTGAGGAAGGTTCTGCTGGCGGCCGCCGCCGTCGTCGCGATGGCTCAGGGGGCGCAGGCCTTCGAGCTCGGCGTCATCGGCTTCCAGTTCTCGTCAGAGACGCATGCCCGCGTCGCCAACGCCGCCGCCGCGGCGGCCAAGGCCAAAGGCTGGAACGTAACGCTGCTGAACTCGGAAGGGGCGCTGCCCAAGCATGCCGAGCAGTTCGACGCGCTGATCGCCAAGAAGGTCGATGCGATCATCATCGCCATGGGCAAGCCGGTCGAGGCCGACGCCCAGTTCAAGGCTGCCAAGGACGCCAAGATCCCGGTGATCACCGTGCAGTCGGGTGCGAGCCCGCACGCGCTCTTCGACATCCAGACCAATGAGTACAAGGTCGGCGCCGAGGCCGCGCTCTATCTGCTCGGCCAGCTCGGCTATCAGGGCAATATCGTCACCGCCCGCTTCGACCTCAACGTCGCCTCGCGTATCCGCGGCAAGCTGCTCGACAATGTGCTCTCCGAGAACCAGGCGGTGAAGGAGCTCGGCAAGTTCTCGATGGCCCGCACCCAGAGCTGGCGCGACGATGTCCGCGCCGGCATGCAGGCGCTGCTGCTGCAGAACCAGGGCAAGATCAACGGCATCTGGGCCTCGTTCGACGGCCAGGCCTACATCATCGACGACCTGCTGCAGGCTCAGGGTGTGAAGAAGGGTCAGATCCCGCTGGTCTCGGTCGATGGCGGCAAGGAGACCTATGCCCGTATCGCCGACCCGGCCTCGACCTTCACCGCCACCGTCTCGATCCCGTTCGAGGAGATGGGCAAGCAGGCGGTCGACGCGATCCAGACGATCGTCGTTGACAAGAAGCCGAAGGAGACGATCACCTCCGGTCCCTATCTCTTCACCGATGCCGTGCTGGTCGACAAGAATAACGTCCAGCAGTTCCTGAAGTGAGGGGCGAACCGGCCACCGTTGCGTCATGGTCGGGCTTGTCCCGACCATCCACGTCTTCGTTGGTCGAAGGCCGTGTTCAAGACGTGGATGCTCGCCACAAGGGCGAGCATGACGGGCAGTGCTTCCGGAGCCAGCTGCGATGACCGCCACACCCCTCCTGTCGCTCCGCGGCATCGGCAAGGCTTACGGCCCGGTCGTGGCGGTGCGCGAGGTCGATCTCGACATTTATTCCGGCGAAGTCGTCGCCATCTGTGGTGACAACGGCGCCGGCAAGTCGAGCCTGATCAAGGTGATTTCCGGCGCCGAGGAGGCGACCTCGGGCACGCTTCAGATGCGCGGCAAGGAGGTCATCTTCGCCTCGCCGCATGATGCGCTCAGCCATGGCGTCGCGACGATTTACCAGGATCTAGCCCTAGCTCCGCGGCTCTCGATCGCTCAGAACGTCTTCATGGGCTCGGAGCTGACGCGACCGTTGCTGCTGCCCTTCCTGCGCGTGCTCGACAAGAAGCGGATGGCGCTGGAGGCGCGCGGCTTCCTCAAGCAGCTCTCGGTGACGGTCGAGGACATGGACCGGCCGGTCGAGCGGCTCTCGGGTGGCCAGCGCCAGGCGGTGGCGATCTCGCGGGCGCTGCGCTGGAAGGCCGAGATCATCATCATGGACGAGCCGACGGCGGCGCTTGGCGTCAAGGAGACCGCTCTCGTGCTCGACCTGATCCGTAAGCTCAAGGCCGACGGCAGGACGGTGCTGCTGATCAGCCACAATATGCGCGACGTGGTCGCGCTCGCCGATCGCGTCGTCATCATGGGCGCCGGCCGCAAATACGTCGACCAGCCGCTCGGCGATCTCAGCGCCGACGATCTCAGCCACATGATCATGGCCGGCAACGCCAGGGCGGCCTGAGATGACCAGCGAAACCATCGTCATCGACACCGATCCCGGTCAGGACGACGCCGTCGCCCTGCTGCTCGCTTTCGCCAGCCCGGAACTCGACCTCAAGGCGATCACCACGGTTGCCGGCAATGTCCCGCTGGCTCTGACCACTGCCAACGCGCTGCGCATCCGCGAGCTCGCCGGACGCGAGGACGTGCCCGTCCATGCCGGCGCCGACCGGCCCTTGCTCTTCCCGCTCTCGACCGCCGAATTCGTCTGCGGGCCCGATGGCCTCGCCGGCGCCGACCTGCCGCCGGCTCGAGGTAAGCCTTCGCTTGCTCACGCGGTCGAGGCACTGATCGTCATGCTGCGTGCTGCGCCGGACGACAGCGTCACGCTCTGCCCGCTCGGGCCGCTGACCAATCTCGCACTGGCGTTCCGGCTGGCTCCGGACGTGCTGCCGAAAGTGAAACGCATCGTGCTGATGGGCGGGGCACTGGCGCTCGGCAACATCACGCCTGCGGCCGAGTTCAACGTCCATGTCGATCCGCATGCCGCCGCGATCGTCTTCGGTTGCGGCCGGCCGATCGTGATGTTCGGGCTCGGCGTCACCCATCAGGCGATCGCCTCGCACGAGCAGGTCGCGCGCCTTCTCACCTTCGGCAATGCGGCAGGCCGGGCGGTGCATGGCATGCTGACTCGTCCGCGTCCCGGCGGGCTCGGCACCGGCGGTCATCCCATGCACGACCCCTGTGTGATCGCCTTCCTGCTCTGGCCGGAACTCTTTTCGGGGCGTGACTGTTGTGTCGAGGTCGAGACCGGCGACGGCCCCTTGCGGGGCCGCACCACGATCGACTGGAACGGCCGGCTCAAACGACCGGCCAATGCCCATGTCGTCGCGAGCGTCGAGGCGGAGGCGCTGTTTCAGCGCCTGTTCGACCGGCTCGCGACGTTGCCTTGAGCGGGATGCGAAAAGTGGGAACCGGTTTTTCGCAGTAATCCCGCTCCGAAGAATTTTACGGAGGAAGCGATGGCCCATTTCGTCGAGGAGCTGCAGCTCGAGGCCGAGCGCGCAATTCTGGCGATGCAGACGGCTGCGCTCGCCGCCCGCCAGCTCCATGCCCGCGCCGAACTGATGCGTCATATGCTGACCACCGCCCGCAAGGTCGCCGGCAAGCCCAAGGCCGAGGCGGTCGAGACTGTGGTGCGCGAGTGGATGGACGCCTGGAATCTCGGCCGCCAGGACTGGCCGCATATCGCCCGCGAGATGGAGGCTTTTACCGCCGCCTTCCATGACTATGCGAACGAGCCCGGCGATGCGAACGACGCGGCGCTCCGCCGCGCCTGTGATGCGCTCGATGCGGTGCTGGCACGCGAGAGCACGTCGATCAGCGACCAGATGGCCTTCCGCTCGCAATGCGCCCATCGCTGGTGGGAGCTGGTCGTGCCGGTGCCCGCGGACCTGCGCGGCGCCGAGCCACGCCCCTCGGTGCCGGCGCTCGATGGGCAGGCGCCGTTCTGGCAGTCCGGCTGCGCCGAATTCTGCCGCTGAGGGCCGGCCGATGCAGCCGCTCCAGCTGACGCTCCGCCCGGCAGGCCTTTCCGATGCCGATGCTTGCCAAAAGCTCTCGGCCGCGATCGGCTGGCCGCATCGCCGCGAGGATTGGGAGTTCGCGCTGTCGCTCGGCCAGGGCTTCATTTTGTCGATCGAGGACGAGGTCGTCGCTGTCGGGCTCTGGTGGGGCTTTGGCGCAACCCACGCCACGCTCGGCACCATCATCGTTGCGCCGGATCGCCAGGGACAGGGCATCGGCAAGCTGCTGACCGAGCGGCTGATCGCAGCGACGGAAGGGCGCACGCTCGGCCTCGTCGCCACCCCGCAGGGCGAGCCGCTCTATGCCCGCTATGGCTTCATCGCTATCGACGAGGTTCGCCAGCATCAGGGCGACTGGCCGGAACTGGCAGCGCCTGTTCTCGCGGCGAACGAGATCATGCGCCCGGCCGCCGCATCAGACCTGCCGCTGCTGGCACAGCTCGATGGGGAGGCGACGGGCCTGCCGCGCGCGTCCGTCCTCGAGGCTCTGCTGGCGCGCGGCCATGCCATCCTGATCGAGCGCGGCGGCGCTCCGGCCGGCTTTGGCTTCCTGCGCCGGCATGGCCGCGGCTGGCTGATCGGCCCGATCGCCGCGGTCGATGACGCCGCCGCTTGCAATCTGATCGCGGCGCTGCTGGCCGCGCGCCGTGGCGATTTCGTCCGCATCGACGTGCCGGCTCGGACCGGCCTCGGTGCCTGGCTGGGCGAATGCGGCCTGCCGCTCGTCGCCTCCGGCGTGGTGATGGAGCGCGGGGCTGCGCCGGTCGCACCCGGGCCGGCGCATCGTTTTGCGCTGGTCAACCAGGCGATGGGCTGACCAGCATTGCCGCGGCATGCGGGCTTATCGCCTGCAGCCCGCTCCAGCCGTGCCAGACCGTGTAGAGCCCGACGAGGACGATCAGCGCGCCGGAAAAATATGGCACTCGCGCCGCGGCGGTCGAGAACCAGCTCGAACGCTTCTCGGCGGCACGCAGGCTGAGCGAGGCGGCGACGCCGACCGCGACCAGCGTGATCGCGAGGCCGATCGAGAAGCACAGCACGAGCACGGCGCCGAGTGCGATCTCGCGCAGCTGCATGCAGATCAGCAGCACGGTGATCGCAGCCGGACAGGGGATCAGCCCACCGGTCAGCCCGAACAGGACGATCTGTCCGGTCGTCACCGGCCGGTCGGCGAAGCGCTTGCGGATGTCCTGCGCATGGGCGCGCTGATGTGCGTCCATCGGCTCGTCGTCGGCCGTCCTGTCGTGAGCGTGGCTCTGCCCGTGGGAATGTCCGTGGCTGTGGCCATGACCGTGAGAGTGGCCGTGACTATGCTCGAGACCACGGCTGGCCGGGTGCAGCGCACGCTGCTCCGCCCATGTCCGCCATAGCATCCAGAGCGCGATCGCGATGATCATGAGGCCCGAGGCGAGCTGGAACCAGGGCTCGGTCGCCTCGGCATTGAAGTCGCGCGTCAGATAGAGGCCGCCGAGGACCACCCCCCAGACGACGAGCGTGTGCGAGAGCGTCGCGGCGAGGCCAAGCAGCAGCGCCTGCAGCACCGAGCCGCGGATGGCGACGATGAAGGCCGCCATCATCGTCTTGGAATGGCCGGGTTCGAGCCCATGCAGCGCGCCGAGCAGGATCGCGCTCGGAATGAACAGCCAGGCATGGCCGGCGCCCTGCGCCAGCAATTCGGTGAAGCTCGGCACGACATGGTGCTCCGGATCCGGAACGGGCCGGGCGCTGCCGTGCCGTCCGGCCTTGCCGGAACTGGTCGGGGGCGCCCGTCTCGTCCTCGCCCGCCCGATCATCGGGATGCGCCCGGTCTCGCGCCGGCGCCTGCCTGATCGGGTGCCGCTTGCTCAGCGGATGCGTCGACCTATAACCTCCCCGGGAGGATAGGATCAAGACGGAAGGGTAGGGAATGCAGGACGAAGAGCATGCCCGGATCCACCATCATCGGCATCCGGAGATCATCACGCGGCTGAAGCGGGCGGAGGGGCATCTGCGCTCGACCATCGAGATGGTCGCCAATGTCCGCTCCTGCCTGGAGATCGCCCAGCAATTGCAGGCTGTCGAAGGCGCGATCGCCAATGCCCGCAAGATCCTGATCCAGGAGCATATTGGCCATTGCCTGGAGGAAGCGGCTGGCAGCCTTCCGGATGAGGCGCGCGGGCTGCTCGCCGAGTTCAAGGCGATGACCAAGTTCCTTTGAACGGCCGTTCGGGAATGGCCGGGTTGCCGAAGCGGCGCTGGCGGTTCGGCGCCGGCTCGCGCAAGATCGTTCCTGAAACGATTTAAGTTGCATCCCAAGGGAGGAATGATGCTCGACGATCTCAAGGGGCTGCGTGCCCTGGTCACCGGCTCCAGCACCGGCATCGGGGCTGCCGTCGCCAAGGCCTATGCCGCCAACGGCATGCGCGTCGTGGTGCACTACAAGTCGAGCGAGGCCGAAGCGAACGCTGTGGCGGCGCAGATCAGAGCGGCGGGCGGCGAGGCGCATGTGCTGCAGGCCGATGTCGCCGACAGCGCCCAGGCGGTCGATCTCGTCAACAAGGCAGCCGACAAGCTCGGTGGGCTCGACGTGCTGGTCAACAATGCCGGAGCTCTGGTTAAGCGTACGCCGATCGCCGAGATCGAGGATGAGTTCTTCGACAGCGTCGTCGATCTGAATGTCCGCTCGGTGGTGATGGCCTCGAAGGCGGCGCTGCCCTACCTGAAGAAGTCCGGCGGCAGGGCGAGCGTGATCAACCTGAGCTCGATCGCGGCACGCAATGGCGGCGGGCCCGGCTCCTCGCTCTATGCCAGCTCGAAAGCCTTCGTGCTCAACCTGACCCGCGGCATGGCCAAGGAGTTCGTGCCCTTCGGCATCCGCGTCAACGGCGTTTCGCCCGGCGTGATCATGACGCCGTTCCACGAGCGCTATTCGACGGCCGAGCAGATCGAGGCGATGCGCAAGACCGTGCCGATGGAGCGTGTCGGCACGCCGCAGGACAATGTCGGCGTCTTCCTCTTCCTCGCCAGTCCGGCGATGAGCGGCTACATCACCGGCCAGACCATCGAGGTCAATGGCGGCCAGTACATGGTCTGATCGTCACTGTGGCTTCGGCGTCCTTGACGTCACGGGTGGCGCGCCAGCATGGTCTGGGCGCCGCTCTGAAGCTGGGTAGTCGATGATGCCGATCCGCCGCAAGGACCTGCCGATGCCGGCCGCCGGGCGGGTCTTCATGGCTGCAGCCGCGACAGTTTTCCTCGCCGGCTGCGCCGGCGACGTGAAGGGCGTGCTGACACCGGTCGCCTCGACCGTGCCCGGCACCAGCAAGGTCACCATGCTGGTTGCGACCACGCGCGCGGCCGATCCGGATGCCGGGGTGTTGTTCTCCGGCGAACGCGGCAAGCCGTCTTATGTCGAGATGACGATCTCGCTGCCGCCCGACAGTCGCCGCAAGGTCGGTGAAGTGCAGTGGCCGAGCCGGCTGCCTGGCAATCCCGAGACCGATTTCGTCACCCTCAAGGTCGACAAGCTCGACGCCAGGACCGGCCTGGCGCGCCTGCACGAGCGTGTCTCGCGCGTGCCGAAGCGCCGGGTGATGGTCTTCGTCCACGGCTTCAACAACCGCTTCGAGGATGCAGTCTACCGCTTCGCCCAGATCGTCCACGATTCCGACGCTGATGTCGTGCCGGTGCTGTTCACCTGGCCTTCGCGCGGCTCGCTCTTTGCCTATGGCTATGATCGCGAGAGCGCGACCTATTCGCGTAACGCGCTCGAGAGCCTGCTGCAGAACCTCGCACGAGATCCGGCCGTCGGCGAGGTCTCGCTGCTCGCCCACTCCATGGGCAACTGGGTCGCGCTGGAATCACTGACACAGATGGCTGTGCGCAATCGCGGCATTCCGCCGAAGATCGCCAATGTCATGCTCGCCTCGCCCGATGTCGATGCCGACGTCTTCCGCACGCAGATCGCGGAAATGACGGGGCGGCGGCCAAAATTCACCCTCTTCGTCTCGCAGGACGATCGCGCGCTCGCGGTCTCGCGTCGGGTCTGGGGTGGCAAGGATCGCCTCGGCGCCGTCGACCCCGATGTCGAGCCCTACAAGACCGAGTTCGAGCAGGACAAGATCACGGTCCTGAACCTGACCAAGCTGCGCACCGGCGACAAGCTCAACCACGGCAAGTTCGCCGAGAGCCCGGAAGTGGTGAAGCTGATCGGCACGCGCCTCGTCGACGGCCAGCCCATCACCGATTCCCGCATCGGGCTCGGCGACCGGCTGATCGAGGTGACCGGCAGTGCGGCCGCGGCGGTCGGTACCGCCGCCGGCATCGTCGTCTCCGCCCCGGTCGCGGTGATCGATTCACAGGCTCGTCGCAATCTCGGCGACAGGTTCGAGCATCTCGGGAACAATATTCAGGACACCGGTGCGGCGGTGGGTGATACCGTGACCACGCCCATCCAGAATCCAGGCGCCCTGCGCTGAGCCGAAGCCTTACCGGTTGAAGCGCACCGGCACCGAGAGCGAGATCGCCCCGCCACCACCGACGCCCGCAGGCGGAGCCGGAACCGGGCTGGCGCGGCGGATCATCGCCGCCGCCTCGGCATCCAGTGCGGAATCGCCGGAAGAGCCGACGACGCGCGAGGACAAAACATTACCGCTGCGGTCGATCGCGAAGGCGACCTGGACCGTGCCGGGGCTCGCGCCGCCCGGGAAGCGCTTGTAGCGGTTGAGATGGGCGATCAGCGAGCCGCGCCATGACGCCGTCGAGACCGTCGGCTGGCTGGCGGTGCCTTGAGCGGCGCTGCTCGGGGCGGCGGCGCGCTGCTCGGAGGGCTTCGGTGCCACCGCCTCCTTGGCCCGCTGCTCGACCGGCTTGCGCTCGACGACCTTGGGCTTCGGCTTCGGCTTTTCCTTCTTCTCGACGATCTTGGGCTTAGGCTCGGGCTTCTTCTCCACCGGCTTCAGTTCGGGCGGAGGCGGCAGCAGCACGGCGTCGAGCTTCGGGATCTGCGGCAGCTCCGGCAGCTTGATCTCCGGTTGCTCGACCGGCGTCGGCTCGGGGAGCGGCTCCGGTTCGGGCTCCGGGGGCGGCGTCTCCTTGACCGGCTCGGGCGGCGGCGGTTCCGGCTCGGCTCGCTGTTCCGCGACCGGCAGGTCCTCCGGCGGTGCCTCGGGCGCGACCGACAGCGCGGCGAGCTCGATCATCACTGCCGGTTCGGGAGCGCCGGCTGCCGCTTCCGTCGGGCGCCAGTTCACCCCGACCCAGGCTGCGCCGCCATGGACCGCGGCGACAGTCAGCGCCGCAGCGCCCCAGCGCAGCGCGGCGAGCCAGCGGCGATCCGGCGCGGAGACTATCATGGCTTGCCCGCCCCTGGCGCAGCGGCCTGACCGGTATCCTCCAGCCCGACCAGCGCGATCTTGAGATAGCCCGCCTGGCGCAGCCGGTTCATGACCTCCATCAGCTCGCGATAGGCCACTGCCCCGTCGGCGCGCAGGAAAACGCGCTGCTCGCGGTCATTGTTGGTCTGGCGGTCGAGCGTGGCCTGCAGCAGTTCGCGCGGCACGGTGTCATTGCCAAGCGCGAGCGAGAGGTCCTGCTTCACGGTCAGGAACACCGGCTTGTCGGGCCGCGGTTGCGGCTGGGCGTTCGAGACCGGCAGGTCAACCGCGACGTCGACGGTCGAGAGCGGGGCTGCGACCATGAAGATGATCAGCAGCACCAGGATCACGTCGATGAACGGCGTGACGTTGATCTCGCTGACCTCGCCGAGATCGCCGTCTTGGGACTCCTTGAGCGAAACCGCCATGGCTCACTCCGCCGGGACGCGCGGCATGGCGGCCGGCTGGGGTGAAACCGCATGCAGATTGGCGCGGACCTGCTGCGTCGCCAGCCGGCGCGCCCGCTCGAGATCGCGCGAGAGATGGCGCAGAACTTCGCCCGAGGCGTCCGCGAGGGTGGCGCGGTAGCCGGAAATGGCGCGGGCGAAGACATTGTAGATGATCACGGCGGGAATAGCCGCGACGAGACCGATCGCAGTCGCCAGCAATGCCTCGGCGATGCCGGGGGCGACGACGGCGAGATTGGTCGTCTTCGACTGGCTGATGCCAATGAAGGAATTCATGATGCCCCAGACCGTGCCGAACAGGCCGACAAAGGGGGCGGTCGAGCCGATGGTGGCGAGCAGGCCGGCGCCGCGCGCCATCGAGCGGCCGGCCCTCGCCTCGATCCGCGACAGCGCGATCGCGGCACGCTCCTTGATGCCGTCCTCGCCGAGATCGTCGGAGCGCTGGCGCTCGCTCTGGGCGGCGCCGACCAGCTCCGCGACCGTGCCCCGCGCCTGACCCTTGCGGCCGGCGATCGCGCGCGCGGCTTCGTCGAGGCTGATAGCCTCTTCTAGTCGGCGCACCGCCCGCTGTGCGCGCGTCTTGGCGGCGGCGAGCTCGAGCGCCTTGGCCAGCCAGATCGTCCAGGTCACCAGCGAGGCGAAGGCAAGGCCGAGCATCACCGCCTTCACGACGATGTCGGCGGCCATGAACATGCCCCAGGGCGACAGGTCGTGCGGCAGCGTGGCCTGCCCTGCGACGGGGACAGGGGCCGGGTCAAGCCGGGCGCGGTCCGCGGCGGTAACCGTGATGATGATCCCTGGACGCATCGCCCAGACTCGCACGCCTACAGGCCCAGCGGAATCCCTATCGGGACTCTTCCGTCAACCTCAATCCACTAGCTAGGCTGCAAACGCGATATGATCCAGCGACTCAACATTTGGGCCAAAAGAATAAGACGGGACGTCCATTCAAGCTATCTCGCGGCTTGCGACCCCTGCGGACCCATTGCATGTCCGAGACTTCTCGCAATCGCAGGTTAAGCCCTTTCGACGTCCGACATCAGCCCGGATTCGTTCCGAATCAACCGTCGCGTATTTCGGGCCGCGTGCCGCGTCAATAACGTTACGCGTCGCGATTTCGGGTGAGTTGACTACTTTCTCCGATTCAGCGTTTGGCTTTGCTCATGCTGAAATGGTGAGGAAGCAGATGCGCCAGCTGGCAGACCACAGCCAAAGTCAAAATCATCGCCACTGAATATACATCCTTGGACGGAGCCCGTTGCGTCATACCCAAATTTTTTGCTGCGTTTGTGCCAAGGTGGCCTTAATATTTCGCAGTTTTGTATCGTCACTGATAAATACTAAGCCGGCGATCATTTCATGAAAACGCTCATCCTGAACTGATTCAGACGCGGCCAAAACACCGCGAGCGTCTCGCCGAGGCCTCGCTTTTCGCCGGGCGCTACCATTGTGACGCCATCGCTCTCAGCGACACGGTGGTCGCGTGCTTTCCCAAGGCCGCATGCCTCGCCCGGCTGAACGCCGATGCGTCGGCTCGGCTCGGCCTGACAACCGATCTCGCCCGACAGGTGATGACGTTTCGCGCGAGCTTGACGCTGCACTACATCCGCTCCGCGCGCGAGCGGGTGCTTGCCTTCCTTATTGCGCAAGCCGGCGACGACGGCAGCACGATCGTCCTCGACGGACTGCGGCGGGAGATCGCCAGCGCGATCGGCTCTCGCCCGAGGCGCAGGCGGGAGGCAAGCCGCATCGTCCTGGCGTGATCCTGATCCGCCTCCCATCCGGGCATGGTCGCCGTGAAGGAAAGCCATCGATGAACCGCATGTCATTTTCAGCCGCATTGGTCCTGATCTCGACTGCGATAGCGCCGACCGGCATGGCGGAAGCGCAGGCTCCCAGTCCCTATGCCGGCGAGCAGACTCGCGAGATCAAAGCGCGGTCGGCCAAGGAGATCTTCGATTTGGCGCAGGGGCGAGGCATGAGCCTGGCGAAGGCGGCCGAACTCAACCGCTATCCTGGACCGATGAACGGCCTCGAACTGGCGGAATCGCTCAAGCTCTCAAAACAGCAGCGGGAGGCGCTTAAGGCGATCATGACGCGGATGAGCGCCGAGGCGAAGGCGGTCGGCGCCGAGGTTCTCGGACTCGAGCGTGAGTTGGACGCAGGCTTCGCCACGAGAATGATCGACACCCAGCGCGTAAAGGCGCTGACGGAGCGGATCGGGATCCAGAATGGAGCGCTGAGGGCGGTCCATCTCGCCGCGCATCTGGAGACAGCCACCGTGCTATTTACTGAACAGATTGTTCAATACGATCTCATGCGTGGCTATGCCGGCGCTCCAGTGAAAACGCCTTCCGGCGACCACGACAAACACTGAGTCGCCCAAGATTTGCCGCAACGATTTCGCTGCCAACTCACCAAACCCTCCTCGTCAGGCCGACCCAGAGTTAACTCCAAATTGGCGGATGGAACCATTGCCGAGAGGGTAGATCGACGGTGACGGGACGCAGGCATTGGTTCAAGGCGTCGCCAACCGCAGCGATGCAAATCTCACGTGACACCGCCGCCAACAACATCGGGTAGGTTGAGATGTTGTCGGTCGCGTTGGGCTCGGTCCGTACTTGATAAAGTACTGCGCCAGTATCGACGCCGTCATCGACGAGGTGAACCGTGGCGCCAAAATTTCCGATATCGCCCGACGCGAGTGCGAAGTAACCCCCATTCATGCCGCGATATGTTGGCGTAATGCCAGCATGGTAGTTCATCACCGGGCAAGAGATCGTAGCGAGGGTTTGCTTGGTGAGAAGCCTGCAGCCCACAAGTAGGACCACCTTCGGCTGCAGGCGGCCGAGCAGTTCATGGCATTCGCACGAATTAATTGATGAAATTCTCAAAGTCCGGTGATGCGCATCGGGATTTGGGCGCACGCGGTATTGGTTAACAATCTCCTTCGATCGCGAAGCTGCGATCGTCTTCCAGAGGCGCAGGAAGACCATGGTCGCCAACTGACCATCCGTAAGTAGCCAACCTATTTTTCGGGCACGGCGCTTTAAGAAGGTGACCCGATTCACGCCTTCTTCGACAATGGTATCAATAGGGCCAAAGCGTTCGCCTAAAGAATTTATTATGATCCAAGCATAAGGCCCGCCAGCGGTGAGAACCGCAATGCGATTAGCAGATAACGGCAGGCCTGCGGACCTATTGAGCGGCGTCTGGGTGCTCGTTGACTACCAATCAGATCATGGACAGCCCCAACAAACCGATCCAGTTTGTCCTCAGAATTGTAATAGTGCGGCGAGACGCGAATGACGGTCGGAAGGCTTCTTGCGCTGGCATCCAGGAGAGTGCTGCTCGGACGAGAAACGCTGATATTGATCGCCTTGCTTGCCAGCTCCGATCGAATGCCTTCGGCGTTGAGATCGTGAACCGAGAAGCTGACGATCGCTGCGCGGTCTCGGCCGAGATCGTGGAGCGTCACGCGCGAAATGGTTCCGAGTTCGGCGCGAAGGCGATCTGCCAGAAGGCGGCAGCGAGCCTCGATCCGTACCACCCCGAGATCGAGAGCATAGTCGATGGCCGCTCCCAGTCCGAGCCTCGAAGCATAGTTATTCTCCCAGGTTTCGAAACGGCGCGCGTCCGGCCGTAGCGCATAGCGATCAGGCGCGACTCAAGGGGCGCCGAAATGGTCGATCATGGCAGGTTCGAGCTGATCGAGGAGCGCGCGCCGGACATACAGGAAGCCCGTGCCACGGGGGCCGCGCAGGAATTTCCGCCCCGTTGCAGCCAGCAGGTCGCACCCAAGTTCAGCGACGTCGATTGGCATCTGCCCAATAGCCTGGCAAGCGTCGAGAAGGTAGGTCACGCCATGGCGGCGCGCGATCTTGCCGACGGCGGCTGCGGGGTTGATCAGGCCCCCATTGGTCGGGATCCAGGTGATGGCGATGAGTTTCACCCGTTCATCAATCATCGCATCGAGGGCTACAGGGTCCAATGCTCCAGTCGCGTCGTCCGGAATGACCTCGATGACGACGCCTGTCCGTCGTGCCATCTGGAGGAAGGCCACATAGTTGGCCGCATACTCCGCTCGCGCGGTCAGGATGCGGTCGCCCGGCCGGAAGCTCTGGGCGTAGAATGCCATCTGCCAGGCGACAGTGGCATTTTCGGTCAAGGCGATCTCGTCGACGTCGGCATTGATCAACCGGGCAACCGATCGATAGACCGCTGAGACCGCCTCGTGCGAGGCATCCGCTGCCTCATAGCCGCCCATCATCGCCTCGCGATCAAGATGATGTTTCATGGCGGCGATGACCGGCAAGGGCATCAGGGCAGCCCCCGCGTTGTTGAGATGGATGCGATGAGCGGTGCCTGGCGTGTCTGCGCGCAGGGCCTCGACGTCGAGCGGCTGGATCGTCGGTGCATCTGGCATCGACCTGTTCCTCAATGGCGACCGGTCGGGGCAGCATCCGCGTCATCGCAGGTGCAGTCCGCGTGCGCCTGCTTCTTGCGGGGCCGCCTGCTGGCCGTCGGCGCGCGCGCCGCGTCGACGTCGGCCAAGTCTGCGAGGATCGGGCAATCGGGCCGCGCGTCGCCATGACAGGTCTGAGCCAGATGCCTGAGCGTGCGCGACATCGCCTCGAGTTCGGCGATCTTGGTTTCGAGATCGCGGACATGTTTCATGGCGAACGTCTTCACGTCGGCGCTGGCCCGGCTCTTGTCACGCCAGAGAGCAAGAAGTTCGCGTGCCTCTTCGATCGAGAATCCGAGCGTGCGAGCCCGCTTGATGAAGCGCAGCTCGTGGATCTCTTCCGCCGTGTAGATCCGATATCCGGCCTCGGTGCGAACAGGGGGTTCGATCAGGCCGATGCTCTCATAGTAACGGATCATCTTTGCGCTGACGCCCGAGGCGGTGGCAGCTTGCCCGATGTTCATGGATGTCTCCTTGCGGCTCGAGCGTCGATTCATTCAGCCGCTGCGAGGCGCGCTCGTGGATGTAACCCTTGCGTCATGCGAGCCGAGCCGCCGAAGCGCTTCAGGCGCAGCGCGTTGGCCAGCACGCTGACGCTGGAGAGTGCCATGGCAAGGCCCGCGAACATCGGCGACATCAGGATGCCGAACGCTGGATAGAGCGCGCCCGCCGCGACCGGGATCAGCACGACATTGTAGCCGAAGGCCCAGACCAGATTCTGGCGGATGTTGGCGATCGTAGCCTTCGAGAGGGCGATGGCCTTGGCGACGCCTTCGAGATCGCCCGACATCAGGACGACATCGGCGCTCTCGATCGCGATGTCAGTGCCGGTGCCGATAGCGATACCGACATCCGCTTGAGCCAGAGCAGGTGCGTCATTAATACCGTCGCCGACGAAGGCGACCTTGACGCCGCCGGCCTGCAGCGACTTGACGACCTCGGCCTTGCCGGTCGGCAGCACCTCGGCTACGACCTCATCGATGCCGAGCCGCCTTGCGATGGCGTCGGCCGTGCGCCTGTTGTCGCCGGTGATCATGACGACGCGCAGTCCCAGCCCATGCAGGGCAGCGATGGCTGCGGGCGTCGTCTCCTTGATCGGATCCGCGACGGCAATGATGGCGGCGAGCTTGCCGTCGATCGCGGCGTAGAGCGGCGTCTTGCCGGCGTCGCCGAGTTGCGCGGCCTGCTCGGCGAAGGCTGAGAGATCGAGCCCTAGACGCACCATCAGCCGGTCCGCGCCGACCTCGATAAGCCGGCCTTCGACCATGGCCTTGACGCCGAAGCCTGGCTCGCCTGCGAAGTCCGCGGGCTCGACAAGCGCCAGACCGCGCTGGCGCGCCGCCGCGACGATGGCTTCGGCGACGGGATGCTCGGAGCGCGTCTCGACGGAGGCGACCAGCTGCAGCACGTCTGCTTCCGCAAATCCGGCAGCGACCGCGATGTCGGTCAGTTCGGGCCGGCCCTTGGTCAGGGTGCCGGTCTTGTCCAGCGCCACCGTCTTCGCATCTTTCAACGACTGAAGCGCCTCGCCCTTCCGGAACAGGATGCCGAGTTCAGCCCCCTTGCCGGTTCCGACCATGATCGAGGTCGGCGTCGCCAGCCCCATGGCGCAGGGGCAGGCGATGATCAGGACCGCGACCGCATTGACCAGTGCGTAGGAGAGCGCGGGGCTCGGGCCGAAGGCGAGCCAAGCGGCGAAGGTCAGTAGCGCGAGTCCGATCACGACCGGCACGAACCACATGGTGACCTTGTCGACGAGCGCCTGGATCGGCAATTTCGAGCCTTGCGCCGCCTCAACCGTGCGCACGATCTGCGCGAGCAACGTGTCGGCGCCGACCTTTTGCACCGTGAAGCGGAAGGCGCCCGTGCCGTTGATCGTGCCGCCGGTGACGCCTGAGCCCGGCTCCTTGCGTGCGGGGATGGGCTCACCCGTGATCATCGCCTCGTCGACGTAGGAGACACCGTCGACAACCTCGCCATCGACGGGAATGCGCTCACCAGGGCGCATGATGACGATGTCGCCGGGAATCACGGTCGCGATGCCGACATCGACTTCGATGCCGTCACGCAGAACGCGCGCCGACTTGGCCTGCAGCGACATCAGCCGGCGGATGGCCTCGCTCGTGCTGCCCTTGGCGCGGGCCTCGAACCAACGTCCGAGCAGGATCAGTGTGATGATGACCGCGCCGGCCTCGAAATAGGTGTAGTCCGTCCCCTCCGGAAGCACGGAGGGCGCGAATGTCGCGACGGTCGAGTAGAGAAAGGCGGCGCTGGTGCCGAGAACCACAAGAGAGTTCATGTCGGGCGCGCCGCGTAGCAGTGCTGGCCAGCCTTTCTGGATGAAGCGCATGCCGGGCACGAGCATGACGAAGCCTGCGAGCAGGAACGAGAGCAGCTTGATGTTAAACTCGCCGATGCGGCCGGCGAGGAAATGGTGCAGCGTCTCCGACATGTGCATGCCCATTTCGAAGACGAGCAGCGGCGCGGTCGCGATCGCCGCGATGATCACGGCCTGGCGTAGGCTGGCCTGCTCCTCCTCGCGGGCCTGCCTCTCACGATCGGTCGTATCGACCCCATCGTGAACGAACTCGGCCTCGTAGCCGACGCCGACCACGGCTGCGACAAGGCGTGACGCCGCCTCCGCGCCGCCCAACACCCGCACCGTGGCCCGCTGCGTCGCCAGATTGACGTTTGCACCGAGTACGCCAGGCACTGTCTTTAGGGCGCGTTCAACCCGGCCGACGCAGGACGCGCAGGTCATGCCGGCGACGTTCAATTCGATCGTACTCTCGGCTGGCTCATAACCGGCCTTGCGGATCGCGGCGGCTATGGCGCCGGCGTCGACCTTTCCCGACGGGACGGTGACTACGGCGCGCTCAGTTGCCAGATTGACTGCGACGGCATCGACTCCCTCGACCGTCGCGACGGCGCGTTCGACGCGTCCCACGCAGGATGCGCAGCTCATTCCGGCTATTGGAATATCGAATTGGCTTGCAGGCGACGCGGTGCGTCTTGCCATCGTTGCAGTCGACATGATGTCTCTCCGAACATTGATGGCATAGGATATGGTCCTTCCCATAATGGTAAGGTCAAGGGCTTTCGTCTCGATTCGCCGGAAAAATTGCGGCGGATGAAGCCGGCTCACGGACCATCTACGCGATCAAGAAAAAAGGGCTTGACCTTACCACTGTGGAAAGCCGCAGCCTCCGCTCACCATCAACCGAACAGGAGGCCGCAGCCATGTGCTCGTGCCAGCAGCATTCCAATTCTTCAGCCGAGACGACTACTGTTGAGCCGCAATCCGGCCTGAATTTCCGGGTCGACGACATGACCTGCGGCCACTGCGCCGGCACGATCAAGAAGGCGATCGAAACCACCTTGCCGGGCACGACCGTGAATGCCGATCCTGCCTCGAAGCTCGTCACTGTGCAGGGGTTTGGCGACTACGCCGCGATCAAGTCGATCGTGATCGGCGCCGGCTATAAGCCGAGCGCCGCGCCTGCATCCGCATAAGCGACTTTCACGCGGGCGAAGGCGGCACGGGGCAGGCGAGACCTGTTCCCGAAAGATCGCTCGTTCGGGCAACAGAGGGGATCTATCATGACGAAGACGGCGATTATTCTGGCTGCGCTTGCTCTGGCAGGCGCGGCCAATTCCACCGCCCGCGCCGCCGATGGCGACACCGTCAAGGCCATCAAGGCGCGCGGCGAACTGCTATGTGGCGTCTCGACCGGCGTCTCGACGGGGATTTCGACGTTGGACAATCAGGGTAACTGGAAAGGCCTCGAAGTCGAGTTCTGTCGAGGATTGGCTGCAGCTATGTTGGGCGACGCAACCATCTGGACGCGGCCGCGTGCTGCTTTGTCCGAGGCCGCACGGAGCGCGACCTCGGATTGATGATTCGCGGATCAGTTAGCCTTGAAGCTCAGGGCGTAGGGGGTGTTGTCGGGCTTCATGCCGGGAGTGTCTACTGTCGTCGATGCCTTGCCGAAGTCGTAGGTCGCGTTGCCATTGGTTTCGTAATGGATCATCGCGACGTAGTCGGTGCCCGCATTGGCGCCGGGAACCTTGACGGTGACGTTGCTGGTCGTCCCGGTCTTGACGGCGGTGTGGCCGATCGATTCCGGCAGGACCGGCTTGCCGTCCGCGACCGCATGGATGACGACGTAGCCGTCCTTGTCGATGCGGACTGAGGGGAACATAATCGCTCCGTCCTTCACCGAGGCGGCCTTGACGTCGATGTTGAGATGATCGGCCTTGGCGGCGACGCTGAAGACCGTGACGGCGATGGCCATACCGGCCGCGGCGATAAGGGTCTTTTGCATAACAGTCTCCCGTAGTTCTCTGGTTGTCCAAGGGCGGACTTACGTCGCTGGATGAATCGGGTACAGCCGAGCCGCCGGTTTGGATGCGCCGGGGAGGGGGCTCAATTGGTCCTGAGCCGCGCGCCAGTTGCTGATACGGCAACTCTCCCCGGGCAACTTTGCTCTAAAACGATCTGCTTCCCGGAGTTCAAAGGGCCACGTTGCGGAATTCATCGCGATCCGGCGCCATCTCGCGGGAAATGTTACAATCTGTAACACCGCTGAACTTCTGCTACTCAACGACGTTCGTCCCAGAGGCAGGCACTCAATTACCTGCCCGTTTGAGATCGGGGACGTCAGATGGTGCAGGCAAGAGGAGAACATGCAACGCTCTATCGCATGGTGACCAATGAGCACATCTGTCCGTTCGGACTGAAGTCGCTCGATCTGCTTTCCCGGGAAGGCTTCGCGGTCGACGATCATCTTCTGAGGTCGCGGCCGGAGATCGATGCCTTTAAGGCCGAGCATGATGTGAAGACCACGCCGCAGACCTTCATCGCAGGCGAGCGGATCGGCGGGTATGACGATCTGCGCAGGCATCTCGGCAAGCCGGTCGCGGACCCTGAACAGGTGAGCTACAGGCCGGTCGTGGCCGTCTTCGTCATGGCCGCGCTAATGGCGGTCGCCGCCAATTGGGCCTCGTCGGGGACCATCGTTTCCGTCCGCACGGTCGAATGGTTCACCGCCTTCAGCATGTGCATCCTGGCGCTCCTGAAGCTGCAGGATGTCGAGCGGTTCTCCAACATGTTCCTGGGCTACGACCTGCTTGCGCAGCGCGTCGTGCGCTACGCCTATTTCTATCCGTTCGCCGAGGCGCTGGCCGGCGTCCTGATGATCGCCGGAGCGCTGCTCTGGCTCGCGATCCCGGTCGCGCTCGTGATCGGCCTCGTCGGCGCGGTCTCCGTCGTCAAGGCGGTCTACATCGACAAGCGCGAGATCAAATGCGCCTGCGTCGGCGGCGACAGCAAGGTTCCCCTCGGCTTTGTATCGCTGACCGAGAACCTGATGATGGTTGCCATGGCGATCTGGATGCTGGCCCGCTGACAACCTGGCGGCTCTGCCGCGCTATCACTCAACCAAGGAGGTTCCCGATGAGCTACGCCCGCTTCGGCGTTATGATTGCCGTGTCGACCATCGTCATGTTTGGCCTGATGTATCTCAACACCTTCGAACTCGATCACGTTTTCTTCAGCCAGACCCGAGCCTGGATGGCGCTGCTCATGGGCGCGACGATGGCCGTTCTGATGCTTGGATTCATGCTGAAAATGTACGCGAACAAGGCGGCCAATATCGCGATCTTCGCAGGGAGCGTCGCGGTCTTCGCCGTGTCGCTCTGGCTAGTGCGCAGCCAGACGACGGTCGATGACGTCTCATACATGAAGGCGATGATCCCGCACCACTCCATCGCGATCATGACCAGTGGCCGAGCCCGTATCGTCGATCCGCGCGTGCGCAAGCTGGCGGACGATATCATCGCTGCCCAGGTCAGGGAAATCGCGGAGATGAAGCAGCTGATCGCCGATCTACAGGCGAAGGCCCGGTAAACGTGAGCAAGTACACTGGCGGGTGATCGCCGGGCAGTGAAGGAACACGGTCTTCACCAGAGTGCTCAACCCGAGCAACAACGCAGCGAGGAGGAAGATGGCGACGCCGCCAATCGCCCACTTCATTCCGCCATTGCCGCTGATGTCGGCGCTTTCCATCGCCACATCCTCGGCTTGCAACAATCTGTAACAGAGCGAGGATTGACGCCCGGCGATTTCACCTTGCTGGTCAGGGCATCCCGCGCCTCACGTCATGCAACGGCGTCGATGGTCAGAAAGCGCCCGACGATGGCCGAACAAAAAATCAGCTTCGACGACGGGGCTGCGTACGAGCTATTGATGGGAAAATGGAGCCAGCTTGTTGGTGACGTTTTCCTGGATTGGCTATCGCTGGATTGGCTATCGCTGCCAAGCGGTCTGCGCTGGATCGACGTCGGCTGCGGCAATGGCGCCTTTACTCAACTCGTCGTTGATCGATCTGCGCCAGCTGAGGTTCAAGGGGTCGACCCCTCTTCTGGACAGCTTGTTTTTGCGCGTAAGCGATCTGCGGCGCGGCTGGCAAAATTTCAGCAAGGCGACGCGATGGCGTTGCCTTTCGATGATGATCGGTTTGATGCCGCCGTGATGGCGCTAGTGATATTCTTCGTTCCCGAGCCGGCCAAAGGTGTCGCGGAAATGGTGCGCGTCGTGCGCCCTGGCGGCTGGGTCTCGGCATATGCCTGGGACATCCCCGGCCGCGGCTTTCCGCTGGCAGCTATCCAGGACGAGATGCTGCCTTTCGGGATCGTTCCTATGCGCCCACCACATCCTGAGGTCTCTCGGATGGATGCCCTGCTTGAGCTTTGGGAAAGTGCAGGACTTGAGCAGCTCGATTCTCGAGAAATCGTCGTGCAACGAGAGTTCGCCAGTTTCGAAGAATTCTGGACGATAGGGTTAACCGGCGCCAGCATTGGCGAGCAAATCGCAAGCTTGACTAACATCGACGCAGAACTCCTCAAGGAGCGCGTGCGTCTGCGCCTGCCTGCGGATGCTCAAGGGCGCGTTATTTATAGTGCGCGCGCCCATGCGATCGTGGGTCGCGTCTCAAAATAGATGGCGCGTTCTCGTCACAAAATTCGTACGCGAATTGTAGACTAAATTTCGCCAAACTGATCTCATCGTTCTTGCCTATCTGTATCCCGGCCTTTGCGATCAGGAGCTTGGTCCCTAACAGGTCGAGTGCGCTGAGCTGCGGAGGCTAGTTCCCGCACCAACTGCTCGCGCCTCGTTTCCGGGTCCGGCATCTTCGCCACGAATTCCCGGACCTTCATCGCGAGAGCCCGATCGCTCCCCTTCCCGGTCCGCTCAAGCTCCTTGGCATGAGCCAGATACTGAGCCCGTATCTTGACCTGCCGGTCGCGAGCCTTTTGCTCCCAGGGACGCGCACCAACAACTCCCGCCTTTGCCGCTCGAACGACATCGTGCCGAGCCCCCTTGTCGGTGTCCGGAACGACTCCACGTCGACGCAGCGCCACCACCGTGCCCTTGTCGTACTTCCGCACCTTCCCCCGCGTCCGCCGCGGCGTTGCTTCGGCCGCGACGCCTCGCAAGCGAAGCTCGCCGGCAAACCGCTCGCGCCAGGCTGCCAGATCGGCCTTCCGCGGGTTGAGACGCTTTCCATTGTAGCCCTGCGAACGAACCGTTAGATGGACATGCGGGTGCTTGTCATCGAGATGCTGGACGAAGACATAGTCGTGGTTCGGTCCAAAGGTCTCGATCGCGAACGCGCGCACGGCATCCTTCACCGCGATCGGATCGGTGCCAGGCGGCATCGACAGGATGATGTTGACCGACACGCTGCCGTCGCGCCGGCGCTTGTCGTCGAGCACAGTATCATCGGTCCAGCGCGACTGAAGATCCTTGAGACCCTCTCTGCCCTGCATGAGCGAACCCTGCTCAGTCTCCGCCGTCAGCTCGCCATTGCGCATGATGTATTCGAGATGGGATTTGAGATGCCCGGCATCTTTCGTGCGCCCGGTGATCTTGACCATCACCTCCGGCGCACGGCCCACGATCCGCTCCAGCCGCGCCCGCATTGCAGGCGTGACACGCTGCGGAGCGACAGGATCGGGAATGTCGGCCTCGGACACGCGCGGCCGTCGCACCGGCGTCCGCCAGACATAGGAGATGGGCGGCAGGTCATCGAGAAGCTCCTTGGCGCCCTTCCCGCTCATCAGCGGCCCTCCCAGTAGGTGCTGGTCCGTTCGAGGACGGATTTCAACTCGCCCTGCAGCGCTTCCAACGCGGCGCGTGCGTCGTCGAGACCGGATTTGGCCCCTTCCGCCGAGCCTCCCTCACCAGCGTTCGCAGCCCGCGCGATCTGGTTGATGTTGCCGCCGATCCGATTGAGCTCGCGCGCGATCGCCCGCAGCGCCTCCCGCTCGCCGTCAGATTGCTGCGCCGGCGCGCCAAGACGGGACCGGACCAGCGACGCGATCCACTGCGTCCGCGTCATCCCGCGCGTCGACGCCAGCTCGCCAAGCTGACGCAGCTCGCTCTCCCGAAAGCGCACCGTCACCTTCTGCGGCGCGCCGACTCCAATGGGTGCGCGCTTTGATTCCGGTGCGCCGACAGCGCCCTCGATCAGCCGGCGGATGAGTGCAGACTTCCCGCCTTCCGTCGCCGCCAGCGCGGCGAACTGAAGCGCCAACTCGTCCGAAACCCGCAACGTCAGCGTCGGCATCAGGGCGCCCTCTCACCGCAACGAGAACCACCGACGCGCCGAAGCGCGCGGCCACGCCAAACTGGCGTAATAATTTGCTGGCGGCAAGCCTATCCTGCACTAGAACGCACCACAAGACTCTCAACCATCCACCTCGGTTAACGATTCGTGAAGAGCGATTCAGCAGCGCCGATGGCAGCCCAAAGGAAACTGACGATGCTGACGCTGATTCAGGAAATGAGACCGCCCTTGAAACGACGCAGCGTGGTTCAAACCACACTCTGGGCGAAGCGCTGTGCTTGCAGCGTCAGCCGATGAGAACCGCTTCGATCCGAAGCGCGGTCACGACAGCATCCTCGACCGACCCGTCATCGAACGAGACGCGCGCGAACCCTTGGCTGCTCGCCGTCGTGTCATCGAGCACCAAAGCACCGTGTCGCTTGCCGACACGGACTCGCACGACAGCCAAGCCCTTTGCCGCCGGGCGCGACCGCGGTGCCATCGCTACAGAAGCGCGCGCACTCCGGTCAGATCGACGACTGGGCTCGGTGCTCTCGTTCAATCCAACCGGCTCCTCAGCCCTCGCATCGATCGCTGCTGGCGGCGTGCCGGATGATCGGACCGTCGCCGCAAACTCTCTCGCTTGGGCATCGTTGAACGCCGTGCCGTGCTCGACCGCGCGCTCGACCTCTCCCGGCTCCTGTCGCCAGGCCTGATAGAGTTCGTAGACGGCGCGTATCGAACTCGTCGCCAGCATCTCCTGCAGGAAGGGCGGCATCTTCGGCACCGCGCCATAGCGTGAAACCCAGTCGCGTGGTTTGCCCAGACGCCGAGCAATCTCCGTCTGCTTCTCGCCGGCCTCAATCCGCGCCGTAATGAAGCGTGCGATCTCGTTTGCCTTCAGATCATCACGCTGAATGTTCTCAACCATCTGGGCGTAGGGTTTCGCTTCATCCGCATCCTGAATAAAGATGGCTGCCTCATCGAGCTTGGCGAGCTTTGCCGCCCGGTATCTCCGCGCTCCCATCACGATGATGAAGCGCCCGGCCTGTTGCGCGCGCCGGACCACGATCGGCTGGAGAATGCCCTCGATCCGGATCGAGGCCGCCAGATTCTGAAGCTCTTCCTCGGGAAACTCGCGCCGCGGCTGATCAGGATCCTCGTCGATCAGATCCAGCGCGACCTTGAGCGGCCGACCGTCGGACGCATTGCCGACAGCAACGTCCGCAAGATCCTTGAAGCTCAGATCCAGCGCCATGCAATCACCCCATCTGCTCGACGATGCGCGACAGCACGGTGCGGATTTCGCGGCCGGCCTCCTGCGCCGAGCGCTTCTTCAATGTCCAGACCGGCACCCCCTCCGCCACCGCCTCCGCATAGCCGTCGCGCGCGACGATATGGCCTGGAAAGACATACTTGCCGGCATCGCGAAGGAGCTGATCGAGATGCGCCCGCTGGCGCGGCGACTTCGTGTTGAAGTTCGACGGCAGCAGACCCAGGAATTTCATATCGGAGCGACCATAGCGCTGCTGCACGCCGATCACGGTCTGGAGTAGCCCCTTCACACCCTTCACCGAATAGTCCTCGAGGTAGATCGGCGACAGCACATGGCTCGCGGACACCAGCGCGGCCACGCTGCGCAAGCCCAGCGATGGCGGCGTGTCGATGACGCAGACATCGAACACCGCGCTCACCGAGCGGAGGTTGTCGCGGAATTGCTGGATGCCGGCGGCGTCGCCGCGATCGACATCGGTGAGGGAGCTGTCCGAGGCTGCAAGCGTGATCCCGTCTAGTCCACCAATGACTGGCGACCTACCCTGTCGAAACAGCTCGGCGGCGGTGACGTCGCCGCGATGCCGCTTCATCGTGTCGGTGGCGTTGCCCTGGGCATCCGCGTCGATCAGCAGCACGCGACCGCCGGTCTCGGCGAGGTGCCATGCAAGGTGGACGGCGAGCGTCGTCTTGCCCACGCCGCCCTTCTGGTTGTTGATCACGATGGTCTTCATGGCGAACGCGACATGACGCTGGTCCCGACAACTCCGATGCGGGACGCCTTCTGACGGCCGATCGCGGCGATGACGTGACGGTGTGGTTCAAACCACATCGCGGGCGAGGCGCGATGGACAACTCGCGCCTGCGCGCAGCGAAGCAAGCGCAGGCGCATGCGACATGCGAAAAGCCGGCCCGACGCGCGTGGCGTCAGACCTGCCGTCTCGGATAGTGATGCTCAGAATGGCAGTGCGGCAAGCTCGGCGGCGTGGACCGCAGCAGCCCAGCCTTCGACCTCTGTGAAGTACACCGTCTCCGCATCGCTGCGGTCCTGCTCGGTCAGGAATTCCAGCTCCCGCTGCGCTTCGCGCCGCTCGCGCGGCGTAAGGCAGGCATTGGCCAGTTCCGCCTTGAGTTCGGCAATCTGCTGATCGATCGGCATGGTCATGAGAACCTCCTTCGTCTCGAATGGACGAAGGCGCGCCACGCGTCGGTGGAGACCGGGTCAAGGATCGGCGAAGCCGACCGCCGGAGGCGGCGCGTGGGGGAGCCGAAATGCGAAGCATTTTGGGGGTACCTCGCGTCCTTGAGGCGGGCTCCGCCGGCCGTACCATGGCACGACCAGAGAGCCCCTCCAGTTCACGCGGGAAGCACCAGGGCCGCTGACACGGCGAAGATCGCACGATGAACCATGTGTGGTTTGAACCAACAAATGCCGAGATATGGTTTGAACCACAAATCACCGGATCGCAGTTTCAGCGAGTCGGATGCGGTTCAAACCATCCGTGCGCTGACGGCTCCTAGGTGTCGGCTTTGGTTTGAACCAACAAGAGGACTGACGAGGGAAAAGGCGAGGTGGTTTCGCCGGCCCGGCCGGGGGGCTCGAGGATTGGCCCCGCCTCACGGCGGGGCCATCTTGGACTGGAGGCTCAGTCGCGGGTTGGCCGGGACCAGATGAGCTGGAGGCCGTCGCTGCCCTCGACCTCAATCAATGTGGCGTAGATGGCGGCCGGGAAGCTCGGATCGTCGAGCTTGACCGAGAGATAGTCCCGGCCTTCGGTCGAGGTCTTCTGCCATGCCGCGCCGAACTCTACGTTGCCCGCGAGGATTCGGAAGGCCGGACCCTTCTCAGACGACCGCTCCGGACGCACCATCTTGGCTTTGACGTTGAGGTTGAGGGTCTTGATCGTGCCGTTGAAGCCGTCGCCGTTCGAAGTGAAGCTGCCGATGATCGCCATGTCGTAATTCCTTCTGGTTGCTCGAGGCTATCGCCCATCGCGGCCTCGATGGCAGTCGAAAGACCGGAGGCGCTCGACCTGCATCCCGAAGGGACCGCAACGCAGTGAAGGACGGCCGGGGACGGCTTTCTTGTCCCGCGAGGAATGGGACCGCAGGGCCCAGGGGAAGAAAGCCGCTCCTGGCCGTTGCAGGTGTGAGAGCGAGACGGCGCGCCAGCGACGACGGCATTCGGTCAGACATGCCCATCGAGGACGCAGTGGGACGCACGGCCCTTGGAAACAGCTGAGGAACACATGGTGGTAGCGCCCATCAATGATTTCGAACTAGCTCCGGCATCATCGAGCTCAACCACTCATGCAGCCTTCGCGATCGAGCCAGCCTGCGGCTGAAGCCTGTGAAGATAAGCAACGGCCCGCTGTGCATGCGCCGCGGCTCCAAAGATGAAGCGCTTGTCGCTGGACAGAACCTCGAGCCAGGAGGCGAGATAGCTGGCGTGATCTGGACGCGGCTCCAGCTCCGGTACGATGCCAAGATCGGCGCAGAGGAAGCAGCTTCCGAGTTCCGCGATCAACTCCTCGCGCGCCCGCTCGCTGCGGTCCTTGCCATAGCGGCTGAGATCGCGATTGGCGCGATGCGGGGCCGCCGTCCAATGCGCCGCCTCATGACTCAGCGTCGCGACATACGACGCTCCATCGCGAAAGGTTGCAAAGGGCGGCATCTGAATGTGGTCGGTCAGCGGCGAATAGTACGCACGTTCGCCACCATGTCGGATGACGGCGCCGGTTTGGGCGAAGAAGCGATCGGCATGATCGATCCGCTCGATCGGATCGCAAGTCGGTTCGGATTGATCGCGATCGTTGGCGGGCACGCCGTCGATCTGCTCGGCGTTGAAGACCGTGTAGGATTTGAGGAATGGAATTTCGCGATCGATCGCGTCGCCAGCGGCATCGGTTTCGGTTTTCTTGAAGCGGCTGGCGAAGACAACCATCGATCCGCTCTCGCCCTTGCGGACCGCGCCGCCGAGTTCAAGCGCCTGCTTGAATGTCATCCAGACCGGGGAGGAAAAGCCGCGCGCCGCAGCCTCAGACCAGAGCAAGAGCACGTTCATCCCGCTATAGGGCAACCCGTTATGCCGCAGCGGCCGTGTCACGCTTCCGTTGCCACTGCCTAAACGCCACGGCTGCATCCAGGGACGCACGCCCCTTTCAAGTTCCGCGACGATCCTGTCGGTGATCCGCGCATAGATGTCCGCGCGCGGTTTTTCTTCTGACTTGCTCATGATCCAACCTCCATCGGGAGGTCGCGCCGATCGCGACCCCGTCACGAAAGGTCGAAAAGCCGGGAGCCCAGGCGATGGCTGCACCTGAAGGGCTGGAACGAAGTGGAAGACGGCAAAGCCGTTGCAGCCTGCCGTCCCGGCTAAGACCGTGGATCGGGACGGGTCGCGATCGAAGCGCCTGCCAACCGCTCACAATAATCGCACTTCGACGGGGCTGGCGCCGACGGCCGAGAGCCGCTATCTTCTGACTAGCTGACTAGCTCGAATATCATGACGAAAAGAGCTGCGTGAATGGCCAAGGCAATACCTCAAGGACGATGGAAGCTCGAAGACGCAAAAGCGCGCTTCAGCGAAGTCGTGCGTCACGCGCGGACCGAAGGTCCCCAGCGCGTCAGCGTCCGCGGTCATGATGCGGTTGTCGTCATGAGCGTCGAGGAATTCGAGCGTCTGGTTCCGCAAGAGCAGCAGGCGCCCTTCGTCGAGTTCATGGAGAGCCTGCATCTGGACGGGCTCGACTTAGCCCGCGAAGCGGATTTCGGGCGGGACGTCGAACTTTGAAAGGCTGGCTTCTCGACACCAACGTCGTCGCCGCGCTGATCAATCCCAATGGTGCGCCGTCCGTCAAGGGATGGGCGCGCGACCAGCGCGAGGACAGCTTCTTCATCAGCATCCTGACGCTGGCCGAATACGACAAGGGGATTTTCAACCTAGCGCCCGATCATCCCGACCGGCCGAGATACAAGGCCGCCCGCGACGCCCTGGCGCAACGATTCCAGGATCGAATGCTCGGCGTCAGCAACCCGGTCGTGCTGGCCTGGGGGCGGATGTCGGGGGAGAGCAGGCGGGCAAGCGGACATCCACCGCCGGTGATCGACACGATGCTGGCGGCGACCGCGATCGAGCACGATCTCTATCTCGTGACTCGCAACACCAGGGATGTCGGCGCGACCGGCGCGGTGGTGTTCGATCCGTGGACTGATGATCCGGAACGGTTTCGGGTTCGGCCTGCCGGAAAAAGATTGCGGTGAATGGTGGTCCGATCTCACGGACGGTGGAGATTACGAGCGGGGCTGGCGCCCCGCTCGCCGAGGCTCAGCCGAACGCCGCCATCTGAGCTGCCGCCGCCTTGCGATCGACGGATGGACCTGTGGTCTCGACGGCTCGCTCAAAGGGCTTCCACCGCTCGCCGATGACTTGCTCGTAAGCTGTCACAGCGCCCTCCGCCGCCATCAGCAGTGCATGCGCCTGGAGGCCCATGTCGGCTGCGAATTCTCGCTTGCGCTGGGCTGGACCGTCAAAGCCGACCGGACCATCGACATCCTCGTCGCGCGCATCACAGGCCGACTTGGCCGTGGCGTCGCGCGCCTCGGTGACCGCGCGGGAGTAGAACTGCCCGGCGCCATGGGCCGAGCCGACATAAGCGCCGACGATGCGCTGCAGGTGGATCTGCATCGCCCGCTCGCCGAGCCCGTCCTGCAGGCTGGCCGCCGTCTCCACGATCAGCCGCTCGTGCATGTCGCGGATACCGTCGCCGTCGAGGACCGGGAGCCCGAAGCTCTCGGCGATGAGGAGCGCCTGTTGCTGGTCGGGACAGGCGAGCCGGGTCATTTCGATGGTCGTGCCCTTGCGGAGCGGGACGACGCGGGCGCTCTCGCGGGGTGAATGTGCGGTCTTGGCCATGGGATGGTCCTTTCTTCGGTTGCGCCCTCGGAGCCGGATCGGCGCTTGGCCGTCGTCCCCTCGGGTGCGGTCGACCCGAACCGTCGAAAGCCCTGGCGCTTCACAGGTCCGGCCTATGCCAGGCGAGCGGACGAGGCTTGCGGCCAAGCAGGGCTTAAGCCCTCGCGCCGGACGCGAGTTTCGTCTGCGAGATCGGTGAAGGCCGGCCGCCACGCGGCGCGGCACGCGGCCTTGAAGCGCCTGGCCGACGGTTCAGACCGCAGCAAACCCGAGAGGACGAGGGCCAGCCCGGCCTAGCCTCAGTCACGCCACCGAAACGGACAGCCCAGGCCACGCCGTCACGCAGCTGACTGGTTAGGTTTGAGGACCTAGCAAGACGACAGATCGCGTCTCCCGGTCACGCCGCGCGCGAAGACGGTGTCCGATGCCGCTCGCAATGGGCGGCGATGGCCCGGTCCTGCCGCGCGAGCTTGCGAGAGAGTGCGTCGATCTCCGGCTGACGTTCGGCCGTCAGTGCAGTAAGCATCGAGCGATAGCGCTCCAAAACCAAGCGTCCGCCGGGCGCGTCGCCTCGCCGATCAGCTTGCCGCCTCTGCCGCGTTCGCGGGACCAGCGCGGTCGCGCGGCGCGTGATCTGCCGGTCGATCAGCTTGAGTTGGCGCTGGATCTGCCGGCGCGCTTCCTCCATGCGGGAAAGCTGCGCCAACGTCTCGGGGGCGATCGTCATGACGACGTCCCGCGCTGCCAGCCGATGAAGCTGGAGGGCCCGGCGTAGACAGCGTGACGGGATGGATCGATGACGAATCCGAACCGGCCGACGGCATACTCGTCCGCTGGAACGAGAAAACGGCGCTCCTCGGTTCCGGCCCCGCGTTGGCCGCCTGGCGTGGCGACGCATTCGACAAAACCCTTCCGATGACCGGACGCAATGGCCGAGACCACGATCCAGTCGCCGGCATGCGCCTCATGAAAAGCCCGCCGGTCCTTCTCATGAGATTCACCCGGTCTAAGAACGGTCCCGAAGATCGCCTCCCACGCATCTGGCCAGCTATCCTTGGTCGAGCGCTCAGCGCAGCGCCGCTCGAAGCTGGTGAAAAGCTCGGGGAAGCTGATGGCGACGATCGCCCAGGCGCAGTCCTCCTCGTACCAGCCGCCCTTCGCGCGCAGCAGGGGATGAACCCTGCGATTGCGCTCAGCCGAGAGTTTGAAGCCGCCATGGCCGGCGGTGGAATGCGATTCGACGCCCTCGGCGTAGGCTGTCGCGCCCTGAGAGAGGCCCCATGGCGTCTGCGACCTGCTGCTGATCTCCATTCGACCAAGAGCCCGCTTCTCGCGAAGATGCTCAGCATGCTCCAGCACCTTGGCGCGGAACGCGGCTTCATTCTCCAGGCTGCCGGAATGGCCGTAAAAGTCGGATCGACGCCATGTCGCGAGTGGCCGCGCGATCTTCGAGCCCGTCGCGAGATAATGACGCCCATCGCGCGTCGGCAGCATGGCGAAGGCACTGTCGCCGACCCGGGCGACCGGAAACCGCTCGGTTGATCGCCCGAACTCGACCTCCAACGCTTCGGGATCCGCGCCGGTCGCGGGGTCGCAAGCCAATGCGCTTGTCATGCCGCCCTCCCCTCGACGACAGTGGCCCCGAACTCATCGGCCGTGACCTCCTGGAGCACGGCGCGCGGATAGCCATGACGAGAGAGCCATTCCTCCGCCGCCACGAGGTTTGACGCGAGATGGACAAGCTCGGCATCCTCGCCGGGCCGATCGAAGACACGCACCGACCCGATCGCCGGGCGCTCGACTACGCTGAAGTGCAGGCTCGAGCCCAGGGAAAAAATGCGATGGACCCGGATCGCGACGACCCCCCCAGTGCCAAAATCGGCCTCATGCAGGGTGAAGCTGGCGGACAGGCTGAGAGTGCCCATGCTCCTGCTGGGCTGCTTCCGGATCAGGCGGCCCTTGCCATTGCTGGTCAGCCAGGCCGCGAGTTTCTTGGTGAAGCGCGCCAGTGGCCGCGGCGTTCCGTCCGACCAGGCGATGATCGAGCCGATGGGTGCATGATCGAATATTGCGTGCGCGGACATATTGTCCTCCGTGATGCCGTTGTATGGAAAACGAAACCGCCGCCGGCACGAGGCCAGCGGCGGGATCGCGATCGGACATGAGTCAGGAGGTCGGAGCTATTCCGCCGCGACCCGGTAAGCCTCGTCGATGGCGTCGAGATCGACGTCGGCGAGCGCATCTGCATCGCCAGACTCGCTATCGGCGGCGTCTGCGGTGGAGTCCTCGTCCTCATCGGCGACGACCGCGATCTTCGAGCGCCAGGTCGCGACCTCAGCCGTCGCCGGCGCGAACAACGCCAACGGATGAACGAAGCGCGTCTCCCCAAAATGCTCGACGAGCGCGGCGCGCGTGTCCTTCACCCGGGCGCGTGGAAGCACCGACGTGTCCTTGCAGGAGCACTCCAGCGCCTGGCGTGACAGGCACGACAGGAACTCGTCCGTGCCCATGGTCGGCAGAAAACCGTCCGCGCCGATCGCGTCGCCGGCAAGGCGCGCGACGATGCCGCTGTTGGTCCGGTTTTCGCGGGCCGAGAGGACGTCGATTAGGGCCGAGCGCGCTGCGACCCGCAGCGTGTCCATGTCGAAGGTGAGCTTGCCGTCCTCGCCGACGAGGCCAACGGCATGCCGCTCCATCCGGGCAAACCCGTAGACATCGCCGGACGCGCCGGACTGGACCGAGATGTTGCGACCGGCGAGCGCCAGCACGAGCAGCGCCATCAGCGTGTCGTCCTCGATCGGCGCCCGCGCCAGTGCCTCGTGCAGCGCATCGGTGCGCAGGTCGCCGATCATCTCGACGCCCTTGCGCGTCACGTCGGGTCGTGGCTTGGCCATCACGATCGTGTCGTCGCCGCCCTCAGCGTCGTCGGCGCCCTTGGCCTTCTTCGGCTCCGGCAGGCGGAAGTGAGCCGTCTGCACCTTGCCCTCACGGTCGAGATACATCGCCGTCCGATCGCTTTTGCCCGGCTTTCCGTAGACACGTTCGGCCTTGGGCGGCAGCACGACTTGGCCAAAATTGCTGACGTCGGTGATGACGCCGCGCTTGGGCAGGTGGATGGTCATCCATTCCTGCTGGGCGCCGAGGAACGCCTCGACATTGGTGGTGTAGCGGCTGTCCTCGTCGGCCGGCGCGAAGAGATCCTCGACCCATGCGATCCCATAGGCCTGGGCCAGATCGTCGCCAAAACTCGCGTCGCGCGCGTACATGCGCTTCTTCGACAGAGCGTTCGCCACGCTCCACCAGGACACCTGCGGGTCGCCCTTCTTCGGCTTCTGCGCCTTCCAGACCTCGCGCTGTTCGTCGAGATTGGCGGCCGCGATCGCGCGCAGTTGCTGCTCGCCCGGCATATCGCCCTTCGCCATGTGGTCCAGCATCGCAGGCAGCACATTCGCCAGCAACCTGAGTTTCCTGATCTGGCGCACCGGCAAGGCGAGCGCGATGCCGATCGCTTCTTCTGTCCAGCCGAGCGCGACGAGACGCTCGATCGCCCGCCACTGATCGACCGGGTTCAGCGGCTCCCGGGCAATGTTCTCGACGATGCTGCGCATCGCGCCGTTATCATTAGCGGCATCGACGACCAGGACGTCGATTTCCTCCAGCCCGGCCGCGATCGCCTGCTTCACGCGGCGATGCCCGGAATCGATGTTGTATCCATTGCCGCCATCGGTCTCCGGCGCGATCACCGGCGGCTGGACGAGGCCGACCGCCTTGATCGTCGCCAGCAGCAACGCATCGGCCTGGGGTGAGGATTTGGTCTGGCGCGAACGATCTGAATTCTCCTTCAGCGCGCGCGGATCGACTTTCATGAGATGCATGTGAGTGCTCCTATCCGAGGATGCCGGACGCAAGGCCTCGACCTGTCCGGTTCAGTCTTCTTCCCGAAGACCATTTCCAGCCCGCGGAGCGGACAGGCCGGTGCAACTGCAGCCGAGCATCTCGGTCCGGATGGCCAAGCGGGGCAAAGCCCTGCGCGGGACAACGGACCGGGATCGCGACGGCGGCGGTTGAGCGTCAGCGTCACCGGAATGGCCGGTCGGCGAGCAAGGTTCATTTTTTCTCGCTCGCCCCGCCTTCCACCCTTCTGCTCAGATCAAGCCGCGACAGCCGACATCGCATCAGGTCCGTCCGTATCGCTCGCCAGCGCTGTCTCGATCTCAATCAACTGTCGGCGCTTCTCCGCAAGCTCCTCGCCAAAGGCGAACTCGCCACCCTCGCGCGACCGATACGATGCGAGCCGGCGCTGGGCCTCAGCGAGACGCTGACGATACCGCTCCCGCTCGCCCTCAAAATCCCCGAGCGCGTGTTCGAGCCGCGACACCGCGCCAAGCGGCGTCACCGTGACCTGCAGATCGATCTCGTGCCCGTCGCCGGTGCGAAGCAGCATCGTCTCATAGCGATAGCCATCGCGGCCCCCGCGATCGCCGCTGAACTCCAGCTCAAACCCGCCGATCATGGCGATCACCACCTCCCCCTCATGGCGCATCTGCACGAGGGTCAGGATTTCCTTGAGCAAGGCACGGCCGGCCTCCTTGCGCTCCACATAAGCCTTCCCCGTCACGGTCATTGCAAAGGCGTCCCCGGCGGTCGGGACGCGGCGCTCGATGTCGCTTCCGATCTCGTCGATTCGACGGGTCGAGACCGCGCTATCCCGTTCGGCATCGCGGAGCTGCCGACGCACGGCGAACTGATCGTCCTGATGGGCGGCGCGCAGGCGCTCGAGCCGGGCAACTTCAGCCTCCAACCCGGCCTTTTGCATCAGCTGCTGATCGCCCGACGCGATCGCTTTCGCCATCGCGAACTGGTTGGCCTGCCCCTCGCCCAGATCCTCCAAACGGCGGATCGAGGTGTCGCCTGAGAGTGCCGCCGCGATGAAGCGGGCCTTGCGCTCATTGTTCTGCCACATCGTGGCGTCGAGCGAGCCTTGCGTCGCATAGGCGAAGATGTCGACCTCGTCATGCTGGTTGCCCTGCCGCACGATCCTCCCCTCTCGCTGCTCGATCTGCGAGGGCAGCCACGGCACGTCAAGATGATGCAACGCTTTCAGGCGGAGTTGGGCGTTGACGCCGGTGCCCATCGTCTCCGACGAGCCGATCAGAAAGCGCACCCGGCCGGCCCGGACATCGCCGAACAGCCGCTGTTTGGCCTCCGACTTCTTGAAATCCTGCATGAAGGCGATCTCGGAGGCCGGCACGCCGCGCCGGACCAACTCGTCGCGGATCCAGCGATAGGCCGAGAAGCCCCGGCTCTTTTCGACGCTGATCGTGCCGAGATCGGAGAAAATCATCTGCGCGGCGCCCGTCGCCTCGAAGGGCTTGCCATCGGGCCGGACATAGGTTGCGTCCGTGGTTTCCCGCCAGATGCGTAGCGCGTTCCCGATCAGGAGGTTGAGCTTGTTCTCCGCCTCGTTGTCGTTGTCGGGATCGACCAAGCGCAGATCGATCGCGGCATGGCGGCCATCGGTGATGACCGAGAGCAGGATGTCGTCGCCGGGCTCCGGCGGCCGGTCGCGCATCTCGATCGCCTTGATGCGTTCGTCAAGCAGGCGCTGATACGACTTGAAGTCCGACGTCGGTTTAGCGGTCAGTATCTGACGGCGGCCGGTCGAGATCGCCGGCACCTTCACATAACGCCGCAAATCGTCGGGAAGCACGACATCCGCGAAGGAGCGGAACATGGCGATCAGCTCGGGCACATTGACGAAGCTGGCGAAGCGCGAGACCGGCTTGTATTTGCCCGATGGCTGCAGCTCGAGTTCGGTCGTGGTGTCGCCAAAAGTCGAGGCCCAGGCGTCGAACTCGTGCAGTCCGCGCTGCCGAAGCGCGGAATGATCCATCAGGCGCTGCACCGAAAACATCTCGCCGAGCGTGTTGGTGATCGGCGTGCCCGAGGCGAGCACGAGCGCCCGGCCCGGGTTCTTCGTCTCGACGAAGCGCGACTTCACATAGAGATCCCAGGCGCGCTGCGAGCCGTTGGGGTCGACGCCCTTCAGTGTCGACATGTTGGTGGCGAAGGACAACTTCCGGAACTCCTGCGCCTCGTCGACAATGATCTGATCGATGCCGAGCTCGGAGATGGTCAGAAGATCGTCCTTGCGGGTCGAGAGCGCTTCCAGCCGCTCCTTCAACCCCTCCTTCAGGCGTTCGAGGCGCTTGCGCGAGACGCGGTCGTCGGTCTCGACCTTGGTCAGCAGGTTTTCATAGAGTTCGAGTTCCTCCTGAATCATCTGCTGCTCGAAGGCGGACGGCACGTCGATGAAGCGGAACGCCGAATGGGTAATGATGATCGCGTCCCAGGTCGCGGTCGCAGCGCGCGACAGAAAGCGGTGGCGCTTCTCCTTCGTGAAATTGCTCTCGTCGGCGACGAGGATGCGGGCGTTCGGGTAGAGCGCTAGGAATTCCCGCGCGGCCTGCGCCAGGCAATGGCCCGGCACGACTAGCATCGCCTTGGCGATCAGCCCGAGACGGCGCTGCTCCATCACGGCGGCAGCAAAGGTCATGGTCTTTCCGGCGCCGACCGCGTGGGCGAGATAGGTCGACCCAGTCGCGATGATCCGCCAGATGCCACGCTTCTGATGGGGGTAGAGGGTGAAAGCGCCGCTCGCGCCGGGCAGCTTCAGATGCGAGCCATCAAAAGCGCGCGGCGCGATGTTGTTGAAGCGGTCATTGTAGATCCGCGCCAGCCGGTCGGTGCGGTCGGGGTCGGACCAGATCCAATTCTGGAACGCGGTCTTGATCTTGTGCAGCTTCTCCTTGGCGGCTTCGGTATCGACGACGTTGAGCACGCGCCGCTCGCTGCCGCCCTCCTTCACCGTGTCAAAGATTTGCGGGATGCGGCTGTTCAGCGCGTCGGTCAGCAATTCGCCGGCATGGCGGCGGCCCGTGCCCCAGTCGGATGTTCCCGCCGCCAGCCAGGCGAGCTGGCGCGCATCCACTGTCCACGACGCCAGCTCCGGCATGTGGCGGATCGTGATCTCGGCGCCCATCGTCTCCTTGACGAAGGCGACGACGTCGGCTGCCGGTATCCAGGGCGCGCCGAGACGCGCGGTGATGTCGGACGGCCCGAGATCGGCCGGCTGGACTGCGGCCAGCGCCCGGACATTTCGCTCAAAGACCGGGTCGAGCTCTGCCGCGGCTTCGGCAACCTTCAGCTTGTCGCGCACTGCCCCCGACAGATAGGCGTCCGCCATCAGCCAAGCGCCGTCGGCTGGGTTCTGGAAGATCGCGTCGCCCAGCTCGGCGACGGCGTCGATGACATCCCGATGCAGCAGCTCGGCGATGTGCTCGCGATCGACCCGGCCGCGCTCGTTCAGGACGACGGCAAGGGCGTCCGTGGCGCAAGTGATGACCGGCGCTGCAGGCGGCGCAATGACGCGCTCGCTGAAGAGAGGACCGGGCTTCGCCGTGTCGGTGTCGAGATCGTAGTCCTCGATCGAGGCGACGAGCCAGCAATCGGGATCGTCAAGGAATGGCTGCAGGTTTGGCCGGCGGTGAGATTCGCGGACCTCGCCGGTCGTCTCATCATCCGAGATCGAGACCGTCGTATGATTGATCGGGCCGAATTCGCGCAAAAAACTCGACCAGGCGATTCGCATGCGAACCTGCGCGTCCTTCCATGGTCGGTCCTGTTCCTGGCAGCTGAGGACCTCGCGCACGGCGTCGCGGATCGGGATCAGCTTCTGGATGATCCGGACGTGCTTTTCCGGGACGCCCTCGGCGCTCCGCCCTTTCCGAACCTTCACTGCGACCGGCTGGCCGTCGATGAGCTGCATCAGCCCGCGACGCGTATCGACGAAGTAGCTGCCCTCGCGGATACGCGTCTCCGGGGAGAGCAAAATATTCGCGTCCGACGCTTCGCCGTCGTCAAGATCGACCGCTTCCGGCTCGCCGTCATAGAGGATTTCCGGGAGGAGGCGGATGGCGGTGTCCAACGCGGCATCGAGAGCGACGTCAGCGTGCGGCAGGCAGGTGTAGGTTTCGCCGAACGGACCTGAGGTGAGGGCATGCGTGCCGAGCACGAAGCCGGGATTGCGCACGAACCAGCGATTGACGCGGATCGAACTCTCGTCGGCTGTCGCGGCTCGTAGCTCATCGAGATCGAGCCAGGCCAGATCTCCTTGCGGCTCGCCCGGCTTCCGCTTCCGGAAGAACAGGATGTCGACGCCGACGTCCGTGCCGGCATCTGCGCGGAAGCTGCCTGCCGGCAGGCGGATGGCGGCGATCAGATCGGCCGAACAGGCGATGTGCTCGCGCGCCGCGGCGTCCGCCTTGTCCATCGTGCCATGCGAGGTGACGAAGGCTGCGAGCCCGCCAGGCTTCAACAGGTCGATCGCGCGCGCGATGAAGTAGTCGTGCAGCCGCAAGCCCAGCGAACGATAGGCGCGGTCGGAGCGGACGATGCGATCGGAAAACGGCGGGTTGCCGATGGCGAGGTCGAAGCTCGCAGGCAGCTCCGTGCGCGCAAAGTCGCCGGTGAGGATGCGGGCGCTCGGCTGCAGCAACCGGGCGATTCGCGCCGTGGTCGGATCGAGCTCGACGCCGGTGACATGCACATGATCGCGGTATGCTTCCGGCATGAGCGCTGCGAACAGCCCGGTGCCGATACCGGGTTCGAGCACGCGGCCGCCGCGCCAGCCGAGCCGCTGTAGTCCGGCCCAGATCGCACGAACGATGAACTCCGGCGTGAAATGAGCGTACTGCGTGCAGCGCGCCAGCGAGGCGTAGTCGGCGTCGCTGACCGCGTCCTGCAGCGCGCCGCCGATCGTCTCCCAGCCTTTTCGGAACACCGTCTCGCCCGGCCGCAGGAAGACGCCATTGGCGAGGTCGGATGCGCCGAAGCCGGTGAAGCGGATCAGCCTGCGCTGCTCGTCCAGCGTCGCCGGCCGCTCTTCGGCTTCAATCTTTTCGGCGAGCCGGATCGCGGCGATGCTGTCGCGGGCACGATTTTTCCAGCTCGCGGCGAGGCCGCGGTCGCCGTCGAGGCCGAAATTGACGCTCCGACCAAGCGTTGAGGGACGCGGCGCTGACGGAGTGATCCGCGGCGCCGGCGACGGCGGGGTGGGCTCCGGGTCATCGTCATCATTGGCTGCGACATCGCCGGCGAAGGCCGTCACGCCGAGGCTCAGGCCCGATAACAGAGCCGTGTCGTTGAAGAGGTCGATGGTGAAGGGATCGAGATTCAGGCGGTGATCTTGCGCCATGGCGAATTCTCCTGAGTTCGGGCGCGCGCCGTCGCTCCCGCCAGATCAGGTCCGACGAGAGTTGCGATGGTCGCGAGACGTTGGATGGGACGGCTTGGTCAGCCCGGCGGATCAGCGCCGGACGAGGGCGAGCGACAGGGCGTTGTCGGTCATCGCGATGGTGAGATGCGTCGCGGTCGGCGCGGCGGCGATCAGCTTCCCGAGCATGATGGCATCGAGAAACTCGACGCCGTCATCGCCGCCAAAGTGTTGGCGCTTGTAGTGCCAGTAGTCGGGATTGGTCTTGGGATCGCACTCCTGCGCGTAGACGACGAGCGGACGCTGATCCTCGGCGAGCTTGCCGTTGGACATGATGTACACGCCCTCATCGCCGACCAGCCAGAGTCCGGGCCGCTCGTTCTGGCCGGGGGTGAGGCCATGGGGATTGCGAAAGCCGCCGTAGAGGACGGCGTCGATCCGTCCGCGCGTGATGACGGCGCGGACATCCGTGACGGAAAAGCTGAAAATCACCGGCGCCCATCACGCCGCGATCGCGTCGGGCAGATAGCGCAGATGTACGGGGAGCTTTTCGCTGACTTCCGAGTCCGTGAGGTCGTCAAGCAGCTTCAACGTCGTCCCATGCCGGCCGCCATAGACGGTAATCGTGCGCTTGCCCCGGTCGGGGGCGGGCCAGCGCTCGCCGGCATAGCCGCGATAGTTGTCATGGGTGCTCGACCAGATGTGCTCGAGACGCTCCTGCCGCGTCATCGCCCGCACGGGCCGGGTTTCGCGCTCGACAATCGCCTCGCGCATGCGCCTGCCGTAACCGATATCGGCGAGATCGCAGTAACCGTGAAAGTACCGAGCCCGGCCGTCGATCCACAATCTGAAGAAGACGCTGGTGATCGAACCGGTCAGAAACTCGCGCAGCGCGAACATATCGACCGCCAAGATGACTGGCGGCAGGGCCTCGAACATATAGTCGTGCGCCGCCTGGCCGATCTCGAACCATTCGCCGGCATAGAGCGAGCTGCCGTCGTCCGGTCGGCGATCGGGCCTCTGCGCATGGCGGTCGAACATCGCAAACATCTGCCGCCGGTCGGCGATACCCTGAAACACTTTGCGGATCGGGGAGACGGTCATTGGCTCACTCCTTCGAGGTGTCGTCAGACCGGAGCGCGGCTCATCCTCGCGACATCGCCATCATCAATCCGGCTCTTCCTGACCCCTCCCCCGCGGCCGCCTCGCCGTCCGGCCGGGTCAAGGGCCGGCGCAGCCGGGCGAAGCGTCACCCTTGATGCGGCCGGCGGGCATGCGGCAGATGTCTCCTCCCATTCCTCCTTTCCCTCTCCGCCCCCGCCTTCTCCTTCAAAGCGTCGTTCCAATCGTCGGCTGGCGGCGTCAGGCGGATCCAGTCGCAGTCCGTCGTCTCGGCGATCTCGCGCAACCTTCCGGCAAACGCCTCGCCCTGACTGTTGGCGTCCGTCGCCGCGACGAGCTGGGCGCCGGGACGGGCGGCCAGCGTTCGCACCGCCGTATCTGTCGCAGGCGACCAGCCGCCGCCGGTGCTGAGGTAGAGGCTGCCATCCCGCAGCCCCTCGAGCGCTGCAAGGCTCATTGCGTCGATCGCCGCCTCGGTGATGCAAAGCCTCAAGGCGTCGTGCGCGCCGAGCCGGAACAGCATCTTTGCCCCGCCGGTCGAAAACCCACGCCATTGCGGACCGCGCTCTTCCCATCCGCTGACAGTGCCGCCGTCGTCGACATGGGCGGCCCACACGCTGCCATGCGGGCCCTCTCGCAGCCGTGCCTGACGGATCGCGGCGCGCAGCACGCTTTCAGGCAGATGGCGTTCGTGACGCAGGTAGCGCCAGGTGGGGGAGCCCGGTCGAAGGGCTCGCCGGGCGCGCCAGCGTTCGGCAAGAGAGACATCCGGCCTCTGCGCGCGCGGTGTCTGCCACGCAAGTTCCGCCGGTCGGAACCCGACCATTCCGGCCGCACGCACAAGCACTTCGGTGAAGGCGACGCCGTCCAGATGCTGGATCAGCGAAAAGACATCGCCCTTGGCGTCCGACAGCGGATCGAACCAGCCCCGGCCTTCGTGGATCACGATGATGATGTCGCTGCCGCGCCGGTGCTTGACGGCGCGGCGCGTGCTCTCCTTCAGATCGATGGCAAAGCCGGCTTTCTCCAGCACCGCCGCGCACAGCACGCGCCGCTTCAGTTCTTCGAGTTCTCGTTGCTCCATCATCTCTCCGGGCGCTTTACGTCCGGCCTTTCCTACTGCGTTGTCCCTCCCGCATATCTCGCGGGTCCAAGCCCAACCACCGCGAAGAGCGGCGCCTGCAAGGGCGCGGATCGACCGTCGACGGAAGATGAGATCGATCGTCCGCGGCGCAGCCTCCCTTGCGGGCGACTGCTCGCCAGCGGCACACGAGGTCAGCTCAATGAGGCGGCCGGCAATCATGAGGGTCGAACTCATGGATGACGCGGAGCTCGTCGGCAGCGTCGATCTCGTCGCTCGGCAGCACCCCAAAAGCGCCGTCGATCTGGAAGACCGTCACCGGTACCATCAGCGTGCGGGCGAGCGCGAAGGCGTGGCTCTGGGCAAGGACAAGATCGTTCGACATTGTGAGGCTCCAACCGGGAGCGGGGGAATTCCCGCTCGATGGCTCCTCGAAGGGCCGGGGCCGGTCGCGATCACCGCGAAGGCAAAGCCGCAGCGGCGGCACGCTCGCGTAGCCGACCCCTTGCGGGTTGATCGTGGAAGATCCGGAACCGGACCAGAACGCCATCGCATCAGAGCGGGATTGCGCTGCTCTCGATGGACCTGGCTTCATGGCAACGACGCATTTCGGCGAGAACAACCCGGCCGCGTGCTGTTGGTCGGGGTGACGCGGTTCGCCTCAGCAAGCGCCGCCTACTGCTTGCCGTGGGGCGTCGCAGTTCGTTGTGGACGATCGCCTGGACGCTCGCCAGATTCACGTAGCGCGCCGCCGCTCAGACCATAGTCCGAGTGCGCGATTCACCGCGCTGTTCGTTCGATGGTCCGGCGATGGCTCCACCCTGCGTCAGGGATGGACGCCCGGATGGGTGAAGACCCGCAGGGGCTTCAGCTTCGCCGACAGCCCGGCCCGCAGGGAGACGCCTGGTGAGCTACTCAATTCAGCGGGAAGCCGCCCGCCTACTTTAAAAGTGAATCTGTTTGTCAATTTTGGTTTGACATCAGGGCGATGGCCAAAAGCGGTTCTCGCCATCACTTTGAATGTATGCCATAATGTCCATCATGGATGGACAAGGCGCGTCGAAGCTGAAGCAACTCCTCCAGACCATCCCGCCGGGGTTTCTGGTGGATATGGCCTGGATGACGCGCCACGCCATCTCGCGACAGTCGGTTTCCGGCTATGTGAAGCAAGGCTGGCTGGAGCGGCTGAGACAAGGCCTCTACCGCCGCCCCTTTACCACCGGCGCAAGTCGAGAAGCCGCGACGGGATGGAAAATCCCATTGCTCTCCGCGCAATGGATCATGGGACATCGCTTCCATGTCGGAGGGACGAGCGCCCTCAGCCTTCACGGTCACTCGCACTATCTGCAGCTGGGCGGTGACGCAGGGATCTATCTCTACGGCTCGGACATACCGACATGGCTGGTCGAGCTGCAAACCGATGCACGGTTCGTCCGGCGAAACGATGCGCTGTTCGGTGAGCAGCCGACCGGTGTTGAAGATGGCGAATTCAGCCTGTCCGACGGCCCGGATGCGGAGCTTACCCTCAGTCCCTGGCGTTGGCCGATACGGATGTCGTCGGCGGAGCGAGCGATCCTCGAGGCACTTGATGAACTGCCAAACAACGAGAGCTTTCACACCCTGGACATGGCGTTTGAGAGCTTGGTCAATCTGCGCCCGAAATTGCTGACGATGCTGCTCGCCCAATGCCAGAGCGTGAAGGTCAAACGCCTGTTCTTCGTCTATGCCGACAAACACGCTCACGCCTGGCGCAAGCATATAGACACGTCGGGAATCGACATGGGGCGAGGCGATCGAGCTCTCGCAGCACGCGGGCGGCTGCACCCGACCTATCGGATCACCGTGCCGGCCGACCTCTTGCCGAAGGAGGCTGCCCGTGGCGCGTGAGCAATATATGCGGCAGGTCGAACTCCTGGTCCGGACACTGCCCTTCATAGCGCGCCAGGACGTGTTCGCGCTCAAGGGCGGCACCGCCATTAATCTCTTCTACCGCGACATGCCCCGACTCTCGGTCGACATCGACCTCACCTATCTTCCGGTCGAGGGTCGTGACGCGACACTTGCCGGCATCGACGCGGCGCTTGATCGCATCCGCGAGGACCTTTTGCGAAACCTCCGGGGCGTGACGGTCCAGCGGATCGCCGGCGGCGGCAACAATGACACACGCGTGCTGGTCCGCCAGGGAAGTACCGAGGTCAAGATCGAGACTTCACCAGTCGCGCGCGGGACGGTGCATCCTCCAGAACTGCGGCCGGTCACCGACGCGGTCGCCGACACATTCGGCTTTGCCGAGCTGCAGGTCGTCGCCTTCGAGGATCTGTTCGGCGGCAAGCTCCATGCGGCGGTCGATCGCCAGCACCCGCGCGATCTGTTCGATGTGAAGCTTCTCTATGAGAATGAGGGGCTGACCGACGCGCTGTTTCGGACCTTCCTGATCTATGTTGCAAGTTCTGGCCGGCCGCCGCATGAGCTTATCAAGCCGTCCCTTTCCGAGATCGACGACGCCTTTGCCAAGGAGTTCGAGGGTATGACGGTCCGGCCTGTGAGCCTGAGTGAGTTGAAGGACGCGCGCGCGCGGCTGACGAAAGACCTGCTCGCACGGCTCGATGACAGGGCGATGCGCTTCCTGCTTTCGCTGCATGATGCTGAACCTGACTTCGAGGTAATCGGATTGCCGCAAGCGGCAGATCTGCCGGCGGTTCGCTGGAAGCTGCTCAATCTCACGAAGTTGAAGGAGCAGAACCCCGTGAAGCACGCCGAGCAACGCCAAGCGATAGCGGGAATATTGTCATAGACACCGGATCTGGATCATCGATCGGCCATGAGTGACATCCCGCTCTCCGCGACGTCCGGCTCCCCAGATATGGAGGCGATGAGCGGCGAGCCCGATCTCGCGGCGATGGCTGAGATCTTGAGAGCAAGTGGTCGCTATCGCGTGCAGCGTCGCCTCGAGCCCCGGCGTACCTTCTTAGTCGCGGATGGAAGCGCCACGCGAACAGCACTCTTCGTGGACGTCGAAACGACGGGCCTCGCCCCTTCCAAGGACGCGATCATCGAGCTGGCGATGGTGCCGTTCCCTATGGATTGGATGGCTGCATTTTCGAGCTCGGCGAGCCGTTCGAGCGGTTTCGAGAGCCAGAACACCCGATTCGGGAAAAACATTGACCCATGCCGAACGCTCGGTTCGGCGAGTCGCTTGGATTCACCAGCGACGCAAGGTTTCTTGCCCGGAGCCGGCGTGAGCGTTCACCAAGTGCTACAGATCGATATCGAGATCGTCGAATTCGATGGCTTGCGGTGCTCGCCGCGCGAGGAACACGCCGAAGATCTGTGCCTGCGGGAAGCGTGCGCTCAGTACCGAGCGCATTGCCATGAACTGGCAGCCCGTCGTCAGCATGTCGTCGCAGACGAGGATCGTTGCTGGGGCTGGCGCCGTCAACGCTTCGTCGATCATGTATTGCGCCGCCATGGTTTCCGGCCGTGGTCGGTCTTCGGTGTCGTGAGCGGCCGCACGGTTCGCGCGCTGGACGACCAGTTCTCTGATGTCGAGGCCTTGCCGCACCCCGCGCAGCATCCGGGCCATACGATCATCATACATCGGGTCCGTCTTCACCTTCGACGGCGGAATCGGAACGAACGTCATGCCGGCAAGCGAGGCATTGCCAAACGCGGCATTGAGTGCCGCTGATGCGTCCTGAACAGCCTTTTCCTTCCAGCGCCACTGTGCTGTGCCGCGCCGATCCATCGGCTTCTTGAAATTCTGGATGAGATTGTTCGTCGGGCTGTGGCTGAAGCCTGCCCGTGCCGTGTACTCGCCCATGAAAAAGCAGCGGACCTCGTTCGTCAGGAACGAATGATCGGGCCGCGTCAGCTCGTCGATTTCAGTGAGCAGTCGCGGGAATGAGGTGCTTGCGGATGTCATCGTATTCCCTGACCCGGATGGCGCCCTGCTCCTCGTATTTTTTCGGCCAAGTGAGACGCGGATTATGGAAGCAGCTCTCCAGAATGAAGAGCTTGCGGCCTTGTTTCAGCGCTGCGCGAGCCTGCACAAGCGTGCCCGAAGTATCGCCGGCTTCAATGATGACCGTCGCATCGGTGAGTGCCGACATGGTCACGTTGCGCTCGGGGAAGAAGTGTCGGTTCGCCGTCGGATTCGGCGTCTGCCCGTAGCGTTTCACCGGCACCTGACTGATGAGCAGGTGCTTCTCGGCAATCTCCTTTTGCAGCGAGGCATTCTCTTTCGGATAGTTGTGCGACAGCGGTGTGCCGAGGATGCCTATCGTGTAGCCGCCCTCCTTTATGGCGGTGCGATGCGCTTCCGCATCGACGCCCTTCGCAAGCCCAGAGACAATTGTGAAATCGTCATCGAGCAGGGAGCGCACGAGCTTGCGTGTGCGGCGCAGGCCTTCTTCGGAGGGGTTGCGCGTTCCGACGACGGCGATCGAGCGCGGCGAATTCACCAGCTCCCACCACCCCTGATAATAGAGAAGTTCGATGGGGTACTCGGCATCGCGCAGGCGATCGGGATATTCTCCAGCACCGTGCACGCGCACGCCGTATTGCTTCACGCCAGCGTCGCGCAGTAGCCGGTGCACGTCAGAGGCATAGCGATCGGCGGTCTTGCGATCGACAAAATATGACGGCACCGCTTCGGGCAGCTTCGCGAACTGCTCTGCGATCGTCTTGAAACTCGCGTTCTCGCGATCCCACATCGCCTCGTATGCACCGAGTTCGACGAAGGGCGAGATGGCGCGACTCGCAAAATCCGTGGGGGTTAGGGATAGCTGCACCATTACACCGACCTTTGTGCGGGGCATTTTTCCGCGCTACGAGAACATAACAGGAACATGCACGGAAATGCACGTAAAATGTCACTATTACCTTTCATCCTGATGCCTCTGCCATTGCAGAACGACCACCAGGAAAATGCTGATAGAGCGTCGAGGGCGAACAGCCGACACGGCTCGCCACTTCTTTGATAGAAATGCTCGGATCGCGCAAAAGCGCTGCCGCAACGAGGCGATCTTCGTCCTTCAGCGCCTTCGGCCGACCGCCACGCCGACCGCGTGCGCGCGCGGCCGCCAGGCCTGCGCAGGTCCGCTCTCGGATGATGGAGCGCTCGAATTCCGCCATGGCGCCGAAAATATGGAATACCAGTTTCCCGCCGGCTGTCGTGGTGTCGATGGCCTCCGTAAGCGAGCGCAACCCGATGCCCTTTTCGCTCAGCAGTTCGACGGTCTCGACAAGTTGATGCAGTGAACGGGCCAGGCGGTCGAGCTTCCAGACGACGAGCGTGTCGCCGTCGCGCAGGATCGTTGTTGCCGCTGTCAGCTCAGGCCGATCGCGCTGCGCGCCGGAGGCATTTTCGACGAATAGCCGTTCGCACCCGGCCTTCTTCAGCGCATCGAGCTGAAGCGCGGGGTCCTGGTCGAGCGTCGAAACGCGAGCATATCCGATGAACATGAGAATCCTAAAAACGTTCACTACCCTACGTTTTCGGATTCAATGTTACAAGAATAAGTTTTCGGAACCGGATTTGCCGGTTGGAGCCGGGAACTTGTGCTGGCCGCGGGCGGCTCTGCCCTCTAGTCTTACGAACGAGAGACAAGGGCGCCTGATGTGGTTCGACCAAGTACCCGGCAAATCGTGGGGAAGCCTGTGGTCGGGTTACGTCTTGTGCACCGGAGTCTGCCACGGCATTCGCGAGATTGATGCGTCATGTCCGGCGTGCGGTGCTGACCCCTTTGATACTTCGCCCGAGACCATGACCATCGACGGCAGGACGATGGTGATCGGTCGCGCTTTCCCTGGCGCTGAGGGGCGTTATGAAGACTACGTCTATCTTGAGATGCTCCAGCGCGAATGGGAACGTCCGGCCGTTGAGTTTCAGCGCTTCTCGCATTTTGCCGATGCGAAACGTCCTTCAGCACGGGTAGCTTTGGTGCTGCTATTCTGGAGTTACTTCGAGACCCGTATCGAACGGCTTCACCGAACAGCGATGCGCGCGCTTCCACAGCGCGTTTTGGATGATGCGCTTCGGCGTCACCAAGGAATTCACAGTCGCCTCTATGAACTCTACAAAATATTCTTCGGTGTCAGCTATTTCGATGACCTACGCAACCAGGGGTTTCATGAAATCGCAAATCTACTTGAAAAGACCCATAAGTGCAGAAATGAATTTTCTCATGGAAAACCGCAGGCCATCAACGACGAGCTCGTAAATGAGCTCGTCGAAAACCTCAAAGCAGAACATCACTCTTGGATTGCGGTATATAATAGCCGAGTCTGATCGTTTCGCAGATAAGCCACGTATCTTGACAGATCACCGGCACCACACCACTCGCCCTCGCCTGAACCAGAAATGCGATTTGCAGTCTTTTTTCCGCCAGACTGAGGGATGAAGACTCGCCGTCTCGTCATCATGCCGCGCGACCCGCCAGCATGGACGCTCATCGGTCAGCAAGTTCATCTGCAGGGTCGCTTTGCACCCGCAAGGGCAGATCATCGCGGCCTGCTCCTCGAAGCCGTCCTCCTGCACAATATAGAGTACCTTGCGCTTCAGTGTCTTGGGCAAGGTGTCCTGCACGATGACGGTCGAGTAAGGCGGAACCAGCCAGTCATGGACGCGCTGATACGTCCCGCGAAGAAACTTGCGCAGCCAATTCATGCGAAGTGCCTCTCGGCAAGTTCCATCAATCCAAGCAGCGGCTTCGTGTCGCCATGCCCGACCTTGCCGCCCAGAATGTCGCAAATCCCCTCATCGGGATCGTAGATCAACTCCATGCTGGCGAGACTGAACGTGACGGCGGCGTAAGCGCTGTTTGGCTGTTCCCGAAAGGGATGCAAGCGGGCCAGTAGCTCATTCACCGCAAGGGCAGAGGCGTACATGTTGACGCTGATCACCGCCGGACGGTGTCCGACAACGCCGCGAATATAGCCATCCTCGACCTGACGGTCATGTGTTGCAGGGTCGTTGCGGCGCAGTCCTGCGGCGGCGACGTCCTTCATCGAGAACAGCTCCCGGCTGACTAGGCTGGACCGGCCAGGCCGCAGATAATTGACTGTGCCGCAGACTTCGCGAATGCGCGCAGCACCGTGCGGGTTGGGAACAGCATCAAGCCGAACGCCTATATCGAAATAAGGAATGCAATAGTAGGTCGCGATCGCGTTCAGCAGATAGCGACCATCGACGGTGTCCATGCAGCCAAAAATGACATCGCATTGCGCGACCTGCCGGATCGTTTCGGCATCCCACAGGTTCCTGGCCACGCGTATCACGCGGGTGCCGAGCCCCATGCGTTCGATAGCGTCGCCGATCACATCGACCTTGGCGCGGCCCTGAGCGGCGTCGTCCATTGTGGAGTTGATGATACGATTGACGTTGCGATCTTCGATATGGTCGTCGTCAACGACTACGATCTCCGCTGCGCCGAGGCGAACAAGCTGTTCGATCGTTGGGCTGCCGGTGCCCGACGCGCCGACCACGGCGAAGGACAATCGCCCAAAGCGTTCGATCGTGCCTTTGTCGAAAGCCTGGGCATGCGACGCAACAAAGCTGGGGAGCGCCTTGCTGCCTGCGTCCGCATACCAGAAATGAAGGTCATCCGCCGCAACGCTGATGCAGTCGATCGGAACAAGCTCTTTCGCGGCATTCAGGAAGCGGCCGAACATCTGACCGCCGGGCAGCATGACGACGCTGCCGTGCGGGACATCCGCTTCAACCCAACCGCGGATCATGGGCAGCAGCTGCTGATCGCTTTTGTCGTCGGTCATCGAGAAGGCAGCCAAGCCGCCGGGGTGGCTATGGACCTTTACGACTGAAAGGCCTTCTGCCGCCGCCCGATCCAAAATCGGCGCGATGTAGTCGGTCGACCATGTGACGCGGACGGGGGAACGCACCTCGCAGTCTTCGTACGGCACGCCGTGGATTTCGCGCACGACCAGACGATGGCGTCGATCGCCATCGCGACGCGTGCAGAGCAGGAAAGCGACGGCCTCGTTGCCGTCGCCGGGAAACAGGAAGCTTTTCAGGTGTTCATGCTGATCGCCAGACATGGCCAGCGTTACAGGGAGGGGCATTTCTCAAACTCCCTGTCCAGCCAATCCTCGATCAGGATGACATGCGTGCCGATATGATCGCGACCGATCTTCCAGGGGTTTTCCCCGGTCCGGTGCCGCGACCAGCGCTGGTAGTTTTTGCCATCAAGCGGCTGTAGCACGTTGGCACAGCCGATCGGCTTGCCATCGCTGCGCGTCAGGAAGGGCGAGAAATACACCATGTCGAGACCGGTATTGGGATAGCCGGTTTCGATGCGGATCGCCGCCGTTGCTGTCGCGTGGTTGTAGCCGCGCGGCATCGGGAAATCGTGGATGAGAACCCATTGGGAACCATCCACGATCGTTTCCCAAGGCAACCCGAACTCCTCGAGGAACTCGTGATCCATCGGCAGCAGGTCGAACTGGCGGCGCAGATTCACGGCCTTAGCCCTCCGTCTGATCGCGCGGCAGCGCCTTGAACTTTTCGACGCCCGCGCTGCGGAGATCGACCCTTTCGTCAAGGCCAACCTTCTTCGGCCTTTCCCCGGCCATCTTGACCCGCAGCGTGTAGTTTTCCGCAGGGAGCAGGCCCGCAAGTGTCAGGATCGCGCGACCGGTCGGCGTGGGCTCGTCCACGACGAACGGGTCGCCGTTGACACGGATGCGGTAGCCTTTGGAAAGCGGCGGTCGCTTGCCCGCCTTGGCGTATTCTTCCAGATCCACGATACCGTCGTAGATCTCTTCGACGCCGGGACCGGCGCCCTTCTCATCAAAATTGTCAGTCATTGCGTGCTCCGCTTTCACGTCTTGGAGCACCAGCGCCCCGCCACAAATCCAATATGGCATAGCGCGCTAAGAATATCAAGCATATCGAATGCGCGCTTGATCGACTTAGCAAAACGCGTTAGAATCGAAGCAGAAACAACAGCTTGCAGGAGGGTAGCTGCCATGCACACTTCCCATGACGAACGCGCAACGACCAAAAGGACGCTGGGTCAGTATCTCGCGGGCATCCGTCTGGACCGGAAGATGAGTCTGCGTGCAGTGGAGGAGGCCACCAACAAACAAGTTTCAAATGCCTACCTAAGTCAGATCGAGAACGATAAGATTCAGCAGCCGTCGCCAAATATATTGCATGCTCTTGCAGAGCTATATGCGATAAGCTTTGAGAATTTGATGGAGATGGCTGGATATTTAATGGGTACGTCTGGACGATCGGACACTGAAAGGCACGGCCGTGTCGCGACATTTGCTGAGCATAATTTAACTGCTGATGAAGAAACCGAGATGCTGCAGTACCTTCAATTTATGAGAAACAGGAAAAAGCCGGGTGACAAAACCTGACGATAGCACGTTAACGCCGGCGGACCTTCGCATCGTCGAGGAGCGCGCGCGACAGCTAATGGATCGCGCTGGCGGATGGAATCGATTTCCCGTCCCCCTCGACGATATTCTGTCCGCCGCGAAAGTTAAGCTTGCGCCGACCAGCGCTTTCGATCCCGCCGCTATCCTTGCCTATCTCAAGGGCAAGGCGACCGAAGTGGGCCTGACAATCAAGTCGGCGATCGCCAAGGTGTTTGGCATCTATGACTCGGCCGAAAGCCTGATCCATGTCGACAGCACCGTCGGAAAGCCGAAGCAGACTTTCCTGACGCTGCACGAAACGGCGCACCACGATCTGCCGGTGCATCGCAAGATGTTTCGCTTCTTCCAGGATTGCGAAAAGACGCTGGCGCCGGACATATCCGACCAGTTCGAGCGCGAAGCCAATAATTTCGCGCGCTTCCTTCTGTTCAAGGGCGACGCATACGCCAAGCACGCCGCCGACAACGCCTTCAGCATCAAAACGCCGATGAAACTGGCCACGCATTTTGGCGCGTCAGTCTATGCGTCGGCCAGAGAGTTCGCCCGAACCAATCACCGCGCCTGCGCCGTCTATGTCCTGGAGCCGATCGAGTACGTCGCTGGTGCTGGAGCCCGAGCGATGGTTCGCCGCATCGAACCTTCCCCATCGTTTGTGACGCAGTTCGGCCAACCCACATGCACCGTGGTAACGCCAGATCATTTTCTGGGACCGATCCTGCCTATCGGCCGCAAAATGACGCGCCCGACTGGCTTCTCGCTGACAGATAGGAATGGCGATGCGCATGAATGCGTCGGCGAAGCCTTCGACACGACGCGCAACGTCATCATTCTGTTTTATCCGGTGAAGGCGCTTCAAAAGTCGATCGTCGTCCTTACAGCGAATGCGAGTTGAACGATCGGACGTGTGCGGGTTTGTCAGTTGGCGGCGAGCCGGAACACCCGGCTCGCCGCGTTCTGAGTATTCCTGTGCGAGCATAATCGTCAGGCTGCGGCAGGTCACAGTGGGGTCCGCCGGATTGGGACTGCCTCCCGTCAGATCGGCATTGTAGTAGTCGATCTTCCACGAGATCCGGCCGCTGATTGCGTGATCGAACAAGGGGTCGGAACAAGAGCAGTTCAAAATCCTGCGCTAAGGTCGAACGGAGCGGGAACGGCCCACTGGGCGCATCTCGAATAGAGCATCAATGATCGGGCATTCCGGAACCTGGTTGCCGGTGCATTGCGCGGCCATATCCGACATTGCCCGCTCCAGACGTCGTAGATCGGCGATTTTCTGACGGATATCTTTCAGGTGTTCGATGGTGAGGTCATGAACCTCACGGCAGGTGTAGCTATGCCCGTCGACCAGGCGAAGCAGTCCACGCAGTTCGTCGAGGCTGAAGCCGAGCTCACGGCCGCGCCGCACGAAATGCAACCGCCTTGCGTGATCGTTGCCGTAGACGCGATACCCGCCCGCGCTGCGCGCTGGTTTCGGCATGACGCCGATCTTCTCGTAATAGCGAATCGTCTCGATGTTGACGCCGCTGCGTTCGGACAGGACGCCGATCGAAAATTCATCAGCCTGTTTCATCACATAGCTCGCACAACACCGTGAAACTTTCCCGCTTGACCCTGTAGTTACTACAGGCATTAGGGTCACCATAGATCAATTGCGGGAGCATGTGAACGATGATGCAGAACTGGCCTGCCCCCTGAAAAGTGGCCCTCGCTGAAGTAGGCTTTTTGAGCCTTTGGAGGATGCCGCGATGCCGCAGAAGAAGCACAAGCCTGAAGAGATCGTCGCGAAGCTGCGCCAGGTCGACGTGCTGTTGTCCCAGGGGCGCCCGGTCGCGGAGGCGATCCGGGCCATCAGTGTGACGGCGTTCACATATTACCGTTGGCGCAAGGAGTTCGGCGGCCTGAAGAGNGGGCCGGGAGGGGGGCGGGGGTCGGCGCAGGCACGGCAGCCTGCGAGGCTCCCGGCGCGGGAGCCGGCGCGACCTGGCCAGTCGGCGCCCCGGCTGCTGGCGCGGGGTTCGAGGTTGCGGGAGCCGGCAGCCCGCCGCCATGGGCGCCGGATGGGCTCTGCTGCTGCGCCGGCGCGGTCTCGGCCGGGGCGGTCTGGGCCAGGGCGACGAAGCTTGCCACGGGCGTGGCGACGATGGCTGTCGCGAGCAGAACTGTGCCGATCAAACGCTGCATCGAATTGGGTCCGTGGTCTTGCGGCGCTCCTCCTTGACGGGAGCGCTTTCCGACCAGAGCCACGTCCGCTGAAGCAGCTCCGGTCGACCGCACGACGAGGCTGGCTGAGCACATCGTCTGCGCGATCGTCCCCAGCAGTTAAACCAGAGCGAATTGGTTAGCAAATACAATAGTTTACACGTATTCTAAAGTAACGCGCCCGCTGCTCTTGGTCCGGAACAGTTCAAGTATTCCGGGTGCTTCGCTCGGCCGCGAGCGTGGTCACCTCTGCGCGAGGACCGTGCCGGGATTGAGGATGTCGAGCGGGTCGAAGGCCTGTTTGACCGCTCTCATCAGCTCCAGCGCCTCCGGCTGTGCATGCCCTGCCAGCATGCCGACTAGGCTACGCCCGATGCCATGTTCGGCGGTGATGCTGCCGCCGAAATCCCCGACGATCGCGAAGACCTCTGCATTCACGGCATGGCCGATATCCGCAAGCTGCTCCGCCGGCGTCTGTCCGGGAAGGAGCAGGATGACATGGATGTTGCCGTCGCCGACATGGCCGACGAAGAGGGGGCGCGCTTCGGGGAAGCGCTCGGCAGCCATCGCTTCGATTGCCGAGATGAAGGCCGGGACATCGGCGACCGCGACGCTGGTGTCGTGCGAGACGATCGGGCCTGCGCGGCGGTTCGCTTCCGCGACGGCGAAGCGCAGATGCCAGATCGCCCTGGCCTGCGCCTCGCTTTGCGCGATGGTTGCGTCCTGGAGCATCCCCTGTTCCAGCGCTATGGCGAGAACTTGCGTCAGCATCTCGCCGATGGGGCTGCTCGGATCGCTGTCCCCGAGCTCGACGAAGACGTACCAGGCATGGCGTCCGTCGAGCGGCAGGGTCGTTCCGGGCACGAGGTCGAGGGTGAGGCCCATCTCGCCGTCGCACATCAGCTCGAAGCTGGAGATGCGCTCGCCTGCGCTCTGCCTCAGCAGGGCGAGCAGCCGCAATGCATCTACCGGACTCGCCAGGCCGCACAGCGCCGTCACGCTCGCCCGCGGCCTTGGAAACAGCCTGAAGGTCGCCGCGGTCACGATCGCGAGCGTGCCTTCCGAGCCGATCACCAGCTCCTTGAGCGCATAGCCGGCATTATCTTTCCGCAGTGGTTTGAGGCCGTGGATCACGGCGCCATCGGCGCGAACGTATTCGAGGCCGAGCACGAGATCACGCACCGTGCCGTAACGGATGACGTTGATGCCGCCGGCATTGGTCGAAACCACCCCGCCGATCTGGCACGAGCCTTCGCTGCCGAGGCTGAGCGGGAAGAGCCGCTCCTCCCCCGCGGCCGCCTGCTGGACATCGGCGAGGATGCAGCCGGCCTCGGCGGTGAGCGTGTCGCCTTCTAGGTCGATTGCCCTGATCCGATTGAGGCGCGCCAGTGAGAGGACGACGGCTTCGCCGGAGCCGTCCGGCGTCGCCCCGCCCGACAGGCCGGTGTTACCGCCCTGCGGCACGACCGGCGTGCGTGTCGCACTCGCCCAGCGTAGGATAGCCGAGACCTCCTCGACGCTGCGCGGGCGGAGCAGGGCGAGCGCCGCACCGCGATGCTTGCCGCGCCAGTCGCTGAGATGCGGCGCCATCGCCTGCGGATCCGTGACGATGGCGGCCGGGTCGAGCGCGGTGCGCAGGTCGTCGAGTGGGCTCATCGCGCTAGACCGTGCCGGCGTCGACGATGAAGTTCTGGCCGGCGCACATGCGCGAGACGTCGGAGCAGAGGAACAGCACCATCTGCGCGATGTCCTCCGGCAGGATCTCGCCCTTCAGCGCCTGCGCAGCCTGGTTGGCCGCGCCCTTCTCCGGCGTCCACCAATGGCTGCGCTGGCGCTCGGTCATCACCCAGCCCGGCGTGACGCAGTTGACCCTGATGCCATCAGGCCCCAGCGCCCGCGCCAGCGAGCGGGTGAAGCCGATCACCGCCGATTTCGCCGTGGTGTAGGCGATCATATGCGGCGAGCCCTTCATCCACGAGGTCGAGGACAGATTGACCAGCGCCCCGCCGCCGAGGTCGCGCATATCCGACGTCAGCGCCTGCGCCACGAACATCATCGGCCTGAGGTTCACGGCGAGGCGATCGTCCCAATAGGCCTCCGTCACCGCCTCGAAATCATGCCGCTCGTCATGGCCGGCATTGTTGACGCCGATGGCGAAAGGGCCGTGAATGGCCCGCGCCGCTGCGATAGCCGCTTGTGTGGCCCGGACGTCGCGCAGATCGGTGTGGTGGAACGAGACCCTGCGACCGGCAGCCGTGAGCTCGGCGGTCAAGCGCTCGCCGCGCTCGGCATCGATGTCGAGGAAGGCGACCTTGGCGCCCTGCCGCACCAGTGCCTCGACGATGGCGCGGCCGATGCCGTCGGCGCCGCCGGTGACGAGGGCCGCCTTGCCGGCGAGATCGGGATAGCTGGCTTCGATCCTCACCCGCCGAACTCCGCTGCCGGCAATCCGGGCACGTCGACCGGCAAGGTGAAGAGCCCGCCCGAGAACGGCGCCTCGGCCAGCACCCGCGAGGGCAAGCGGATGCGCGCCGTGGTAATGAACAGCGTCTTCAGGTCGGGTCCGCCGAAGGCGAGGCTGGTCGGGCGTGGCACCGGCAGCCAGACCTCACGATCCAGCCTGCCGTCCGGCGCATAGCGGTGCAAGCACCAGCCATCCCAGATCGCGCACCAGACGAAGCCCTCGGCATCGACCGCGAGCCCGTCGGGGCGGCCGGCGACCTCGGCGAAGACGCGGCGATTGGCGAGCGTCCCGGCCTTGGCCTCGAACTCGTAGGCATAGATGCGGCTATGAGCGGAATCGACGAAGTAGAACATACGGCCATCGGGACTCCAGTCGAGGCCGTTGGCGACGGTCAGTCCGCTCTCCTGGCGCTGCCAGGAGAGGTCCGGTGCGATCGCGTAGAGCGCGCCTGAGGCGCGGCTGGCGTCGAGCCGCATCGTGCCGGCCCAGAGCCGGCCCTGCCGGTCGCATTTGCCATCGTTGAAGCGGTTGTCAGGGATGTCGGCCTCGGGGTCGGCGAGCGGCGTCAGCCGGCCGCTGGCGAAATCGAAGGCCTCCAGCCCTTCCTGCGTCAGCACGACGAGCCCACCGCCGCGGCGGCCGAGCACGGCGCTGACCAGGCGCGGCAGCGTCACCTCCTCATTGTTCCCGGTCGCCGGATCGAAGCGGTTGACCGAGGGCGCGAGGATGTCGACCCAGTAGAGCCGCTGCTCGCCGGCCGACCAATAGGGTCCCTCGGCGAGATGCGCGCCCCAGGGCAGCACGCATTGGACGTTGGGATCGACGGGACGCGCCGAGCGCGGCGCTGGGCTGATGTTCATCTGCGTCGCGCCGACATTGCCGGAGATCTGCCTGGCAGCCGCCATCAGGTCGCGGCCGGTGGTGTGCAGGCGCTCGCGCGTCAGGCGCGAGGACGGGCCGAACACGCCGATCGCGGCGACGGCCCGGCCGGTATGGTCGAAGATCGGCGCTGCGACCGAGGCGACGCCGGCGACATGCTCCTCCTGCGAGACGGCATAGCCGCGGGCCCGGGTCAGAGCGAGGTCGGCCGCGAGCGCTTCCTCTTCGGTGATCGTCGTCTCGGTGAAGCGCTCGAACTTCAGCCGGTCGACGAGGGCGCGCTGCTCATGCGGCTGGACGAAGGCGAGCAGGGCCTTGCCGCCGGCGGTGCAGTGCAGCGGTGCGCGCCGGCCGATCTCGATGCGGAAGCCATAAGGGCCGCCGCGGCTGCGCTGGTCGATATAGAGCACCTCGCCATTGTCGATGGCGCAAAGGGCGGCGGTCTCGCGCGTCTCCTCGGCGAGCCGGTCGAGCGCCGGCGCGCCGGCGCCGCGCAGGTCGAAGGATTCCCAGACGCGGTGGGCGAGCTCGAACAGGCGGTGGCCGAGCCGGTAGGTGTTGTCGCTCTCCTCGTGCCGGATCAGGCGGAAGGTCAGGAGCGTGTTGAGCATGCGCGCCAGCGTGCCCTTGGGCAGGCCGGTCGCGGCCTGCAGGTCGCGGAAGCGCGGCGGTGCCGGCGCCTCGCCGATCACGTCGAGCAGATAGAGGCCCTTGGCGAGGGCGGCTGCGCCGGTCGGGACATCGCGCTCGTCCGGCGTCAGGACGCGCGCTTCACCCGCGCCTGCGCCGCCTCGCCGATCATGCGCTCGAAGGTCCATTGCGGCTCAAATCCCAGTTCGGTCCGGATCCTGGCGTTCGACGTCTCGTAGAAGACGCCGGCGCCCGGCAGGTCGATGGTCTTCAACGGCAGTCCCGTCAACTCCGCCATCATCGACAGTGCGGCGGCGAAGTCGACCGGCTCGGTCGCGCCGAGATTATAGGTGCGCCCGGCGGCGCGCTCGTCGGTGAGCGCGAGCAGGATGCCGGCGACCATGTCGCGCGTGTCAGTGATGTGCATGCGGAAGGGCCGGCCGGCTTCGCTGCGTGACAGCACCAGCGCCTCGCGCCCATCGTCGATGGCCCGCAGCGCTGCGACAGCCGCCGCATTTCCGAAACCTTCCTGCTGGCGGATCTTCGGCTGCAGGAAGAAGCGCGGGCCGGAGAAGAAGCTGCCGGGATCGAGCAATTCGCTGGCATCCTGCGTATGCGAGAAGCGCAGGATCGTCGCAGGGACGCCGCTGGTCCGCTCGAAGAAGCGCACGATCTCTTCGCCGAGAAGCTTACTCAGTCCGTAGGGCGAGCGCGGCTTCAGCGGGTGATCCTCGTCGATCGGTTGGTAATCCGGCACGTTCTCCGGGTAGACCTCGCCAGAGGAGGCGAAGACGAGGCGCTTTGGCTTCACAGCCGCCGCTTCTTCGAGCAGCACGCGCGTGCCCTCGACATTGGCGGAGAACAGCCTGTCGCGATCGGCCGGCAGCCAGGACATGAAGGCGCCGAGATGCAGGATCGCGGCGCTATCGCGCACGGCCTCCCTTGCGGCGGCGCGATCATCGAAGCCGCCGAGCACTTCGCGATAGGCCGCATGATCGATCCCGCTGGCGCGCAGATCGAATCCCGTGACGCGGTGGCCCGCTTCGAGCAATTGGCGGGCAACGCGCGAGCCGACACGCCCGGCGCTGCCGGTGACCAGGATCGTGCTCATCGGATCGCCTCGCCGCTGGCGGCATCGAAGACATGCAGTCGCGCCGGGTCGAACGAAAGCGTCAATGTCGCCTCCGGCGGCCTTGGATCGGGATTGATCAGGCGTGCGATCAGCGAAGTCCGCCGTGCCTCGTCCTCGCCGCCGGAACTCGCCTCGCGACGGTGCTCGTCGGGCAGATCGACATAGACATATTGCTCGCTGCCGAGGCTCTCGATCAGCCGCGGGCTGACCGCGAAGGAGACCTGCCCTGGTCCCGCGGCGATGTGCTCAGGCCTGAGCCCGACGACGATCTCCTTGCCGGCGAGCGCAGCGGCGTTCGGGACCGGCAGCGTCACGGCGTGACCGAACAGGTTCGCTGTCACGCCGCCGCCTTTGGCTTCGGCCTTTGCCTTGAGGAAGTTCATGCCGGGCGAGCCGATGAAGCCGGCGACGAAGAGATTGGCCGGCTCGCGGAACATCACATCGGGCGAGGCGATCTGCTGGATGACGCCGTCCTTCATGATGACGATACGGTCGGCCATCGTCATCGCCTCGGTCTGGTCGTGGGTGACGTAGATCGTCGTCACCCGCAGCCTCTTGTGCAGGGCGCTGATCTCGGCCCGTGTGTGGACACGCAGCTTGGCGTCGAGGTTGGAGAGCGGCTCGTCCATCAGGAAGGCCTGCGGCTCGCGCACGATCGCCCGGCCGAGCGCGACGCGCTGGCGCTGGCCGCCGGAGAGGGCGCGCGGCCGGCGTTCGAGGAGATGGTCGATGCCGAGGATTTTTGCGGCCTCGGCGACCCGCCGCTCGATCTCGGCCGCGTCGGTGCCGCGCATCTTCAGGCCGAAGCCCATGTTCTTGGCGACCGTGAGATGCGGGTAGAGCGCGTAGTTCTGGAAGACCATGGCGATGTCGCGATCGCCGGGGGCGAGGTCGGTGACATCTCGCTCGCCGATGCTGATCGTGCCGGAGGAGGCTTCCTCCAGCCCGGCGAGGATCTTCAGCATCGTCGACTTGCCGCAGCCTGACGGGCCGACGAGGACGACGAACTCGCCATCGGCGATGTCGAGCGAGAACGCCTTGAGGACGGTGAGCCCGCCATAGGATTTGGTGACGCTGTCGATGCGGATTCCGGCCATGAGACTCTCTACTTCTCGGCCCCGGCCGTCAGGCCGCCGACGAGATAACGTTCGAGGAAGAGGTAGATCGCGAGGATGGGCAGGGCGACGAGGATGGATGCGGCGGAGATGTCGCTCCAGTTCGAGATGTACTCGCCCTTCATCGTGGTAATGCCGAGATTGGCGGTCCAGTTGCCCTGGGCGTTGGTCAGGAAGGTGCGGGCATAGGCATAGTCCGACCAGGACAGGACGAAGCCGTAGAGCGCGGTTGCCGCCAGTCCCGGCGCCGAGACCGGCAGGATCACCCGGACCATGGCGCCGAGCGGCGAGCAGCCATCGACCATCGCCGCCTGTTCGAGCTCGCGCGGGATCGTGTCGAAATAGCCCTTCAGCATCCAGGTGGTGAACGGGATGATCAGCGTGGCGTGGGCGAGGATGATCGACCACAGGCTGCCGATCAGTTCGAGATTGCGGAAGATGCCGAAGAGCGGGATCACCAGCAGCGTCGCCGGCAGCATCTTGGCGGTCAGGATGAAGAGCCCGAGCGACTGGCCGCCACGCACGCGAAAGCGTGACAGGCTGTAGCCGGCGAGCACCGAGACGACCATGGACAGGCTGACCGCCCCGATCGCCGCCAGCGCCGAGTTGCCGAGCCAGAGCAGGATCGGCTTCTCCGCCATGATCTGGCCGAACACGCCCCAGCGCGGCTCGCTCGGCCAGAAGCTCGGCGGCAATTGCCTGAGCAGGCTCGGCTCGGAGAGCGCGGTGACGACGAGCCAGTAGATCGGGAAGACCAGGATGGCGCAGGTCAGGGCAACGCCGGCATAGAGCAGGACGCGCTGCGGGGTTTTCCGTCTCATCGCCGCCTCCTCAGATATTGTCCGGCGCGCGGGCGATCATCAGCCGGCTCGCGATCACGCAGACGATCAGGGTGATGACGCCGATGGCCGAGGCGTAGCCCATCTTGAAGAAGCCGAAGGCCTGCTCGTAGGTCATGATCGAGAGCGATTGCGTCGCCTTCAGCGGCCCGCCGCCGGTCAGCACGTAGATGATCGAGAAGTCGCGGAAGACCCAGAGCATCACCAGCACCAGCGTGACGCCGATCACCGGCATCAACGAGGGGATGGTGATGTGGAGGAGCCGCTGCCAGGCGCGGGCGCCGTCGACCTTGGCGGCGTTGTAGAAGTCCTCGGGGATCGACTGCAAACCGGCCAGCATCATGATCGAGACGAAGGGATAGCCCTTCCAGACCATCACCGTGCAGACCACGGCGAAGGCGGCATCGGGCGAGGAGAACCAGTTGATCGTCTGGTCGACGAGGCCGAGCTTGATGAAGAGCCAGTTCATCAGGCCGAAGGAGGAATCGAACAGCCAGGCGAAGATCACGACCGCGATCACTTCCGGGATCGCCCAGGGCAGGGCGACCAGCAGCCGCGCCAGCGCCTGGCCCTTGAAGCGGTTGTTGACCAGCAGCGCCGTGCCGAGGCCGAGCAGGAAGCAGAAGAAGGAGACGATGGTGACGAGCTTGAACGTCACCCAGCAGGCGTTCCAGAAATCCTCGGAGGCGAAGAGCCGCTCGTAATTGGCGGTCGTGAACGGCCGGCGCGGCTGGTCCAGCCGGGCGATGTTGACGTTCTGGAAGGAGAGATCGACCGAGACGAACAGCGGATAGACGATGATCAGCGCGATCAGCAGCACCGCCGGCGCCAGCAGGAGATAGCCGAGCCAGTGCCGCCGGCTCGGGCGGGCGAGGTCGAGGAAGGCTGATCGGGGCATGGTGCCTCCTGGCCGAAGCTCGTCATTCTCGGGCGGAGCGAAGCGCAGACCCGAGAATCTCATGACGAGAGAGCGCTGGTTTCCGAGATGGCCGGGTCAAGCCCGGCCATGACGGCACTCCGGTCACTGCTTCTGCAGTGCCTCGGCCTTGGCCTGCATCGTCGCCGCGACGGTCTTCGGGTCGAGGTCCTGGATGATCATGCGCTGCGACTCTTCCATGACCATCTTGGCGAACTCGTTGAACTGCAGCTCAAGTCCCTTCGGGATGCGGTCGACCTTGGCCTCGGCCGCCGCCTTGGTCGCCTGCACCAAGAGGTCGAAATGCGGCGTGTCCTTGGTCGCGGCCGAGGTGTCGGCGCGTGGGCTGGGCGGCGGCGAGGCGCCGAGCGTCGCATAGCTCGACTGGAACTTGTCCGAGGTCGCGATCGCGATGAAGTCCCAGACCAGCTTCTTGTTCTCCTTCGGCGCATCGGCGGCGATGCCGAGCACGTTGGAGGAGCCGCCGACCGGCGGCTTGAACGGCACCATGCCGAGCTTGATCTGGTCCTTGGCCTTGCCCTTCTGGATGATCGGGTAGAGCCAGGGCCCGTCCGTCTTCATCGCGATCTTGCCGTCGGCGAACATCTGGCGGACCTCGCCGGCCGCCAGATCGCGCGGGGTCAGGCTGTTCTTGACGATGGTCTTCCAGCGCGACAGGCCCTCGATCATCTCGGGCGTGTTGATCGTCACCTTGCCGGCATCATTGGTCCAGCGCCCGCCGGCATCGAGCGTGTAGTTCATCATCTCGCTCATGTACTGGCCGCCGCCGCCCTTGGTCTCGTGGCCGGTGCCGAACTGGTCGGTGATGCCGTCGCCGTTGAGGTCCTTGGTCAGTTTCTGCGCGGCGGCGAGGAACTCGGCATAGGTCTTGGGGACGGAAAGACCTTCCTTCTTCAGCAACTCTTCATTGTAAGCGAAGATGTAGCCGAAATAGAGCATCATCGTGCAGACGGTCTGCTTGTTCCAGCTGCAGGTGTCCTGCCCGGCCCAGCCCTTGAGGTCGAGTTTCGACTCCTTGATGTAAGCGTCGAGCGGCTCCAGCCAGCCATTATCGGCGAATTTCTGGAACTCGAAGGAGGCGAGGTGGACGATATCCGGCGGCTTGCCGCCGGCGAACAGGGTCGTCATCGTGTCGGCATAGGCACCGCGCTCGACCTTGGTCCATTCGATCTTGACGCCGGGATGGGTCGCCTCGAACTCCTTGATCACCGAGCCCCACCAGTCACCGACGCCGCGCTCGTCCTTCTGCCAGGAGACGAATTTCAGCACCTTGCCCTGCGCCAGCGCGGCGCCGGGGAGAAAGCCGGCGGCGAGCGCGAGCGCAGCCGCGGAGAATGCAAGCCTTGTCCTCGTCATGGTCTCCTCCTTCCTTTGTTGTCGTTGCTAAAGCCGTTTCAGCAGCTTGAGCGCTTCCTTCGACGGCTCGACGCCGAGGCCGGGCCCGCTCGGCAAACGGTAGAAGCCTTCGCTGCAATCCATGTCGCCCTGGAGCAGCCGCCGGTTAGGCTCGAAGATCGAATGCTGGAACTCGTGGCACTCGACCGCCGCAAGCGCCGAGGACGCATGCAGGCTCGCCGCCAGGAACAGGCCGATGCCGATGGTGGCGTGCGGGATGACCCGGAGGTGATGCGCCTGGGCATAGAGGCCGATGCGCATGAACTCGGTCACGCCCTTATGGCCCATTTCCGGCTGCACGATCGCGCAGGCACGCCGGGCGGCGCGCGGCACGAGATCATAGACGGTGCGCCATTCCTCGCCGGCCGCGACCGGCGTCGAGACCTTCGCAGCGACATGGGCGAGGCCGTCGAGATCCTCCGGTTTCACCGGCGCCTCGGCGAACCAAAGACCGTGCGGCTCCATCGCTCGGATCGCCGCGACGGCTTCTTCGCCGGTATGGACCCAGTGCAGGTCGCAGGCGATGCGCGCCTGCGGCCCGAGCCGCTCGCGCAGCGTCCTGATTTCCGCGACATTGCCGTCATCGGCGACGGGGGCGGCGAACTTGAAGCTGTCGAAGCCCTTTGCCTGCCATTCCGCCGCGAACTCGGCCCGTTCCACCAGCGTCGGCTTCGGCAGGCCGGAGATGTAAGCCGGCAAACGCTCATACTTTTGCCCGCCGAGCAGCTTGACCAAAGGCAGGCCGGAGAGCTTGCCGCACAGGTCCCACAGCGCGATGTCGATCGCGGCGAGCGCGTCGAGATAGAAGCCGCCGGTATAGCCGCGCACCCGCATCAGATCGTAGAGATCGTCATGGATGACGCTGACGTCGCGCGGATCGCGCCCGACGACGAAAGGGCCGAGCAGGTCGTCAATGATCGCCATCGCCGCGCCGGGCGCGACGATGCCATAGGTCTCGCCCCAGCCGACCGCGCCGCTTGCCGTCTCGATCCGGACGACCACGGTACGGTCGACCGTCGGATAAACCGTGCGGTTGCCCTTGCGGACGATATAGCCGTGATCGTTGATGCGCTCGCCCTCGCGCAGGGCGCCGAGATAGGGCGTCTCGCGCGGGATGGTGATCGAGAACACCTCGACGCGGGCGACACGCTCGGCCATCACGCGCCTCCGCCGAGCTTGGGCTCGCGCGGCTCGACCGTCATGAGGTCGGCGCAGGCGTCGAGCCAGGCGTCGATCTCGGCGACATCAAGCGCATCCATCGGCGGCACCTTGGCCCGCACGACCTGGTTGGTCAGCACGCCGCGCCGCGTCAGCACATGCTTGGTGAAGGCCATGCGGAAATTGAACTGAATCACCAGCAGCGGCAGCGTGCGCATATAGAGTTCGCGCGCGCGCTCGATGTCGCCACTGCGATAGGCCCGGTCCATCGCGACATGGACATCGGCGAGCTCGACCGCCGGCATCGCGCCGCAGGCACCGCGATTGTATTCGTCGATCAGGTAGCGCGCCCCGCCGCCGCCGATCACGCCCTTCAGATGCGCCGGCATGCCGGCCGCGATCGCCGAGATGGCGAGGCCGGACGGCAGCGTCTCCTCCTTGACATAGGTGATCGCCGGATTGTCGCGGACGATTTGGAGGATCGCCTCGGGCTTGAGGTCGGAGCCGCGCGGCGCCGGCGCGTTCTGCAGCACGATCTCGATGCCGGGCACTGCCGCAGCAATCTCGCCATAGAAGGCCGAGACGGCCTCTGTCGTGGTGCCGACGCTCTTCGGCGCCTGGATCATCGCATGGCGGATGCCGTTGGCGAGGGCCTCGCGGCAATGCGAGATGGCCTCGAGGGCGGTCGGAGCGCTCGCGCCGGCGACGATCGGCAAGCGTCCGCCGACCCCGGTGACCACCACCTTCAGCAGTGTCGTCCGTTCGGCCGCAGTGAGCTCGTCGACCTCGCTGGCGAAGCCCGGGAACACGACGCCGTCGACGCCGCTGGCGACGGCGAAGTCGACGATCCCCGCCATCGCCTCGGGATCGACGGCTCCAGCCTCGGTGAACGGCGTCGGCAACACCGGGAGCATGCCCTGCAGCACTGCGTTCCTCCTATTGATCCATATTGTGGATCATTTGTTTTCTAATATGGACCGTACTTCTCAGGGCAGGAATGGTCAAGCGCGCATGAAAAAAGCCGCCGGGCTTGCACCCGGCGGCCTCCGCGATTTCGCAGCCTTTGGCGACGGTCAGTGCTTGTGCGCTTCGGCCGGGGCACGGGCGCCGACCGACTGCACGGAGAACTCGACCGGGACCGCTCCGGCCTTCTCGAAGGTCAGGGTGCCCTTGATCGTCTCGCCTTCCTTGAGCTGGCGCTTCAGATCCATGAACATGATGTGGTAGCCGCCGGGCTTCAGCTCGAGCTTGGCGCCGGGCTTGAGCTCGACGCCCTCGGGCAGGCCGCGCATGGTCATCACGCCGTTGTTCATCGACATCTCGTGGATCTCGACCTTGCCGGCGATCTCGCTGCTGCCGCCGAGCAGGCGGTCGGGGGCACTGCCGGTGTTGGTGACCGCGACATAGCCGCCAGCGACCTTGGCGCCACCGGGGGTGGCGCGCGTCCAGGGCTGCTCGATCTTGAGCGGGCCGGCCGTGTAGTCCTGCGCGAGGGCGGTGCCGCAGTTCAGCGCGAGGGCTGTGGCGGCGAGGGCGAAGCGGAACTTGGTCATCTTGAGGCTCCTTGGGTGATCAAAGCGAGAGTCGGGACTTGGCGAGGTCGGCATTGCGCCGGGCGGCATCGATCAGGGGCTTGCGCCGCGCCAGCACATCGCCGGTGAGCTTGGCACCGGCGCGCTCGGGCGAGCCGGCGTCGAAAGGCGGTTGCGGATCATATTCCAGCACGAGCTGGATCAGGCGCGCCGTCTCCTCATCACGCAATTTGGCGGCGACCGTCAGGCCGAAATCGATTCCGGCCGTGACGCCACCGCCGGTGATGCGGTTGCGGTCGGTGACGACGCGGCTGTGCTCGACGCTCGCTCCCATCGCTGCCAGAAGGTCGCGAATGTACCAGTGGCCAGTGGCGCGATAGCCCTTCAGCAGTCCGGCGGCGCCGAGCAGCAGCGAGCCTGTGCAGACCGCGGTGACATAGCGGGCCCGGGCGCCGCGATCGGCGAGGAAAGCGAGTGTCTGCGCATCCTCCATCAGCGCGACGCTCCCCTTCAGCCCGCCGGGGATGAACAGGACATCGAGATCGGCCGGGCAGTCGGCATAGCTCGTCGTCGGCGTGACCGGCAGGCTAAGATCATTCGCGACCGGCTGCCGGTCCTTCCAGACCAGGTGCAGCTCCGCCCGCAGCAGTGAGAACACGGTCAGCGGACCGACCAGGTCGAGCATGACCATATCGGGGTGCACCAGCATCGCGATCCGCGGTGTGCTCGCGCCGGCAGGCTGGGCCAGCGCGGCTTGCGGCAGCCCGGCGAGCAATCCGGAGAGCGCGCCGGCCGCTGCCAGGCCCGTCCAGTCGCGTCGTGTCATGTCACCTGTCATGGCCTGATCTCCACGGTCTCCTTGAGACGGGTCATCTCGAAATCCGAGACCAGGATCTCGAGCTCGATGGTCCAGCGTCCGGCGACGGGAAGCGTCAGATCGCCGACTCGCCAGCTGCCGTCTGCTTGCTTGGTGGCCTGCCGCTCGATCGGCTCGATGCCGGCTTCCGGCCGTGACAAGGCAAGCCGCAATTCCTTCGCCGCAAGCGGGCCGAACTCGCCGTCGAGCAGCGAGACGGTGATCGTCACCGGGCCAGCGCGGCCAGGTGTCAGGCTGATGTCGGCCATCGCCTTTTCGGTATGGATATGGACGCTGGCTGGCTGGGCAGCCGCAGCGAAGAGGGCGCGCGGCGGCGGCGTAAAACGCCAGAGCGCGACGACGGCGAGGATGGCGACGATGATCGCGATCTCAGCCGCGATGATCCGGGTCAGCCGCGAGCGGGTGTTCGCCCGCCCGGATACGGCCGCGTCCGTCAGCCGGTAGCGGTTGAAAGCGCCGAGGCCGATCAGCGCCGCGACCAGCGCGAGCTTGCCGGTGAGTACGAGGCCGTAGGGAGTGGTCAGCAACGCCTGCGGGCGCTCGACTTGGACGATGGCCAGAGCGAGGCCGCTGAGCAGGATGAAGAGCAGCAGCACCGGAATGCGTCGCGAGAAACGCTGCAGCGTCTGCGCCCCGTCGGGCTGTCGCAAGGCGAGAGCGAGAGGCAGCAGCGCGCCGGCCCAGCCGGCCATGCCGATCGCGTGCAGGAACACGGCCGGGCGGGTCAGGAATTGCGGTTCAGCGGCGCTGGCGTGGCCGCTGGCGGCAAGCGCCGCGCCGGTGCCGAGCCAGGCAATGATTGCGAGCAAGCGTCCACTCCGACCGGGCACGCCGAGCGCGATCAGTGCGACGAGCAAACCGAGCGTCGCGATCAACGCGGTGCGGCCGAAACTGCTCGCGGCGGCCGCCTGCCAGGCCGCTGGCTGAAGCGCACCGGAAAGCGGCAGTGTCAGAGCGTCGAGCCCCTGTGCCGCGAAGGCGATCGGCAGCGACAGCAGCCCGAGCGCGAGGAAGCCCGCTATCGGCCGGCGCACGGGTGCGGGCAGGGGGGCGGCCCAGGCCATGAAGGCCACGCCGCCGATGCCGAAAGCGAGCCCGAGATAGAGCCCGAACTTGCCGAGCCAGAGCGCGATGCGGACGGCCGGCTCGGTCTGGCTTGCGGTGATGGCAGGCGCTGCGCTCGGTGCACCCACCGAGAACAGCACCGAGCCACCGACGGGATGGCCGTCCTCGGAAACGACACGCCAACTCAGCACATGCGTGCCAGTGGCGAGATCGGACGGTGCCGTGATCGCGAGCGTCCGATCCGTGAGCGTGAAGCGCGTCAGCGCGCGGCTCGTCCCGTCCGGGCCGATCAGCTTCAGCACCAGCGGCGAGACCGGCTCGCTGAAGCTCAGGCTGAACTCGGCGGGCGCGCTGGCGACGACCGAGCCGTCGGCCGGAACAGTCTTCGTCAAGGCGGCATGCGCCATCGCCTGTCCCGCCGTCGCGAGCGAGGCGACGGCGAGGCCGAGCAGGATGAGAAGGAGGTGAAGTTGCCGGGTCATGGCGGGAAGGCGGCCGGGCGGAAAACCCGGCCGCGCTCGCTCACTTCTTCGGCGTCAGCTTCACGCCGGGCGCCGGGAACTTGTAATCGTCAGCCGACTTGCCGGCCGCCGGGATCTCGATCCAGCGCTCGACCGCACCGCCCTCGCATTCCTGTACCACTGGTACGTAGAGCGTCGTCTCCGGCTTGAGGTCGGCGGCGAGATAAGCGCGCAGGACGAACTCGTCATAATGCTCGTCGAGCAGCTTGCCGCCGCTCCAGCTGACCTCGGTGACGCCCTCAGCCGTCGGTGTGCCGTAATAATCGTAGGACTTCTCGTACTTGCCCTTGGTCGTCTCCAGCGTCCAGCCGGGCTTGGGCATCGGCTTGACCGCGATGACGCCCTCGGGAATGCGGACGCGGACCTTGGTCGTGGCCGCGCCCTTGCAACCATGCGGCACGCGCAGCACCGCCTTGTAGGTCGAGCCGACCGGGGCCTGCTGGGTTTCCAGCGTGACATGGGCGAAGGCCGGGCCGGCAGTGAAAGCCGCGACGAGGGCGGCGAGCGAAAGCGATTTCATCGTCAGGAATCCCTGCGGAAAGGACGCCGGCACGGCCGGCGCAGCCGCGTTCGGCGGCATGAATTTGGAAGGAGCGCGCGAGTCGGCAGGGTGCCGTCGCGAGCGAATGGGGCGAGGAAAGGCCGTTGGCGACCGTCAGCAAGGGGAGGCGGCGCGACCTTGCGCGCAGGCCTGTCCTGTTCAGAGGCCGGCGGGCGGTGCGCGTGGATTGGCCGGGGAGCGGCCGGCGACGAAGCCGGATGGCAGGTCGAGCCGGCGCTGGAAGGCGACGAGGTCGACGGCGCGATGCACAACCGGTAGCGAGTTGGTCGGGGCGGCTGGTGCGCCGGCGCCGGTGAAGGCGCAGCCGAGCATGCAGCAGCTCATCAGCTCATGCGCCGCAGCGCCGTCGCCTTGGCTCATCGGCTGATCGCCGCCGGCGCAGAGCGTCATCGCCAGCGAACGGTCGAGGCTGAAGCTTGCCGCATTGGCGCCGGAGGCAAGGCCCGCGAAGATCGCCTGCAGCACGACGAGATAGGCCGCGACCAGCGCAACCCAGCGTCTCATCCCTGTCTTGCTGCGCCCTGCGGACAAAACCAACCCTCCTGCGATTTCGATAGCATGGCTGCCGGCAGGGTCAATTTGCGTTGATGTCTCAGTGGCCGTGGTGCTCGCAACGGCTGTGGTCGGCCAGCGCTTCGATCACGGCGCAGTCGCTGGCGGCGACCCCGCCCGAGCAAACCGTTGCGATCCGGGCAAGTTCGGCTTCGAGCGAGCGCAAACGCGCGATCTTGTCGCGCACTTCCTCGAGATGCTCGGCCGCGATCGCATGCGCTTCGTCGCAGGCCATGCCGGGTGTGTCCGAAAGCCGCAGCAGGGTGCGGATGCTCTCGACCGCGAAGCCGAGATCGCGCGCATGCTTGATGAAGGCGAGCCGCTCGACATGGGCACGGCCGTAGCGGCGCTGGTTGCCCTCGGAGCGCTCCGGCTCCGGCAGCAGGCCGACCTGCTCGTAATAGCGGATCGTCTCGACCTTGACCCCGGTCCGCTCGGCCAGCGTCCCGATCGGCACCACGCGCTCGAGAGATTTCGCTGGCTGCATGATTTTCCCTCTTGAAGCTGTAGTGGCTACAGGTTGTAGGTAGGTGGTCCCGCAACGCTGTCAAGCGGAGACGAGAGCATGGCCACCGCCGCAAAAACCGAAACGGAAACGCTGTCCTGGAAGGTCGGCGGCATGGATTGCGCCAGCTGCGCGGCGAAGATTCGCGGCGCGGTCGAGCGCTTGCCCGGCGTTTCCGATGTGCGTCTCTCGGTGATGTCCGAGACACTGACGCTCGCCCTCGACGAGAGCCGGACCCGGCGCGACGTCATCGAGAAGCGCGTCGCCAGCCTCGGCTACAAGACGACGCCGGCGAGTGCGCCGCGCGTGGCCGCCTCCGAGCCGAGCGCGGCTTGTGGCTGCGGCCATGACCACGGCCCGGCAGAGAAGGCGCAGGGCCACGCGCACAAGCACGACCACAAGCACGATCACGGCCATGACCATGCCCACGGCAAGGGTGCCGACCATGGCCACAGCCTGCCCGGCCATGTCCACGAGCCGACGCCGGACGGCGTCTCCTGGTACCAGACCGGCAAGGGCAGGCTCGTCCTCCTGACCGGCGCGCTGCTCGCCGGCGCCTGGCTCGCCAAATTCACGATCTCCGAGACCGCCGCCTATTGGGCCTTCGTCGTCGCCTGCGTGATCGGCGTCGTGCCGGTGGCCCGGCGCGCTTTTGCGGCGGCGGCGGTCGGCCAGCCATTCACCATCGAGATGCTGATGACGATCGCCGCGACCGGCGCGCTCGTCATCGGTGCGGCCGAGGAGGCGGCGTTGGTCGTCTTCCTCTTCGCCGTCGGCGAGGTACTGGAAGGTGTCGCCGCCGACCGTGCCCGCGCCTCGATCCGGGCGCTGGGCGATCTCGTGCCCAAGACAGCAATTGTCGAGGAGAACGGCGAGACTCGCCAGGTCGACGCTGCCGGGCTGAGGGTCGGCCAGATCGTGCTGGTGCGCCCGGGCGACCGCATCCCGGCCGATGGTGCGATTACCGACGGCGTCTCCGGCATCGACGAGAGCCCGGTCACTGGCGAATCCGTGCCGAAGACCAAGGGCATCGGCGAACAGGTCTATGCCGGCTCGGTCAATCGCGAGGCGGCGCTGCGCGTGCGCGTCGAGAAGGCGGCTGAGGACAACACCATCGCCCGCATCATCCGCCTGGTCGAGGAAGCCCAGGAGGCGAGGGCACCGACCGAACGCTTCATCGACCGCTTCTCGCGCATCTACATGCCGGCGATCGTAGGGCTCGCCATCCTGGTCGCGCTGGTGCCGCCGCTCGCCTTCGGCGGCGAGTGGTCGGTCTGGATCTACCGGGCGCTGGCGCTGCTGCTGATCGGCTGCCCCTGTGCGCTGGTCATCTCGGTGCCGGCCTCGATCGCGGCGGCGCTCTCGACCGGCGCGCGCCAGGGCCTGCTGCTCAAGGGCGGCGTGGTGATCGAGGCTGCGGCGCGCACCGGCGTCGTCGCCTTCGATAAGACGGGAACGCTGACCGCGGGCGAGCCACGCGTCACCGAAATCGTTGCGCTCGGCCATGACGAGCGCAAGCTCATCGAGCTCGCCGCTGCGGTCGAGACCGGTTCCAGCCATCCGCTGGCGCTCGCCATCCTCGCTCGCGCCAAGGCGGATGGTGTCCCGGTGCGTGCCGCTGCCAATGCGGCCGCGATCGCCGGCAAGGGCGTCACCGGCGAGCTCGACGGCGTCGCCATCTTCGTTGGCGCGCCGCGCCACGCCAAGGATCGCGCCAGCTTCGACGCAAGTGCACTGGAAGCGGTCGAGCGGCTCGAAACGGCCGGCAAGACCGTCGCCGCCGTCATCGCCGACGGCCAGCTCGCCGGCCTGATCGCCCTGCGCGACGAGCCGCGCGAGGACGCTGCCGCCGCCATCGCCGAGCTCAAGGCGCTCGGCATCCGCTCGGTGATGCTGACCGGCGACAATGCCCGCACCGGCGCGGCCATCGCCGGCTCGCTTGGCCTGGAGCACAAGGCCGAATTGATGCCGGACGACAAGGTCACGGCGATCAAGGCTCTGTCGCGCGAGGCGCCGGTGATGATGGTCGGTGACGGCATCAACGACGCCCCGGCGCTGGCCGCCGCCAATATCGGCGTCGCCATGGGCTCCGGCACCGATGTCGCGCTCGAGACCGCCGATGGCGCCGTGCTGAAGAGCCGGGTGCGCGATATCGCCGCCATGATCCGGCTGGCACGGGCGGCGATGGGCAATATCCGCACCAATATCGCGCTCGCGCTTGGCCTGAAGGCGGTGTTCCTGGTCACCAGCGTGCTCGGCTATACCGGCCTCTGGGTCGCGATCCTCGCCGATACCGGCGCGACCGTGCTGGTCACCGCCAACGCGCTGCGCCTGCTGCGCTTCAACGCCGGCAAGGCCGGCTGAGGAGGCGGCCGATGTCCGGCATGGAGATCGCCAGCTATCTGATGGCCGTCGTCTACGTCATCAGCTTCTTCGTCCTGTCGACGCTACTGGCGGAGGAGGCCGGTCGCCCGGTCTGGCTCTTCGGCAGGGGCAAGGAGAAGCAGACGCTGCCGGCGCTGCTTTTCCGCCTCGCCTTCGCCGGTGCCGTGCTTTGGCCGCTCTGGCTCGCCGCCTTCGGCAATCCGGTAAAGGACGATCCGCTGGCGGCGGCGCTGGACGGGCCCTGGTTCGACGTGCTCGGCCATCTCCTCGTCGTCATCGGCGCCGGTGTCGCGCTGTTGTCGCAACGCGCCATGGGCTCCTCCTGGCGTATCGGTGCGGCCGAGGGCGAGCAGGGCGCGATCGTCGACAGCGGCCCCTTCGCGATCTCGCGCAACCCGGTCTTCGTCGGTCAGGCCCTGCTGTTCATCGGCCTCTTCATCGTTCTGCCGAGCCTCGTCCAGGCGGCGCTGACTCTGGCGCTGCTGATCGCGATCAGGCTGCAGGTGGCGATCGAGGAGCGCGTGCTCAGCGCTTCGCTCGGTCAGCCCTATCTCGTCTACAAGGCCCGCGTCCGGCGTTGGCTCGGCGTCAGTGGCGGCACTGCGGGAGAGGCCGCATGAGCTGGTCGCGCAGGCTAAGCTTTGCCGTTGCCGTCGCGCTCGCGGCCGCCGGTCTCGATCAGGCCAGCAAATGGCTGATGCTGGAGATCGTGCTGAACCCGCCCGAGCTGATCGAGCTCACGCCCTTCCTCAATTTGCGCCTCGGGTTCAACACCGGCGTCAGCTTCGGCCTGTTCCGCGACACGCTCGAAGCCTGGCCCGGCCTGCTCGGGCTGTTCAAGTTCGCGGCCGGCCTCGGCCTGCTGGCCTGGGCGGCGTTCGCAGGGCACCGGCTCGAACGCATCGGCTTGGCGCTGATGGCGGGCGGGGCCTTCGGCAATGCGATCGACCGTTGGCGCCAGGGCGCGGTCACCGATTTCCTCGACCTGCATTGGGGCGACTGGCACTGGCCGACCTTCAACGGCGCCGACATCGCACTGAGCTGCGGCGTAGCGCTGATGCTGCTGGCCGCGCTGCCGGTGATGAACCGGGCGCCGGCCCAGCGCACGAACGGAGCATCCTGATGGGAGCCGGACATTCGCATGGCGGCAGCGCCGGCACGGCGGCGGGGCGGCACAAGTCGCGGCTCGCCATGGCCTTCGGCCTGACCTTCTCCTTCATGCTCGCCGAGGTGATCGGCGGCCTGTGGACCGGCAGCCTCGCGCTGCTGGCCGATGCCGCGCATATGCTGACCGATGCCGGCGGGCTTGCCCTGGCGCTGGTCGCGATCCGCTTCGCCGAGAAGCCGGCGACGCCGCAGCGGACCTATGGCTATGTCCGGATGGAGATCCTGTCGGCGCTCGCCAACGCCGTCGTCCTGCTGCTGCTGACGGTCTACATCCTCTACGAGGCCTATCAGCGCTTCCTTGATCCGCCGCCGATCCTCGGCGGGCCGATGCTCGCCGTCGCGGTGGTCGGGCTGATCGTCAATCTGATCAGCATGAAGCTGCTCGCCGGCGGCTCCTCCGAAAGCCTCAACGTCAAGGGAGCCTATTTCGAGGTGCTGAGCGACATGCTCGGCTCGCTCGGCGTCATCATCGCGGCCGTGATCGTGATGGCGACCGGCTGGACGCTCGCCGACCCGATCGTCGGCGCCGGCATCGGCCTGTTCATCGTGCCGCGAACCTGGATCCTGCTGAAGCAGGCGGTCCACATCCTGATGGAAGGCACGCCGCCGGAGGTCGATATCGCCTTCTTGGAAAAGTCGCTGCTGGCGTTGCCGGGCGTCGCCGCCGTCCACGACCTGCACGTCTGGACGCTGACCTCGGGCCTCGATGCGATGAGCGCGCATATCGTCGTCGCCGACATGGCGCAGGGGCGTGAGACGCTCGTTCAGGCCAATCGGCTCCTCGCCGAGGAGTTCGGGCTCAGGCACACCACCATCCAGATCGAGGACGAGGCGATCCGCCGGACCGATGGTCACGAGCAGCGCCTCTAGAGCCGGGTCCGATCGGATTGGATCAATCTGATCGGTGAATCCGTCTCTGACTTCAAGATTGAACACCGCAATTCCGACACAGGCAAAGCTGAAAGCCGCACCATGGAATCGTTCATCGCCGCCTTGGTCTCGCTCCTGATCCTCAATCCGATCCAGGGCGCCATCACCAGCCAGCTCTCGGCCCTCGGGATTCCGCGCGACCGCGCCGAGAAGGTCGCGACGTGCGCCCGCGCTGCGGCGCCGACGATCGTGACACGTGTTGGCGAGAATCCGGGCTGGGCGGTGGTCCAGGTCGTCCGCTTCTGGACGGGGGCGGCGACCCCGGACGCCGTGCTCGTCGAGATCGCGCCGCAATGCGCCGGCGCTGTCGAGACCGCCAAGCGCGCCATTGGCCGCTCGGCCTGATGTCTCAGGGCCTGGGACTGGCCGGTTCTGTCGGTACCGCGTGCGCCTGGGGATCATTCAAGTGCCGCCGATCCTCGGTCTCGCGCATCCGCACGACGGTGACAGCGTAGAACAGGATCGCCAGCGCCGTCAGTGATGCCGCGAGCGCAAGGTTTCTTGACCTCACCATGGCGAGGTCAGCGCCCGGCTAGCAGCGGCGCCAGGATCGCGTCGAACTGCTCGAGCGAGAGTGCGCCGACCTCCTTCTTGCCGTTGACGAAGAAGGTCGGTGTCGACTCGACGCCGAAGCCCTTGCCGCGCTCGGAGACCTGCTTGATGCCCTGATAGATGTCCTCGCGCTTCAGGCAGGCCTCGACGCCGTCCTTGCCCATGCCGGTCTGGCGCATCGCCTGGGTCAGCCCGTCCAGCGGATTGTCGGAGTGGGCCCAGCTTTCCTGCGTGCGGTAGAGCATGTCGACGACCGGGTACCATTTATCCTCGCCGGCGCAGCGGGCGAGCATGAACCCGGCCATCGCCAGCGGATCGAGCGGGAATTCGCGGATGATGAAGCGCACCTTGCCGCTGTCGACATACTTCCCCTTGAACTCCGGCCAGGTCTTCATGTGGAAATTCATGCAGTGATGGCAGGTGAGCGAGGCGTATTCGATCACCGTCACCGGCGCCTCCGCCGCACCGAAGACCTTTTCCGGCAGCGGTCCGGGGTCGAGCAGGGCGGTTGGTGCCTGGGCGAGCGCGGGCAAGGAGAGCGAGCCGGCAAGGCCGAAGGCGAGGGACTGCAAAATGAGGCGGCGGTCGAGCATGGCGTGATTCCCCTTTCGCCGCCGTTCTGCGACCTGAAGCCACTAGAGCTTCAAGTACTGAGCATCGGGGCGGCGGCAGGCGTTGTTCACGAAAACGTCAATTGAACCTCGACCGGCCTGAGGTTGCAGGGTCGCGCGGGTTCAAACCCGTTCACGAGTCGTTAGCGCCAGACGCCGATAATTTTAGCCATGTCCGATCGCTCTCTCTTCCAGCGTCTCCGGCGCTTCGCTCTGCTCGGCGTCGCCGCCGTTGCCCTGTCGTCCTGTGTCGGGATGGAGGGCGACGGCCGGGGCAACCAGCCTTTGCCGGCTGCGCTCGTCTCGCAGATGTCGAACAAGGGCATGAGCCAGGCCGACCCGATCGTCGTGCGCCTCTACAAGAAGGAGAGCGAGCTCGAGGTCTGGAAGCGCGACCGCTCCGGCCAATACGCCCTGCTCAAGACCTATCCGATGTGCCGCTGGTCCGGCCAGCTCGGTCCCAAGAAGCGCGAGGGCGACCGGCAAGCGCCGGAGGGCTTCTATACGGTGACGCCGGAGCTGATGAATCCGAGGTCGCAGTTCTACCTCTCCTATAATCTCGGCTATCCCAATGCGCTGGAGAAGGCGCAGGGTTATACCGGCTCGGCTCTGATGATCCATGGCGCCTGCACCTCGGCCGGCTGCTATGCGATGACCGATGACGGCGTCACCGAGATCTACGGGCTGGCGCGCGAGGCGTTCGCGGGCGGTCAGCGCAGCTTCCAGGTCCAGGCCTTCCCCTTCCGGATGACGCCCGAGAACATGGCGCGCCATCGCAGCAATCCGAACATCGCCTTCTGGCGCAATCTCAAGGAAGGCTCGGATCATTTCGAGGCGACCCGCCAGCCGCCGAAGCTGGCGACCTGCGGCGGCCGCTATGTCTTCAACCCGGCCGGCGATGCCTCGGCTTTCGTTCCTGGCGCGCCGTGCCCGGCCTATGAGACCGATCCGGAGGTCGCCTCGCTGGTCTCCGCGCGCAGCGCCCGCGACGATGCGCGGCTCGCCGAGCTCTCCGGCAGTACGCCGGCGATGAGCTATGCGCTGATGGATGGCGGCATGCACCAGAGCTTCCGCAAGATCCTGCGCAATATCGGGCCGGAGCGGATGCAGACCATGGTCGCCGGCAAGGTCGAGATCAGCCAGCCGCAGGCGGCTCTGGCCGACCCCTATGGCGCCGGCGGCGACGATGAGCCGCAGCAGGCATCGGCGACCGGGTCGATCTTGTCGCGTTGACGCCGGGCAAGCCGGCCGCCAGACAAAAGCGCATGCCGATCCTCAAGATCATCCGTTACGGCGCCTGGGCTGCCGTTGTCCTCGTCGCCTTCGCCGCCGCCGCGATCACGCTCGGCTGGTGGCGCGTCGACGGACCCGGCCGGCCGAGCTCGGGCGTGGCCGTATCGACGCCGCTGGCCGATGTCGGCGGTCCGTTCACCTCGACCGACCATACCGGCCGCAAGGTCTCGCAGGCCGATTATCTCGGCAAGCCGACGCTGGTTTTCTTCGGCTTCACCCATTGCCCGGAGGTCTGCCCGACCACGCTGTTCGAGCTCACCACCCTGCTCGGCAAGCTCGGCCCCGAGGCCGACAAGCTCAACGTGCTCTTCGTCTCCGTCGATCCCGAGCGCGACACGCCGGCGCAGCTTGCGCTCTACCTGCAATCCTTCGATCCGCGCATTGTCGGGCTCTCCGGCACGCAGGCCGAGCTCGACGCGGCGCTGAAGGCCTTCAAGGCCTATGCCAAGCGCATCCCGACGCAGGACGGCTACACCATGGACCACACCGCCTCGGTCTATCTGATGGACGCGGAGGGTCGCTTCCGCAGCCTGATCGACTATCACGAGGAGCAGGACTCGGCGCTGGCGAAGGTCAAGCTGCTGCTGAAGCGCTGAGCACTGTCTTTCCGGGGCTTCGCGGAGCGAAGAGCCCGGAACCCAGAACCGATGCGCTTTATTGTGAAGGCGCGAAGATGAGGGAGCCAATCCTGAGCCGGCATCGGCTCTGGTTTCCGGGCTCGCTGCTGTGCAGCGCCCCGGAATGACGGCGAGGTTCCGAAGCTAAGATCGCCTCAGCGCCGGTTCATCAGGATCATCTTCTCCTGCGTCATGTCGCGCATGGTGTAGGGGATGCCGCCGGTGCCGTAGCCGGATTCCTTGCGGCCGGCGAAGGGCATCCAGTCGGTGCGGAAGGCGGTGGGGTCGTTGACCATCACCGCCGAGGCATCGAGCCGCTCGGCGACGTGCAGGGCAACGTCGATGTCCTGCGCAAAAACGCTGCCCTGGAAGGCGACGTTGAGCGAATTGGCCCGGGCGATGGCCTCGTCGAGCTTGCTGTAGCGGTAGACGCAGACCAGTGGGCCGAAGACCTCGAGCTGCGAGACCTTGGCGTCGACGGCGGGGTCGAGCAGCACAGCCGGCTCCAGCGTCGTCTCCGACAGCCGCTTGCCGCCGAGCGCGAGCTTGGCCCCGCCCTTCACGGCTTCGTCGATCCAGCTTGCCACCCTATCCGCTTCCTTGGGCAGGATCAGCGGGCCGACCTCGGTCTCCTTCAGCGTGGGATCGCCGGTGCGCAATTTGGCGACACGCGCCACCAGCCGCTCGGTGAAGGCGTCGGCGATCTCTTCATGCACATAGATGCGCTGCGTCGACACGCAGACCTGGCCGGCATGGTAGAAGCCGCCCTTGACGACAGGCTCGATGATCCGGTCGAGATCGGCGCTGCGGTCGACGATCGCCGGCGCCGCCCCGCCATGCTCCAGCGCCGAGCGCGCGCCGTGCGCCAGCTTGGAATGCAGGTACCAGCCGACCTTGGCCGAGCCGATGAAGCTGAGGAAGGCGACGCGCCGGTCGGTGGCGAGCGCCTCGGCGAGCTCGTTGGTCTCCGGCAGGAAGGTCTGGCACCAGGCTTCCGGCAGGCCGGCCTCGTGCACCAGCGCGACGAAGTCGCGGCAGCACAGCGGCGTCGTGCTCGCCGGCTTGATGATGACCGGACAGCCGACCGCGATCGCCGGCGCGACCTGGTGGACGATCAGGTTGAGCGGGTGGTTGAAGGCCGAGATCGCCGCGACGATGCCGATCGGCTCCTTGGTGGTGAAGGCCCAGCGGTTCACGGCCGCCGGCGTCAATCCCATCGGGATCTCGCGCCCGCCGAAATTCCGGAGTTCGTCGGCGGCATTGTAGATGCCGTCGACGGCGCGCGTCGCCTCGACGATGGCGTCGGGCAGCGGCTTGCCGCCCTCGCGCGCGATCAGCCGGGCGAAATGGTCGCGCTTGGCGTCGAGCAGGCCGGCGAGCCTGCGCAGGATCGCAATCCGCTCATGGGTTTTGAGCCAGTTGCCGCGGTCGCGGAAGACCTTGTCGGCCGCCTGCAGTTTGGCTTCGAGCGCCGCCGCATCGTCGGTGGCGATCTCCTCGATCGGCGCGCGATCATAGGCCTGGACCACTGTCAGCATCTTGGTCTCCTTGGCGGTTTTCTTACTAACGGCTTGGATGAGGGCGTTCGCCGCGAAACATGAGCGCGAGTCGTCCCGGGCGACCGGAGGGAGACCCGGGACCCATTCCGGAACCTCTATCGGAAAGGCTCCGGAATGGATCCCGGATCTTCGCTTCGCTCCGTCCGGGATGACAGGGTCTGTCCGGCTGAGTGTAACGGGTCTCGGGGTCAGGCCAGCTCGATATCCGGCGTCTTGTTGCGCAGCTCCTCGACGAGCACGCGCGTGTTCTCCGAATAGTCGATGGGAACCTCGACGAGATGGACGCCGCCGCCCTTGAACGCAGTTTCCAGCGTCGGCACCAGCTCGGCCGCCGAACCGACGCGCGAGCCCTTGGCGCCATAGGCCTTGGCATAGGCGACGAAATCGGGATTGCCGAAGCTCATGCCGTAATCCTGGAAACCGTCGACCGCCTGCTTCCAGCGGATCATGCCATAGGCGCTGTCGTTGAGGACGACGACGACGAGGTTGAGGCCGAGGCGGACGGCGGTCTCCATCTCCTGGCTGTTCATCATGAAGCCGCCATCGCCGCAGACCGCCATGACCCGGCGCTTGGGATGCAGCATCGCCGCCATCATCGCCGAGGGCAGGCCGGCGCCCATCGTCGCCAGCGCATTGTCGAGCAGCAGCGTGTTGGCGACATGGGTGCGGTAGTTCCGCGCGAACCAGATCTTGTACATGCCGTTGTCGAGACAGACCATGCCGTCCTCCGGCATCACCGCGCGGATGTCGTGGACGATGCGCTGCGGCGTGATCGGGAAGCGGTCTTCTTCCGAGCGGTCGTTGAGATGCGCGAGGATCTTCTGGCGCAGCTCCAGCATGACCGGATCGGCTTCGACCCGGCCGCCTAACAGCTCCGCCAGCGCCGTGACGGTCGCGCCGATATCGCCGATGACCTCGGCATCGGGGTGGTAGACCTGCTCGACTGTCGCCGACTGGTAGGCGACATGGATCACTTTCGGCCCGCCGGCGCTCTTCATCAGGAAGGGCGGCTTCTCGATCGTGTCGTGGCCGATCGCGATGATCAGGTCGGCCCGGTCGACCGCCTGGTGGACATAGTCGCCCTCTGACAGGGCGGCCGTGCCGACGTAGAGGTTGGAGCCGCCGGTGACGGCGCCCTTGCCCATCTGGGTGTTGAAGAAGGGCAGCTTCACCCGCCGCACGAAATCGGAGAGCGGCTCGACCAGCCGCGGCCGGTTGCCGGCGGCGCCGATCATGATCAGCGGCCGCTTGGCGGCGAGGATCATCTCGGCGGCGCGTGCGATCGCCCTCGGATCCGCCACCGGCAGCTCCAGCGGATGCACCGGGATGATCGGCACGTCGGCGACCTCCTCGCCGGCGATGTCCTCCGGCAGTTCGAGATGGACCGGGCCGGGCCGCTCCTCCATCGCGACGCGGAAGGCGTCACGCACCACCGACGGGATGCTGGCGGCGCTGACGATCTGCCGGGTCATCTTGGTCAGGGGCTTCATCGAGGCGACGACGTCGACGATCTGGAAGCGCGCCTGCTTGGCGCTCATGATCGCCTTCTGTCCGGTGATCAGGATCATCGGCATGGCGCCAAGATGGGCATAGGCCGCACCGGTCGAGAAATTGAGCGCGCCGGGGCCGAGCGTCGCGATGCAGACGCCGGGACGCCCGGTCAGCCGGCCATGCGTCGCCGCCATGAAGGCGGCGGCCTGCTCGTGCCGGGTCAGGACGAGCTCAATCTTCGAGGTCCGGAGCGACTCGACCACGTCGAGGTTTTCCTCACCGGGAACGCCGAAGATGCGGTCGACGCCCTCGTTCTCGAGCGCGGCCACCAGGAGATCGGAACCCTTCGTCATTGCCATCGCCTATCCGGAACGCCTCGATGCCCGGAAAGGTAGGCTTCCTGCAGGCGAAGGGAAAGCCGGCGCATGGCAGGGTTGCTATCTGGGCAGGGAGGTTCCGATACCGGCGGCGCGCGCCTTCTCCAGGACGAGATGCGCGAGCGCGAGATCGGCCAGTGCAAAACCGCGGAAGCAGAACAGCGAGCGCTTAGTCCCGGCATCGGCCAACGGTGTCTGCGAGAGTCCGGCAAGGTCATGGCCGAAGCGGACGCTCGTCACCGGCTGCCCCTCGACATCATAGGGCGCCTGCGATTGGGCGAGGCTGTCGGTTGCCAGGATGTCGAAGGCAGGCAGCGCCTCGGGCAGCCAACTGCGGCCTGTGTCGACCGCCGCAGCAAAGGAAGCAGGCTTCATCCGCCTGGGATCGAGGAAGGCGCGCAGGCCCGGCGTCGCCGGAATCATGGAGATGACGATGTCGCTGCGGGCGAGCAGCATGTCGGCATCGTCGACGATCTCTGTGGCGAGGCCCCGCGCTGCGGCAGCTTCCGCCAGGCGTTCGGCCGAGCTCCGGCTGCGGCTCAGCATCAGGGCGTTGTCGAGGCTGGGAAAGAGATCGTGGAAGGCGGCGAGATGGGCATGGGCCTGCAGGCCGCAGCCGACGAAGCCGATCGTGCGTGCATCCGGCGGCGCGAGCAGCGAGGCGGTGGCTGCCGACATCGCCGCGGTCCGCACCAGCGTGATCTCGTCGCCGTCGAGGACGGCGAGCGGCGCGCCGGTGGCATAGTCGCTGACGCAGATCAGAGCGCTCACGCTCGGTACGGTGCTGCCCGCCTGTGTCGGAGCGGAGGCGACCCACTTCACCGTGGCGATCGCTTGCGCTTGCGAGGCTGCCGTCATCGCCTGGAAGGCGTGGCCGGGTCCGAGTGACAATGCAGTCTTGGGCAGGCTCCGGTTGCGGCCGGCGGCATGGTCACGGAAGGCGCCGAGCACGGCCTCGCGCGCCTCGCGCGGA